>CAJULD010000012.1 GCA_910587505.1 uncultured Oscillospiraceae bacterium | reverse complement strand
CAAAAACGTTTGAAACAATAGGAAAACTATTTCCGGCTACATGGGGATATAAACTGATGGCAGAAAGTGTTTTCAGGTTTGAAAGCCTTTGGCCGCTACTCCTGATTTTTGTTTTAGCCGCTGGTATGTGCAGTATTCTGTTGCGAAGAATTGATAAGTAGCCAGGGCAAACTCTGCGCTTTGCGTCCCTGACAGCTTTTCCCGCCTTTGCTGTATAAGTCTGCTCCAAAAACGACGTTCTATTACGTAACAGAAAAGCAGAGAACCGGCCACTAATGCAAGTGATCGGTTCTCTGCTCCTGTCTGCACCCTGTTTGTCAGCGTTGGCAATACGCTGTTGTGAATACTTCCTTATCACTGTTAAGCCTTAGGGGTTCCTGCTTTCTCCCGTTATTGCGGGTTACAGCGTCAGAGACGGCGCGGTATATACGCGGGATTTCAGCTCGCTGTTGAGCATGTACAGCCCCTTCGCATCCCCGCCGAAGAGCTCCATTCTGGTAATCAGGTCCGCGGCGTTCTTTTCCTCCTCGCCCTGCTCCTTGACAAACCAGTCCAGTACCTGCATGGTGCGGAAATCCCTCGCTTCAAAGGCCAGCGCATAGATTCCGTCAATGAGGCCGGTGACCAGCTTCTCGTGCTCCAGACCGGCCTTCAGAGGCGCCATCGGACTGTCCAGGACCTTGTCCGGCTGCCGGATCGCCTTCAGGGTCACCTTCTCGCCGTTATTATGGAGGTACTGGTAAAAGAGCATGGCGTGGGCCTGCTCCTCCTGGGCCTGCACACGGTACCAGTTTTCAAAGCCGTCCAGGCCGGCGGCAGCGTAATAATTGGCGAAGTCCAGATAGAGATAGGCGGAATAAAACTCATGGTTGATCTGCTCGTTGATAAGCTGCGCAACTTTTTCATTCATGGTATTTTCCTCTTTCCTTATTTATTATTCCCGCATTTTAAATTCGGAAATAATGTATTTGATTGAAGCCGTTTTGCCCGCCGCCGCAAGCGGCGGCAACTGAAAAGCACGGCAGATATTACTTCCGCACGCAAGCAATACGGTGAGGCGGTTTAGCGATCTTCCCTGCGCCGGATCACGCACCGCTCCAGACTGCACGATCTGGTATAGCCGTCATCCACATACTGTTCATAGGCTGTGCCGGAGCCCAGCAGCTCCACATCCAGCAAATCCAGTTCCGACGTGTTGGAGGCCTCCCTGCCCACCGGGACCAGCTTCCCTTTCCGGATGTAGAATACCACCTGATTCAGCGGCGTCATGACTGTTCGCTCTCCTGCGCCCACGTCGATGCAGGTGAAGCCCTCCCGGTTATACCGGACCTCCGTCATGGGCTCCGGCAGATAGACGATCCGCCCCCTGGCGCCCTGCTCCAGAACAGGGGCGATCATGACGCTCTCCCCTACCATCAGCTGATCCTCAATCCGCCGGGCCTTCCCGTCGCCGGGAAAATCAAAGGCCAACGGTTTGATAAACATATCCTGCCGCAGCGCGGCCTTCATGAACTCGGAGTACAGATACGGCAGCAGCCGGTAACGCAAACTGATGATGGTCCGGAAGTCCTGGGGATCCCGGAAACGGTAACACTCCTGGTTCCGGGTAAAGATTGCTGTGTGATTGCGCATGAGCGGCGTAAAAACGGAGACGGCCAGCCAGCGCAGCAGCAGCTCCCGTGTGCAGTTCCCGCCGAAGCCGCCGGTGTCCGCGCCGCTGAAGAGGAAACCGCACATATTCAGCGAGGGCATGTGATACACATTCTGCCGCAGCATTTCCCAGGTAGAGGCGTTGTCTCCCGTCCAGATTCCGCCATACCGGTGGGCGCCAATGCAGGAGGCCCGGGAGAAGAGCAGATACCGTTTATCCAAAAGCCGCTCCAGCCCCTCGCCGGAGGCGCGGGTCATCATGGCTCCGTACAGATTGTGGACCTCATAGTTGCTTTTTTCCCGCCCGTCGTCCAGCCGGTGGAAGAAATCCTTGAAATCGGCGATGTGACGCTCCGGCTGGTCCGGGTCTCCCCGTTCGGCGTCCGGGTTCGTCCCTTTGGCTCTGTACTCCGTGGAGAAAATGGCGGGCTCGTTCATATCGTTCCAGAAGCCCTCCAGTCCACAGTCCGTATAGACCTTATACTGATCCCCGAACCAGCGCCGGACCCTCTCCTGGAGAAAGTCCGGGAAATGGGTCATTCCGGGCCAAACCTCCGCCTTGAAATCCGTTCCCTCGTGATTCTTGCAGAAATACCCCTCCCGGACGCCCTCGTCATATACGGGGTTGCCCGGCTCGATCTTGATTCCCGCATCCACAATGGGCACCAGATGGAGTCCCTTCTCCTTCAATCCGGCGGCGAACCCGGCCATATCGGGGAACCGGCGCCTGTTCACGGTAAAGTCAATGAACCGGTCCATATAGTCAATATCCATGCAGATATAGTCCAGAGGGATGGACTTCTCTTCATGCCTGGCCGCAACACGGCTGATATCCCGCGCCGTTTTATATCCCCAGCGGCTCTGTCCATAGCCAAAGGCCCAGAGCGGAGGCAGAAAGCTCCGTCCAATACTGCCCAGAAACTGCTTTACCACGTCGTAGGCGCTCTCCCCCTCTACGACGTAAAGCCGAAGATCCTGCGTCTCACAGAGCACCGACAGGACGCCCTCGCCTCTGGCGTCCATATCGAAGGTCACCTTGGCCGGCGTATCAAAAAATGCGCCGAAGGTTTCCGCGCCGTCCACCACAAAGAAGTTATGCGAGCCGTACATGGACGGCATATCGTCCCTGTGATGGGGGTCGTCATAGTTAAAGCTGATGTACCGCCCGCCCCGCTTGTTGATGCCTCGCATGGTCTCCCCCAGACCATAAATGACGGCGTCCTCATCCAGAGGACAGCTGAAAACCTGGACCGTTCCCTTTTTCCTGGAGAAGCGCCGCAGTGCCTCGTGGTCCGCCACGGGAATTTTTTCGGTAACCGCGAAGGTTTCTACCGGATGACCATAGATGAATTGGGTAATCATTTTCATTCCTCCCGCTGCTGTTTCTTCCCATATGATATAACGCGGTCTCTCTCCTACTGGATGACCACGTTTTCCTCCCCCAGCACCTCCCGCAGCTCCTCCACCAGGGATTTCCCCAGCAGGCACCGGGTCCCCATCCGTTTTCCGGTGTCCCTGAAGAAGATCCTTGCCGGCGTGCCGCCCGGAAACATGGCGATGACCCGGTTGATATGCGCCAGTGCCGGAGACTCGGCAGAGGGCAGGCGCAGCCACAGCACCTTTCCCTCCAGCACCTGCACGCCCGCCGTCTTCGGCGCGGCCGGGGGAGCGGGCTGCATGTTCCCACCGTTCCGCAGGGCGTACACCCCGTCGCAGATGATCTGGGGCGGCTTCTCATCCCGGACAGACAGCTTTCCCTTAATCAGCACCGCGCTGTCCGGACTGAGCAGGCGGCCGAACTGCTCCAGCGTCCTGGCAAAGCACAGCAGCTCGATGGCTCCGCTGTCGTCCTCCACGGTGGCGTAGGCCATCAGGCTGCCGCTGCGGGTAGTGCGGGTGCGGTAGGCCGTGACGATGCCCGCCACTGCAATGGCCTGCTCATCCTGGTAAACGGTGGGACCGCCCTCCTGAGAAAAGTCCTCGCCGATGGAGCCGATGCGGACCGCTCCGGCGGACCGGACGGTTTCCCGGTAGGCGTTCATGGGATGTCCGGAGAGATACATCCCCGTGACCTCCCGCTCCTGACGCAGCCGCTCGTCCAGGGCGTACTCCGGAATGTCGGGCAGCTGGACGCTCACCGCGGGACTCTGTCCGGACGGCGTGGACAGACCGAAAAAGTCGATCTGTCCGTCGATATTCTGCCGCCTGCTTCCGGCAAGGGCGTCAAGAAGCTTCTCGCTGATGGCGGCCAGCTGGCTGCGGAAAGCGCCGAAGCTGTCGAAGGCCCCCGCACGGATCAGATTTTCCACCGCCCGTTTGTTCATATCCGTGCCGTACATCCGCTGGCAGAAGTCCTGGAAGCCGGAGAACAGGCCGTTCCGTTCCCGCTCCTTCACCACGTTCTGAATAAAGCCGCGGCCGATGTTCTTGATGGCCACCAGCCCGAAGCGGATGCCCCCCTCCTCCACGGTAAAGCTGTCATAGGAACGGTTCACGTCCGGAGGCAGCAGGGGGATGCCCATCTCCCTGCACTCGCCGATATAGCCCGCCACCTTGCCGGCCACATCCAGCACCGAGGTCAGCAGCGCCGCCATGTACTCCTTAGGGTAGTGCAGCTTGAACCACGCCGTCTGATAGGCGACCACGGCGTAGCACACCGCGTGGGCCTTGTTGAAGGCGTAATTGGCAAAATCGTAAATTTCGTTGTAGATGGCCTGGGCCACGTCCTCGGGAATGCCGTTGGCCACGCACCCGGCGATGTTCCGGGCGGGATCGCCGTGGAGGAACGAGTCCTGCTCCCTGGCAATATCTTTGGCCTTCTTCTTGCTCATGGCCCGGCGAACCATGTCGGCCTGCCCCAGGGAATATCCCGCCAGCTGCTGGAAGATCTGCATGACCTGCTCCTGATAGACGATGCAGCCGTAGGTGATGGACAAAATGGGCTTCAGCGAAGGGTGCCTGTAGGTCACCAGACTGGGGTCATGCTTACAGGCGATAAACCGGGGAATGGATTCCATCGGGCCCGGCCGGTACAGCGCCACGATAGCCGTCAGATCCTCAATGGACTGGGGCTTCAGCCCCACGCACACGCCGGTCATCCCCGCGGACTCCATCTGGAACACGCCGCCGGTCTTTCCCTGGGTCAGCATGTCGTAGACCGCAGGATCGTCCTCCGGCACATCCTCCAGCCGGAAATCCGGCTCCCGTTTCCGGACCATCCGCACCGCGTCGTCCAGCACCGTCAGGTTTCGCAGGCCCAGAAAGTCCATTTTCAGCAGCCCCAGCTCCTCCAGCGTCACCATGGTATACTGGCAGACGATGGTCTCGTCGTTCCGGGCCAGGGGCACGTAGGTGTACACCGGATCGCGGGTAATCACCACGCCGGCGGCGTGGGTGGAGGCGTGGCGGGGTACGCCCTCCAGGGCCCTGGCGGTGTCGATCAGTTTTTTGATCCGCTCGTCGCCCTCGTACAGATCTTTCAGCGGCCTGCTCAACCGCAGCGCGTCGTCCAGGGTGATGTGCAGCGCCCCCGGTCCGCTGGGCACCTGTTTGGCCACCACATCCACCTCGGCGTAGGGCATGTTCATCACCCGCCCCACGTCCCGGATGGCGTTGCGGGCGGCCATGGTGCCGAAGGTGACGATCTGGGCCACCCGGTCGGTTCCGTATTTCCTGCGGACGTAGTCCACCACCTCGTCCCGGCGGACGTCGCCGAAGTCCATGTCGATATCCGGCATGCTCACCCGCTCCGGATTCAGGAACCGCTCGAAGTAGAGGCTGTATTTCATGGGATCAATATCGGTGATGTCCAGACAGTAAGAAACCATACTGCCTGCGGCGGATCCCCGCCCGGGCCCCACGGGGATCCCCGCCTTCCGGGCAAAACGGACGAAGTCGGAGACAATCAGGAAATAGTCCGTGAACCCCATCTTCTCAATCATGTCCAGCTCATATTCCAGCTGTCTGTGATACTCCGGGTGCCGGTCCTGATACCGTCCGGCAAAGCCTTCCTCACACAGCCGCCGGATATATGCCTGGGGCGTCTCCTCCGTCGGCACGCGGAACGCCGGCAGGTGGTAGGTCCCGAAGGTAAATTCCAGATTGCACAGCGCCGCGATTTTCTCCGTGTTGGCGACGGCATCCGGATACCGGCGGAAGAGCTTCTCCATTTCCTCCGTGGACCGGACGTAGAAATTCCGTGGCTCATAGCGCATCCGTTTCTCGTCCTCCACCAGCTTCCCGGTCTGGATGCAAAGCAGCACGTCGTGAGCCTCCGCGTCCTCCGGCGTCAGGTAGTGGCAGTCGTTGGTACACACCAGCGGGATGCCGGTCTCCTCGTGGAGGCGCAGCAGCCCTTCGTTGACCACGGCCTGCTCCCGGATACCGTGGTCCTGAAGCTCCAGGTAAAATCCGTCCTCGCCAAAGAGCTCCCGCATCTCCAGTGCGTAGGCCCTGGCCCCTTCGTAGTTTCCATTGACCAGCCGTTTGGGGATCTCTCCGGCCAGGCAGGCGGACAGGGCGATCAGCCCTCCGCAGTGGGCCCGCAGAAGCTCCATGTCGATCCTGGGCCTGATGTAGAAGCCGTCTACAAAGCCCCTGCTGACCATATAGCTGAGGTTTTTATAGCCCTCATCGTTCCGGCAGAGCAGCACCAGGTGGCGGCTTTCGGCGTCCAGCTCGTGAACCCGGTCGGAGCGTTTGCGGTCCGGCGGGGTCACATAGACCTCGCAGCCGATGATGGGCCTGATCCCCTCAGCCTTACAGGCCCGGTAGAAATCGATGGCGCCGTACATGACGCCGTGGTCGGTGACCGCCACGGCGGTCTGCCCCAGCGCTTTTACCCGCTTGGCCAGACCGCTGATTTTGCAGAAGCCGTCCAGCAAACTGTACTCTGTATGGACGTGAAGGTGGACAAATGACATCTGTTACCTCTGTCTTTCTTTATGCGCCGCTGCGCGGCGCAGGGCAGGTTTATCTGATTTCGCTTCGACTCCCCGGCCGGGCAAAGAACAGTCTCAGATTTCGATGCTTTCCCCGCAGGACAGATACCGCATTCCGGGTACCCGGCGGGACAGGTACCGGTAGGCTTCCTCCCCCGTGCAGTGGCAGGTGTAGAAATCCATATCGTACCCCGCCAGCTCTCTGGCAATTCCTTCCAGGATGTCCTCCGGCACGGATTTCTTTGTTACCGGAACCATGAGATGGTATCCCCCGATGCAGACCTTTGGATCGTACGCCCTCGCCCGCTCCAGAATGTTCACCACGCCGCAGTGGCCGCAGCCCATAATAAGTACGTTTTTCTCTTCCATAATCATCAGATTCTGTTCATGGGCAAAAGTATCCGGCCCCTTTTCGTCATACAGCGTGCGATTGGCCGTGGAAGGGTACTTCGACGTGTCCGCCACGGTGAACATCAGCAGCTCCCCGTCGATCCGGTACTCCCCATCCAGCAGTACGACCTGCGGGTGGTCCATCAGCTTCCGGTCCAGGCCGACAGGCGCCTTCACAAACCCCAGCGCCCTGGAAAAATGCTTCTCAAAGGCCCGGCGCTGGATATAAACCTTTGCCGTGCGGTTCACCTCCAGGAACGCAGCCAGCCCACCGCCGTGGTCGGCGTGGCCGTGGGAAATGACAACCGTGTCCACCCCGCCCAGATCGATGCCCCGTTTTTTCGCGTTTTTCAGCATCGTACCATCCGGTCCCAGGTCAAAAAGGAGCCTGTGCCGCTTTGTTTCAACATATAAGGACAGGCCATGAACCGGCGTCAGTTCACAGTCGGACCGGTTCTCTACCAGCGCGGTGATTCGCATATCTCTCTCCTCTCTAGGATTTGCTCAGCTCCACCAGCTTTCTCAGCCGGTGGTTGAGGCAGCTTTTGGTGATGGGCGGCTCAAACTCCTCCGCCAGCTGGCTCAACGTCAGCTCCGGATAGGTCTCCCGCAGCACGATGGTTTCCTTCAGCGCGTCGTTCAGGCCCTCCACCCGGTCCAGCGCATACAGTCTCCGGATCGCTTCCAGCTGCTCCTGGGCGGCGTCCACCGCCTTGTCCAGATTGGCCGCCTCGCAGTTGACCCGGCGGTTTATACCGTTGCGCAGCTCCTTTTCCGCTCTGGCGTTCATCAGCTCCATGGCCGATACCGGCGCGCCCATCAGGGTCAGTAATTCCTCGATCTGTTCGCTGCTTTTGAAGTAAGTTACCCGGCTTCCATTCCGGGCGGTCTGTCCCGGCTGGCGGCCCATATCGGCCAGCAGCGCCATCAGCTCCCGGCTGGCCTGGGCATGGCTGGTCACCAGCTCCAGATGGTAGCGCTTGCTGGGCTCCGTCACGCTCCCCCCCGCAAGAAACGCGCCCCGCAGGAACGCCGCCCGGCAGCATTCCTCCTCCAGCAGGCCAAAATTTATGTGCAGCACCGGGCTTTGCCGGGAATCAAAACCGAACGCGTCGATGATCCGGCGGATTTTCTCCTCCCGGAGGAGCTGGAAAATATATTTCCGCTCCCCCTCCCCCGGCAGGCGGTCGAATGTCAGCCCGAAGGCCCGGCTCAGCAGCGCGGGCAGCCGCCTGGCAAAGCTTTCGCTCTCAGTGATGAGCCGCACCTCCCTCGTTGTGAAGGTGTTGCCATGCAGCAGCGCGCCGTAGGTCTCCGCCCGGATGCAGCAGGGCCGGTCCAATCCCGCCCGGCACAATTCGGTTTTTACGTCGCTGGAAAAGGACATGGCGCAGCCTCCCGCCCTCGGAGATTTCTCTTAGTATACCATTCTCCCTCCGATAAATCAACGGCTGGACGGGATATTTTACCGATGGGGGAATTTTATGGAGATTTCTGATGCGCGCATTGACAATTCCTCTTTCCGGTGATATAAAGGAAACCGGAGGTGATTGATTATGAAAAAATATGACAACGTGATGGAAACCATCGTTGAGGAAGAGCTGGACGCCATAAAGCCGGAACTGGACTGCTGCCTGTGCGAGCAGTGCCGGAACGACATCGTCGCGCTGGCGCTCAATCGCCTTCCTCCTCAGTACGTGGTAACCCGAGCCGGCGGCGCGATCCGGAAGGCGGAGACCATGCGTATCCAGCACCTGACCGACGTGCGGACCGCCCTGATTCAGGCCGCGCAGATGGTGAAGGAATCTCCCCGGCACTGAAAGTCCGCGACCATATCTGCTCCATACGGAAACCGGACGGCCTGATCGGTACACGGGGCCGCCCGGTTTTTTCAGAAATGCAGAGACCAGGGCGGAGGATCCCGGCGAAAATTTCCTCAGAAAACTATCCCCCACCCCGGCTTGCGCGGGGAAAAACTGTCCACTATAATAATCAGCGGTTAACCGAAAACTGCCCCAAAGGAGAAACCACTGATGAAAAAGAGAATTCTGTCCCTGCTGCTGGCTGCTGCGGCGCTGCTGAGCCTCTCCGCCTGCGGCGGAAACGGCGGAACCCGGAGCGACGGAAATACCCTCGTCTATGCCAGCGGCGATTATACCCGCATTAATCCCGCCATGGACGAGCATGGGGAGATCAACATCCTGCTCTTCAACGGCCTCACCGCCCACGACGGCAACAACCAGATAATCCCCGGTCTGGCAAAAAGCTGGGAGTTTGACGGGGAAATCTGCACCTTCCATCTGGAGGAAAACGTCAGGTGGCACGACGGCGAGCCTTTCACTGCGGAGGACGTAAAGTTCACCATTGAGGCCATCATGAATCCGGACAACGGCTCTGAGAACGCCCCCAACTATGAGGACGTGGAGGAGATCACGGTCATCGACGCCCACACGATTTCCTTCCGCCTCTCCGCGCCCAACGCGGCCTTTCTGGACTATATGACCATGGCCGTGCTGCCCAGACACCTGCTGGAGGGCGAGGACATGCAGGAGTCATCCTTTTTCCGCGCTCCCGTGGGCACCGGCCCCTACAGGCTGGACAGCTGGGACGAGGGCCAGGCCATTACCCTGGTCCGGAACGGGGACTACTTCAAAACCCCCGCGAACATTGAGAAGATCATCTTCAAAATTGTCCCTGACGACAATGCCAGGGCCGTCCAGATGCAGGCCGGCGAGCTGACCCTGGCCCATCTGACGCCCAAGGATGCGGAAAATTTCCTGGGAAAAGACGGTTGCACGGTCTATAACATGAAGACCTCCGACTATCGGGGCATCCTGTTCAACTTCCGGAACCCTTACTGGCAGGAGAACCGGGATCTGATTCCCGCTGTCTGTTATGCCATCGACCGGCAGGCCATCCTGGATGCGGTGGTGCTGGGCTGCGGCGTAACGGCTTACGGTCCCCTCCAGCGCAATGTTTACAACAACGAAAACGTGGAGCGCTACGACTACGACCCCGCCCGGGCCAGGACCATACTGGAAGACGCCGGGTGCACCATGGGAGAAGGCGGCTTTTACGAACGCAATGGACAGAAGGTCGGCTTCGTCCTCAGCGTGGGCGCGGGGGACCAGGTCCGGCTGGACATGGCCCAGGCCGCCGCCCAGCAGCTCCAGGAGGTTGGCATCGACTGCACCGTGGAGGTCCCCGCCAGGGTGGACTGGGGCGGACAGATGGCCTATCTCATCGGCTGGGGCAGCCCCTTTGACGCAGACGATCACACCTACAAGGTCTTCGGCACCGATAAGGGGGCCAACTACTCCGGCTACTCCAACCCCCTGGTGGACCGGTACCTCACCGAAGCCCGCCAGTCCGACGACCCGGAGGTCCGGCGGGAGGCCTACGCCAATTTCCAGACCGCGCTGGCGGAAGATCCCGCTTTCGCCTTTATCTGTTACGTGGACGCGGACTATGTGGCCGCCTCTTCCCTGAAGGGCATTGCGCCGGACACCGTCCTGGGCCACCACGGGGTGGGCGTCTTCTGGAACGTCACGGAGTGGACGCTGGCATGATACTTTGGGGCATCCATACTTTTTCCTGAAAAGGCGGCCTCTGGCCGCCCCATGGGGAAAAACACTTTGCGCGAAGCGAGACTTCTTCAGAAAAGTGGCGTATCCACTTTTCTGACACACAAAAGGGGCTGAGAACCAGCCCCTTCTTCTCTGTTTTTGAGGTAACATTCTATGTCAGTATTGCTGGAAATTAAAAACCTGTCCGTCAGCTTCCGCACAGCCCAGGGCGAGGTGGAGGCGGTGCGGGACGTGTCCTTTTCCCTCTCCCCCGGCGAGGTGCTGGCCATTGTGGGGGAGTCCGGCTGTGGAAAGAGCGTGCTGTGCCGGTCCATCATGAAGCTGCTGCCCGGAAACGGATGGATCCGGGGCGGGACCATCCTGGCGGACGGGACGGACATCACCCATTATACCCAGCGGGACATGGAGCGCCTGCGGGGCCGCCTGTTCTCCATGGTGTTCCAGGATCCCCTGACTGCGCTGAATCCCACCATTACCATCGGCGCGCAGATTGCCGAGGCCGTGCGGGTCCACCAGCCGAAAGCAAAAAAGGCGGCCGTGCGCCGCCGGGTGCTGGAGCTGATGGATCTGGTGGGTATCCCCGGCGGCGAAGAGCGGTATGGCCGGTATCCTCACGAATTTTCCGGCGGAATGCGGCAGCGCTCCGTCATGGCCATTGCCCTGGCCTCCGGCCCCAGAATTCTCTTTGCGGACGAGCCTACCACCGCTCTGGATGTGACGATCCAGGCCCAGATTCTGGACCTCCTCCGGGACGTACAGGCCAGACTGGGCGCCGCCGCGATTCTGGTCACCCATGATCTGGGCGTGGTGGCCCGGGCGGCGGACCGGGTGGCGGTCATGTACGCGGGAAAAATCGTGGAGTACGGCACTGTGGAGGATATTTTTTACGACCCCCGCCACCCCTATACATGGGGATTGCTGCGTTCCCTCCCCGCCTGGGCGGAGGATGGACAGCCCCTCTACACCATTCCCGGCATGCCGCCTTCCCTGATCGATCCTCCCAAAGGGGACGCCTTCGCCTGCCGGAACGAGTATGCCCTGGCTATCGACTACCAGGAAGCGCCCCCCATGTTCCGAATCAGCGACACCCATTACGCGGCCACCTGGCTGCTGGATGCGCGCGCGCCCAAAATTCAAGGAGGCTGGTCCCATGCCTGAAATTCTGCTGGATATACAGCATCTGACCCACGACTTTCGCCTGGGGCGGAAACGGACTGTGCGTGCGGTGGACGACGTGTCCTTTCAGATGCAAAAGGGAGAGATTTTCGGTCTGGTAGGCGAATCCGGGTCCGGAAAGTCCACCGTTGCCAAATGCGTCATGAGCATTCTCTCCCCTTCCGCCGGAAAGATCCGGTATCTGGGCGTCAACATCTGCGACCCCGGACAGTTCCGCTCCCACAGAAAGCTGCTGCAAACCTCCCGCCAGATGATCTTTCAGGATTCCACCTCCAGCCTGAATCCGCGGATGACCGTGGCCGCCATTATCAGCGAGCCCCTGGAGATCCATCACATCCGGCCGCCCCGGGGCTCCCTCCGGGAGGAGGCTGCGTTTCAGCTGAAGTGCGTGGGACTGGATCCCGGCTGTCTGGACAGGCGTCCGCCCGAGCTGTCCGGCGGACAGCGGCAGCGGGTAGCCATCGCGAGGGCGCTGAGTATGAGTCCGGAACTGCTGGTGGCGGACGAGCCGATCGCCTCCCTGGACGTATCCATTCAGGCCCAGATCATCAACCTCTTCAGGCATTTGCAGCGGGAGCATGGATTTACCTTTCTCTTTATCGCCCACGATCTGGCGGTGGTCCGTTATCTCTGCGACCGGGTGGGCGTCATGCTGGGGGGAAAGCTGGTGGAGGAAGCGCCGTCCGGAGAGCTGTTTGCCAACCCGCTCCATCCCTACACCCAGGCGTTGCTCTCTGCCATTCCCGTTCCGGACCCCTGCAGGGAGCGGGCCAGAACCCCGGTCATCTTCGATTCCGCGCAATTCGACCGGGAAGGCGTGCTGACGGAGGTTCTTCCCGGCCACCGGGTGCTACGGAAAGGAGCGGCCTCATGAGACAGAAAAATCCATTTTTATACTATGGGGGCAAAGTACTGAGCTTCGCCGTCAGCCTGTTCCTCCTCTCCCTGGCCGCCTTCTATGTCGCGCGGCTGGCTCCCGGCGACCCGCTGGTCTCCTACTATGGGGACCGGGCGGAAAAGATGACCGTACAGGAGCGGGAACAGGCGGAGGCGCGGCTGGGTCTGGACCGGCCGGTCCACGTGCAGTATATCCGCTGGCTGGAAGGCGCCGTCCGGGGTGATTTTGGCATCTCCTACAAGTACAGGACGGAGGCTTTGTCCGTCATCGCTGCCCGCCTGCCCAACACATTGATTCTCGGCGGGATCGGATTCCTTCTGATCTTTACCGGGGCGCTGGCGCTGGGCGCAATATGCGCATGGAATGAAGGAAATTTATTGGACCGCTTTATCTGTAAAGCAGGAACCGTTGTCAGCTGCATACCGGAATTCTGGATGTCTCTCGTCCTGATTCTGATCTTTTCCGTCCACCTGCGCTGGCTGCCAAGCAGCGGCGCTTACACCATCGGGGGCGGTGGAATTGCCAACCGGGCGGTACACCTGGTGCTGCCCCTGACGGTGACGGTGGCCGGCCACCTGTGGTATTACGCCTACATGATCCGTAACAGGCTGCTGGAGGAGATCCGTGCGGACTATGTGCTGCTGGCCAGGGCCAAGGGCCTTGGCCGCCGTAAAGTGCTGTTCCGTCACTGCCTGCGGAGCGTGCTGCCCACCTATCTTAGCCTGATGGCGATCTCCGTTCCCCATATTCTGGGGGGCACTTACATTGTCGAAACCGTATTCTCCTATCCCGGCATCGGTACCCTCTCCTATGAAAGCGCCCGGTATCAGGACTACAATCTGCTGATGCTGCTGTGCATTTTATCCGGCGGACTGGTGATTCTCTGCAACATCCTGGCTCAGATCGTCAGCGAGCGGATCGACCCCAGAATGCGCAGCGGAGAAACGCCGGAGGTGACAGACCATGGATGAACGATTTGTCCTGGTTGGAGCGCGAACGCCCCAGCCTCCTCCTCCGAAGGAGCTCCCGTGGCACAGGGGAAAGCCGGTGTTGGCTATGGCGGGACTGCTGGTGATCGTGACGGGATGCCTGTGCTGTGAGCTGTTTATTCCCAGGGACCCGGCCTACATGGACCTGGTCCATGCCATGGAAGCCCCCGGCCCGGATTTCTGGTTCGGCGCCGATACCATGGGCAGGGATATTTTTTCCATGATCTGGCACGGCGGGCGCGCCTCCCTCCTGATCGGCTTTTTTGCTACCGCCATCTCCACGGCCCTGGCGGTGCTGTTTGGAACGGTCAGCGGCCTGTCTCCCCGGTGGCTGGACGAGCTGCTGATGCGGCTGACGGAAATTTTCCTCAGCATCCCTTCCCTGCTGCTGATCGTCCTGCTTCAGGCCATTCTGGGTAAACCGGATGTGCTCAGTCTGTCGGTAGTCATCGGCGTTACGGGATGGACCAGTGTGGCCAGGGTGGTCCGCAGCGAGGTGCGGCGGCTGCGGAGCAGCGAGTACGTGCTGGCGGCCCAATGCATGGGAGCGGGGTTCTTCCATGTCCTCCGGCGGCATCTGGCGCCCAACTTCTTTTCCTCCATCATGTTCATGGTGGTGATGAACGTCCGCTCTGCCATTGCATCGGAATCTACCCTCAGCTTCATGGGCCTTGGCCTGCCGCTGGAGGTCATCAGCTGGGGCAGCATGCTGTCTCTTGCGGAGAAGGCGCTGCTGAGCGGGGCCTGGTGGATTATCCTCATTCCCGGCGCGTTTCTGGTGGTGACGCTGCTGTGCCTGACCAGCGTGGGAAACTGGCTCCGGGGCGGGGGCGACCAGCGGGGAAGCAATTTATAACAGAGCTTTCCCGTCTTGTCTTGTAAAAGCCCGGCCATGTGGTCGCGTCCTCTGCCTTTTTCAGACGACGGGCCCCGTATGCGCCGGGTAAGAGAGACACAGCGGACTGAAAAGGAGGCCGATAAAGTTTCCAATCCGGTTGATTGATTTGCTTTTGCTGATGTGTTATACTGACTTCATCAATATTGCGAGGTAATTTTATGGGCAGCGTAATGTCAGACATTATCCTTTCTGTCACAATTTTTGCAGGAACGATGTTCGTGCTGATTTTTGCGGGAATGGTACTTGTGAAAAGAGAAGTAATCAAAAAAGAGGTAATGATACGAATCATCATATCTATTGCTGTGTTCGTTGTCATATATTGGGGTTCTGGTTTTGTGATTGGTTGGAGAGAATTCAATGTTTATGTCCAGGCAATCGAGTTCCTTGCTGCTGTTATTGGTGCTGGATGCTACTGGATAGGCAGCAATAAACGATAGCGCGGGTTGTATCCCTTTGAAACGGCAGGGCTGGCCAGGACGTCCAAAAATCCGGGCCATTTGCGTCGCTCCGCGACCTGCCGGGAGATGGAGGCCGGCATTTTACCGGAAAAACAGGAGAGCGTCCTCTGCCCACAGCAGAGGACGCTCTCCTGTTTTTGTGAATCAGTTCAGAGAATCGCTGAATCTCTTCAACTCTTTTTTCTTCTCCAGGGAAAGGCTGTTGTACTCCGTCTGGCTGACCGCGCCCTCCAGCGTGTACAGGTGCACCAGACAGACACGGGGATACGCCTGCTTCATCAGAGAGAACGCCTGCTTTGCCCCGACGGCCATCAGCTGCTCGGCGGAAGTGATGCCGACAGAGGTCAGCTTCCGCTCCATCTCTTTCCCGATGTTCATCATGGAGGTCAGTTTTGCCATGTCGCCCTCCTCATACCGTTTCTCCAATAAAAATCTGTATTCATAATCCATTCAACCGGCGTATCCGTTAACCTGTTGCAAAACCGCGGGGCAGCCCCTCTCCGGGAAGTTCTCGGGAAGCAAAATGCAGCATTTCTGAAGTCCTGTGGATCCTTTTTCTTTCAAAGAAAGAATCAGTACAGATTCTCATTCCGTCCGGTACCTCCCCAGACCCGCGATGCGGACGCTTCTCTGGGCGTGGAGCTCCAGCAGAGCCGCGGCCAGCAACTCCGGGTCGTGGCGGACATAGCCGTCCCGCACGGCGGACACCGGACGGCTGACCAGCTCCACCCCCAGTTCGGCGCACCGGGCCCGGTCGAAGAGAAGCGGCTCCGCCCCCTCCTGAGCGTAGCGCTCCACCACCTCCGGCGGGATGGTGGAGGAATTCACCAGACACAGGTGGAACAGCCCCGGCAGGGAGTGCTGGAAAATGGCCCGAATATGGTCTGCATTGGTGCAGCCTTCCGTCTCCCCCTCTTGGGTCATGACGTTGGCGATGTAAATCTTCAGAGCGCCGGACCCGGCGATTGCCTGGGCCACCCCGTCTACCAGCAGGTTCGGGATGATGCTGGTATACAGGCTTCCGGGCCCCAGCAGGATCATATCCGCCTCCCGGATGGCTTCCAGCGCAGGCTCCAGCGCCGCCGGACGCTCCGGCAGCAGCCGCACCTGCCGGATGCGGCAGTTCTCCCGCTTTTTGCAGTAGAAAATCTTGGATTCGCCCAGAACTCTGGCTCCGTTTTCAAATTCCGCCTCCAGCTGCACGTCGGTGTTGGTCACTGGAATCACCCTTCCGGTGATGGCCAGCACCTGGCTCATCCGGCTGACCGCCTGATCGAAGCTTCCGCCGGAGATGCCGTTAAGCGCCGCCAGAAACAGATTGCCGAAGCTCTGTCCCTTCAGCGAGCCCTCGGTAAACCGGTAATGGAGCAGTTCCCCCATCAACGGTTCCACATTGGCCAGCGCCTCCAGACAGTTACGGACGTCTCCCGGCGGCAGCATTCCCAGCTCCTGCCGCAGCACGCCGGAGCCGCCGCCGTCGTCCGCTACGGTGACAATGGCGGTCAGATTGTTGGTGTGCCGCTTCAGGCCCCGCAGCATGGTGGAAAGGCCCGTCCCGCCGCCGATGGCGGTGATTTTCGGTCCCTTGCCGCTGGGACCGCGGTATAGATTGTTTTCTGTCATAGCAATTTACACTTCTTTTAACAAAATAAGATGAATATTTAATTGAAAAACTTCCTGCTCCTACGTCCTTGTCATATCCCGGTGATTTTCCGTTACCTGATACCCCAGCGAACGGATATATTCCGCCAGAGACCGGGTCACCGCCACGGACCGGTGGTGCCCGCCGGTGCACCCCACCGCCACCACCAGTATGGTCTTTCCCTCCTCCCGGTACAGGGGCAGGACAAAGCGGAGCAGCTCCCGCAGCTTCTCCATGAACTGTTCTGTCTCACGGAAAGAGAATACGTAGTCCCGGACCTCCGGGTCCAGACCGGTCCTGCTCTTCATCGTATCAATATAAAAGGGATTGGGCATGAAGCGTACGTCGAACACCAGGTCGGCTTCCAGCGGCAGGCCGTGTTTGAAGCCGAAGGACACCAGACTGACCTGCATTTCCACCGCACTCTGGCTGCCGCCGAACAGCCGGAGCAGCTCTCCCCGCAGGCGGGCGGTTGAATAGGTGGTGGAATTGATGACCACGTCCGCTTTCTCCCGCACCGGGGCCATCAGATGGATCTCCCGGTCCACCGCAGTCTCCAGAGAGCCGCAGCGCTCCTGAAGCGGATGCATCCGGCGGGTCTCCTTGTAACGTTTGATAACAGTCCCCACGTCCGCCTCCAGGAACAGCAGCCGGCAGTCGTACTCCCGCTTCCGCAGGGTGTCCAGGACCTCCAGAAATTCGTCAAAGCTGTCAGCGGTGCGCACATCGTAGACCAGAGCCACCCTGTGGTAGCGTCCGCTGCCCGCGGCGCAGAATTCCGCAAATTTCAGGATCATTCCCGCCGGCATGTTGTCCACAATATAAAATCCCATGTCCTCCAGGAAGGACGCCGCCTTGCTCTTCCCTCCGCCGGAAAGACCGGATATAATCAGAATTTCCATCTTTCTCTCTCCCTCTCGCGCGGTCCTTACGGAACGGTTTTGACCTCCGGCTCCAGCCGGACGCCGGTCTGGTCGTACACCGTTTCCTGTATGCAGCGGATCAGCGCCAGAACGTCGGCGCAGGTGGCCCCGCCGGTGTTGATAACGAATCCTGCGTGCTTTTCCGACACCTGCGCGCCGCCGACGCGCCGCCCCTTCAATCCGCACTGCTCGATCAGCGTTCCGGCAAAATGGCCCTCGGGCCGTTTGAATGTGCTGCCCGCGCTGGGATACTCCAGAGGCTGCTTCTCCCGGCGGCGGCAGCCAAGCTCCTCCATCCGCGACCGGATCGCCTTCCGGTCTCCCGGCTCCAGCAGAAGCTCCGCCTCCAGCACCACGCCCCGTCCGCCGCTGAAGATGCTGCGGCGGTAGCCCAACTCCAGCTCCTCCACCGCCAGACGGCGGATACCCTCGCCGGGAAACCAGGCCGTCACAGCGGACAGCGCCTGCCTCATTTCGCCGCCATAGGCCCCGGCGTTCATGTATACGCCGCCCCCCAGACTGCCCGGTATTCCGTGGGCAAATTCCAGTCCGCTCAGCCCCTCCCGCTGGGCAAAGGACGCCAGCCGCGCCAGGCTGACGCCCGCTCCCGCCCGGACCGTTTTCTCCCCGGTCCGCTCCAGACCCTCCAGCCGCCCGGTAGAAACGGCCAGCAAGTCCAGTCCCTCGTCCGCCGCCAGCAGATTGGAGCCGTTACCCAGCACCAGCACCGGCCATCCTTCCTTCTCCGCCACAGCCAGCAGCGCGGCGCACTGCCCGGCCGACGCCGGGCGGACGAGCCGCCGGACGGGCCCTCCGATCCGGAAGGTAGTGTGCTTCTCCATCGGCTCCTCCCGGAGAATTTCCATATCCGGGAACCCGGTAATTTCATCAAAGCGGTCAAACCACGGCATAGCAAGAAAAACCTCCTGGCTGGGATAAATCATTTCTCTCTGTTATAGTATACCTCGCGGGATGGAAAAAGTCTACCAGTTTATTGCGGAAGAGGGAAACAAATCGAAGGACTGCCGTTGCTGACTTTGTACAAAAAGGAACCGTCGTTTCGCCTCAGAACACGTCAGATTACCTATTGACTTTCCGGAAGCCGCCGAATATAATAATCATAATTTTTATCATACCAAACACGATGAAGGAAAGAGTATCCCGCGGCCCGCCGCACAGAGAGCTCCCGCCTGCTGAAAGGGAGCCGGTCGGAATCGGGAGAAGATGGCTCCGGAGAGGCGCGCCCAAGCGGATTCTGTCAGGGCGCGACGGGTCTGCCCGTTACAGCGGAGAGCGTTGCTGGACGCTCATGGAGGCCCCGGTTTCTCACGGGGTGAAAAGAAGTGGTACCACGGGCATTCCGCTCGTCTTCTGCACAGGAAGACGGGCGTTTTTATTTTGCCATTTTTGTATGTTATGTGTAAAGGAGCTGTTTCCCATGAAAAAGAAAACCTCGACCCATCTGACCCTGGCCATTTTTATCTGTCTGATCCTGGGGATCGTCCTGGGGCTGCTGATTCCCGGCCGTCTGGAATTCCTGCTGCCCGCCATCGACCTTGTCAGCGGACTGTATATGAACGCGCTGCGCATGATGATCTATCCGCTGGTGTTCTGCTCGCTGGTGGTGGGCGTCCACGGCATCGGCAGCGTATCCGCCACCGGTAAAATCGGCGCACAGTCCGTCATTTACTATGTCTGCACCACCCTGCTGGCCAGTCTGCTGGGGCTGTTTCTTCCCCGGGCGCTGGGGTTGGGACGGGGCGTCGTCATCGAGATGGTGGAGGCCAATGTAGCGGCCACCCAGTTCACCAGCCTGCTGGATACGGTAAAGAACCTGGTTCCGGCCAATCCCGTGGCCTCCTTTGCCAACGGCGACATGCTGCAGGTCCTGGTATTTGCGGTGATCGTTGGCATCACCTGTCTGACGCTTGGGAAAAAGGCGGAGCCGTTTGTTATGCTTGCCTGCTCCGTCAATGAAATTTCCGTAAAAATCGTATCCGTGGTCATGCTGTTCACACCGGTGGGTGTGCTGTGCTCTATCGCCTCCGTGGTCTACGCCAACGGCACGGAGACGATCGTCGCCCTGGGTACGGTGCTGATCGCGCTGTATCTGACCTTCTTCCTGTATGCGCTCATCGTTTACGGCGGCATTGTCCGGCTGCTGGGCAAATACGGCGTGCGGCAGTTCTTCTCCAGGGTCATGCCCGCGGCGCTGAACGCCTTCGGCACCTGCTCCAGCTCCGCCACGCTGCCCATCAGCAAGCGCTGCGCCGACGAAATGGGGGTACCCAACGAGATTTCCTCTCTGGCGCTGCCTCTGGGGGCCACCATCAACATGGACGCGGTGAGTATCCTCATGAGCTTCATGATCGTCTTCTTTGCCAACGCCTGCGGCGTGGAGGTCAGCTTCGGCATGCTGGCCGTGGTACTTCTGAGCAATACGCTGCTGAGCATCGGCACCCCCGGCGTACCCGGCGGAGCCATCGCGTCCTTTGCGGCCCTGGCGTCCATTGCCGGCCTGCCGGCGGGCGTAATGGGGGTGTACATCAGCGTCAACACCCTGTGCGATATGGGGGCTACCTGCTGCAACGTACTGGGGGATCTGGCCTGCTCAGTGGCCATGAAGGAGACGGTAAAGCTGGAGAAAAAGTAGCATTTCTGCCGTGGCAGCCCTTCTTTTCACCTGTACGAAAAAAGCAGAAGTCCCCCGGAGCTCCCAGCCCCGGCAGTATCGAAAAGAAAACTGCCGTGCCGCCGGAGGCAGCAAAGAAAATTGTCCGTGCAGCGCCGCAGATGCTGCGTTTCCCTTGACATTTCCCCTCTGAATCGCTAAAATAAGGAACCAGTGAAAACACCCAAAATTTAAATAGATTCAGGAGAGAAACTGCTATGGCAAAGGATCAGAGACAGGTGGACGCCATCACCGCGCGGGACGTGGACTTCGCCCAATGGTTCACCGACGTATGCAAAAAGGCGGAACTCATCGACTACTCCAGCGTGAAGGGCATGTTCATCTACCGCCCCTATGGCTACGCCATCTGGGAGAATATGCAGAAGGAGCTGGACCGGCAGTTCAAGGCCACGGGCCATGAAAACGTGGCCATGCCCATGCTCATCCCCGAGAGCCTGCTCCAGAAGGAGAAGGACCACGTGGAGGGTTTCGCCCCGGAGTGCGCCTGGGTGACCTTCGGTGGAACGGAGAAGCTGGAGGAGCGCTACTGCATCCGTCCCACCAGCGAGACCCTGTTCTGCGAGCACTATAAAAACATCATCCACTCCCACCGGGACCTGCCCAAGCTGTACAACCAGTGGTGCAGTGTGCTGCGCTGGGAGAAGACCAGCCGCCCCTTCCTCCGCCACCGGGAGTTTCTGTGGCAGGAGGGTCACACCATGCACGCCACCGCCGGAGAGGCCGTGGAGGAGACGGTGCGCATGCTGAACATCTACGCGGATTTCTGCGAGAACTATCTCGCCATGCCCGTCACACGGGGCCGCAAGACCGACAGGGAGAAGTTCTCCGGCGCGGAGGACACCTACTGCGTGGAGTGCATGATGCATGACCGCAAGGCCCTCCAGGCGGGGACCAGCCACTACTTCGGCGACGGCTTCGCCAAAGCCTTTGACATCACCTTCACCGGCGCGGACAACCAGCTCCATCACCCCCACCAGACCAGCTGGGGCGTGTCCACCCGCCTTATTGGCGGTATCATCATGACCCACGGCGACGACAACGGTCTGGTGCTGCCCCCCCGGGTGGCTCCCATCCAGGCGGTGGTCCTGCCCATCGCCCAGCACAGGCCCGGCGTCGTCGAGGCCGCCCAGGGCCTGCGGGACCGGCTGGAAAAGGCGGGCGTTCGGGTGAAGCTGGACGACAGCGACAAGGCGCCCGGCTGGAAGTTCGCCGAATACGAGATGCGGGGCGTGCCCCTCCGGGTGGAGATCGGCCCTAAGGACATGGAGAAGGACCAGTGCTGCATCGCCCGCCGGGACACCGGGGAAAAGACCTTTGTTCCTCTGGCCGGGCTGGAGACCGCCGTGGCAACGCTGCTGGACGAGATTCACGACAACATGTTTGCCATGGCGAAAAAGAACCTGGAGGACAACACCTTCTCTGCCGAAACCTGGGAGGAGGTCAAGGCCCTCATCGAGAAGAACCGCGGCGGCTTTGTCCATACCAGATGGTGCGGCAGTCTGGACTGCGAGCTTGCCATGAAGGAAAAGGTGGGCGTCACCTCCCGGTGTATGCCTCTGGACCAGTCCGGCGCTACCGGCAAGTGCCCCGTGTGCGGCAAGGAGTGTACGACAGACATCATCTGGGGCGTGGCGTATTGATTCTTTTTGAAAAAAGAATCAGAAAGAACCTTCAGGAAGGCTGGACATTGCCTCGCAGGAGCTTCTGAAAAGTTTTACCGGCGTTGTGGAAAACGGGCGGGCCTTACGGCCCGCCCGTCAGCCTGTCGAAGAAGACCTCCCCGGCTTTGCCGGGGGGTTCCTCTTTAAAACTTCTGTATCTCCAGGGATTCGTCGTCCGTTCCCTTTTCAATGGAGCGGATCTCCATGTCATACTGTGTCCCGCCCCCGGCGTTCACATGGACCCGGTCCCCCACTTTCCGGCCCAGCAGCGCTCTGCCCACCGGGGACTCCTTGCTGATGAGTCCCCTGGCTGCGTCGCAGCGGAGGGTGGTAACGACACGCAGCGTCATCTCTTTTCCCAGCCCCTCATGGAAGACAGCCACCTTGTCAAACAGACCCACCGCATCCCCTGCGGAGTCCGCGGAAATCACCTTCGCGGTGCTGACCATCTTCTGCAAATAGCGTATACGGCTGTCGTTGCGGTTTTTCTCCTGCCTGGCGCATTTGTACTCAAAGTTTTCACTCAGGTCTCCGAAGGCGCGGGCGGTCTGGACCTCCTCGATCAATTTGGGCCGCAGGACCCGGATGCGGTAGTCGATCTCTTCCTTCATTTTTTTGATATCGACTTCGGTCAATTCATCATACATTGAGCATACCTCTTTCCTCCCGGTTGATAGGTCTATTATAACATGGGAGAGGAGAAAAGACCAGCGGATTCTTCCTCAGCGCCTGCGGCGAGCCGGGCGCTGAAAGGATCGCGAAGCGATCCTTCACGAAGGAAAAAGTACCCCAGAACGCGCCTGGACCTGCGCTCTGAGAACACATTGCTTCGGACATTGAGCCGCGGCGCTGTGCGCCGCGGCTCCCCTGCCCTTCTATCTGGAAAAAATAATCTTTTCGCTGTTGAACATCCTGGCCAGCGCCACCACGCCCAGAATGGTCACGACGGCATTGGCCCCCACCGTGGCGGCTACGCCTACGGGCAGCACAGAGAAGGAAAACACCCCCACCATGCACTGGACGCTGTTGTACAGCGGGATGCAGTAGCCAGCCAGCTCCTGGGACGCGCCGCCCCCGAACATGCCCGTGATCCCCAGTCCCATTACCAGCAGCATAACCGGCATGACGTAGGTCTGGGCCTCCTTGACGGTCCTGGCGAAAGCAGAAAGAACGGAGATCACAGTCACCAGCAGCAGCACCGTGGAAAAGATGACCGCCGCCAGCAGCAGATAGTCCTGCACGCCGTAAATATCCGCGCTGACCTCGTCCGTCACGCCGCCCATCATCTTTGGCAGCGCCAGGACGGTACCCACTGTGCTGGAGGCCGCGGAGATTATGGCAATCAGCGCCAGCGCCAGAATCTTCCCAAGGGCCACGTCGCTGCGGCGGATGGGCGTAATCAGCATAGTGGCGATAGTGCCCCGCTCCTTCTCCCCCGCGATGGACTCCGGGGCCACGGCGGCGCAGCCAGAGTAGAGAAACATCATCAGCAGCAGAGGCATCATCATGGCGAAAAAGAACCCCGTTGTATCCTCCGCCGTGGCCAGATCGTAGCCCTCCCCGCCGGCGTTGACGTCAAACTTGTTGACCATCTGGCCCTCATAGGCATCCAGCAGGCTCACCACTGTCTGATAGGCAAAGGTGGAATTGGTGGAGGCTGCATTATAATAGACCTCCACATTGGGGGCCGCTCCACCGGAGGACACCTCATAGGCCGCGACATCGGCGTCAAACCCCTCCGGGAATTCCATCAGCAGGTCCAGCTCCTGAGCTGTTACGGCCTCCTTGGCCGCCTCCCCGTCCGAAGCCGCAATGATGGTAAATCCCGTCTGGGGCAGCAGCGCCTCCATAGACTCCGGCAGGTTCACCGTCTGGACGGTGGGAGTGTAGTCCTCGTCCACGCCGAAAGCGTCCCCCATGGCTCCGCCCATGAAGCTGTACCCGATGTAAACCAGGATACCAGGCAGAAGGACGCCGGCCACCATCCGCTTGTCGCCGAAAAACCGGGTCAGCTCCTTCTTCATAATCGTAAGTATCCCGCTTCTCATTCCCCGTCACCTGCCGTTTCCTTATAAATTTCAAAGAATCTGTCCTCCAGGCTCATGCCGCCGCAAACCCGCTCCAGGGTGTCGCATACGATCATCCTCCCGCTGATGATGATCCCCACCCGGTCGCAGAGCTTCTCGATCAGGCTGAAAATATGGGTGGAGACGATGATGGTCTTCCCCTCGTCCCGCAGCTCCCGGAGGAAGTCCGTCACCACCCTGGCCGTCAGCACGTCCAGGCCGTTGGTGGGCTCGTCGAAGATGATGATGTCCGGGTTGTGGACGATGGACACCACCAAAGACACCTTCTGCTTCATGCCGGTGGACAGATTTGCCACCTTCACCTCGGCAAACCTGTCGATACCGAAGCGGTCAAAGAGCTCCTTCTTCCGCCGGTCCCGCACCGCCGGGTCCACCTTATGGAGGTCGGCAAAAAAGTCAAATAAACAGTTGGGGGTAAAGCAGTCCTCCAGCTTCAGCTCGCTGGTAAGAAAGCCGATGCGGCTGCGGACCTGGTCCGGCTCCCGGACGATGCTGGCCCCGTCCACCAGGGCGTCGCCGCTGTCCGGCCGGATGAGGGTAGCCAGCATCCGAAGCGTGGTGGTCTTTCCCGCGCCATTGGGCCCCAGCAGTCCGAAAATCTCCCCCTCACAGGCGGTAAAGCTGAGGTGATCCACCGCCGTCCGCACCTTCTCTTTGGTCTTTTCCAGCTTCTGCTGCCTGGCAGACAGCCGGAAGGTCTTCGTCAGACTCTGCGCTTGCAGTAATTCTCGCATAGCTCCTCCTCATCGGGCGTTTTGCATGCGCCGTTTTTGTGGATTTGTGGCGTCCATACTTTTTTTGAGAGAAAAAGTATCAAAAAAGGGCCTTGGGAATGCATTTATGCGCTATCAAAAAACAGCGCAATATATCGTCCTGCGATATGTATGATAATATATCACCACTCGATATGTTTGTCAAGACAAATTTAAATGCTCCCTTCAACACCGCAAGATTATACCAGAACAACCTTCACAAGTCAACTCAAAAGAGTTAAGATTTCTTTAAGAAAACGGGTACACTCAGATTATCTCTTTTGAGTCAGGATGTGGCCCTTATGACAGATACGGCAACGGCAGTGCGAACCAGGATTCTGGAGCTCTGTGCCCAGCGGAAAATCACCGTCAACCGGCTGGCGACGCTCAACGGAGTGACCCAGTCCACCCTCAACAACATCGTCAGCGGACGCAACCACAGCGCCACTGTGTCCACCATCAAGAAGCTGTGCGACGGTCTGGACATCTCTCTGCGGGAGTTTTTTGACAACCCGGCCTTTGACGATCTGGAACAGGAGCTTCGATAGGAAACAGATTTTTTCTGCTTTTTGCGCCTTGCTTTTTTCGCCATTTCCCGGTATGATAGAGGCAGTGAAAATGAAGGAGGTGTCCTGCCATGCAACGGGATGAACTGGAGGCCGGTCTGGAGCTTGCGCCTCAGAAAATGAAGCTGAAGACCAGGCTGCTGATTGCCGCCGCCGTGCTGGCGGCGCTGTGCATTGCGGTGCTGGCGTCGCTGCTGTACGCCGCGGTCAGGAGCGAAGAGAAAGCCCCCGCCGTTATTACCAGCGACCTGCTGGGCAAACAGCTGCGCTCCGTCCAGGAGCTGACCACGGTGGCTTACTACTACACCAACATGGGCCGGTTTGAAAACCAGGTGGATTTTTATGGCTGGAAGGTTCCCTTTACCACCAAGAGCTTCATCATTTCCTATGACGGCGTTATCAAGGCCGGCGTGGATCTGGCGGATGTCTCAATTCAGGTAAACGAGGATATTAAAACGATCACCGTCACGCTGCCCGGCAGCAAAATTCTCTCCCATGAGATTCCGGAGGATACGCTGGAGGTCTTCGACGAAAACGACAACATCTTCAACCGGATCACCATTGAGGATTACGCCGGATTCACCAAAGATCAAAAAGAGCTGATGGAGCAGCGTGCCATTGACAACGGTCTGTTTACCGGCGCGGACGAGAAAGCGCAAACCGCCGTGACCGCTTTCCTCAGCCTGCTTCCGGAGATGGAGGCCTATACGCTGACCATACAATAAAGGAAAGAACATGCCCCCTTTTTCTTTTTCAAGAAAAAGGGGGCAACGTGTCTGTCCGCTGGATTTGGCGTCCTTACGCCTTTCCGTCGCAGCCCAGAACGTCGATCAGCTTGTGCTTGACCAGCTCTTTGATGGCGGCGCGGGCGGGCTTGAGGTACTCACGGGGATCGAACTTGTCAGGATGCTCGCAGAAGAACTGCCGGATGGTGCCGGTCATGGCCAGACGCAGGTCGGAGTCAATGTTGATCTTGCACACGGCGCTGCGGGCGGCCTGACGGAGCTGCTCCTCGGGGATGCCGACGGCGTCGGGCATCTTGCCGCCGTTGGCGTTGACCATCTTCACGAACTCCTGCGGCACGGAGGAGGAACCGTGGAGCACGATGGGGAAGCCGGGCAGGCGCTTGACGACCTCGTCCAGAATGTCGAAACGCAGGGGCGGAGGAACCAGATCGCCCTTCTCGTTGCGGGTACACTGGGCGGCGGTGAACTTATAGGCGCCATGGGAGGTGCCGATGGCGATGGCCAGGGAGTCGCAGCCGGTCTTCTGCACGAACTCCTCCACCTCCTCGGGGCGGGTGTAGGAGGAATCCTCCGCGGAAACCTGCACCTCATCCTCCACGCCGGCCAGGCTGCCCAGCTCGGCCTCGACCACCACGCCGTGATCGTGCGCATACTCAACCACCTTCCTGGTGATTTCAATGTTCTCGGCAAAGGGCTTGCTGGAGGCGTCGATCATAACGGAAGTAAAGCCGCCGTCGATGCAGCTCTTGCAGGTCTCAAAGCTGTCGCCATGGTCCAGATGCAGGCAGATGGGCAGGCCGGTCTCAATAATGGCGGCTTCCACCAGCTTGACCAGATAGGTATGGTTGGCATAGGCGCGGGCGCCCTTGGAGACCTGGAGAATCAGGGGCGCGTTGACTTCTCTGGCAGCCTCGGTGATGCCCTGGACGATCTCCATGTTGTTGACGTTGAAAGCGCCGATGGCGTAGCCGCCGTCGTAGGCCTTCCTGAACATTTCGGTAGTGGTAACAAGGGGCATGATGCTAGTCCTCCTTATGGTGAAGTTAGGTATATTTTACCACATTTCCAGCAGATTGCAACAGAGAAAAAGAAAAAATGTGGCGCAGGCGCCAAATCGGCTTTGTATACTATTTCCGAAACGGAAGAAATCGTCTGCCCCGCTCCGGCAGCCGGACGCCGCCTCTTCCCTCTCATATGGCAACCCGCAGCCTGAACCACCCGTTTTCCGTGTCGAAGAGGCAAAGCGCCTGATACTTCTCCGCAAAGGCGACGATGCTCCGGGTCCCTGTTCCGTGTCCGGGCTTGTCCGTGATGGGAAATCCCTTCCGGTCAAAGGCGACCTTCCCTTCGTAGGGATTGGAAATTTCCAGCATGAACCGGGGATAGATCACGCTTTTGCAGAAGATGCGCCGCCGTTCTTCCGGCAGCGCCGAAACCGCGTGGATGGCGTTTTCCAGCGCGTTGGCAAAGACAATGGACAGCTCCAGCATATCCACGGGCAGTTCCTCCGGCAACGCGACGGCAATTTCCGCGGAAATGCCCAGCTGTTCCGCCTGGGATGCGGCATTGGCCAGAACCGCGTCCAGGACCGGATTGGCGCAGTACCTTTTGGGCGCGATGGAATCCAGCTTCTCCTGAAATATACCGACATAGTCCAGCACTGCCGCAGAATCCCCCCTTTGAGCCAGAGAGGCCACCGTCTGAAGCTGGTGCCGCATATCGTGTCGCTCGATGCGCATGGCGTCCTCCGCCCGGCGGATGTCCTCCATCCGGCGGCTCATCATGGCAGTCTGGGCCTCCAGCACCCGCTGGCGCTCCTGCACTTTCATGACATGGAGCTGCTCGAACAGCACCAGAAAGATAGTGCCGTAAGTCAGCGCGATAAGCGCCAGTACCATCACGGCCAGCGGAATATCCTGCGGACGGTCGAAAATAGCGGTGGGATATACGCTCAGCAGCACCAGAATAAGGTAACAGATCCCGGTCAGCGCCGCAAACAGCAGCCACCCTTTGCGAACCAGACGGCTGATCTCCAGAAAGGGACGGCGGAGCCAGCGCCACACCGCATATTCCATCAGGGGAAACGCTGCCACCCGCAGCGCAAAGGTCACAGCTCCGTTTCCGTTTACCGCATAGTCAGTCAGCGCCGAGGCCAGTTCGATCCATATGCACACCGTATCAGAAAAGCAGAAGATGAAAACAAACTGGGCGTTTCGCTGCCGGGACATGGCAAAAAAGAAAATCAGGGTTGGTACCGACCCGACCAGCACGCCCCACTGACCCATTGCGGCAATCCCCCGGGCAAAAAAGATCCACACGCAGATGCCGCCGATCACAACAAAAACAACTGCCGCGCTGATCCGGAACGTCCGTTTGGAGCAGCGGTACTCATAGAAAAGGAACAGGAAGATGTACATGTGGACCATGCAGTAGAGAATGGAAATCTGAACCAGGATATTGGGACTGGACATGTCAGATCCCTCCTTCCAAATGATAATCCAGCCACCGTCTGGTCACTTCGGCCCGGAGGGCGCGCGACACCGGAAGCACCCTGCCCCCCGCCAGCCGCAATCCGGAGGAATCAATCATTTCCACAAAGGACAGATTCACACAAAAAGAAGTGGCGCACAGGACAAACCGGCGGTGCGCCAGCAGGGGTTCCACCGCGTCCTGAAAAGCGCCCCGCAGGCTCATGCCCTCAATCACCGAGCCGCCGGCGAGATGGTAGTGGACGCAGCGCCTCACCAGCTCGCCGCATATGACGCGGTGGATCGGAAGCCGCCGGAGTCCATCCTTTGCCTTGATCGTTACAAAATCCTGGCGTTTCCGGGTCAGATTTTCCAAGATGCCGTCCAGAGAGCGGAACAGGCTGCGCCGGTCCAGCGGCTTGAGCAGATAATCCGACGCCCTGGTCCGGTAGGAGTCCACGGCGTAGTCCGGCGAGGCGGTGAGATAGACGATATGCCCGCCCTGGTCATATTTCCGGATGCTTACGCCCAGCTCGATGCCGTTTTGTCCCGGCATGATGACGTCCAGAAGATAAATATCAAAAGCGCCCCTGACCCGCAAATGCTCCAGCAGGGCGGCGCTGGAGGAAAAAGCGCTTACCGTAAGCTCCCTGTCAGGATGCAGGGAGGCATACTCCCCCAGAGACGCCTCTAGCCTGGAGAGCTGGACAGATTCGTCATCGCAAAGCGCAATCTTTATGACGGCCGCCTCCTTTCATAATTCATGCAAAAGCTGTCGAATCCTCGCAGCCGGCTGAACCGGCGCAAAAAAAGCAATAAAATTTTATCACAGGGCATGGAGCCGCGTCAATACCGTCGCGTATGCAGAATTGCTGCAAATCCATGCCAATTTTCTGCGTGCCGGAGAGTGCAAGACAATAAGCGAGTGATACTGCGTGGGGCGCCACGGAAAAAAGGAAGCGCCGGAGCGCCGCAGCCGGACCGGCTGTGATCCTCCCGGGGACAATTGTACCAAAACGCATAAGGTATACATATTTTTTCCTGAAAGAAAAAGTATCAGAAAGCCTTCAGAAAATCGAACGGGGGTACCCCGCCCTCTCCGTGGGTTCTCCACGGAGAGAATGACTGTTGAAAGCGAGGAAACGCAAAGGGAGAAACGTGCAATCGCCCTGCTGCTCACCGTATGTATGCTCCCGGGGCTGCCCCCGTGGCGGCAAGGGCGGCGGCGTCCCGGACCTCAGGGGGCTGGCAGCCCGCGCCCCACACGGCGCAGATGCTGATGCACTTCATGCAGGCGCAGGCATAAGAATACCTGGCGGGAGGCGTATTGCCTCCCGCCAATTTGTAAAGGTGGACGAAAGCCATCCACCGTGATGCGCCGCTATCTATCGAAAAAGTACGTTTACAACACCGGAAAATCTTGGTATAATAGAGAAAAAGCAGAGCAAAGCTTTGCGGAAAATTTTTGTTTGTATGTATACCAGAAACTGGAGGATTTCAATTATGCTTAAAGGCGCATGCATCATCGGTCAGTCCGGCGGCCCCACTTCCGTTATCAACGCCAGCGCGTACGGCGTCATCCGCACCGCGCTGGACAGCGAGGCCATCACCAGGGTATACGGCGCGGAGCATGGCATCAAGGGCGTGCTGAGCGACCGTCTGATCGACATGTCTCAAGAGGATGCGGACGAGCTGGAGCTGCTGCTCTACACCCCCTCCTCCGCTCTGGGCTCCTGCCGCTATAAAATCGCCGATCCCGACACAGACGACACCGACTATAAGCGTATTCTGGAGATCTTCAAAAAATACGATGTCCGCTACTTCTTCTACAACGGCGGCAACGACTCCATGGATACCTGCAATAAGATCAGCAAGTATATGCAGAAGGTGGGTTATGAATGCCGGGTGATGGGCGTGCCCAAGACCATCGACAACGATCTGTTCGGTACCGACCACTGCCCCGGCTTCGCTTCCGCCGCCAAGTATATCGCCACCTCCTGCATGGAGGTTTATCATGACGCCCGGGTCTATGACACCGGTATGATCTGCGTCATTGAAATCATGGGCCGCCACGCCGGCTGGCTGACGGCCGCCGCCGGCCTTGCGACCGCCATGGGCGCGGGTCCGGATCTGATCTATCTCCCGGAAACCGATTTTGACATGGACCGGTTTATTGCCGAGGTCAAGAAGGTATACGCGGAGAAGGGCAACTGCATGGTGGCCGTTTCGGAGGGCATCCATTATGCCGACGGCTCCTTTGTCTCCGAGGCCAGGACGAGCGCTACCGACGGTTTTGGTCATGCCCAGCTGGGCGGTCTGGCCGCCATGCTGGCTGAGGTTGTCAAGAAGGAGACCGGCGCGAAGGTCCGGGGCATCGAGCTGAGTCTGCTCCAGCGCTGCGGCGCGCACCTGGCTTCCCAGACCGATATCGACGAGTCCTTCATGGCCGGCAAGGCCGCCGTGGAGAACGCCGTGGCGGGCCTCACGGACAAGATGGTGGGCTTTGAGCGCAGCTATGAGGACGGCAAGTATGTCTGCCGGACCAGGCTGTTCAATCTGACCGACGTGGCCAATACGGAGAAAAAGGTGCCCATCGAGTGGATCAACGCCGCTCATAACGGCGTGGAGCAGGCGTTTATTGACTACGCCCTCCCCCTCATTCAGGGTGAGACCAGGATGAAGAAGGAGAACGGTCTCCCCCGCTTTGCCAGGCTGAAGAAGGTAATCGCAAAATAATTTCATTCATGATGATAGAGCTCCCTCCGGTTCTCCGGAGGGAGCTCTGCTTTTGGAAAAGGTGGACGGAAGCTCCTGCGAGGTACATGTGGAATTCCTGAAGTTCTGACGATTCTGCGGCGGCCATATCGAGCGGCCGCGCAGATTTCATTTCGCATACCCTCACCGTGAAGCTCCCCGGAGCTTTTAGCGTTAAAGCCGCCGCAGACGGCCCAGGGATGGGGACCCTGCGAAATCGTTCCCACCGTCTTTTCAGGAAAAGGGATATAGCCTCTCAGCGGGCTCTTGGAATCAGCAGCAGCCGTTCCGGGGTGATCTGGCTTTCGTCCGCCAGCTCATTGACTGACAGGATTCCTTCCCTGGTGGCGCGATACTGCTTTGCCACCGCCCAGAGGGATTCTCCTTCCCCCATTTTCCGAAGGATCAGGGAGGGGGCAGGATCATGGAGCGGCGGTTCCTCCAGCCGCTCTCCCCCGCTGACGCACAGATACCGCCGCCGCCGCGTGGTGGATACTTCGCACTCCACCGGGAAGCGCAGCTCCACGCCCTCCGGCGTGATATTGGCAATGACATCTCCGCGGCAAAAGGCCCGCGCCTGACAATCCAGCTGGCCGCCCTCCAGCTCGTCTGGAATGACGGCGGTAAATTCCCGCCGGACACTGCCCAGCATATCGTTTTCATCCATGTACAGGCACCGGGCCCGGACGGGAACGCTCCATTCTCCGCCCTCCAGGCGCGGACTGCCGCAGCTGATTTCCGTATCGATCACGGAGCGAACCGCCGTTCCGGTTTCCAGCAGCTCCCGGACATTCTGACGCCGGACGTTCTGCTGGTTATCCTCGTCGATTTCCAGCTCCTCCGTCTGGCACTCCACCGCGCCGGCCGTGCTGTACAGATCGGCGATAAAGCCGATGGTCAGCTGTTTCCACACCGTCACCCGGGTACAGAGAGAAACGGTCAGCGTCAGCGTGCAGGCGTCGTCCGGCGCGCTTTCGCTTCCCGTATGGCAATCCAGACTCAGCAGCCGGTAGTCGGCTTCGCTCTCGCAGTCCTCGTCAAAGCCGTTCCCCTCCAGAATCTGGGAAAAGGGCAGCTCCTGCTGGAAAAGCCCCAGCCTGCCGCCGGTCTCCCGGTACAGCACGGACGCGGACAGAAACCCCTTGACCACCAGCTTATTGCCGATGAGCTTACTGTCCGCGCCCCGGATGTCAACGCGGGTGGACAGGATCTCCTCCGCTCCGCCCCGCCCCGGCGACAGGGGGAGCTCCTCAGAGAAGGTAAATTCTTTCTCCCGGACACCCGCCGCTACGCGGGTCTGCCGCTGCTCCCGCAGAAGCTGGATACCTTCGCCGGCCTCCTCCGCCACGCCGGTGCACACAGACAGGGATACATGGCGGCAAAGGGACGGATACAGGACCAGATTCGCCCGCGTGAGAATCTTACGGGGATTCAGGATGCGGGCGTCGATGCTTTTCAGTTCCCCGCGAATGTCCAGATCCTCACAGGAGGCGTCTCCCTGCCCCTCCCCGTAGCACTGGAAAGGGATCTGGAAATGGAGGGAGCGCAGTCCGTCCTCCTTTTCCGGTATGTACAGCACGGACGCCTCCACGTTGCCGCTGGCACAGAAGCGGCCGTCTCCGGTCAGCTCCCGTCCGGTGAGGCACACGGATCCGGCAGCGTCCACAATGCGGGCGATATCTCCGCAGCTGTCCGGTACAATGTTCTCCCGCATGGTCTCGCAGGGGAAGGGATCAAAGCGGAGGGTTTCATAGTATTCGTGGTCGGCTTTTTGCAATTTCAGTTCCATATTGGGCGTCCTCCTTTGGCGTATGGCGGCCTTACTGCTCCAGTTTATGCGCCGGACGTCCGGTTTTAGAACTCTGGATCCCATTTCTCAAACAGAAACGCGATACCGTCACCGTGCGGAAAGCCTGAAATGCCAACAGTTCAGAAAGCGTTCTTAAAGTTGCTTTTTATACTTTTAAAAAAGCGTCCATGCCTTTTTATGGGAGGTTAGTCCTTCATTTTGAAGATTCTTTTCAAGATGCCGTTCAAAAACTTCGGGGACTTCACGACAACAATTTTCATGGCGGCCTCCTTTCCTCACTTCCGCATGCAGCCAAGGCCGCACGCGATCAGCAGAAATGCCACAAGAAACAGGAGGAAGCCTGTTGGAAAAATGACCGCGATCAGGATACCAAGCCCCATGGTCGCCGCACATGTTCCCAGCCAACGGCAGTTTCGCATCGTCCTTCCCCCCTGTCCTGTGGTCTACTACCATTATATACAGCCGGGTGACTGCGGTGCGGCACGCCGTGGCCACCCGGTAAATTTTTTCCAGAAGCCGTATAGAACAGATATTTCCTGTCCATACTGAAAAGGAAGCCCAGGATCATATCCCCGAATTCCGGGAGGCATACATTTTCTCCTGAAATCACCCGCCGCCCCTGGCGGCCTGGCTGCCAGTGCCCACTTTGTGGGCACTGCCCGGAAGAGGAATCAAAAAGATCTTTTGAGAGGGTTCCATCGTTTCCCCGCAGGAGCCTTTTGAATGCTTCGGGCCGTCCTTTTCAGAATACTCGAGGAACAGCAACAGATGATGAAACTGCGAACCAAAATATGGATATCCATTCTGGCGGGACTTCTCGCCATGCTTCTCTCCAGCGCTCCCATGTGGTGGGGCGTCCTCTTCTCCCCGATCACCCAACCGCTGACCACCGCCAGCCTTACCGAGGATGCCGGCGGAGTCCGCTGGGAGAAGGACGGCGTCGTCCTCCGTTTCAAAACACTGGATCTTCTCTTTTCTTTCCTCCATCTCTCCTAATGCGGCGGGGGCCCATCCGGATCAATCCGGATGGGCCCCCGTCTGCTTATCATGCAATCTCTATGAACGTTTACTCGTCCTCATCCTCATCCCCGTCGTCGTCGAGGCAGTCCTCCCCGCAGGTGCCGCAACAGCCGCCGCAGCCGCTCAGGTCGGACAAATCAAACTCCAGCTCCTCGCCGCAGTTGGGACACAGCACGCTGCCGTCCTCCAAAATGGTCTCATCGAAGAAGATTTCCTCATCGCAGTTGGGGCAGGTCGTCTGGTAGACCTCGCCGTCCTCCTCTTCTTCGTCCTCATCCTCCTGATCGAACAGGAAGCTTTCCACATCCGCCAGATCCTCGCTGACGGCGTCCAGCCCCTCTTCCAGATCACCCTGCTCGTCCCGGATGTCCTGAAGCTCCAGCGCAACGTCGTCCAGAATGTCCATCATCACTTTGAGGAGCTTTCCCTCTTTGGATTTGACGTCCAGGCCGATGCCCTCCGCCAAGCCCTTCATATACGCGACCTTTTCCAGAATTTCCATAGCCATTCTCCTTTCAAAAAGTCTTGTGGTCAGGTTCTCCTCTTACAAACACACGGCCCTCCGGCCGATGGAACACAGATTACTCCTTGCAGCGGGAGAGATACTCGCCGGTGCGGGTGTCGATGGTGATCTTGTCGCCCACGTCGATGAACAGGGGCACCTTGATCTCCGCCCCGGTCTCCAGTACGGCGGGCTTGGTGACGTTGGTGGCGGTGTTGCCGGCGAAGCCGGGCTCGGTGTCCGTAACCACCAGGTCCATAAAGTTGGGGCACTCCAGGCCGAACACGTTCCCTTTATAGCTGAGGACCTTGCACATGGTGTTCTCCTTGACGAAGCGGAACGCGTCGCCCAGCAGATCACGGGCCAGAGGCACCATGTCATAGGTCTCCTGATCCATAAAATAGTACAGGTCGCCGTCGTTGTAGCTGTATTCCATATCCTTGCGCTCAACAAAGGCTTCCTCGAATTTGGCGGTGGGGTTGAAGCTTGTCTCGGTCACGGCGCCGGTAACCACATTCTTCATCTTTGTGCGCACGAAAGCCGCGCCCTTACCGGGCTTGACATGCTGGAACTCGACGACCTGCATCACCTTGCCGTCCATCTCAAAGGTTTTGCCGTTGCGGAACTCGCCGGCAGTAATGGTTGCCATATCTGATATCCTCCTGATTTGGAATATTTGGAATCTATTACCTACCGGTATTTTACCGTATTTACGCCATAATTGCAAGCATTTTGCGGAAAAATTGCGGCGCAAATTTTCCTTCCCGCCGGGATGGCGGAATATCCGTCAATTTTTCCAACGCACCTGGCCTATTCTTCCGCAAATTTCTCCAAAGTATTCGCCCCGCGCCACTCCTCCGCCAGAATGGAATATATGCATGCATCGCAAATCCCCTGATTGTTCCGGTCCGCCTGCCGCAGCGTGCCTTCATAAGTCATGCCGCACTTTTTCATCACCGCGCCGGACCCGGGATTCCGGGGGTCGTGCCAGGACTCCACGCGGCTGGCACCCACTTCGCCCATCAGAAAATCAATGACCCGGCCCAGCGCTTCACTGGTGTAGCCCTGCCGCCACCATTTTTTCCCGATGCAGTAGCCAACCTCCGGCCGGCCAATGCGGCTGTCATAGCCGATTACGGCGATGGAACCGATGGGCTCTCCAAATTCCACAGGCACAATCGCCCACTGATAATAGTCCGGCTTTTTATAGCTCTCCACCCAGTCCGTCAGGAGCCGCGCCGACACCTCCGGGGACGCGTGACACGGCCAGGTAAGAAAACGGGTCACCTCCGGGTCGGAGGCCCAGTTGCGGTACATGGCCTCCGCATCCGTTACGGCAAAAGGCCGCAGGAGCAGGCGGTCTGTCTCCAGCACTTTCGTCCCTAAATGATTCATCTTATGTAAACCTCCCAACCTCACCCTTGCGCGAAACAGCGTTTCGCGCAAAAAGTTAGTTTTGATCCTTTTTCTTTCAGGAAAAAGGCTGTATGCCTACTTCCCCAGCGCGGCACGGATGGCCTCGCCGATGTTGGCGGCCTCGACGACGCACAGTCCCTCCTGCTGCGCCGGCTTTTTCCCCCGACGCAGGGGCACGATGCAGGTTTTGAATCCCAGCCGGCAGACCTCACTGAGCCGCTGGTCCAGATTGTTTACCGCCCGCAGCTCCCCGGTCAGGCCCACCTCCCCGATGGCGGCCAGATCGGCGGCAACAGGCCTGTCCAAATAACTGGAGGCAAGCGCCAGCACCGCCGCCAGATCGGCGGCGGGCTCGTCCAGGGTCAGACCGCCGATAATATTCATATACGCGTCACAGGCGGACACCTTCAGTCCGCCCCGCTTCTCCAGCACTGCCAGCAGCATGGCCGCCCGTCCAAAATCAAAGCCGTTGCTGGACCGGCGGGCGTTGCCATAGGCTGCCGGGGCCAGCAGAGCCTGGATCTCCGCCAGCACCGGCCGCACGCCCTCCATCACGCAGGTGACGCAGGTTCCTGGCGCGCCCTCGGGCCGGCCGGAGAGGAGCATTTGCGAAGGATTTTCCACCTCCTCCAGTCCTGCGTCCAGCATTTCAAACACGCCGATTTCGTTGGTGGCCCCGAACCGGTTCTTGGCGGCCCGGAGAATCCGGCAGGTGCTGTGCTGCTCCCCCTCAAAGTAGAGCACACAGTCCACCATGTGCTCCAGAACCCTGGGACCGGCAATGGAGCCCTCCTTATTCACATGCCCGATCACGAATACCGTGATGTTTCTGCCCTTGGCCAGCTGCATCAACGCCATGGTGCAGTCCTTCACCTGGCCGATGCTGCCCGGCGGGCTGTCCAGGGCTCCGTTGTACAGCGTCTGGATGGAATCCACGATCAGGATATCCGGTTCCTCGTCGGAAACGGACTGCAGCACGTCCTCCAGCGCCGTCTCCGAGAGTACCAGCAGGTTCCCGCCGCCTACGCCCAGCCGCTGGGCGCGGAGCTTCAGCTGCCGCACCGACTCCTCACCGGAGACGTACAACACCCGGTTGTTCTTGCACAGACTCCCGCAGATCTGCAGCATCAGGGTGGACTTCCCTACCCCCGGCGCGCCGCCTACCAGGACCAGAGAGCCCCGCACTGCCCCGCCGCCCAGCACGCGGTCCAGCTCGCCCATGCCGGTATAAAACCTGATTTCTTCTGCGGTATCAACATCTGTCAAGGAAATTGCTTTCACAGAGTGAAACGCCCCTCTGCCGGCCGTGGAGCGGCCGGATTTTACCTTTGGCGCCGCCTCCTGCTCGACAATGGTATTCCATGCCCCACAGGCGGGACACTTCCCCGCCCACTTTGGCGTCTCGTTTCCGCACTCCGTACAATAGAATACGCTTCTTGCTTTGGCCATCCTGCTGTCCTCCGATATCTTTTTCTCCCGGAAAAATTCTCCTCAGTTCACGTCGTCTATTATACAGCAGGCAGCTCCATTTGACCAGCAATTTTATTGCACGCCGTCCAGATGGTTCAGTACGGAGGCAAGAACTGTCAGCGCCAGACGGTTTTGATGGGCCTGCGTATTCAGCAGCGCGGTCTCCTCTCCGTTGGAAAGGAAGCCGCATTCTACCAGTACGGCCGGGATCGTCGCGTTCTTCAGAAGATACACGCCGCCGCCGGCCGCCTTGATCTCCTTGGCCCGGTCGTTGACAGTCGTATTCAGAGCCGCCTGCACCGACTCTGCCAGCTCCCGGCTGCCCTCCGCCTCGCTGTAAAACACCTGCGCGCCGTGTACGCCGGGTACCTGGGGCAGGCTGTTCTGATGCAGGCTGACCAGCACGCCGCCGGAAACGCCGTTGACATGATCCACCCGATTTTTCAGGTCGGAATTCTTTCTCTGCCGGACGGCGGCGGAGCTGTCGCTCTCCGTGGAGACGTCTTCCCGACGGGTCATGTCTGTTTTCACGCCCACCAGCCGGGCGATTTCCTCCATCTGCAAACCGATCTCCAGATTGATCCGGGACTCCGCCGTCCCATCGGACGCCACCGCGCCGGGATCAAAGCCGCCATGGCCCGGATCAATTATAACCACAAGCGCCGGATTCTGCGCCAGCTCCAGATTTTTGGACGCGTTGACCGCGCTTCCCTGCCAGAGAATGGCGGCAAAAATTGCAAACAGCGCCAAAAGCGTGATAAGATACAGCGCAGTCCACTTTTTGAATGTAATAAACACACGATCACCCCCTCTTACCATATTCCGCCGCGAAAAAAATATGCGTGCATCGCACGCATTTCTCCCGCCGGAATATGATGGTCTGAGAGCGGCAACGCGCTCTCGACTATACCAGAAGGAGGAATCTTCCCTTGGAGAATCCCAATCCGAACCCCAACGCCTGCGGCGTGATGGACGGTACGCTTCCCGGCAAATGCGCCAGCATGGCCTTTCCCTATATTCCCATGCAGGTCAACAGCGCCGAGCGCTATGACCAGGAACAGGCCCTGGCTGCAGGAACGCTGTTCCCCGGTCTGAATCTTCCGTTCTTCCGCGCAGTCAAAAGTAAAATGAACTGCCCCAACAACGCGCTGTGCGAGCTGATGGCCCTGGGCTTTACCATCACCGAGCTGGGTCTCTATCTGGACACCCATCAAAACGACAAGGAAGCGCTGGCATTATATGTAGATTATGTCAACCTGGCCAAAGAGGGCCGCAAACGGTATGAGGCCATGTATGGCCCCCTCCAGCAGACAGACGTCACCGCCGCCGGATATACATGGCTCAACGATCCCTGGCCCTGGGAACATGCGGAAGGAGGCAAGCAGTAATGTTTGTATATGAGAAACGGCTGGAGTATCCCATCCGGATCAAGAACCCGAACCCCAAACTGGCTGCCGCGATTATCAGTCAGTATGGGGGACCGGATGGAGAGCTTGGCGCCTCCCTGCGTTACCTCAGCCAGCGGTTTTCCATGCCCTATCCGGAGCTGAAGGGGCTGCTGACAGACATCGGTACCGAAGAATTGGGTCATAGACCTTAGAAACGAACACGGTCTCCCCTGGCCCGTATTTTACTATATCATCGTGCCCGGTTACTGCGCAACAAAAATCGCCCCAGTCTTTTCAGACCGAGGCGACCTGCTTCAATTCTACTCCGGCTTCTGCGGCTGCGTTGAACTCGGCTTTCGCACGGAGGGCTATCCTCTTCAGGATCTCCTGCACCTGCTCCGGTGTGGTGCTGCGGCAATAATCGTCATGTATTCTTACAACTGTGTTGTTGATTTTCTTCTCCACTACGACGGCCATCCGCATCACCTCCCATGTACATTCCTATGCGCCGCTGTCGGTCTTCTTTACGGATTTCTCTGCGGCGGCGTTTCACAATATTCTCTATGCGTTGCCGATTGGTAACACATAAGCAAAAACAAAAGCTGGTTTTCCAGCAATCATTGTTTTCGATGATACTATATCACGTTTTCACCAAATATGCAATAGCAAACACAAAAAGAAATCCTTCTGCTTCGCTTTTCCATGAGGAGGCGGCCAGGGCCTGTCCCCAGCCGCCCCTCCTTCGATCACTCTTCAGTTCTCAAGGTGCCTCTCCGTCGCCGGACATCCTCGGCGGCATAGATCGCATCGACGACCAGGCAGTCCCCGGAGAGCTGCTCCAGATCCTCCGAAACCCTCTGGATAGCATCCCAGATTGCATAGAACAGATAGCCGTAGCGGTCAGCTATCTCCCTATCCTCGGGCGGAACATCAATCGACAGATACGCTTCGGCGGAGTGCATCAGGGCGTCTACTTTCTCCAGGTCAAACATCGCCTTCATCAATTTTGCGTTCATAGTCTTCACCCTTCCATGTAGTCGATGCCCCACACACCGGGGTGAAAACTGCCCAAATTCGATGTTTGAGAGGGTGGGAGCTGTTATACGGTTCCCTGTGCGAGCATCCGAGCAATTTTCGCCATTTTCGCCTTCCGCCCCTTCATTCTACATCTTCCAACATTTGTGTCAACTTTTTCGGCAATCAATCCTATAAACGCCTAAAACAAAGCAATTTTCCCCTTTTTCTGACTACGCCTCTTCACCGGCCTTGAAGTTGTACACCGGCTTTATCACGCTCACGATTTCTGCGGTCGGGCCGATGTTCTTTACGATGTCCTCCATCCCCTTATAGGCCATGGGGCACTCGTCCAGGGTAGCTCTGCTTACGGATGTGGAGTAGACGCCTTCCATCTCCCGCCGGAACTCGTCGACGGAGAACGACTCCTTCGCCTGCGCCCGACTCATCAGGCGGCCGGCTCCGTGCGGCGCTGAGTAGTTCCAGTCTTCATTCCCCCGTCCGATACACAGCAGGCTCCCATCCCTCATGTTGATAGGGATTAACAGCCGTTCCCCCTCTTTCGCCGAGACCGCCCCTTTTCGGAGGATCATGGCGTCCGTGTCAATATAGTTGTGGATGGTCACGAACGAGTTCTCGATGTGGAGGCCCATGCCGTTCACGATCTCATCCATGATGGCCCGACGGTTCATCTCTGCAAACTGCTGGACGATTTTCATGTCGTGGATGTAGTCGTCGAACAGCGTCCCTTCAACGTAGGCCAGGGCCTTCGGAACGGTTGCGTACCTGGTTTTCTTCATCCGCTCCAGTTCTTTCTGGATCTCCTTCTGGCGGCCAGCCGCTTTCAGTTCAGCGATGAGCCGCTCTGCGGATGCGTCATCTTTGTGGTCGAGGGCCCTCCACCCTGCCTCCTGGTAGTAGTTCGCCACCTCCAGGCCAAGATGCCTGCTGCCAGAGTGGACGACGAGGTAGAGCCGGCCGTCATCATCCCGGTCGGCTTCGATGAAGTGGTTCCCTCCTCCAAGCGTCCCCACGCTCTTTTCAGCTCGCAGGAGATCGACGTGCTTTACGCACCGGAGTTTGCCGAGGTCTACCGCCCCGGCGTACCGGTGGGCGCTCGTTCTGATCTCAAAGCCGGACGGCACCCGCTCCCGGATGATGGCGTCCAGCCTCTCCAGGTCTATGTGGTCTTCTTTGAGGATGGCGGTCTCCATTCCGCACCCGATGTCCACGCCAACCAGGTTCGGAACGATCTTGTCGGATATGGTCATCGTCGTTCCGATAGTACACCCCGCACCCGCATGGATGTCCGGCATCATGCGGATCCGACTCCCTGCGGTGAACTCCTGGTTCAGCAGCTCGATAACCTGGGAGATGGCGGACTGATCCACCACATCGGTGTACACCTTTGCGGTGTTGTACTTTCCCTTCAGTTCGATCATGCTATCGCTCCTTTCGGTGTTCTTTACTTTACTTTACAATACCTACCGCCTATGTCAATGGTTTTACGGAAAAAAGGACACGCCTGCCCCTGCAAGCGCGTCCAGAATTTCCATATATCATTCAGAACGCCCTTTTCTATTTGCCTGGGTACGTTTACCTTCACCGGCTTTATCGTGTCTCCCTGCGGCCTCAGAGGCCACCAGCAGACCTTCTGCAATCGCCTTCTCGGAGGGCATGAACCGGAGAGACACCTTTCGTTCCCCGAGCGGTATAACCTTCAGGCTCCCAACCTCCGGCCACCAGAAATCAACCGGCCCATCATCCTTCGTCTTCGCCATGCTGTTCAATGATGCGGAAGGCGGCCTGTACGTCAAGCACCCCGTAGCCATACAGGAACGTGACTACGCTGGCCGGCGTCTTTGCGACCCCATTTTCATCCGCCCATTTCTCAAACGCCTTGGCAAGCGCCATCCGTTTGGAGAAAATCATGAAGTCGATCCGGTCATCCTCTCCGGGTGTTGCGGCGTTCTTCTGCTTTTCGAGCTGTTCCCTGATGAGCTTCAGGAAACCGCCCCACTCCTCCCAGTATGGGTTCTTCTGGTTTCCGGCATCCGCCATCCATTCCCGGATGTCCCGCTCCATGCAGGAGAGTGTTTTTGCTGTCAGGCCGGCCAGCATGGGCCGGATCTCATCCATGACCAGGCCAGGCATATAGGATGCCCGGCCGAGGGAGTATCTTACTGCGCAGTTCAGGACTGCCCCTCCCATATCGTCGTTCGGTTCAATTTTCATCTTTTGCCCTCTCCTTTTCTTTTTTCAGAACCTTCAGGGATGTCTCCAGGGCTGGCCCTATCACCAGATAGAACGGCATCCCGTTGTGGATGACTGGGTCTTGGAGCATAGCTTCTTGGATTGCCGCTTTTGCCTTTTCGATTTCATCCATTCAGGTGTTCGCCTCCTTTCTAATCCATCCCTCACAATCAGTCAGATGGCACCGGTTTCTCCGGCAGCTCGTCTCCCCAGGCGTCCCATCCAGGAACTCTATCCCTTGCGAACAATTCAATTCGTGGGACATTTCCCATCAACTCTACAATTCTCTCCCGCACTATGTCTGGTTTTTGCTGTGTCCGTCAAACGGGGCCTCGACTATCTGGTGAACTCGGTGGCTTTTGATCTTCTCCCCTGCCTTGAACCCCTTTGAAATTCCAATCAAGCACACTTCTGCGTTTGCCCTTGTGTACTGCCCCATTCCCCAAAAGTTAGTCCCACTCTTCCGATTTTTCTTCACCCATACAAACGCTGCCGTCTTATAGGCGAACCCCCATGCTTGCATGACTCTCAGAGCCTCGGCTATGTTTGGGAATGTTGCCCAAAGAAAGAGAACAGCCCCCCCCCCCGGTGATTTTTCTTACCGGCAAATTGCATATATCATCTACGCTCATCGTTTCGTAGTGGGCGCTCGCCATTCCTCTCTTCCCCTTCGGGCCTCCGTTTTGCACATAAGCCCACGGCGGATCTGCGTAAATGACGCTGTACCGTTTTTCCGGGAACGGTATCATACCGCCACCTCCCTCTCGAACTCCTCCATCGTTGTAATCTTCTTGCTGCACCACTCTGGCAGGTTTGCCCTGACAAGTGCCGTAGCGAACGGGGGCGGCACGGCGTTTCCGCAGCGAGCCACCTGCTTCGACTTCCCGTACTCCTTCCCGGTGAAGTCGTGGTCTATGATGTAGTCGGGCGGGAAGCCGTTGGCGGCGTACAGCTCTCTCGGCGTCAGCATCCGCAGGCCGATGTCCTGAATGAACCACCACCCACCTTCGATCTGGAGCAGGAGGAGTTCGTCATCTTTCAGGTCATAGCCGCAGTATTTGTTCAAGAGGCTCCGTACCTCCGGCCAGTGCCCGAGGTTTGCATCAACTCCCGCCGGCACGACAGACGTTGCGATAATAGCGTGGTGGGCGCCGCCGGCCGTTACCGTTCCCGCAGGGTCATCCACCCCTCTCCCAATACTCGTCCCGTACATCTCCATCATGTGGGCCACGGTCACAGCGTTGTGGTCAATGGCCGTGATGGTCGGCGTCGGTTCAGTTACCGGTGCGCCCACCACCCCGCCGTAGAACTTCGTCAGGTTGGCGGCCATCACCCCCTCCCTGTCCTTCGCCGTGATCGTGTGGAGCGGCCCTTTCACATCCTGCCCGCACTCGTTGCTCCCATAATACTTCGTAAGGGAGGCTCCTACCAGCCCATACCGGTTTGCGGCGTCGATGGTCATGATCGGGTCGTGGATGGTCTGCCCTCTCACCCGTTCAGATTGCTCCGTGTGGTACTGGATGAGACTGGCTCCAATCACGCAGTCTTCGGCCTTCGACACCGTCGTATGCGCCGGCTCCCGGATGTCCCTTACCCTGTCACCGCCTCCGGTCTGCCCTATCGCAGTCAAAGCCGGACATACCAGCATTTGGTTCCCAGCCGTGGTCACCGTATGTACGGGCATATCTGCCGGGGTTCCTACCGAGTTCGTTGTGTTGGATACCTGCACCGGTGCAATGACGGGTTCTGCGACGCCAAGCCCATGCGTTGCCGTCACTGTTGGGAGCGGTGCCAGCGCCGGGAGCGTCCTGTCCCTTCCATCTTCCCTGTGGTTCACCATGAGCAAGAACGGCTCCCTGCTCTTGATGGTGAACTGATCCACGCCCCGGATGGCCCGGCGCATCGTCTTTTCCGCCAGCGGGCGCACAGCCGTGATACCATACTTCTCCTTGATCTGCGCTTTGCTGTCGAAGATAGACGGACACGGGAGCGACCAGTCGATGATTTCGGCGGCGCTGACCCACGGCTTGAGCTTTCCACTCTTGGCTTCCTCGCTGTATCTCGGGGCATGGGTCGGCTGCGGCCAGACGACGGGCCTACCGTCGCACCGGGCCACCAAGAAGAACCGCTTGCGGGTGGTGGGTGCCCCGAAGTCGGCTGCCACCAGCTCCTTCCACTCCACGTCGTAGCCCAGATCCTTGAGCTGGCCGATGAACTTCTGGAAGGTCTCGCCGGATTTTTTCTTCACCGGGCGTCCGTGCCGCACCGGCCCCCAGGTCTGAAACTCCTCGACGTTTTCCAGGATGATGACCCTCGGCCTTACCGTCCCAGCCCAACGCAGCGTGATCCAGGCGAGGCCCCGGATGTTCTTATCCACCGGTTTGCCTCCCTTCGCTTTGGAAAAGTGTTTGCAGTCCGGCGAAAACCACGCCAGCCCAACCGGCCGGCCGGCGCACACCTCTCTCGGGTCGATGTCCCACACGCTTGCCCGGAAGTGCCTGGTATGCGGATGGTTGGTGCGGTGTATCAGGATCGCATCCGGGTCGTGGTTGATGGCGATTTCGACCGTCCGGCCCGTCGCCAACTCCATCCCTGTCGAGGCCCCGCCACCGCCGGCGAAGTTGTCGACGATAATCTCATCCAGGAGGTTGACCTGCCCCCTGTCGAACACAGCTATCGGTTTCCTTCTCAACGCTTCATCACTCCTTTTTTCTTTTCCGCCTCCTGCACTACGGCAGCCTTCTCTGCTTTCTCCAAAAAGTCAGATATGGACAGGCAGATGTCAAGGACTTCCTGCCCCGGCCCCTCCATACAGAGCGTAAGGGCAAAGTCTTTGAACAACTGGCGGAAGGCCGCAAGGGCGGCAGAACTATGCTCCGGGAGGGTGAGGCATCTCCCCCGGAGTTCAGCGTCGGTCATCTCCCTGTATCGGCATCCTTCGATGCCCCGGTACACATCCAGTTCCGCTTTCGTCCGGCTCAAGCGGGTCTCCAGCCGGGCAATCCTGTTTCTGAACTTCTCGAAGGCCAGATGCCAGTCGCACTCTGGGCAGCATCCAGGTGCGTCATGACAATGCTTCTTATACGGGCAGTCTTTGTCTCTTCTCATTTTCTCTCTCCTCTCTTCCACAGATACCCCGAGACGCCATATGCTTCACCAAGACCCATCTGCTCCAGGGTCTTTAATTGCTCGTCTGTGATGCACTTTCCTTCGCCCATCCCGACCGAATACCGGCGTCCTGTCCCACTGCCGCTGAAAACCTTCAGCCATCCGAGATCCTCCAGATGCCGTTCCGGGTCTCGCACATACTGGATTTCTCCGACTATCTCGCCGGCAAGGTATGAGTGGCCCCCATAGTCGCATCCGAAGAACCGCCCATCTGGTGCGATCCACCCGTATTTCGTCTCCTCCCTTTTTTCGAGCGGGACATCGACAGGTTTATGCTTGCTTTCCTCCACCGGTTCAGTCCCGTAAATCTCATCATTTATTTTCTGGAAATACACGTCAGAAAGCCCTTTGTGAAACTTCTTCCATACCCAATGGAAAAGTATCGGTGCGTAGCCTACCATGACCGTCGCCGGATGGACACCGCTGTTCAGGAGTTGCTCCAGAAACCCGGCATATTGATTTTCTGCCACGGCCTCCCAGCGCCTATCTCCATCCGGTTCCTCCCACATGAAAACGAAGTCCGTCCGCATGGCCTCACCCGTTCTTCTTCTTTCCGACCTCATAGGTGGCCCCGTACCGGCGGCGGCCGCACTTGGAGCGGGTCACCTTGTTGTCGACACCTCCGCCGACCTTCTTGACCTCAGCCTGCTCCCGCAGCATCGCCGCACAGGCTCCGCAAAGCTCCATCTTTTTCATGTTCAAGTCTCCTTTCAAAATCTTTATCATGTGTTTCCAATTGGTAACGCCAACCTAAAACCCGCCTAAAACCGCTGGAGCGTATCCGAATGATGTAGGTATTGCTACGATCCGTAGGAAACGCTGGAAACGGGTCTTCGGCGTCTATTCGGCCTCCTCGTGGCCTTTCGCTCCTTCAAACAGACCGTCCAAGGCGTCGTATTCCTCCTTGGTGATGAACCCCCGGCGTTGTTGCTGCTTCCAGTATGCCATGATGGCGTCACGCTTCTGCTTCAGCCCCTGGAACTCCGCATAGACAGGGTTCAGCTTCTCGCACACCTTCTCCAGCTCAGTCCTTTTCTTTGCGAAGTTCTTTGCCAGCTCAACGCTCGGCGCCCTTCCGATATTGCCGGAGCCGCAGAAACAGCAAATTTTCGGAGCAGCCCCTTGGACGGAGAACCCCGCCTTGCAGTCGAGACATACCCACTTTTGCTGTCGGCCCCTTGCCATATCTCTCACCCTCCTATCTGCCATCCCTCCGGGATGCCGAACCCATGATCTCCGCACAAACTTGCAAGCGGGCAGTTCGGGCAGTCCATCGTGATTTCACAGAGTTCCTTGCACTCCTTGAGCGTCCATTCCTCCAGTGGCTTATTCCATTCCATCCAGACCACCCCCCTCTATTGTCGCTGCCTCTTCAAGAGACCAAATCGCATCCATCGGGACGAGGCGTTTCCTGTTGTCTGCGTAGTACACCACCGCAAACGGCCTCGGTTCCTCGCTGCTGAAATAGAAGCCCGGCCTCCCGTATGGCGGCTCATCGTATTCTGCCAGGATTTTTGTGGTCAAAACCGTTGTCCCAACGTATATGCCCTTGAACGGTTTGGGTACTCTCACGAACTTGTCGCAGATGTGAAAATCCTCCACCGCCACCCCTTCATCAGAACCGTCGGCCCAAAAATCGCAGTCATCCCTATCTTCCGACGTTTCGTAGTGGTTCTTGGTTTTCTTGACGTATGCCGAGCAGATCACTTTCTGCCCCAACTCAAATTTCCTGTCCATGCTTTGCCTCCCACGCCTCCGCTTCTTCCATCGTTCTGGTTGCCAGCCCGGTGACCCCCATCTCCCGGAGCCGTCGGACGGTTTCGGGGTCGGATACGATGATGTAGTCAAGGTCAGCCTCCTCATCACCTTCCTCGCCCTCACTTTCGTCTTCGATGACCCCGTATTTCTTGAGATCATGCTTATCGGGAGGATACCCAAGCGGGCAACTCCAGCCGTAACATGATTTGATGAACCGGTCGCCAACTTCAGTTCCTTCCTCCTGATCGGGGCGGTTGCAGTTGTACCCGTTGTTGCAATTCGGCAGGGAGAAATCATGATACCCGGCGTTGTAGAAGTGGCCACACAGATTGGCGAAGTGGTTCAGTTCCAAAATGATAACAGGATCCATTTCGCTCCCTCCTCAGCGCAGCGCCGCATCTTCGTATCGGTCGACCACGCCCTCAGCGTTCAAGGCGCCGGTATCCCACACGTTCAGGATCATCATTGCGTGTTCCATGGCGGCCCGGCTGGTGTTTCCGTGGATCCTTTTAGCCGCCATCAGGATGTCCTCGTCGGAGAACCGGGTCTCTTCCACCGGCATCGCATACCGGATGCAGCCAGCCGGCCCTACGCAGTTTCTGAGCATCTTGAGCGGCCAAGAACAAAACCATCCCCGGTGGTACACCTTCCCGTGGAAGAAAATGAACTCCTGGCTCGCTACCTCGTCTATGGACATGATGTGCGGGCCGGGTCGCAGCTTCCTCTTGCTCATTTCTTTCTCCGCCTCCGCTTCTTTCTTTTTGCCCGGTACGGGCATCCAGGCCCCATAAATTCTTCTGTCGGCCCCCAGTCATCCAGAACGATTTCACCGATCTTATCGCACCAGCTATCTCCTTCGCCGATGTACTGGCAATACGGGCACAAATCAGGATTGCATATCATGTCTTATGTCTTCCTTTCAAAGAACTCGGTGTTTTTGCACTCTTGGAGGTACATTCTAATCGCTTCTCGTTTCGTACGAAAATAATACAGGTGAACGCCTATCGACCCATAAATCGCCCAAGCCCCGTGAACGTTTTTCTCCACAGCGAAAATATCGTTTCTCAGCAGACTCTCGCTATAAAGAAATCCTTCTCCATCTTCATCATCTTCTGTATCCGTGTCAAACAGGGTGAGCTGGATGTATTGCTCCATATTACTCTCGCCCTTTCATTGCGGCGGCCATGATGGCATCCATGTTATTCTCCATCAGGAAGTTCGTGTCCTGGAGCCTGCCTTCCAGCATCTCCCTGAACTGCTTCCGAACCCCGGCCGGCGTCACTGTCCGGCAGTTGCAATGGACGGCCAAGATGAGGTCGTCGAAGGTCAGCCCGTCGAGAAGGCCGTCCTGGGTGCTGAGGTCTACCCCCAGCTTCCACTCTCGCTACATCTCTACTCCTCCCCCAGTTTCAACTGCCGGATCTCGTCCTGCCTGATGCCGATGGTTCCGTCGAGCATATCGCAGAGGAAATCCAGTCCCTCTTCGGGATCTTCAAACCCCTGAGCGTAGCCGATGGCGTTGACGAGCATCCTGGTGAACTCGCCCGCCACATCAAAGTTGTCGAAGATATACTGCAAAAATTCTTTTTCTCCCACTTGGTGCCCTCCTGTTCTGTATTGGGTTTCCAGCTCTTTCCCGACTGTTACCGATTGGTAAAGTTATCGTAACTTTACTATACAACACCGGCCTCCTATGTCAATATGAAAATGCTGATTATTCAAATGTTTTTCTTACCGTCTTTGTTTTCGATGATTGACTATCATTTCTCCCCATTCAGCTCACAATAACTCTCCCATGCATCCTCGCAGAAGTCACCCTCGCAAGCTCCAAACCGGGGCGTTTCCCCCTTCATGTACGGGCAGTATCTCGTGTCGCAGAGGGTTCCGTCTTCGCAGGCAGCTACAAACCTTTCATACTCCGCCTCACTCATTCCGCCTCACCCCCCGAAATATATAGGTCGGTATTCTCCTCGAAGCTGTCGATAGCCTCTGTCAGATACCGCCGATAGGCGGAACCGTTCTTCTCGAACCAGACGCTCGTATCCAAGCAGTTGTGATAACTGTGGATGTCTCTGTCAGGGTCAAGCTGCTCCAAGGCTTGGAGTTCCCGCTTGTCCCCCTCTGTCATCACACCCTCATCCTGGTATCCGTGGAGTTCGGCCAGTTTTTCTTCCAGCGCCTCCTGAATGTGGATGATGCCAACATCAACCACCGCTCGCATCAGGCCGTTGAAGCCCGCCTCCTGGATAGACAAGCCATCCAACCGGTCGATGACATCGTCGAAATCGTAGTGTATGTCTTCCAGCATCTCCAAGTCGAGGGTGCCGCACCCAAGCAAGGTCAGCAACAGGCTATCTTTTGCGCTCATCATCTTTTCCTCCTACACCAAATAGGCGCACATATAATGGTCAAATTTATCGTAGCGAGACCAATCGGAGTTGCCTACGACTGCGTGGACAGCTTTGCTGATGCGGTTCCACAGATCCAGGAGGTCGTTATCATAATCGGCGGTATCCACATCAAGGCTTTGGTGGAAGCAGTAAGCCGTCCAAATGGCTCGTAATTGCTCCCTGCAAGACTCCTGCCCGAAATCGCTCTGCTGTGCGAAGGCTTGCAGGTATTTCATTTCTGCCTCTCGGCTGATGCCTCCCATCAGTCGCTCCACCAGTCGAGCGCCGGCGTGATAGCCTTCACTGTGTAGGAGAGTGACAAGCATCTCTCCGGTCAGAACAGGTTCTCCTTTTTCATTTCTCATTTTGTTCAGCCTCCTTTTTCTTGCGGCACTCCCCGCAGATCCTCTGGTCTCCATCCTTATAGAGCGTCCCCCAGGTCGCTCCGCAGACGTGGCACCCGACCAAGCGGCCTCGCTGCGGCTTTCCTTTTGGTGTCCTCATGCCGAGGCCATTGTACTTGCCGCCGGCCACTTCACCGAGTGCCATACCAACGGCGAGCAGTTCCATCAGCTTCCGCTTGCTATCCATCTTGTTTTCCTCCCATCTTGTAGGTCTTCTTCTTTTTCTTTCCCTCGCCTTTCCGGTACTCACTGATCCAAACAACCTTGCCGTTCTTGTAGTGTCGGAAGTGACCCCGGACAGAGAAGATACCACCAGGGCTTGCGTGGGAGCCTCTTGGAACGGCCATGAGCGCCCCGTTGCCAGACTTGAGTATGTATGTGGTTCTTGGCGGTTTCTTCTGCTTGCGCCCATTTATGGGCTTTTTACGGGCACTCTCCCGCATCTTCTCTGGTATCTGCTCTGCTGGCACCTCCGCCTGGCCGTAGACCATCAGGGCCATGAGTGAGCAGTAGACGGTCAGAACTGACCGCAGATCATCCTCACTGACCCTCATGCGGTTTTTTGTGGATGTCCACATCCCACCCGTTCGCCGAATGAACGTACAGTTGCCAAACTGCTGGTTCTCCTTGCTCAAGTGGAGCCGGAGGCTGTTTCCCTCACGGATGCCCTTGATACGCCACCCGTTCTCCTTGATCCTGATTTCCACGGCCTTCAGCGGAGCCGGATGGCTCCGAACCTCGGTTGGGTGAGCATCTCGCCACTCAATCAGACGGTTCACATCTTCGATGGTCAATTCAACTCTGTCCATGCCCAGTGCCTTTCTTGGTGATGACGAACGTAAAGCCCTCGAACTCACCGATACAGAAGTGCGGAAAGATGGCAGTCACCATCGTATGCTTCATATCGTACTTCTCCCTGACTTCTTTGCCGGTCATAGGCCAGCTCCACATCTGTGCCTGCTCCACGCTGTCGCACAGGTGGATGACTTGCCGGTCGTCTACCCTGCACAGCCTGAACGCTTCTTTCAAGGTCACCACCGTTATCACCTCTCTTCCACAGTCCACTCCTCGTAGACGGCACCCAGACCACGGCATTTTTGGTTCTCAATCGTACACCGATGGTCTGCCAGCTCTGGGGTCTTACATACGGCAATGATGTGTTGGTCTCCCGAACACCCGCCGCAAACGACATACACTTTCATGTCACCTTTTCTCCTTCTTTGTCTTTCCAGTAGTCAACGTACTGGAAAGCACAGTCATACATGGGTTTCCCGGTAACTTCGTCCCGGAACATCGGACAGTGCCAAGACCGAGAATAGCCGTTCTCCTTGCACCACGCCTCTACCACCAGCATCGTGAGCGGAGTAACGAAGATGTACAGGTCAGACTCGTGGCTGAACATCTGGTCTCTCGGATAACCGGCGGCCAGTAGCCGCTCCATTAGTGTCATCATCCCACCTTCTTCTCGGCCTCCGGGTCATGCCACTGGAGGCCCCTGGCCCGGTACAGCGGAATCCAGTGTTCCTCGTAGAAGCTGTACCCTGCGCCGTCGATGCCGAAGTAGTAGCCGTAGTCGTCGCTCAGGTAGACCCGGAAACCGCACTCGGACATGATCCTGACCCCACCCATATCCTCCAGCCAATGGTCATCGCACGGATCACCGAAACTCCACATCGTCCCCCACATCGGGAGGCTCCCGTCGTAGTCGACCTCCATGTTGTCCTCTTCCGCTTGGATCTTGGTGCCATCGCCCAGTTCCACCTCCCAGGCTTCCTCTTCCTCGTTGTACCCGACGATTTTGCCGGCGTGTTCCAGGCTGTCGCAGTCCTCGGGCAGGTCGTAAATGTACACGGGCCTTCCGGCCGCCGGTGCGGTTACCTCGTGCCACCTATCCGGTTCCAGTCCCCGGAGCTTCTCGATCATGTCCTGCGGGATGGCGTTGAACTCCCTAACCCACTCCTCGGCCGCTTCCCGAATGGTCATTCCTTTTCTAAGCATATCTTTACCCCTCCTTGTAGTTGGCGATGTACTCATACAACTCCGCCGCATCCCTGATGATGGCGTCGTTGCCCTCCAGGATCTCGGGGTCTCTGGTGACCCTGTTCTCACTCTCTGCGGCCTCGGACAATGCGTTCAGCCCATCCAGAATGAGGCCAATCTGGTCTTCGTTAAGTTCCACTTTCATCTGTCACACCTCGTAATCGCAGTAGTTTTCTCCGTCCACCTCAACGGACGCCCTCATATACATTCCGTTGCAAACCGCCTCCTCAGCAAAGCCCATGGCATCGTCGAGGGTCGTGTCCGGTTTTGCTTTGAGCCTGCGAACCTCACCGCAGACTCCTTCCAGGATCACCACAATCTCCATTTCTCTCTCCTTTCAGGCGATGTAGCCGAACAGGTCTTCCAGCTCTTTCAAGCTCTTGTCGTGCCAGTCAGCCCGATAGCTGGGGAACTCGGCGCTCGGAAGAAGCCCGTATCCGCATCCGCTGGTGTCGAGCTTCTTCCCGTTGGCCCAGAACTCGTACAGTACCACAGACCGCCCGTTGATCTCCTTGACCTCCCGGATCTCGAAGATGTTGCCGCAGTCGGAAGTGTAGGTGAAGTTCTTGCGGAAGTAGTCCTGCTTTTCGGACATCCCCCGGATGAAGGCCGCTGCGGGGATGATGTTCTCCGTCACCCACTCCAACTCCGCCTTGCGGGCCTTCTTCATCTTTGCCTCGTGCTGGGCCACCGTCTCCACCTTTGCCATCCGGTAGACATCTTCTTTGGTCATCGCATCGCAGGCCATGTAGAAGGCTTCCACCCGCTTGTACTCATTGTAGGAAGCCTGGTTGTCGACCGCTCCAGTGCCGTTCAGGAACTCTTCGTATAACATCTTCTATTCCTCCTAACTATCTGCCTCCCGGTCGGAGCTTTCCAGAACTGTTGCTCCGGCTACTCCCGCCCGGTGGTTTGGGTGTTTGTTGCCGTAACTTTACTATACATTACCGACCGGTAAAGTCAAGTTATTTTTCATGATTTTCAAAAATTTTTTCTAAAATCTTTACTTATGCAGATTTGCTCGTATTTGCCTTTTAGAGCTTTTTGCCGGGGTTTTCCGGCCAGGGGTATAAGTATATCTGAAAGCCCGCAGAACTTCGTGAGAACATTTTGTCAAATATATGACCTTGTTTTTGTGCAAGATGTATATAAAGCAAAACTCCCTCCCGGCCAAAGCCGAGAGGGAGAGTTTCCGTCCTATTCAGTTGGCGCCTTCTGGATCTCTGTGCCGTGTTTGGCGATGAACGTGGCCGCCTCTTCGGCGGATGCCGGAGTTATCCGGTCACCAGCTCCGTCCATGGTGTACTCTGCAAAGAAGTACCTTCCGTCTGAGTCGATGTACAGCTCCATGGCTCGGCCGTCTGTGTACTCATTCACCCCGTCCCGCCAGAAGTTGTTGGAGAGCGCATTGCTGGCCTCCGTGTCGTATATCACACGGTTCACCATTTTCCGAACCCTCCGACCGGCTCCTTTGATCCGTTCTTTGACGGGCTGCCCAGTTTCCCTGACAGTCAAGGTAACGTCTATCCCGAGCTTGTCCAGCAGGTTCAGAAACTCGTCGGCCCGGAGCGAATTACGGACGAGCCTGGCACTCAGCCATTGTGGGGTGCAGCCTATGAGCCTGGCACCTTCAGCCTGGGATTTCCCTGTTGCTTTCAGCGAAGCGGCCAGCAAATCTTTCGATGTCATCATCTCGCCTCCGTCCAATGTGATGTCTTTTTCCACATCATACATCGAAACGGAGATTGCGTCAACATTTTTCTGAAAATCGCTCATGCGTTTATCCTCACAAATCTTGTGGCATAATCTTCGGAATTTTCCCTTTATACAGCCCATTCAGCTTCAGTGCCCGGAGGACGGCGGCCTGCTTCACCGTTATTGCTGGGGCGGATACGTCATCGTTCCATACTGCTATCGCCCCGGTTAGGGACAGCAGCCAGTTCAGATAGTCGAAGTAGAACTCTCTGGGGCACATATCGGAAATTTCCTTCCGAGTCTTTCCCAGCTTTTCTTCCGCAAGGGCAATCGCTTTCTCCTGGCGGGACGGGACTGCGTACATTACTGTCCCATTTTCATCTATGATGACCTCCAGGTATCCAACGAACGTGGCTTTGTGCTTCTGGATGTCGAATTTCGAGTGGAGTCCATATCCGCTATTATGACATCTTCCGTCCATCCGCTCTGCGTCCATCCCAGTATTTCCTCCGTTCTTCCTCCGTGGGCCAGCTCGGGTCAACCCCACGTTTTCTCCGGTTCCTCTTCCAGCCCCGGTACACCTTCATGTCCCTCTCGTCGATGCTGTATCCGCACCCTCCGCTGGTACGGTCATGTACGAGTAGCGGCTGGGGCCGCCCAGGGAGCCTTGCCCGCAGGACTTCATACTTCCCCTTTGTATCCTCCAGCTTCCAGCCGCTCTGGGCCAGGTAGGCCACCAGATCCTCCAACATACCGTGCCTGACCGTTATTCTGTTTTTCATCGTCTGCCCCTCCTACTCATAGTATCCGCAGGCGGGATCGTTACACATCGCTCTCCGGTCGTGCTGCTCGCACCACCCATCACCCTCAGCAGTTTCGTCTGCAAAACGTTGGCACCAGCCGCAGGTCATGCACTCCGGGGTCTTCAGTGCTTGGTAGGCCATATTCAAAGCTGTGATCTGCTCATCGCTCATGCTGTCGAGGATGCCAAGGCTGTCGGTCTCCAGCATCTCCTTTAGGGTCTTCTCGGCTTCCGCCTTAATCATGCTTTCACTCCTCTCAAAACCCTCTCCAGGAGCGACTCGTACATCGCCCTGTAAGTATCTCGCTCCGCCGTGAGGGCAATAATCACGCCACCATCCGGCTGGTGGGTATCCACCTTTTTATCTGGTTTAGAGTGCCCCCCCCCGCAGTTTTTCCTGTTTCTCCCATCGTCAGGTCAAGGGAGACAAGCAGGGCGATGTCGACTTGGGTCATTTCCCGGTCGCTCAGTCTGCCCATCTTATCGCCGATCCTGTCGACGCTGACGGATGTGACCTGTTCGCACAAGGCGATGGACTCACGGGGTGCCGAACTGATGGTGACGTGCGTCGGCAGATCCGCCTTCGGCTGGGTGGTGAGGTAGACCACCTCGACCGTGGACGAGTGCTGGTTGTTCTTCTCGTTCGATACGATGATGGCCGGCCGCCCGGCCTGTTGCTCCGAGCCGATGGTCGGGTACTTGTCGATGTAGTAGATGTCGCCACGCCTAATCTTGTTTTCCATTACTCTCCCTCCTGATAGTCGTAGTCGATGCAGCCGTCATCATCGGTGATGCGGGGCTTCCTCTCATGAACCAGAGCGAACCGGCACTCACCGCCGTGATTGTACTGGCAGGTCTGGGACTCGCACTCGATGCAGAACCGTTTCAAGTAGACCAGCTTGGCGACCTGGTCTGTGCGGTCGATGCCGTCCCCGTACAGCAGGTATCCAACCCCCTTGCTGTGCCGGCGATCAAACCAGTGCCAGATCTCTTCCCGGCTGGTTCCAACGCCCCAGCCCATGAACGGGGCCTCAATACACTCCGTTTTGGGGTTCATGGGGATGTCGGCGAACTGGCCCCACAGTTCCTCTAGAACCTCGTCCTGGTATCGCAGGGTGTCGATTTCTCCCAGCCCGTCCATGAGAACTGTGTATTCGCCATAGTCGATGCGGTCTTCTTGGTGCAACCTGTTGGCTACTTTCACCGCTTCGTCTCTTAACTCGGCCATATTTACACCTCCTCAATGTCGTCAACTTCGACGCTATCTACGTCCCATCCCGCATCACACCCTACTTTGCGGAACATATTTTCGCCCTTTTCCCTTGCGGCCTCCGCTGAGTCCGCTGCCACGAGGAATGTTCTCCTCCTGAAAACGGTAACGAGTGCGCCGCAGCTCACCTTGTACTTTTTCCTGGCATTTTGGGCCATCGAATTTTTCCTCCTTTTTACGGGTATCCCACAAACTTATCGTACATTACCTAACCCCCGTGTCAATGATGAAATTCAGAAAATCCATGTTTTCGATGATTTTTTGAAACTCCGGCGAGGCTGCCTATCTGGATTGGCAATCTCCTTTGGGTGGTTGGTTGCTGTCATGCCGTGTGAACGGCCATATTCGGGTCTTCGGCGCCTACAGTATGCTTTTCAGCTCTCCCGCATCAATTCGGGCCTGGAGTTCCGCTATTCCCTCATTGATCTCGCACTCTCGCTCAGAGTCATCCGTATCGGTGTCCAAAACGGAAACCACGATGTTTTCTACGTTGGAGAAAACGTCGCTGACCATGCCGCCTTCCACCACTACGATCACTTCGGCCATTTTCCCCTTCTGCATCGGCGTTCTCCGCCACCACCTCATGCTCCCGAGCTGCATTTCGCCCGGAGCAAAGATCTCCTTCTGGTGCCCCGGCGCTATGCCATCCCCCATGTCCCATCCCGAAACAAACGTGATCTGATTACTGCCGGCCTCCTGCTTCGCCATGTGGCCCGCCCACCGCTCCCGGACTTCCGGGTCGCTCGTATCGAGGAGGGCAACCGGGTCATGCCCCCAGTGGTCGATATTCGTCTTAGCCCACTCGATGAAGGCTTCGGCGTACTCCCTGCTATCAAACTGGACGAACGTTTCTGCGTACAGCTCATACAGGTACGCCTTATTCGGCACCATGTTGCCCCGGAGCCTCCCGCCCCAGGCCACGGCAATGTACATCCACTCCCGCACTTCCATTTTCCCTTCCCCTTTCGGATGCGATTTCATGCTTTTCTCAAACTCCTGCGCCATCACTTGCCTCAACTTGCTGCTCTGCCATCCCGTCTGTTCTACCCTCACCGGCGGGAGGAGGCCAGTCCCTCCGGTGGCCTCCGTCAGCTTTCGGAAAGATGCCGTGACTTCTTCGGTGGCCGGCATATCCTCAAAATACACCGCCGTTTTGCCATCGGGGAGCGGGGCTATCTCTTTCACGACAAAACGCACTCCGTCCTGCACCAAAACATCCCCCGGAACGAGGTCTTCCACTTTCTTCATGTAGCCCTCCTATGCCAGGATGACATTTTCCAGGGTCTCGATGTCAAAATAGTGATATTTCCGCCGGGGGCCGCCGGGATGCTTCCTCTGGAGCGAGCTGAGGACATAGCAGATATGCTCCTCTCCCATGCTGTCGGTGATCGTGGCCCTTTCCTTCAACAACCGCATGGACGACATTGTCTCCCCGAAGAAGTTCAGGGTGGCATCGTCGAAGAAGTGGCCGTTTGGGCGCTTCTTGTGGTAGGCATCCCGCAGGCCGTAGGCAGTTTTGATGTCTCCGCTCACCCGAACTGCACCTCCCCGAAAATCGCATACTGGACGATCATGTCGGCCATATCACTGTCGATCTCGCAACAGTCGAGGGTTCCATCCTTCTGGAGGGCGTGATACCGGTCATCGCCGTTCTGGATCCAGAGCTTCACGCCGTTCAAGAACTTCTCCAGATCCAGTTCCCATTTGTCGTCGCTCTCTGCGTCGTGGAGAATAAGAACGCCGCCCCTGGCAATCTGCTCATGGCCCCAATCGGCCACACGCTTCTCCTCGATGACCTCCGCCTCCTGACACCAGTAGTCGATACCACCCTCCAGAGCCGCCACCATGATGTCGTCGATGTCCTGCTGTGTCACCTTCACCGTTCTCCCAATGGAGATTTCGTGCGTTTTCTTCCCGTTCATTTTCCCGCCTCCTTCTCCGGCTTCGCCAGATCTTTCACCAAATTGTAGAGCCGTCCGCTCGTTGTCGAGTTGGCAACCGAGATGATCGCATCGTCGCTGAGGCCGTTTTGGAGCAGGAACGTGCAGTCGGCCAGTTCCTCGATGTTGGTGGAGTAGTCCATGCTTTCCTGATCCTGCCCCTGCATCTCCGTGGCCTTGGCCGCCAGGAACTTCAGCAGCTTCTTTTCGAGTTTCTTCTTGTCCATCTTTTCTCCCTCCTATCAGAATGTGAGCCAGGATCGACTATGCTCCACCGCCTGGCCCTGCTCGTAGCATCCAGACCCTACTGCTTCCCGGAGACCATTGCCGGCGTGATCCTCGATGCCGTTCTCCATCACGTCGCTCCCGAAGAACCCCCAGCAGGAGTCCTCCTCATTCCACTCCGGCTCCTCGCCTTCCTCGACCGGATCCGCCGAGTACAGGTTGAAGCCGTACACATCGCCAGTGAGGTACTGGTCGTAGACCTCCACATCAGCTTTCATGATGTCGATGGCCCGCTTCCTCCAGGTCTCGTCGGTAAGCGGGCGGGTTAAGTAGCTCCAGGTGGACGGTGCGTCCGGGTGCTTATGCTCCACCCGCATCAGCTCGCCCTCGTCATCCAGGACGTACTCGGTGCCGACCTCATCCATGACGGTCTTTTTCAGCACAACGATCCAACCAACCCCGCCAGAGTCCCACCTGTCCGCATACTGCCCAGTACGGGAGCCGCAGGACATCGTGATACCGCTGTGGTCGTAGAGCCAGAGCGGGAGCCATTCCGCATACGGCTCCATCAGGATCATACAGTGGCGGACGGTCAGGTCATCCATCAGATAGTCGACCACGGCGTCCCTGGGCACCCCCTCATATTCGAGGCTCTCGCCCGGATCCCCGCTTCCCAACACTGTCCGCCACTGGACGGTTTCGTAGATGTCTGCCAAATCCCCGTTTTCAGAGTTCTTGGCGATGCGGATGCCGGTGAGCTTCCCAGCCTCCGCCGCCTCCAGGATCTCAGGCTCCGGCACATTCTCCCGGACGAGCCGCTGCCAGAAGTCCTCCGGCTCCTTATCGGAGAGTTTGTCGCCCAGTCCATACCGCCTGTGCCAGCAGGCCATCGTCGTGATGTTGTCCCAATCCGTCCTGGGGTTCAGCGGCTGGTCATCCCGCCGGATGTGCAAGCAGTACAAGCGCCCATCCTTTTCCCACTTCACTGTGTCGTTGTCGAACAGGTTCAGCCTCAGCTTCTTTTCCATATCTACTCCTCCTCGTCTTCCACTTCCGGGAACGCCGAGCTGGGGTGCTGCCAGTCGCAGTACCAAAACAGCCGTTCAGCCAGTTCAACGTCTCCCTCACACTCCTCGATGAAGTCGTTGCCGGTGTAGCAGCTATCCACCACCTCGTCGATGACCTCATCGTCGGTGATAGGCGTCCCAAGCGGGATCATGTTCAAATGTACATCCGGGATGTAGATGATTTCATCCCCAGGCTCGAAGTGGTCTGCCTTGAAGATTTCGCACTCCTGCCCAGGCCCGAAGTCAAAAGCGTCATCCATGAGATACCCGGCCTTCAGGTAGTCCCGCAACTCCAGCTTTGTCATGTCGCTTATCCCTCCTCTTCGATGCGCTTCAGGCCATATACGGGCATATGGTCTTTCACCGTCCCGACCTCCCACCAACTGCCGTCTCCGTAGTAGTCCTCGGCGTACACCCGTCGGCGGTCAGTGGTGGTCAGGGCCTTGTTGCGGCACCCGTAGAAGTCAGGGTAGGTAAACCGGGCCATAGCAGACAGGATGTCGATGCAGTCGATCTCCCCGTTCAGGGCCGGCCTGACCGTCAGCTCCCCGAGCCAATGCCGCTCATTCTCAGTCCACCCGCCTTCGTCCATGTACACGTCCATGTGGTACACTTCGTACCGGGCCACCTCAACAGACACTCCGTTCATCCGTTCCTCCTTCCTGGAGGAGCCAGATCAGGCACTCCAGCCTGTCCGGGAACTCCTCTGTCCAAGCGTCTCCGCTGCTGTTGTCGATGCCGATGATCTCCGCACCGGTATCCTCCAGAAACAGGCCGGTTGGCCTCCTGGTTTCGATGATTTCGATGGCCTCCTCGTGGCTGACCTCTTTGTACCAGCTATGGTCTTGCCGGATACACCCGCAGAACGGGCAGTACCGCACCGGTTCCTCGCCCATAATGAGCAACTGCATCGCCCCTGTCCGGGCACACTCAGGGCAGGTCATGTCCTGTTTTGCCCAAATCATGCCATCATCTCCTCCATCTTTCTCGTCAGGGTCTCCATTCTTTCAGGCATTTGCCATCGCCTCCGGCCGATAGTATTCGGCAGCGATCATATCTGCCGTTACCCGGTCTACCCCGACCCGCTCAAGGTTGCGATAGGCCCGCTCCTTTTCCTTCCTGTCTCCTGCAATAAGGAGGGCGATAATCAGATCTTCAAGCATTTCCAAAACCCCTCTTTCTGTTACCGATTGGTAACATATGGCTTGACTTTACTATACAATGCCTACCGCCTGGGTCAATAGGCCCGGCAAATTTTTTCTAAAATATTCGTTTTCGTAGACGCTTTCAAAACCAGCTTACAGGTATCCGTTCGCCAGCTTATCCAAGATCTCGTTGAGGAGCAGCGACAACTCGCCCTCATCCAGATGTCCCGTGGTGAACACCTGGCAGTCGGCCCCGTCAACATCGTTGATGACGTGGAGCGAATACCCCGCCGACTCCTTGGGTATTCCATTGGCCTCTTCGACCAGAGCGACCACTACTCTCTCATGGTGCCTCTCTCCCCGGCCCATAGCAATCGGGAAGTAACAGCTCATGCGATCCCCGTTCTGGTTAATCTCCCCGTACTTTTTCAGGTGTGCGATCATTTCGCAGGCAAACGCCGGCGTAACCAAGCAGACCTTTCGCCCGTACTTTGCATCCGCTGGCAGGTAGCACTCCTGCACCATATCTGGGGTGCTGAGGTCTTGCAAATACTCAAACTCCTCCGGGTGACTCATCTGGATGTGCCCCCACATCCCGGACTCGCTCGGTTCAAGGATTTCGCCGCAGAAGCAGCACTTGAACTTTTCCATATCTTTTCCCTCCGTTACCGTTTGGAAACACGCACTTGCAGTTTGCGCTTTTAGGGCCTGTTTCCGGCCTGTTTCTGTTCCATGGTGGTTTATGCCCTTTTACTCCTTACCGCCCTCTCCCGTTGATTTAGCGGCTTTTCGGGGCCGTTTTAGGCATTATGTATGGCCGGCCGTCAGCCGGCCTTCTTGGTCACCGAGCACCGGTAGTTGTGCCCGATGTCAAAGTCATACTGCGGCAGCTCCTTACTGAGCTGGTGGGCCAGGATCTCGTGCATCGTCCGCCCTGCCACGCCCCACGATGCGTGGCAGGCGCCTTCACGCTCGACGATGCCGGTCAGCTCCTCGACTGTTCCCTCCTCGTTGGAGTTGAAGCCCATGTGGACGGTTCTGATTGTCCTGGCCGCATACAGATCGCCGGTTCTTTTGTCCTCGTATACAGAGTACAGCAATCCGTCGACCTCGGTCGTCTTCTTCCAGTCCATATAGTCCTTGCCGCTCTCAAACTCCTGTTCAAGCAGGTTGTTCAGTTCTTCGTTGGTGACGAACTTCATCTTTTTCATAGTGCTCTCCTTTCCCAGCCTTAGCAGGCCAACTCGACGTTGAAGTGGATGCCACGGGCAATCAGAGCCTCCCGGCCCCCGTTCGCTTTGCAGGCGTCATCGACAAGGCTGTCGACATCGGCCTGGCTGTGAGCAAACCCAATAAGAACTTGGTGACCGCTGGGGTAAACAGCTACTACCGCAAGCATATCCGATACCTCCTACTGGTTGTTATATTTCTTTCTGGCCGCCTTGAGGATCCGGTTCACATCCTTCACTTTCTGGCTGATGATGCGCTGGGCCTCTTTCTTCGTGGGAGCTGTACCGATTTTCTTCTTGCCCTGAAACCAGATCTCGTAGTATCCGTCGTTTTCACGCCCCTGGATGTTTTGACGGTGCCACACCCATTTCACACTAAAATCTTTGCACCTGATGTTTTCGGCGATTTTCATTGGTAAGCTCTCCTATCATCGTTCCGGCAACTCACTTGCGGGTGCCTTCGTAATAGCGTCCCATGTAGCCCTTCTTCGGGGACTTGCTGATAACCACCGTCTCTCCCGCCTTGAAACTTTCGCTTACAAACCTATCAAACTGGACGGTGCAATCATTGTCAAAAATCGCCACCCATTCCATATCGGTTTCTGTCACTCTGCTTGCGGATGCGAGAACGGTTTCGAGTTTGTACTGGCTATAACGAGTCTCCATTTTCATTACTCCTTCTGGCTTGTCGTCTTCGGTGGGTGTTGTTTGATTACATACTTATCTTAGCAGACCTACCGCCTATGTCAATATAAAAATGAGGATTTTGCAAAAATATTTTCTTATTATCTTTGTTATCGGCTATAACTTTCTACTCGAACTTCTGAAGCCCGCCTAAAACCGCTGGGAGCAAACCAAATGGATGATTAGTTGCTGGGAGCCGTAGAAAATGCTGGAAAAGGGCCGCACGGTCACCCGGCGGCCCCAATCTCAGCTATGAACTTCTTAATCTCAAGCAGCTCAATCAGCGCCTTGTCGACCAGCTTTCCGATGGCATCCATCCCAGTGGGTGCCTTCTCCACCGTTTTCTGCTCATCGTCATGTGCAGGCTTTCCGATCCCGTATGTGAACACATCGTTTTGGAGCCACCGCCTGGTCTCAGCCGGACAAGCGGTAGAGGCAACGATCTTCTGTCCGCTGGCCCGACTCACAAAGAGCATCTTCACCCGGCGCATCCCGCAGCCGGTCTCCAGCGGATACTCCAGCTTCTCCACGTCGAACTGGTCTTCATACCGCCGGATCCACTTTTCGGGGTGCTTGATACCACAGGCGGTCAGCACATCTCTGGAGGCGAACATCACCTCTCCGTCCCGGAGCATAACCCTCACCGAGTGGGACGGGCTTCTGATGACTGCGGTTTTCGTAGCGTCCAAACAGTCAGCCATCATTCTCCCCCTCCTTTTTGGCCCTGCTGGCGGCCATGATGGCGTCGCACACCTCCATGTGCCCGCACAGTTCCTCAGCATCGGCATCCATCTTCTTGAGCAAATCCCGCATGGCGTAGAAGGCCAGCGCCCCCTGGTCTCTCTCCTCGAACTCATCCTTGCCGATGTCGAGGAAGTGGAGGTACTTCGCCTCAAACGCATCCATCAGAGCATCGAGTTTGGCTACATCGAGCCGAATCACTTCTGGGGTCACCATCTTGCATCTTCCTTTCATATTCATTTCGCAGAAAATCAAACTATACTTCAATAAAAGTGCTTCAAATATGCAAGTTTCATGTTGTTTTCTGCAATCTTATCGTAACTTATCTACCGCCTATGTCAATGGTTTCACCCATTTTTATACTTAAAAAGTTCTGGTTTTTCTTTATATGTTGCCATTTGGTAACATATAAGCAATTATATGTAACATAAAGCAAAAAGAACGGCCCGGTGCATACCTGCTCTGGGCCTTCATACACTTTCTTCAGTTGTTCATGCCGTCCAAGGCAACCTTAATCATGCCCTTTATCATCTTGAGCTGCTCCGGTGTCGCCTTCTCCCAGAGGGTCAGCAATTCATCCATTCCGCTCCCGGCGGTATCAGCAAATACGTCTGCCAGCAGATAGTTTGGGGTGACATCCAGCTCATGACACAGCGTCACGAACATCGGCAGACTCGGTATCTTCACCCCGGTCTCCATCTGCCGTAAGTAAGTCGTATGGATGTGACACGCCTCCGCCAGCTTTTCGCCGGTGAGGCCCCTCCCCTTCCTGGCTATCTTGATCCGCTGCCCGAGTTGCTTCTTGTCCATAGGTATACCTCCAAATCGTATGCTGAGGGTACATTGTACATCCTCTCATAGCTTACATTTTCGTTGACAGCACGAAAAGCCACTAGTAGAATATGCAACGAAAGCCAATGGACTATCTTTTTACCAAAAATCAAACGGAGGTCATTTCTATGAAAAAAATCTTAGACGGAAACATCCACTTCAAGGACGGGGAGCGGGAGTTGGGGCCGACTATTGGCGATTTTTGGGCCTGGGCCATGTCCCGGCTGATGGCTGACGGGCCACGAGGCGACCTCGCTGAGTTCATTGTAAACACGGCCCTCGGCTCCGACATGACTATCCCCAAAAAAGGATGGGGCGAGTGCGACATCCTATACCGTGGCAAGCGGGTGGAGGTCAAATGCTCCTCCGTTCTCCAGGAATGGGTTCGGGATACGCCGTCCAGGCCGGTATTCTCCATAGCCAAAACCCTGGCCTGTGACTGCGTCGAGCAAAGCGATGGCAACTACATCTACCAGAAGCGTCCAGATGATGATTTCCCGCAGCGCCGGTCTGAGGTCTATGTCTTCTGCCTTTTCTCTGAGTCAGACCGGCAGCGGGCAGACCCAGCCGATTTCAGCCAGTGGCAATTCTACATAGTCCTGACCGCAGTCCTGAATGAGCGGCTCGGGGATCAGCGGCAGATTTCTTTGCAGGGATTGGAGCGCATCGGTGCCTTCAAGTGCAGCTACTCCGTGCTGAAGGCATCCGTTGACAAAGTTCTCATGCTGGAATAACAGAAAGCGCAGGGGCGGCAACCCCTGCGCTTTTTCATCCGTACAGCTTGGTGCGGATCCTCCGCTCTTCTTCCATGAGGGCATCCTTCTTCGCCCAGTATTCATCTTCGGTGATCTCCCCCATTTTCCACCGTGACCGAAGCACCCTCACCTCCTGCGGGATGTCGAGGGATCGGCGCCTCATTTTCCCCCGTTCATCCTCTATCTCTTTCAGCTCCTTCAACCACTTCTCCCAGAGCGGAGGTCGGAACTCCGTCCAGACCAGCTCCGGCAGGCTCACAGTCAGCCCGTCCCTCGTCTTATCGTCGACGTTCAGCGGCGGCTTCTCCTTCAAGATGTAGTATATCTCGTACAGGTTCATATCGGCTTCGGTCTGGAGCCGGGCGTATTCTATCTTGGTCACCTGCTCGATGCTGATGGTGCGGTGCATCGGCTTTGCAAACAGGTGGCCCCGTATCCTGGTTTGGAGCGGCTGCTTCGTCCTGCCGACGTAGACGATGGTATCCTCCCCTCCTGCGCCCCGGTAGAATATCCGGTACAGGAGGAAGCCTTCGATTTTCACCATTTTCCCTCCTCCAGCAATTCCGGGCTATCATGGATATTCCCTACAACTTCATACTTCGCACTATCATCTTCCAGCCTGTGGAGATAAAACCGTCCAAGGTTCTTGTTGGTACACCCCCACGAATAACGGACGAACTCAATGAGCAAAGGTATCCGGTAGCTTCCAGCACAGACTAAATCTCCCTCAAAAATCTTCTTTCCTGTCTTATCGGTCAATCCTGTATACTGGCCCACAGTCCCAGGAGCCACTTCGCAGACCGGGCCATTAAATTGCTCGATGACCGGGTATATCTCTTCTTCGATGGTTCCGAACAGAACAGTTCTCAAGGCGTAATACCCTTCTACCCATTCCCCCGTGTCTATCCGTTTCCCTCGGAATAAAATCTCACGCATTTCTTTCCTCCCTTTCAACCAGCCACCCGATATAGTCCCGGCAGGTAGCTCCGTAATCGGCTACGCTCACCAGGCATCCGGGATGACTCTTCTGGAGCCGCTTCAACGCCGACGGGTGGGCTTCGCACTTTCTGAACGGGCAGCACCCGTTGGAGCAGTATGTGATGTCGAGCGGCGACGTTGTTTCTCCTTTCACTCTAATTTCCTCCCTTCGTTCCGGTCAAACATACGAAGACCGCCTCCGCCCCTCCATATAGGCAATCGTGAAAAATGGTTTGTCGGACAAAAACTTCTTTCTCCTTTCTCCCCGTATCAACCAGATCAGCATCAACACTGAGGTATGCCCCGCATCTCATGCACTGGTATATGGCCTTACATTTCCCCATTCTCCGCTCCTCCTGTTCCAAAAGGCTCCTAAATCCGCTGGAGCGGAGCCGAATGAAGGAATGGTGGCTCCGCTCCGCTGTATTGTCTCCTATGGCTTACTATTCCGGGTATGCTTCCTTATCCGGCCGCTGCTCCCAGTAGGCCGACCTCTGGGCAATAGCCATGTCGATGAGCCACAGGTTTCCCCGTTCGTCCATCAGGATGTCGACTGACCACTGGCCCGTCAGTCCAGATACGTTCTCCATTGCGGTGTTCACAACCGCCTGAACCCTCTCCCGATTGCCCCGGAAGGCTTCTTCCAGGCGTTCTTTCTCATGCTCGAAGATAATCCTGTCGGTTGCGTCATACAGATGCGGGAACACATAATCGAAGTTCCAGTAGTTCGCCACGAACACCGTCCTGCCTTTGTCGAAGTCATAGAACACCCGGAACTCGCTGCGGAGCGGCAACCCTTCGTAGATGCAGGGCGTGTTGCGCTGGTCGCTTTCAATGAACTGGCGAACGACGATTTCGTCGATCCCATCGGCCTCGCACATCATGGCCCCTTGGTTGATGTTCACAATGGCTTGAGGCAGCCCATCCAGTCCGTACAGATTGCAGCTCCCCTTTGCCTGGAACTTGTTGCTGAACCTTGCGTTCTTGACGAAGATGTGGCCGGTGAGCTTCATTTCCTTCAACTCCGGGATGATGTCTCTGACGAGCCATTCCCTGACCGTGCCCATGTCTTCTCGTGGGTTCTCCATATAGAACGCTTGGTATAGACGGGCCGCAAACTCCGGCTCCTTCTGGTGCGTCGGCAGCTTCTTGAAGAAGGTCTTCGGCACTGGGATGCCGCAGTTCTTCACCTTCGGAAACCAGAAACTGAAATTGTTCTCATTCTCACGCTCAAAAAAGTTCATGCTCTTCTCCTTTCCATTCCGGCCGCCTTGCGAAAAAGTCTCCGAGTTGTGTCTTCATCCATTCGTTTGGAGGAAGAACGCAGAGCGATACCGTATACACATTCTCCGGCCATCCCCGTGAAAGATCTCGTTCGCAGGTTTGCACCACCATCTTTTTCTCGATCAACTCTTTTGCCAACCGGAAAGTGAGATCTTCTTTTGCCCTTTCCGCCAACACCAGCTCCCTACTCGGTATTCCCCCGGCCTCCTCATAGCTGACTCGCATCCGTGCAAAAAGCCTTTCTGGGCGGATGGTGACCGGTGGCGTAACCCGCACCTGCTGGGGCACATATTGCTCCGTATAGCCTCCCAGCTTCTTAATCAGCCAGTGCCGGATCCTCAGCAGTAGCTCCTTCATTGTTATCCCTTCCTTTCGCCTGTCTCCCGATGTACTCATCCAGCCCGACACCGAGCGTATCTGCGAGGACTACCAGATTGAACAGGCCGGGCTGGTGTTCATCCTTTTCATATCCAGCAATCGTATTTTCGTGGAGGCCAGACTTGGAGCTGACCTGAGACAGGCTCCACCCCAGCTCCTCCCGTTTCTCACGCATCGCTGCACCTATGCTCTTTGGCGGGCCGCTCATCACCATCACCTCCATCCATCCTGGCCCCACAGTCCGGGCAGTACCGGTACAGCCTGATCTCCTCTACGTTCTCGCCGGCCACCATTGGCATCTCGAAACCGCAGGCGCTGCACACCTGATATGGTGCAAAGCGGAATACGTTTTTCCAGGTTCCATGTTTCCTTCGCTCAGACACCGCAGCAGCGGGGGCCTCGGTCACGCATTGCATAGCTGTTGCTTGGATATACAGAGGCGCATCCGCCAATCCGACATCAAGCGCATTAAGCACATCCTTTCGGCGTATCAGATCCTCCATCTCGTTTCTCCTCCTGTTCAAATCGTTCTCCCAGTTCAAAAACGCTCTTCCCGGCCCCCTTCATGGGTCTGGCCGTTCTCCTCTGCAAGTCTTCAAGGCGCTGCCAGTATTCAGGCAGCATCCTCTTCATATTCCGAAGCTCCTTCAGGTTCTTGTTGGCACAGCACCAGCAGGACACCCGGTCGAGGACATCATAGAGCCTGACCTTCCCGGCGCCAGCATCTTCCTCCCAGGTGAACCCCCTCTCGTAGCAATAGGAGAGGCAATCGGCCTCTGTCATCCTCCACTCCGAGAGAGGGAACACCTTGGTGCCGTTCCGCTCTTTCTCCAGGCGGGACACCTCGTCTGCGGCGATACCCACATACTCGATGTTCCCTCTGGCGTACCGCTCAATCACAGTGAGCTTGTCCGTCGTTCCCCAGCGGCACCGGCCTCCGCACCAGGAGTAGCCGTAGCGGAAGCCATTCCTGCCGTTCACTGGCTTATCAAACATCTTCCACTCAAAATCATAGTCGGGCTGGAGTTCCGTGTACCGGATCCCCCGTTCCTCCAAGATCGAACTGACCCTGTCCCGGATGTCATAGATGGCCTGGAACTCCATACCTGTATCGTAGAAGACCACCTCGTCCAGCGGCCACCCTTCTTCGAGGAGCCGCAGGAGCATGGCAAGGCTGTCCTTACCGAAGCTCACGCTTGCAATTCTTTTCACACCGACCACTAACCAAACCGGCTGTGGTCAACGGCCTGATCCTCCCAAGCTACTCTCTGCCGCACATAGCTGGCATTTTAATCCGGTTCCCCGGCTGATTTCACGCTGTAACAGGCAATTTTACGCCGGACTTATCAATCCTCCGGCAACCTGGTCTACCAGGATTGGTGTTATCTCCTTTCTCCGTTTTCTCTGTCGAGGAACACGATTGTATCGGCCCGGCACATAGCTACCGTACCATCATCGCACTCGATAATCCCAACACTGAAGTTTCCGGGGCCTTCTTCACAGAAATCCTCATAGTCAGACCCCCAGCCGTGGAACCGGCCCACGACATCGTGTCGCTCACTTCTGTACCAGTAGGTGCCCTTGCAGGGACGTAATTTTTCCACCGGTTCTTGGTTGCTTTTATTTTCTCCGGCAATATCCTCCGGCAACGGATAGTAGAACGGGTCTTCGACCCAAGTTCTGAACTCCTTAATTCTGTTTGCCAGACCCTCGGTATTTCCGGTGAACAAGATCGCCCTGTCATCCACATAGCACAACGCCGGCGGTTTCTCAGCCATAACACCATCCACAATGATGCCGTTTACGGTGAGATAGCTTTCCACGGCGGCCCTCCCTTCCGGGTCGGCGCACCGTGTCGATACTACGACTACCAGGTATCCGCCTTCCCGAAGTTCCTCGATGACCTCAGCGATGCCGGGGACAACGGGGTCGGGGGTTACCCCCGGCCCCTTCCATCCGCTCCGGTAGGAGTGGATGACCCCATCGAAGTCAAAGACCACCGTCGGCTTGTAGTCCTTCATTTCCCTTGCCCCCTTTCGGCCCAGAACAGCCTGTTGTATGCGTCGTACCGCCTCTGGATGTCGTGGCTCCCGATGTCAGGGTCAGCTTTGAGCATCCGGGCAAACAGCCCGCACCCGTTCATCTCTGGGCATCCGCACCGGTAGATGCAGTTCGGAACCAGGACATCCGAGATCTCTGGCTCCACCCGGTGGATGGTGGCCTTCAGATCCTCGGCGTACTCTCTGGTCTCGCCGGCCGCCTGGAAGCACAGGCGCTTCCGCATCGTGTCGATGAGGTGCTGGGCATTTGCCTCCCCGGTGAAGGTCTGCGGTTCGTCCTGCGGCAGCTTGTCCCTGGGTACGCCCGTCCGGTCGCTCCTCTGCGTCCTGACGAACTTCTCCCATTTATGTCTCACCCAGTGTACGGTCACCCAATGCGGCATACCGGGCCACCTCCACTTGATGGAAATATCCCGGATCGGGCTATGTTCCGCCAGGAGGATGCCTCTCTTGAACCTCTCGCTCGGTTCGTGGCCGAGTTCCTCCTTCCCGACCGTGGCCCGGCAGTCATCAACCACCTCAGCCCAGTCGCCTTTCACCTTCAGAATTTCTGTCTTCATTTTTTCCTCCTTAGTCCCACCGGTCGATCTTGTAGTGGGCCACCCCTACATCGGAGGTCACCCGCAGCTTCACGTCGAGCCATTTGCTGGAGTTCTGGATGAGCAGCCCGCACACGCTGGCCTCCTCTTTGCCCTGCATCCGACTCCCGTTGGAGTATGCCTCGATGGTAGCCCGCACCTCGTGCAGCTCTCCCTTCAGGATGTTCGGGAACAGGCAGGCCGTGGGGTTCCTGGTATCCCTCGCCCCCTTCAGGACGAACATAGCCCCGGCGGATGCGTACCCGTTTGGCCGGTCACTCCACATATTCGGCTGGAGAACCACCGCAGTCACGTCGTTCCATCCGCTGGACAGGCCCCAAGTTCCGGGGTAGGAGCCGCCGTTGTACAGATACCAGGAGAACGGGTTCCGCTCATCCTCGAAGTCCCAGCGGATGATGGGCGGCGCATCCTCATGGACTGCGGTCACGATGGCGGCGTAGTTTTCGGTCTTATATCCGACCAGAAGTTCAATCTTCTGGGCACCGGGAAGGACGGTGCGCCGGAACTTATCGAAGGTGATGGCGACCTCCGGTGCCTCGACGCCGTTCACCCGGTCATTCTTCTTGCCCTTGATGGGGACTCCGGCGAATACGCCGCCGGTTGCTGCCTGTTTCTTCTCCGCAGCAGGCTTCCAGATGGCCTTGACCTCGTCCAGCCGGGCGAAGCGCCGCTCCAGGGAAGGCTCCAGGCCCATCTTCTCCACGATCTCCTCAGCCCGCCGGACATTGCCCTCGGACGGATCGGCCTTGGGCCTCTGGTACTTCAGCGGGTGCATCTTCTCGTCGAACCGCCGCTTGACCTCGTCGCTCCCGTACCCGGCGGCGATGTCATCCAGCAGGGTGCCGACCATGCTGGCGGGGATATGGCAGAACCCGGCCGGAGCCGTCGCCGCCCTGTACCACAGGATGTTGGTGTTGATCTTCCTCCCGCCGGCGGCCCTCATGGTCTCCAGGAACCACTCAGCCATCGGCAGGATCTTCTCACCCTGATACAGGGAGCCGGAACGGAGCAGGTTCACGGCGCTCTCCACGTCCTGAACCTTGTACTTCTTGATGCAGGACAGGAGCAGGCTGCGGTCTTCGTTCTTCTGCGCCGCCTTCTGGCCGGCGGTGTCCACCTTGCCCCGGTAAATCAGCTTCTGCGGCATATCCACGGCCATGTGCGTCCAAACGCCGGTCTTGGCGTACCCCAGAGCCTTCTCGCTGGTCATGAACACGCCAGTGATGCGGGCGGCCTCAACCTTTACCTTCACAGCTTTCACCGCCCGACGGAAGAACTCCGGCATCTGGCCGCCCCACATCACGGCGGTCTGCTTCCCGGTCTCCGGGTTGATGGCGACCAGGGAGCCGAACCGGTTGACGAAGTGCCGGCAGGCATTGCAGTTGTAGTGTTGCCGGGCGTCGGCCGGGATGCTCTCCAGGAACACGGCATACAGATCCGGTGCCTCCGTGGTGAACAAGGGCGTACTCTCGTCCTTCACCGCCTTGCTGAAGTTCCGGCGGATGCCGGCCAGCAGGGCCTCGTAGCCGTCGCCATCCCTCTCGTCGGTCGTGCATCCAGCACACAGTTTGTTATCGTTCATGATTGACCTCCTTATCTTCTCGGCCTTCCTGGCCGGTCTTTACTTTTCCGAACCCTCTCCATGTGGGGCAGTTCATGGGAAGACAGTACGGGCATCTCGGGAGCATACAGTGGTTGCATATTTCCCATGGCGAACTCCGTTTTCGGCTCCACCAGGTTTTCTCCTGCATTTCACCCATATTAGTCATCCTCCGGTTCAGGCCCGACTTCCTCGAAGATGATGTCTTCGGTGTCTTCCTGCCTCTCCCACGAGAGGTCAACGTGTCCGCACCGCTCACACTGGCTCACGGTTACGGTCACATTCGTGTGGATCTCCTTGGGCTTGTAGGTACACGGATCGAGCCTGTTTACGCCATCCGGTCGGATTACTATTCCGTTCGGAAACTGGCACCTTTTTCTCCCTGGTGTTCCGGGCGTCGCCCCGGCAGCACTCTCTCTCATGTGCCGGAGGGCGGCGAGGGCCAGCTTTGCGGCATCATTTTGCGGGCCGAGGAGTCCGAACGTCTCATTTACCTTGAGCTTCTGTTCGTACCAGTTGATTGCTTCCCCGATGTTCATTCCTTCACCTCCTCGTATAATAAGATTTGCAGATAATTTTAAGTGCATCTGTTTAGTA
>CAJULD010000011.1 GCA_910587505.1 uncultured Oscillospiraceae bacterium | reverse complement strand
CCCGCCGCCAGATCGACAAACGCGGCGTTGAAACTGTTGATCTTTTCCTGCATCGGTGGCGGGACGGCAAAAATTTTTCTTGACAAATCCGGAGGATTGTGCTACCTTATAAAAAACCGTTGAGAAAGTGTAAGTACGTCCGGCATAACCCCTTCAGAGAGCTGCGGAATGGTGGGACCGCGGCGGGAACGGCCGGACCGAATGGGCTTTTGAGGGCAAACCGAACGGAAAGCAGGTAGGTGCGCCGGAGGGGAATCTCCGTTATCAAAGCCGGCGCGTGTTGGCGCGCACTGAGAGGACGCTGTCGCGTCAAGCCGGGTGGCACCGCAGAAGCATGTATCGCTTCTGTCCCAGCAGAGAAAGCTAGGGACGGAAGCGTTTTTCTTTTGTCCCGGAACAAAACGACTGAAAAGGAGAAAAAATCATGAGCGAGAACAGGATCCCCTATAAAATTTACCTTTCCGAGGATGAAATGCCGAAAAGCTGGTACAATCTCCGGGCGGACATGAAGAACAAGCCCGCCCCCCTGCTGAACCCCGGCACCGGCGCGCCCATGACGGCGGAGGAGCTGGAGGGCGTGTTCTGTAAGGAGCTGGTCCAGCAGGAGCTGGACAACGACACCGCCTGGTTTGCCATTCCCCAGGAAATCCGGGATTTCTACAAGATGTACCGGCCCTCTCCCCTGGTCCGGGCCTACTGCCTGGAGGAAAAGCTCCAGACCCCCGCCAGAATCTATTATAAGTTCGAGGGCAACAACACCTCCGGCTCCCACAAGCTCAATTCCGCCATTGCCCAGGCCTACTACGCAAAGAAGCAGGGTCTCAGGGGCGTGACGACGGAGACCGGCGCCGGACAGTGGGGCACCGCCCTTTCCATGGCCTGCGGCTATCTGGGCCTGGACTGCAGGGTGTATATGGTCAAGTGCTCCTATGAGCAGAAGCCCTTCCGCCGGGAGGTCATGAAGGTGTACGGCGCGTCCGTTACCCCCTCCCCCTCCGAGACCACGAATGTGGGAAAGAAGATCCTTCAGGAATTCCCGGGTACCACCGGTTCCCTTGGCTGCGCCATCAGCGAGGCGGTGGAAACCGCCGTTTCCCACCCCGGCTACCGCTATGTGCTGGGCAGCGTGCTTAATCAGGTGCTGCTCCACCAGTCGGTGATCGGTCTGGAGAGCAAAATTGCCATGGACAGGTACGGCGTCAGGCCGGATATCATTATCGGCTGCGCCGGCGGCGGCAGCAACCTGGGCGGTCTCATTGCGCCCTTCATGGGCGAGAAGCTGCGGGGCGAGGCGGACTACCGGTTCATCGCCGTGGAGCCCGCCTCCTGTCCCAGCTTCACGCGGGGCAGATATGCCTATGATTTCTGCGATACGGGTATGGTTTGCCCGCTGGCGAAGATGTACACCCTGGGCAGCAGCTTCATGCCCTCCGCCGATCATGCCGGCGGGCTGCGGTTCCACGGCATGAGCTCCATCCTCAGCCAGCTCTATGCCGACGGATACATGGAGGCTGTTTCCGTCAGGCAGACCGATGTGTTCGAGGCCGCCGAGGAATTTGCCCGCGTGGAGGGCATCCTGCCCGCTCCGGAGAGCAGCCACGCCATTCTGGCCGCCGTCAACGAGGCGAAGCGGTGCAGGGAAACCGGCGAGGCGAAGACGATCCTCTTTGGCCTGACCGGAACCGGCTATTTCGATCTGGTAGCCTATGAGAAGTTCCACAGTGGCGCGATGCAGGATTTCGTTCCCACCGATGAGGAGATCGGGAAGTCCCTGTCCCGGCTGCCAAAGGTGGAGTAACCACCAGGAATGGGAAAAAGGGTGGCGGGGTTTGAGGCGGGGCGGCCACGGGATAGTCAGGCCCCGTCCCCGACAGGGAACAAAATGGAGCTTCCTGAAAACTTCTCCCTGAAAAACAGGAATTTTTGTTGACATTCCTTCCTTTTTTATGTATAATAACTGATGCTTGTCACCAGATGAGCAGAATAACCGTCAACTGCGGGGGGAAATCTTTTCTCCGCCGTCGAGTAGAGGAGCCGGAAGGCTCTTCAGCAAAACAGATTTACTAGGAGGTGTATGCAAATGTTCCGTACCTATCAGCCCAAAAAGCGTCAGCGCTCCAAAGAGCATGGCTTCCGCAAGCGGATGAGAACCGCCAACGGCCGCAAGGTGCTCGCCCGCCGCCGCGCCAAGGGCCGCAGCCGCCTGACCCATTGAGGCGCGCCGTTGGACCGCCGAGGGCGGTCATAGGCCTCGCCGCCCCGGTGGGGGACGGCAAACGGCGGAGCTTGCAGCATCGCAAACAGGATAGATCAGGAAGGGACGGTCGTTTGAACGCGAAGCGTTCAGATGACCGTCCTTACAGGTAGCAGCCGATGAAAAAAACCGTCTCCATCAAGGAAAATCGTACCTTCCGCAGGATTTACAGCAAGGGCCGGTCCGCCGTGACTCCCTTCCTGGTGCTCTATTGCCGTCCCAACGGCCGGGATCATAACCGTCTGGGCGTTACCGTCAGCACCAGGCTGGGCGGCGCCGTGGTGCGCAACCGGGCCCGAAGGCGGCTGCGGGAGGTCTACCGTCTGGCCCAGCCGCGCATGAAGCAGGGGTACGACATCATACTGGTAGCCCGGGGCCGGACCGTGAACGGACCCTGTCAGAAGCTGACCGCCGCCTTTGATAAGGCCTGCGGCCAGCTGGGGCTCATGAAGGAGGATCAGAAATGATCCGGCGGTTTTTGCTGCGCGCCATCCGGTTTTATCAAAGGCGGATCTCGCCGGGGCTGCCGCCACGGTGCCGGTTTATCCCCACCTGCTCCCAGTATGCCGTCCAGGCCATTGAGAAATATGGCGCGGCCAGGGGGAGCTGGCTGGCCCTGAAGCGGTTTTTGCGGTGCCACCCCTTCTGCAAGGGGGACTTCTACGACCCTGTCCCGTAAGTTTAATGTGTTCACTTGGAGGAAATACCGTCAATGGGCAAAATCATTACCTTACCCTTTGCCGCCCTGCTGCGCCTGATGTACTCCATCACCAATTCCTATGGACTGTCCATCATCCTCTTCAGCCTGATTATCACGCTGATTATGGTTCCCTTCCAGATGAAGTCCAAGCGCAGTATGATCCGTATGGGCCGCCTGTCCGGCAAGCAGGCGGAATTACAGAAGCAGTACGCGAAAAACCAGCAGAAATATCAGGAGGAGCTGGCCAGGCTCTATCAGGAGGAGGGCATCAACCCCATGGGCGGCTGCCTGTGGTCCTTCGTCCCCCTGTTTATCCTGATTCCCCTGTATTCCATTATCCGTATGCCGGTGGTGTACTTCATGGGCCTGAGCGAGACGGCCTGCGACCTGTTGCGGGAGACCGCGGTGGGGATGGGCTACCAGGCCGATGTCATGGGCAACGGCGCCTTCGGCGCGTATGAGCAGGTGCATCTGGTGGACTTCGTTTCCCAGCGCTGGAACGACTTCAACTGGCAGGGACTCGAGGGCTGCGCCAATCTGTTCCCCGTTCATTACAGCTTCCTGGGTATCGACCTGAGCAATATGCCCAACAGCGCGTTCTCGGGCTTTGCGTGGGAGTGGAGCGTCATCGGGCTGCTGCTGGTGCCGATTCTGGCCACCGCGGTTCAGTACGCGTCCACCTTTATCCTGGCCAGGAGCAACGGGCAGTCTGCCGAGCAGCAGAAGAGCATGCGGATGCTGAACCTGCTCATGCCCCTGATGAGCCTCTGGATCTGCTTTTCCATGCCCGCCGGTCTGGGCGTATACTGGATCGCCAACAGCCTGTGGATGATGATCCGGGAATCCATCCTGGGCAGGTTCTACACCAAAAAGCTCAATGCCGAGGAAGAGGAGCGGGAAGCCAGGCGGGAAGCCGAGCGGAAGCTGCGCATGGAGGAGGCCAAAAAGCGGGCCGCCGAGCAGCGGGAAATGGAGCCCAGGAAGGTGAAAAAGCCGGCCCCAAAGCAGGAGAAGGAGAAAAGGGTTTCCACCAACGAGGCCGGCCGGGTGGGTGAACGCCCCTATGCCAGAGGGCGCAGCTATCAGGCGGAACGATATGATGAGAAGGAGTAACGATTCGTTATGACGACAAAATTTATTGACGTCACCGGCAGGACGGAAGACGAGGCTGTCGCCTCTGCGCTGGCCCAACTGAAGCTCGACCGGGATGAGGTGTCCGTTGAGATTCTGGAGCGGGCCAGGAAGGGCTTTCTGGGGCTGGGGGCCAGTCCCGCCAAAGTGCGGGTGACCTACGAGGTGGTCGAGGAGCCCGTGAAGCCCGTCGCGGAGAAGAAGCCCGCTCCCCCTCCCTCCCGTCCGGCGGAAAAGAAGCCGGAGCGGACGGAAAAGGCCGTCCCTGCCGCCGCGGTGGAGAAGGAGAAGCGGCCGGAGCGGAGCGAGAAGAAGAAATCCGGACGTTCCAGGGGCGAGCGGCGGGAGAAGGCCGCGCCGCCTGCGCCACCCGCGGAGACCGCGCCCGCCGCGCCGCAGCCTGTGGATCCGGGCGAGCCCGTCAACGATGAAAAGGCGCAGCAGATCACGGTCTTTCTGACTGGGTTGCTGGAGCACATGGAGTGCAGCGCCCAGGTGAAGGTATACATGGACCCGGAGGGGCGCTACAAGGTCATTCTGGAGGGTGAGAAGCTGGGCGCTCTCATCGGACGCCGGGGGGAGACTCTGGACGCCATCCAGCAGCTGACCAACTATTCCGTGAACAGGGGCGGGGACAAGCGGGTACGCATCCATGTGGACGCGGAGAACTACCGTCTCAAGCGGGAGCAGAGCCTCCAGCATCTGGCCCGGAAGGTGGCCGGAAAGGTGCTGAAATACAAGCGCAATGTTACGCTGGAGCCCATGAACGCCTACGAGCGGCACGTCATCCATACCGCCCTTCAGGATGTGGACGGCGTGACTACCTACTCCATGGGCACCGACCCCAACCGCCGGGTGATCGTGGCCTGCGACCGGAGCGCGGCGAGGTAGGCGGGCAAACATGCTTTCCTTTGTGAACAAAGAAAAGTATCAAAAAACTCGAGAAAAAGAGACAGGGCGCGGAACATTGTTCTGCGCCCTGTCTGCCGCCTGATGAGAAAAAGGCCAACAAAGGCCGACGCTGAAAATGAGAACCTGTATTCACAACCGCTGAATCCGGTATGGCCGGCTTTTTTCCTGCCATACTGCGTCGATTTCCCTTGCAATCCGTCAGGATTGCAGGGGAAATCTCCCTGTCTGGCGGGAAAAATCCTCGTCCATCCAGCATCTTCCGGTTATGAATACAGGTTCTGAATTACGCCAGCATCTTTTCCAAATGTGCCGACCGCAACGCCTTCATCAGCGCTACTCCCAGAATGGGCGCAAAAATGATGGCGATTACCCCGTTGGTGACCGTAGCGGGCAGGCGGGATACGACCCCTGCCCAGCACTGGACGGGTTCCGTAAATCCACCCTTGACCATGCCATTCCAGAAATAGACCTTGACCGAATAGGCCGCCATATATGCAACCGCCGCACAGGCGGTTGCCGCCAGCTGCGCGCCGTAGCGTTCCTTCACGGACTTCAGCAGACAGTACAGCACCAGTCCGGCAATCAGGCCATACATCCCCTTGGTAAACAGGGTAATCAGGGCTTCGTCCGCATAGTTGGGGTTAGTCAGATCATAAAAGAAACTGCCCAGCCCGGAAGCCAGAAACCCATACCACGGTCCCAGCAGGATGCCGGAGAGCGCGCACAGGATGTTTGCCAGCGTAAAGGCGGTCACGCCGCCGATCGGGACCGGCATGGTGATGCGCAGGTAGTTTCCCACAAAGACAATGGCGGTCATCATGGCGGTAGCTGTCAGCTTTAGCAGCGCCTGATGTGTTCTGTTCCCATTCATTACGGTTTCCTCCCGTTGCTCCCCTCTTGACGGGGGGCGATGATAATGCTATTATACTGCTATCTGGCTCTATTGAAACTGTCAGAATAGAATTTTTTTATGGGATCAGTTGGGAGGGTGTCATGCTGGAACTGACGATTTGCCTGGACCCGGGAGACGGGCGGCCGCTGTATCAGCAGCTCTACGACAGTCTGTCCGCCCAGATCCGGAGCGGGACGCTGAAGAAGGGAGACCGGCTGCCGGGAAAGCGGACGCTGGCCTCCCAGCTGGCGGTGGCGGTCAATACCGTGGACGCCGCCTATCAGATGCTGGTGGCGGAGGGCTATCTGGAGGCCAGGGCGAAAAGCGGGTTTTTCGTGCTGGAATACGCGGAGGTACTGGAGGGACAGACGGCGGAGAAGCCGGTCCGGCGGGAGAATCCGCCCCCCTCCCCTGCCGTCCGGTTTGACCTGTCCACGGGGGCGGTGGATACGGCCCTGTTCCCCTTCCGGACCTGGGGCCGCATCCAGAAGGAGCTGCTCTATAACGGCGAGAGCCTCCTCTGCCATGGACACCGGCAGGGGGACGAAACGCTGCGGCGGGAGCTGGCGGCCTATCTGCGGGCCTATCGGGGCGTGGTGTGCGATCCGGAGCAGATTGTGGTGGGGGCGGGCATGGAGTATCTGCTGGGGCTGCTGGCCCAGCTGCTGAGGGGAAGCGTGGCCGCGGTGGAAAATCCGGGATATGACCGGCCGCGGACGATTCTGGTCAATAATGGAATTCCCTGCCGGTGCGTGGGCATCGACGAGGGCGGACTGGACCCGGCGGAGCTGGAGGCGAGCGGGGCGAAGCTGTGCTATGTGACCCCCAGCCACCACTTCCCCACCGGCGTGACCATGCCGGTGGGACGGCGGGCCCGGCTTTTGCGGTGGGCCGCGGCCCGGGAGGGCCGGTATATTCTGGAGGACGACTACGACGCGGAATTCCGCTTTGATATGCGGCCCCTGCCCAGCCTGCAGGGGATGGCGGGAGCGGACGGACGGGTGGTATATCTGTGCACCTTTTCCAAGAGTCTGGCTCCCGGCATCCGGATTGCCTGCATGGTGCTGCCCTGGGGGCTGCTGGAGGAGTACCGGCGGGCCTTCGGGAGCTATTCCAATACGGTGAGCCGGTTTGAGCAGCAGACCCTGCGGCTGTTTCTGGAGGGAGGATATTTCACCCGGCATCTGGCGAGAATGCGGGGCGCGTATAAGAGCAGAATGGAGAAACTGGCAGGGGCGCTGGAGGAGGAATTCGGGAAGATTACAATCAGGGGGCGGCACACGGGCCTGCACCTGCTGGCCGCCCTGCCGGAGGGGCCGGGGGAGCGGGAGATGATTGCCTCGGCGCTGCGGGAAGGAGTCAGAATCCGGGGCCTGAGCGAATATTACATGGAAAAGAAGGAAACGTGTCCGGAAAACAGCGTGATCCTGGGATACGCGTCCCTGCAGGACGGAGAAGTCGGGAAGCTGATGGAGGCGCTGAAGCGTGCCTGGCTCGGGAAATAGTATGGCGTCCCTTCTTCGCAGCCCCGCCCGCAAAATTGATTTCTCCGGGGGTGCGGGGCTCCCTTTTCAGATTGGCGTTGCCGAAAGTCACTTCGTCAAACCACCCGTCAAAATATTCAAAGCGGGCAGTCACCTGTCGATGGATGACTACCCGACAAACCGGAACTTATTAAGCGGTGCGCTTTATAATAATTCTTTCAAAAGCGTGTGAAGTGTTGAAACAATTATTCATCACTGATGCGCTTTAGCACATATTATGTATTTTTACTGTTCAATATGAAATCATCTAATAATTCATTTAACTCAGACATCTGTATTCCTCAATACAACCGCTGCTTTGCCGAGTCAATTATACCATGGGGGTCCTGTTATATCAATTTGTATTTGTAGAAACCGCCGAAGTTATATCCCGGCAGCACTTTCCTTAAAAGGGACGTGCGAAGATACCCCTTGCCCAATTCTTCCGGGCGTGGTATACTGTTTTCATCGAAACATTTCCAAAACTTACCGCTAAGGAGGAAAATATTTTATGCTTCAGCTCAATCTTTCCAGCAGCTCCGCCCAGGTGGAAAAATATGCCGATGGCCTTGCTCAGGCCCACGCCTGGCTCCAGGAGGCCACCGGTCTGGGGAACGACTTCGTGGGCTGGGTGAATCTGCCCAGGGACTACGACAAGGACGAGTACGCGCGCATCAAGGCCGCCGCGAAGAAGATCCAGTCCGACAGCAGGGCCCTGGTGGTCATCGGCATCGGCGGCAGTTATCTGGGGGCCCGCGCCGTCATCGAACTGCTGGAATCCAACAACTATAACCTGAAAAAGAAGGACACGCCCAATATTTACTTTGCGGGCAACGGTCTCAGCGGCGACGCCTTGCAGGAGATTTTCGATCTCATCGGCGGCGACGATTTCTCCGTCAACGTCATCTCCAAGTCCGGCACCACCACCGAGCCCGCCGTGGCCTTCCGTTTCTTCAAGGCCAGGCTGGAGGAGAAGTATGGCAAGGCCGAGGCCGCCAGGCGCATCTACGCCACCACCGACAAGGCCCGCGGCGCCCTGAAGTCCCTGGCTGACGCCGAGGGCTATGACACCTACGTGGTGCCTGACGACGTGGGCGGCCGGTACAGCGTGCTGACCGCCGTGGGACTGCTGCCCATTGCCGTGGCGGGCATTGACCTGGACGAGCTCATGCGCGGCGCGTCGGACATGATGGAGACCTGCCGGAAGTCCGGCCTGGAGGCCAATCCCGCCTGGCAGTACGCCGCCGCCCGGAGCGACCTGTACCGGCAGGGCAGGAAGGTGGAGATTCTGGCCGCTTATGAGCCCAGGGCCCGGTTCTTCGCCGAGTGGTGGAAGCAGCTCTACGGCGAGAGCGAGGGCAAGGAGGGCAAGGGCCTGTTTCCCGCCAGCGTGGAGTTTACCGCAGATCTGCACTCCATGGGCCAGTATATCCAGCAGGGCGAGCGGATGATGCTGGAGACCGTCATCCGTTTCGGCAGAAGCGCTCATCAGCTGTGCGTGCCCCGTGACGAGGCCGACGGCGACGGACTGAACTTCCTGGCCGGGAAGGATATGGACTTCATCGCCACCCAGGCCATGGACGGCACGCTGCTGGCCCACGTGGAGGGCGGCGTACCCAATCTGATTATCCGCGCCGGTGAGATCAACGCCTATACCTGCGGCGAGCTGATCTACTTCTTTGAGTACGCCTGCGGCCTGTCCGGCTATCTTCTGGGCGTCAATCCCTTCGATCAGCCCGGCGTGGAGGCCTATAAGAAGAACATGTTCGCGCTGCTGAACAAGCCCGGCTATGAGGAGATGGGCGCCGGGTTGCGGGCGAAGCTGGGCAGGTAAGACCGGGATAAATTTGATAATATAGCCGGTTAACCTGTTATCCATGTCAAATTACAGGCCAAACCGTCGATTCCGTCAACTTCCCCATTTCGCACGGCGGGCCCCCGGACGCAATCTGCGTCCGGGGGCCCGCCGTTTCCTCCTGGTTTTGACTTTTTCCCGATCTCACGCTCTGCGCCGTTTCCTCTCACAGCGCCTTCCGGCGGCTGTTAAAGAAGCCTGCAGATTCTATCCCGCATACGCATGGTATTTACGCATTCTCCGCCAGATACGACAGAATTTCCTCCGCGCTGGTGTCCGGCCTGACCCTGGGCATGACCTTCTCAATGACGCCGTTCCCGTCAATCACAAAGGTGGACCGCACCACGCCCATGCTCACCTTGCCATAGTTTTTCTTCTCCTGCCATACGCCGTAGGCCTGGATGGCGGTCAGCTCCGGGTCGGAGAGGAGGAGAAACGGCAGACTGTACTTCTCCGCGAACTTCTGGTGGGAGGCCACAGAGTCTTTGCTGACGCCAATGACCACCGCGTTAAATTTCCTGAACTCCTCACAGGCCCCGGCGAAAGCGCACGCCTGCCGGGTGCAGCCGGGGGTGTTGTCCCTGGGGTAGAAGTACAGCACGACCTTTTTCCCCGCAAAGTCCGATAAAGATACCGGATTTCCATCCTTGTCCGGCAAGGTAAATTCCGGGGCCCTGGTTCCAGCTTCCAACATTTCATTTCTCTCCTTTGGTAAATATAAAGTGGTCCTGACTGGACAGCTCCGGCTCGAACCGGTAGTCCAGGTCGGAAAATGCCCGGATGTCCCCCGGATTTTTGATGTCATGCTCCGCCAGCCAGCGCACCATCTGTCCCCGGGCCATTTTGCACAGGGTACCCTTTTCGATGATTTTTCCGCCTTTCCGCTCCCCGAAGCTGCAGGTGAGAAAGCGGACCCCGGACGGCAGATGGGGCTCCACGGCGCTGCTGTATTCCCTGGAGGCCAGATTCAGTACGAAATCCGTCTCCGCAGCCAGCAGCTCCGCCAGCCGGCTGCCCCAGAAGGCGTACAGGTCCTTCGCGCCGCCCACAGACAGTCTGGCCTGCATCTCCAGCCGGTAGGGTGTCACGCCGTCGAAGGGCCGCAGCAGGCCGTAGAAGCCGGACAGAATGCGCAGGCGATCCTGCAGGTATTCCAACTGTCCCGCCTCCATCACGCCGGGAGCCATGTACCGGTACTGGATGCCCTCGTAGGCCAGAATGGCCGGGGTGAGGTTCCGGCGCAGATCCATGTCCCGCAGGCGCTCCATATTCAGCCTGGCGATGGCGTCGTTACACTTCCAGAGGGCCTGCAATTCCCTGCCGGACATGGCCTGCATGGTCTCCTTCAACTGCCCGGCGTCCTGCAAAAAACGGGGCAGGGCCTCCACGGCGAAGCTGTCCGTATCCATATTCATTTTTTTCGCCGGAGCGATGATGATCCGCATTACACTTACGCTCCGGCGACCTCCCGGTACATGGCCGCAGCTTCCGCCTTTCCCACGGTTTCCGTCACGGAAACCACCTCCACGGTAAGCGTCCGCTGCCCGAAGCGAATGGCGATGACGTCGCCCTCCCTGACTTCGCAGGAGGCGCGGGCCACCCTGCCGTTGACGGTGACCCGCTCGTTGTCGCAGGCCTCGTTGGCCACGGTCCGCCGCTTAATCAGGCGGGAAACCTTCAGATACTTGTCCAGCCGCATAAAAAGCGTCTCCTTTCCGGAAAGCCAGAGGCGCGGCCTGCGCCGCGCCTCTGAGTATATTCTCACTTCGCAACGATATCCTTCAGCGCCTTGCCGGGCTTGAAGGCGGGGACCCTGGTGGCGGGAATCTGGATTTCCTCCTTGGTCTTGGGGTTGCGGCCGATCCGGGCCTCACGCTTCTTCACCTCAAAGGTGCCGAAGCCCACTAGGCGGACCTCGTCGCCATCTGCCAGGGCGGCGGTAATCGCATCCAGGGCGGCGGTCACGGCAGCCTCGGAGTCCTTTTTGGATAGCGCGGCTTTCTCCGCCACGGCATTGATAAGTTCAGATTTGTTCATTGGGTAAACTCCTTTATATTTCTTTTGGTACAAAACGTCCGCGAGGGGACCCCCGAACGCTGCATCGCTTTTTTTAATCTAACATATTTTTCCCGCAGTTGCAAGGTTTTTATCCCAAAAAACAGAAAAGAATCTGAAAAATACAGGCAACGCAGTGGAGAATGTCACCGTGGGGAAATCCGGGGAAGCTCCCGCGAGGCAGAATTTACACCGCTCAGAACCTGTACTCATAACCGGCGGATGCCGGATGGACGGAGATTTTTCCCGTCAGACAGGGGAAACTGACGCGGGATGGCGGGAAACAGACCGCCCGGACGGCGCTCAGCGGCTGTGAATACGGGCCCGTATAGTTCTTTTTTCGCTCTTTCTTTCAGGAAAGAGCGGAATTATCCTTTGCCGGAAAAGTTTCCGCAATGGCCTGACCAAGCAGCCGGGCGGACAGCAGCGCCTCGTCCAGCGAGTTTCCGGCCGCTCCCATTTCCACCAGCAGCGCGCCCGGAGACACATGCTGGTTATACCGGGAGTTCCGCACCGACACCGGCCGCATCAGCGTGGGGCAGCTGTCCAGCAGCCGCTGCTGAATGGCCGCAGCCAGCTTCAGGTTTTCCCGCCAGCCGTCGTGCTCCAGCCCGCCGCCGTCGGTGCCGATGATGAAGGACATCTGGGCCGCGTTGAGTCCCGCCACGCTGCTGACGACCTTATAGGGGCTGCCGTCCGCGTCGGATATGGCGTCCCGATGCACGTCCAGCACCAGGGAAATGGAGGGATACGCCTCCATGGCCGCCTCCACCGCCGTCAGGGAGCGTCCATAGGCGCCGCTGTATTCCGGGTAATCGTGGAGCGTCGCGTCGTGGACCACGCCGATGCCCGCTTCCTCCAGCGTCCGGGCCAGCTCGTCGCCCACCCGTACCACGTTGAAGGCGCAGTCCGTGGTCCGGCAGTCGCCGCTGGCCTCGTATTCCTGTCCCGGAGGCATGGTGTACGCCTCGCTGCCGTGGGTATGTACGATCAGCACCTTCGGCCCCTCCAGCTCCGACAGCGACGCGGCAAAGCTTCCGTCAAACAGCGTCCCGTCGAAGCTCTGATCCGAACGGTTGCTGATATACACGTTTCCCGCCACCACGTATCCGTCCGGCGAGGCCGGCGTCAGCGTCCTGGCCTGCACGCCGTTGTCCGCGAAGATCAGCGGCTGCTCCGCCTCTTCCGGCTCCTCCGGGATGGGGGCCGTGGGCTCCGCCGGTCTGGCCGGCTCCGGCTCTTTTTCCGCGGAGGCTGCGGGCTCGCGGGTGTCGTCCTCCTCCTCCGTGCGCCGCAGCTCCAGCACCGCCTCCTGGCCGGAAAAGAGAAGAGGGCTCTGTCCTATGGCCAGCGCCGTCCGGGCCGGCAGGGGGCCTCCGCTCCATACGCCCTCCAGCTGGCTTTTCAGCATGCCCAGGGCCAGCTCGTTCTGTTCCTCCAGCGCCCGCCAGGCGGAGGAAAAATCCGTGGTGGACGCCGTGGCGGCCACTGTGTAAATCACGCCGCCTGCGGCCAGAAGGGCGGCGGCCCGCCGCCTCCACCGGGGTCCGGGTCTCCTTTTGATGGTCACTGTTTCCGCTCCTCCTTTGTATGCCTTGCTTGTCCCAGCATATTCGGAGAGCGGGGAAGATATGATTGCATCCGTAGAAATCCATTTCTTTGCCGCTTAAAGAATCCTTAAAACATTCTTCAGTGCTTTTCCCTTGTTCTCGGAAAATGAATCCTGTATAGTAAAGCGTATTACAGCGATTAGTACAGTTGGGAGGCGGAAGAATGCATTTGATTTATCTGCTGCTGGCCGGAATATTCGCCGTGTTTGCATGCATTTATGCTGCGGCCATGGCGCTGCGGAAGAAAAGATAGGAGGGGAAGTCTTTTGCTGACATTGAACTACCGGGATTCCCGGCCCATTTACGGTCAGATCAAGGACGGACTGCGCCGCATGATCGTCACCGGCGCGCTGGAGCCGGACGAAAAGCTGCCCTCCGTCCGCGCCATGGCCGTGGATCTGGCCATTAATCCCAATACCATCCAGCGGGCCTATGCCGAACTGGAGGCCGAGGGCTTCATCTACTCCGTACCGGGGAAGGGCTCCTTTGCCGCGCGGCGAAGCGACGCCGGCCCGGCCCGCCGGGCGGAGCTCATCCGCCGTCTGCGGGAGCTGGTGGCGGAGCTGCGGTACCTGGGGCTGAGCGACGGGGAGATCGTCTCCCTGATGAACGAGGGGGTGGCGCAATGATCGAAGTAAAGAACCTGGTGAAAACCTTCGGCGGCTTCACCGCTCTGGACGGGGCCTCCATCACGGTCCCCGACGGCGGGGTCTACGGTCTGGTGGGTCCCAACGGCGCGGGCAAGTCCACGATCATCCGCCACCTCACCGGCATTTACCGCCCCGACAGCGGCCAGGTGCTCCTGGAGGGCGCGCCGGTGTACGAGAATCCGGAGAAGAAGGCGCTGATTGCCGTCATTCCCGACGACTGGTACTACTTCCCTTCCGCCACCATTGCGGACATGATGAAGTTCTACCGGGGCTTCTATTCATCCTTCGATATGGCCCGGTACGAAAAATTCCGGGAGGTTTTTACCCTGCCGGAGAAAACCCCCATCCGCCGCATGAGCAGGGGAATGCAGAAGCAGGCGGCCTTCTGGCTGGTCATGTCCTGCCGCCCGAAGTACCTCGTTCTGGACGAGCCGGTGGACGGGCTGGACCCGGTCATGCGCCGCCAGGTGTGGAGCCTGATGATGTCGGACGTCTCGGAGCACGGCGTCACGGTGCTGGTTTCCTCCCACAACCTGCGGGAGCTGGAGGACGTGTGCGACCACGTGGGCATCATGAACAGGGGGAAGGTGCTGCTGGAGCGGAGCCTCACAGACCTTCAGGAAAACATCGTCAAGATCCAGGCGGTCTGGAAGCCCGGCGAGACGCCGGTGATGACCCGGGAGCTGGAGGTGCTCCACACCTCCAACGTAGGACGGGTGTATACTTACATCGTCCGGGGTACGGCGCAGGCGGTGACGGAGAAAATGGGACAGCACAATCCCCTCATGCTGGAGGCCCTGCCCCTGAGTCTGGAGGAGATCTTCATCTACGAACTGGGAGGTGAGCACTATGCCGTCAAAGAGATCCTGCTTTAACCGGACCCTGTTCCGGAAGAATCTGAGCCGCACCTGGCCTTTGTGGGGCCTGCTGAGCGTGGTGGGGGCCATGATGCCGCTGTATTTCCTGGTGGAGCTCCTGCGTTATCCCGCCGCGGCCCTGGAGCCCCGGGAGTTCGGCACAGGGCTGTACCGGCTTGCGGCCGGATTCGTCCCCGGCTTTACCGCCTTCTATGCCCTTCTCTGCGCCATGCTGGTGTGGGGGTATCTGTACAATGCCCGGTCGGCGGGATTGATGCACACCCTCCCGGTGGACCGGACATGTCTGTTCGTTACCAACGCACTCTCCGGGCTGGTCATGATTGTGATCCCCTATGCGGTTACCGGCGCTCTGCTGTGCCTCACGGCGCTGATCTGGGGATTCTTCGATGTGGCGGCCGTTGTGAACACGGTGCTGGCGGTGCTGTTTTGCGCGGTACTGTTTTCCGGTATGGCTGCGCTGTGCGCCATGCTGACGGGCCACGGCTTCGTGATGCCGGTGTTCTATCTGCTGGCCAACTTTCTGGCCTTCTTCCTGGAGGCCCTCATCACCAGCCTGGCGGAGGAGTTCCTGCTGGGTGTGGGAATGGCCCGGGAGATCGGGATGCTGGGTTTCCTTTCCCCCGTAATACAGATTTACAGCAGCTTCCAGCCGCGGACGGAGTATTCCTCGAATGGAACCGACCTGTTTTCCGTCTGGCAGGAGGGGCTGTGGGTGGTGGCGCTGTACGCTCTGGTGGGACTGGCCCTGCTGGTTCTGGCCTGGCTGCTGTACAAAAGGCGGCACAGCGAGAGCGCCGGAGACGTGGTGGCCTTCCGGTGGCTGCGGCCGGTGTTCCGGTACGGCGTGGCCCTGCTCAGCGCGCTGACCGTCGGGCGGGTGCTCTTTGAGCTGTTCTGGGTGCCGCTGTTCCAGCGGGGATACTATTTCGACCGGATTCCCATGGGGGTGTGCCTGTTTCTGGGCGGCCTGCTGGGGTACTATATCGCCTCCATGCTGCTGGAGAAGACCCTGCGGGTGTTCCGGGGCAGCTGGAAGGGCGTGTTGATTGTGGCCGCCGGCGCGGCGGCGGTGTGCCTGCTGGTCAGCGTGGACGTGTTCGGACTGGAGCGGAAGATTCCTCCGCTGGAGGAAATTGAGAGCGTCTCCCTGCGGGACCAGGGCGTGGAGAGCGGACCCTTTACCGCGGAGGACAGCCCGGAGGTCATAGCGCGGCTGCGGGAGCTGCATCAGTCCATCGTGAACGACCGGAGCTATATCCGGAACTACACCCCCAACCGGGAGTATGAGGAGGGACTGGTCTACAGCCACTTCGTGCGCCTGACTTACCGGCTGAAGGACGGCTCCACTCTGGAGCGGCACTATGACCTGTGGCTGAGCAGGGAGCGGGTGGCCACGCCGGGGACCTATGACAACCTGCTTGCGGAATTCTATCAGGACCCGGCGGTGAAGCGGGACAGCGCAGGCGTCCCCGCGGGCTCCGAGCTGGAGAGCGTGGGCGTGATCTGCGGTTACGGGGAAGCGGGTTACGTGAACGCCAACGACCGCGCGGACGGGGAGAAGCGGGAGAGCTGGCAGATCTATGCCGCCCTCCAGAAAGACGCGGCGGAGGGCAATATTCCCGGCCGGGACGTGCTGCAGTTTTCCACTCCTGGAGACAGCTCCTTCTTTCTGGAGCTGGAATATCTGACGTGGAATCAGGCAGCAGGGGCCTACTACGGTCACGTCAGGCCGGTCTATATGGTGCCCTCCATGACCAACACCATCGACACGCTGGTGGAGCTGGGGTATGTGACGCGCCAGGAGCTGGCGGAATGGGAGAGGGCATGGACGCAGCAGAGGGCAGAGGACGCCGGCTCTGCGCCGGCGGAGGTGGTTCCCGCCATTCCGGCGGAATAAGGGCCTCCGGTTTTCCGGAAATTGGAAATAACGAAAATTACCTATTGCCGAACGGGCCCGAATGTGGTATGATACTCGCAGAAACCCCTCCTCCCCCATTCGGGAGGAACGCGCCGGCCGGTGCGCGGACGGTCTGCGGCCTGATGATCTAGCCGGCTTCGGGCAGGGCTGATCCCGTCTCGGCGGCGCACCTTTCTATATGCCCCCCGCCGCCTGATTTGGCGGCGGGGGGCGCTTATTTCCAGGCAAACGGCTGCGCGCCCGTTTCCTCAATATCATTTTCCGGGAGGTCGAATACATGTCAACCTGCACCTTTTCTTTCATTGGTACCGGCAATATGGGCGGGGCGCTGGCCCGGGCGGCGGCGCGGAAGCTGCCGCCGGAGCACATCCTGCTGTCCAACCGTACCCCCGGCAGGGCCCGGACCCTGGCGTTGGAGCTGGGCTGCGCCTGCGGCTCCGCCGCCCAGGCGGCGGAGGAGGGGAAGTATGTCTTCCTGGGGGTCAAGCCCCGGATGATGGAGGGCCTCCTGACGGAGCTCAGGCCCGTTCTGGCCGGCCGGCGGGACCGGTTTATCCTGGTCACTATGGCGGCGGGGCTGACCATGGCGCGCATTGCGGAGATGGCGGGGGGCGATTACCCCGTGATCCGCATCATGCCCAACACGCCCTGCGCCGTGGGAGAGGGCGTGATCCTCTGCGACGCCAACGGGAGGGTGACGGAGGAGGAGCTGGCGGAATTCATGGAGGCCATGTCCGGCGCGGGGACCGTTGACCGGCTGGAGGAAAAGCTTATCGACGCGGGCAGCGCGGTATCCGGCTGCGGTCCGGCCTTTGTGTGCCTGCTGCTGGAGGCTCTGGCGGACGGGGGCGTGGCCTGCGGCCTGCCGAGGGAAAAGGCCCTGCTCTACGCCGCCCGGATGGTGAAGGGGACCGCCGCTCTCCAGCTGGCCGCCGGAGACCATCCCGGCGTATTGAAGGACGCGGTCTGTTCCCCCGGCGGCTCCACCATTGCGGGGGTCCGGACTCTGGAGGAGCGGGGCTTCCGGGGAGCGGCCATGGACGCGGTGATTGCCGCCGTGGAAAAGACGAAGGAACTGGGGAAATAGGAAATGCTGATTTTAGCCTTTGAGTCCTCCTGTGACGAAACTGCCGTCGCTGTGGTAGAGGACGGCCGGATCATCCGCTCCGACGCGATTCTCTCCCAGGTGGACGTGCACGCCATTTATGGCGGCGTGGTGCCGGAAATTGCATCCCGGAAGCATGTGGAGGCCATTGCCTCCCTGGCGGATCGGGCCCTGGCGGAAGCCGGGGTCACGGGAAACGATATTGACGCGGTGGCGGTGACGTATGGTCCCGGCCTCATCGGGGCGCTGCTGGTGGCGGTGAACTTTGCCAAAAGCGCCGCCCTGGCGCTGGGCAGGCCGTTGATTCCCGTCCATCACCTCCGGGGCCATATTGCGGCCAACTATCTGGCCTTTCCTGAGCTGGAGCCGCCCTTTCTGGCCCTGTGCATTTCGGGGGGGAACTCCATGATCGTGGACGTGGCGGGGTATACGGACATGACCATTCTGGGGGCCACCCGCGACGACGCGGCGGGGGAGTGCTTTGACAAGATTGCCAGGGTGCTGGGTCTGCCCTATCCCGGCGGGAAGCCCATGGACGATCTTGCCCAGGGCGGGGATCCGGCAAAATACCCCCTGCCCCGGGCCAGGACGGCGGGAAACGATCTGGATATGTCCTTCTCCGGACTGAAGACGGCGGCGGTGAATCTGATTCACAACGCCTCACAGAAGGGGGAGGCGCTGGATCTGCCCGGCCTGGCGGCGTCGGTGACGGCGGCCATCAGCGGCGAGCTGGTCCCCCGGACCATGGAGGCGGCCCGGCGCACGGGGCGGCGGGTCCTGACCGCCGCCGGGGGCGTGGCGGCCAACCGGACCATCCGGCGGGACCTGGAGCGGGCCTGTGAGGAGAACGGGATCAGGCTGTATCTGCCGCCCCTGCGGCTCTGCGGCGACAACGGGGCCATGATTGGCAGCCAGGCGTACTATGAGTATCTGGCCGGAGCAGGGGCGGACAGCAGCCTGAATGCATTTGCAAATCTTGAGATATAAAGAGCTCTGCCGGCAGAATCAGACCCGGTACGTCGCAGCGCAACAAAAGCGCCCTGCATCAGGAATAGATTTCGGCGATCTTCGCCGAAATCTGTTTGCCTTTTTATTCCGTATCTGCTATACTGTTTCATCGGGCGAAATACGGATAATGGAAGCAGGGATCATACATGCAGGACTATTTCACGATCTTTCTGATAACGGCGGCAACCGGCGTGGGCGGGCTGGCGCTGGGCGGCGTGCTGGCCGCCATGATCCACAGCCCTTCGGACCGGGCGGTGAGCCTGCTGCTGCGTTTTACCGCGGGCGTGATGCTCAGCGTGACCTGCTTTGACCTGGTGGCGGACGCGGCGGAGGAGTCCGGCATTCTGCCGGTGCTGTGCTGGATCATGATCGGCTATCTCCTCACCTGCCTTCTCAACTGCTGGATCGACAGGCAGGCTCACCATACCCACAGCCACGGCGGCCATGAGTCGAACCGCGCCCACGGGCACAGCCATGGCCGCGCCCGCGCCGCCGCGCCGGGCGGAGGCAGCGGCGAGCTCTGCGCCTGCGGGCGGCACACCCTTCATACGGCGGGGCTGGTGCTGGCCGCGGCGGTGGCGCTGCACAACATGCCGGTGGGCATGGCCATCGGAGCCACCTTCGCCGGAGCGGCCCATGCCGGGGACGGCGTGCTGGCCGCGCTGATTATCGGACTGCACAACATCCCGGAGGGCATGAGCATTGCCTCGCCGCTGCTGGCCGGCGGCGGAAAGCGGGCCGGAGCGGTGGGAATCGCCGCACTCAGCGGCCTGCCCGCCATTGCGGGCGCGCTGATCGGCTATGGCGCGGGGACGATGAACCCCCTGGTGCTGTCCGTGTCCCTCAGCTTTGCCGCCGGGGCCATGCTGTACGTGATCTTCGGCGAGCTGCTGCCGGAATCGGAGCACCTGTGGCAGGACCGGATGTCCGGTCTGGCCACCATGCTGGGCATGCTGCTGGGCATGGCGCTGATTTTTATGCATACCCATTGACAGGAGGAATCAACGGATGATGACAGAGAAGTGGCTGGACCCGTCCCGGAAGAGCGGCGGGCTGATGGTGGAGAAGCTGCCCCGGACCATTCACTTGGTGCCGCTGGACACCATTGACGGGTTTGACGTGCGGCCCGGTTTCTATGATATCAACGGAGCCACCGCCATCCCCGGCGGCGTGAATTTCACGGTATACTCTCACGGCGCTTCCTCCATCGAGCTGCTGCTGTTCCACCGGGAGGCTGCCGAGCCCTTCGCCGTGCTGCCCTTTCCCCGGCACTACCGGATCGGCAACGTGTACTCCATGATCGTCTTCAAGCTGAACATCGAGGAGTTTGAATACGCCTACCGGGTGGACGGCCCCTATGAGCCGGAAACGGGAAAGATTTTTGACAGGAGCAAGTACCTGCTGGACCCCTACGCCAAGGCGGTCACCGGCCAGAGCGAGTGGGGCGCAACCTCCCCCAGGGGCCAGCATTACAAGGCGCGGGTGGTGAAGGACGACTTCGACTGGGGAGATCTGGCCGCGCCGTTGATCCCCATGGAGGACCTGGTGATCTATGAGCTCCATGTCCGGGGGTTCACCAGGGATGCGTCTTCCGGCGTGCGGCACCCCGGCACCTTCGCCGGGCTGATGGAAAAGCTGCCCTACCTCAGGGAGCTGGGGATCAACGCCATCGAGCTGATGCCCATTTTCGAGTTTGACGAGATGCAGGACTACCGGGAGGTGGACGGACAGAAGCTCTATAATTACTGGGGGTACAGCACCGTCAGCTTTTTCGCGCCCAATACCAGCTATGCCGCCGGGACCGAGTTCAACCGGGAGGGTACCGAGCTGAAGACGCTGATTCTGGCCTGCCACCAGCTGGGGATGGAGGTTTACCTGGACGTGGTGTTCAACCACACCGCAGAGGGCAACGAACGGGGACCCTTTTTCTCCTTCAAGGGCTTTGACAACAATATTTACTACCTGCTGACGCCGGATGGAAAATACTACAATTTCAGCGGCTGCGGCAACACCCTCAACTGCAACCACCCCATCGTCCACCAGATGATTATGAACTGCCTGCGCTACTGGGTGACCACCTATCGGGTGGACGGCTTCCGGTTTGATCTGGCGTCCATTCTGGGACGCAACGAGGACGGCTCGCCCATGAACAAGCCGCCCCTGCTCCAGGCGATGGCCTTCGACCCCATTCTGGGGGATGTGAAGCTGATTGCCGAGGCCTGGGACGCGGCGGGGCTGTATCAGGTGGGGTCCTTCCCCTCCTGGAACCGCTGGGCGGAGTGGAACGGGCGCTACCGGGACGACATGCGGCGCTACCTCAAGGGAGACGAGGGGTTCGCCCAGGCGGCGGCCCTGCGCCTGGTGGGCTCCTGGGATATGTACGGCCGGTCCGGCCGGAAGGACGCCTCCGTCAATTTCATCACCTGCCACGACGGATTTACCCTGTGGGACCTGTACTCCTACAATGAGAAGCACAATCTGAAGAACGGCTGGAACAACACGGACGGGGCCAACGACAACAACAGCTGGAACTGCGGCGCGGAGGGCGAGACCGGGGACTCCGGCATCAACGCGCTGCGGCGGAGGATGTGCCGCAACGCCTTCACGCTGCTGATGTGCTCCCGGGGCATTCCCATGTTCCTGGCCGGAGACGAGTTTTCCAATACCCAGTTCGGCAACAATAACGCGTACTGTCAGGACAATATCACCTCCTGGCTGGACTGGACGCTGCTGAAGAAAAACCGGGATATGTTCCGGTTCTTCCAGTACATGATCCGCTTCCGCATGGAGCACCGGGTCCTCCGCGCCAACATCAGCGAGGGCTGCTGGGGCCACCCGGACGTCAGCTTCTACGGCGTCAACGGTCCTCTGAACGGATTCGGGTCCCATGACCGGTATGTGGGCGTCCTGTTTACCGGCGGCGAACGGGGCGCGGGGCCCCAGGTGGTCTATGTGGCCTCCAACGCCTGGTGGGAGGAGCTGTCTGTCCGGCTGCCGGAGCTGCCGGCCTCCGCCTGCTGGACGCTGGCGGTGGATACCTGGGAGGAGGGCGCTCCCGCCGCCGTGAGGCAGGTCTCCGGCGGGTTTACCATCCGGCCCCGGAGCGTGATGGTGTTTGTGGGGAGATAGGCAGACGTTCTTTTCCTTGGGAACAGAGAAAAGGATCAAAAGAAAAACTTTTGGAGAAATCGTTGTTTTGCCGTTTCCCGGACACACCCGGACAGACAGGCGCGGGGACGCATGCGTCCCCGCGCCTGTGTGGTCACTGTGTGAGAAACAGCCGGGCCACGGCGGCGGCGATTCCCTTGACTGTGCCCTGGGTGGTGTTGATGCACAGGTCGTAGTGGATACGGTCGCCCCACTTCTGCCCGGTGCAGTATTCGTAGTAATCCGCCCGGCGGCGGTTGACGGCGTTGATGCGGCGCTCCAGCTCCCGGTCGGTCAGCTCCTCTTTCTCATAATTCTTTTCCCGGCAGCGCGTCACCTTGCTGGGCATGTCGGCGTATACGAAAATGCGGAAGGGGTCCTCCTCCTGTAAGATGTAGTCCGCGCAGCGGCCCACGATGACGCAGCTGGATTTAGCCGCCATTTCCCGCAGGATGTTGCACTGCTCCCGGTAGATGTTCTGGCTCTGATCCAGATGGGGATCGGCCATCATCCGGAAACTCCGTCCGATGTGAATGGGGTAGGAAGAGATGGGCCGGTGGCCCATGACCTGCTGGACATACCGTTCGGACAGCTCCGTGCGTTTGGCGATTTCCTGGACGATTTCCTGGTCATAGTAGGCGAAGCCCAGATTCTCCGACAGGCGGCGGCCGAATTCCCGCCCTCCGCTGCCGAATTCCCGGCTGATGGTAATGATCTGATTCATGCTGTACCTCCCTTTCACTCCGCAGACTGGTTGAGCGCTTACGGTCTTTATTATATTCCTTTCCGGAAAATTTTTCAAGACGCAGGGGCGGCCCGGAAAATCAGTCGAGCTCTCTGCCGGCGCTGCGGTAGGGACTGTTGAGGGGGCTGTCCTCATCGGCCTCCTTCTGATACCGGCCCACCACCGTGGCGGCCAGCTCCACCGGCAGCAGGGTTCCCGCCCCGGCCACGCAGCCTCCGGGACAGGCCATGCCCTCCAGCAGATAACCGTTGTACTTTCCGGCCCTGGCCAGGGTCATCATTTTCCTGCACTCTCTGAGGCCCTCGGCCCGGACGGTCCTGACCTCCAGGTTGGGGTCGGTCTGGTGGATTACCCGCTCCACCGCTCCGGCCACGCCGCCGGATACGGCAAAGCCCCGGCCCGCCGCCGTGCCCTCCCGCATGGACTCACCCTCGGGAATGGAGGCGAAATCGACGCCTCTGGCCTCGAACATGCCCTGGAGCTCCTCAAAGGTCAGTACGAAGTCCACGTCGGAGCGGATGTTCTCCCGGATGGCCTCCAGCTTTTTGGCGGCGCAGGGTCCGACGAAGACCACCTTGCAGCCGGGGTCCTGCTTCTTCACCAGCCGGGCGGTGAAAACCATGGGGGTCAGGGTCATGGAGAGGTTCTCAAACTGGGCGGGGAAGAGCTTTTCCACCATGGAGTGCCACGCGGGGCAGCAGGAGGTAGCCATGAAATCCTGTTCGGCGGGTACCTTCATCAAAAAGTCCTCCGCTTCCTCGATGGTACACATATCCGCGCCCACCGCCACCTCCACCACCCGGTCAAAGCCCAGCATCTTCATGGCGGTGGTGAACTTTTCCGGCGTAGAGTCCCTGCCGAACTGGCCGATGAAAGCGGGCGCTACAATGGCAACCACTTTATCCTTCTCCATAATGGAGCGGACCACCTGGAAAATCTGTCCCTTGTCCACAATGGCGCCGAAGGGGCAGCTGACCAGGCACTGGCCGCAGGCCACGCACCTGTCCTGATTGATGACGGCCTTGCCGTTGTCGTCGGAGACGATGGCGTCCATGCCGCAGGCCGCCATGCAGGGCCGCTCCATGTAGATAATGGCGTGATAGGGGCAGGCTTTGGCGCACTTGCCGCATTTGATGCACTTGTCCGGATCGATCCGGCTCTTGCCGTTGATAAAGGAAATGGCCCCCCTGGGGCAGACCTTCTGGCAGGAGGCGGCCAGACAGTTCTGGCAGTTTTCGGTCACCCTGTACTGCCTGGTGGGGCAGGCATGGCAGGCATAGGGGATGATGTTAATCAGGGGAGGTTCGTAGTATTGCTCGGCGATGGCCGCCTGGTCCATGCCCTCGGTCATGAGGGAGCGGGTCTGGATTGGCCGGATGGACAGGCCCATGGCCAGCCGCACCCGCTCGCCGGCAATGGCCCGCTCCAGAAAAATGGACTCCCGGTGCATGGCCTTGTCGCCGGGAACGATGATATAGGGCAGGTCCTCGGCTCTGGCGTAGTCGCCCCCCTCGTAGGCCATTCGGGCTACCTCGGTGAAGACCTTCTTTCTGATATCGGTAATCAGAGACGGAATGCCGCGCATGGTATTGCCTCCTTGTCATACAGGTAGTTTTACTGTGAATGATCCTCACAGCAAGGATATCATACCGGCGGAGGGATGTCAATTCCGCGGGAATCAATTTCTTTTCCGCGCCCTGCGCGGCAGGGGGCCCTTCTGACGGGAGCGCACCGCGCCTGAATACGGTTCCGGGTTCCGCCCCTGCCGCAATCAAAAAAACTGGAAATAAAGGAGAAAGTCCCATGTCCATCTCAGGAGATGATATCATCTATTCCGTTGTGCGGGAAGAACACATGCTCCACAATGATTTTTTCCTCAGATATCTGGAATTTGCCGGCGGCCCGCCTTCGGAAATCACCATGACGTGCCTTGCCGGCAGCCGGCCCTGCCATGCAATCCGCTATGAAGGGGAGGAAATCGCGCGGCGCTTTCAGTACGGACGGGAGGAGACCGCCCGGTACCGGCAAAGTAGCCTGCCGCGGATCCTCGGCCGATCCCGGAATCTGCAAAACGCCTTTATGCATGAATACTTCTCATTCTTCTCCAGCGAGGCGGTAAGCGAGCTTGTTATCGAGGCAAAACGGGAGGGAGAAATCCTGGAGAAACATATCCGGATTGTGCCGTATCACAGCCGGAATCCGTACCGGTTTCCTCTTCGCGGAACGCTGCTGGTAACGGACACCTATCCCTCCCTGAATTCCCACAGGTGGTGCCGGAACAGCGAGTTTGCCTTTGACGCCGGTTCCTTCGACGGGACGCTGCGGGAACCGGTGATCCGGGGCGCGCCGGTCTTCGCCGCCTGCGGGGGCGTTGTGGAGGAGGTCTTCGACGGACTGGATGACACGGACGCCCATACGGATATGGACCTGCTGGAGAGCCGGTACGGCGAGCATGCCCGAATAGACGGAAACCACGTCCTGCTCCGTCACGGGGACAACGAATACTCCCTGTATGCCCATCTGAGCAAAAACAGCATTCCGGTCCGGCGCGGCGATACGGTTTCCTGCGGACAGCAGCTCGGCTGCGTGGGCAGCAGCGGCTCAAGCCTTATCCCCCACCTCCACTTTCACGTCATGCGGGACGGACTGGACGGCCCCGGCGTGCCGGTTCGCTTTGAGAACCTGAAAACCATTTTAGGTGAGCCCTGCTTTCTGGATGACACGGTAAATCCTGTTTACAGCGAGTGGTAACCATGACCGCCCCGCATAAAACAGTCTGCCCGGACGGGAAACTCCCGTCCGGGCAGACTGTTTTATGCCTGTTTCCCAAGCCTGACCGGTTTGGGCGGCGTATTTTTCTTCCGGGCGCTGGTACGGCCTTCCGCCCGGATTTCTCCGGCGGCAATCAGGGCCCGCTTGGTAAGGGCCGGGCCCACCAGCTCATACACCAGCACGGAGAACAGCACCACGTTGCGCACCACCTCGCCGTCGGACAGCTGCTGCGCGGTCAGGGCCATGCCCAGCGCCACGCCGGCCTGAGGCAGCAGGGTGATGCCGAGATGCCTGGTAATGCTCTCGTTGCAGCCGGTAGCGGCGCAGCTGCCGTAGGCGCCCGCGTACTTGCCCAGCGAGCGGGCGGCGATATATACCGCGCCAATCAGCAGCACCAGCGGATTGGACAGCACCTTCAGGTTCAGCTCCGCGCCGGACAGGACGAAGAACAGCACAAACAGCGGCGCGGTCCAGCTGTCCACGCGGCCCATCAGCTCCTCGGAAAAATCACAGATATTGCAAAACACCGTTCCGGTCATCATGCAGACCAGCAGCAGGCTGAAGCCGCAGTGGACGCCGCCCAGCTCGAATTTCACCATGGACAGTCCCACGGTCAGCAGCACAAAGCCGATGGAGATGGACAGACGCTTGCTCCGGGAGTGGAAAAACCGCTCCACCCGGTACAGCACCCAACCGGCTGCACCGCCCAGCAGCAGAGACAGGAGGATCTCCACCACCGGCTCCACCAGCACGGTCAGGACGCTGATCGTCCCGCTCTCCAGGGCGGAGGCCACGCCGAAGGAGGCGGAAAACAGCACCAGTCCCACCGCGTCGTCGATGGCCACCACCAGCAGCAGCAGCTTGGTCAGCGGACCGTCCGCCTTGTACTGCCGTACCACCATCAGCGTGGCCGCCGGCGCGGTAGCCGCCGCGATGGCGCCCAGCGTAATGGCAGAGGAGACGGAGATCAGCGCGGGGTTGATGAAATGCAGGGCGACCAGGGCCGCGTCTACCAGTGCCGTAGTAAACACCGCCTGAGCCACGCCCACCGTAATGGCCTGCCTGCCCATGTGCCGGAGCTGCTCCAGACGGAATTCATTGCCGATGGTAAAGGCGATGAATCCCAGCGCCACCTGGGAAATGATGTCCAGCCGGGTTACCTCTTCCGGCGTGTTGAAGCCGATATCCAGCAGGTTCAGCGCCCCGATGCAGTAGGGCCCCAGCAGCAAGCCCGCAATCAGGTATGCCGTCACCGCGGGCAGGTTCAGCTTTTTTGCCAGTCGGGACATCAGCAATCCGCCCACCAGGGCGAAGGATAGCGAAATCAGAGTTTCCATGAAGACACCTCGTTTTCTGCCTTGTAAGCAGAGACGAATATAGCACTTTTCACCAAAAACTGCAAGCGCTTTTTGGTGAAAAGGTACACAAAGTTTTGCTGCTTTCCTGAGAAAAATCGCGGCGGTTTTGTCGCCGCGGGGCCTGGGGCCCTGCGCCCCCCTTTTCCGGGGCCGCCGCAGAGGCGTATATGCTTTTCCCTCGGGGGGAAAAGTACATACCCTCAGGGAAGAAAAGATTGACAGAACCCCTCCGTCCCGGTATGATAACATCAGAACCATTTGAAACCGGGAGATAAGATGAACGATTATTTTGATATTCATCTGGACGACGGCCAGATCCGGGATATCAGCAGTATCGGACTGGCCCATCTGGGGGACGCTGTATATGAGCTTCTGGTCCGCTCGTGGCTCTGCACCCACGGGAAAGCCACCGGCAGGGGCCTGCACCGCTCCGCGGTAGAGCTGGTCAGGGCTCCGGCGCAGGCGGCCCGTGCGGAAAGGCTGCTGCCCCTGCTGACAGAGGAGGAGAAGGCGGTGTATAAGCGGGGACGCAACGCCCACGTCCACACCATTCCCCACAGCGCCAGCCGGGCGGATTACCTGAAGGCCACCGCCCTGGAGTGCCTGCTGGGCGATCTGTACCTCCGGGGACAGCGGGAGCGGATCAGCGAACTGTTTGCCGTGATGATGGAGGAGGACGAACATGCCACTTGACGCCGTATGCCTCTCCGGGGTGGTCAGGGAACTGGAGGAAACGATTCCGGGTCTGCGCATCGAGAAGGTCCAGCAGCCCGCACGGGATCAGATTGTGCTCACGCTGCGGGGAAACAGAAAGCTGCTTCTCTGTGCCGGGGCCAGCCAGGCCAGGGTACACCTGACCGCCGTGACCCGGGAAAATCCGGCCGCGCCGCCCATGTTCTGCATGCTGCTGCGTAAGCACCTGACGGGCGGGCGGGTGTCCGCCGTTGCCCAGCCCCATCTGGAGCGGGTGGTGATCCTGACCGTTGACATCGTGGACGAGATGGGCGAGCCGGGCACGCGGAAGCTGGTTGCCGAATGCATGGGGCGCTATTCCAACCTGATCCTTCTGGACGGTCAGGACCGGATCATCGACTGCCTGCGCCGGGTGGATATGGAAATGAGCGAGAAGCGGCAGGTCCTGCCGGGGCTTTTCTACCGTCTGCCGCCGCCCCAGGAGAAGGCGGATCCGCTGGCGGTCGCCGGGGACGGGTTCCGGGCCATGCTGGCGTCCGCTCCCGACGGGACGGATGCCGCCGCCTGGCTGCTGGCGAACTTTACCGCCCTTTCGCCGCTGGTGTGCCGGGAGCTGGCCCATCTGGGCTGCGCGGATGGAGCCAGTCTGCGGGACGGCGGGGACCGGGAGCGGCTGGCAGGGACCTTTTCCGTGTGGCAGGAGATGGTAAGGGGGGAGAACGGGAAGCGCTTCACCCCCTGGATGCTCCTCCGGGACGGCGCGCCTGCGGATTTCTCCTATATGCCTGTTTATCAGTACGGAAACGCCATGGAGGGGGCCGCCTGGGACGGTTTCTCGTCCATGCTGGACGCCTTCTATGAGAAGCGGGAGCGGCTGGAGCGGGCCCGCCGGCGGGGGCAGGACCTCCGCCAGGCCGCGGCCAGCGCCAGGGACCGGGCGGTGCGGAAGCTGGCCCTTCAGGAGAAGGAGTATGCCCAGGCCCGGGACCGGGACCGTCTGCGGATCTCCGGCGAGCTGATTACCGCCAATCTCTACCGCATGGAGCGGGGAGAGCGGGTCCTGCGGGCCCAGAACTACTATGATCCGGAAGGCGGGGAAATTGAAATTCCGCTGGACCCCCTTCTCACGCCTCAGCAGAACGCCGCAAAATATTTCAGGCAGTATACCAGGGCCAGGACGGCGGAAAAATACCTGACTGAGCAGATGGCCATTGCCCGGCGGGAGCGGGACTGGCTGGAAAGCGTCCTGGACGAGCTGACCCGTGCGGAGACGGAGCAGGATTTCTTTGATATCCGCCGGGAGCTTCAGGAGGCCGGGTACTGGAAGAGCCCCGGCAAAAAGGAGCCCCGCCGCGGCCCCGGCCGCCCCAGAGTCTTCCGCTCCAGCGGCGGCTTCCGGATTCTGGCGGGCCGCAGCAACACCCAGAACGACCAGCTGGTCCGGGAGGCCTTCAAATCCGATTTCTGGTTCCACACCCAGCGGATTCACGGTTCCCACGTCATTCTCTGTACGGAGGGGATGGAGCCGGACGGGCAGTCCATGACCGAGGCGGCCATGCTGGCGGCCTGGTTTTCCCAGGGCCGGGAGAGCGGACAGGTGGCGGTGGACTACACCCGGGTCCGGAATGTGAAAAAGCCCAACGGCGCGCGGCCCGGCATGGTGGTCTACGATCCCTATCAGACCGCCTACGTGACCCCGGACGAGGCGCTGGTCAGGCGCCTGGAGGAAAAACGGGCATGACAGGTATCCGTACTTTTTTCTGAAACCGCTTGCCGCCTTCGGCGGCCTGGGCGCCGCAGGGAAAACATCAAAAAGAACGATTCCAGTAAAAAAAGAGATAAAAACCGGGCGCAACCGCCAGCAGTTGCGCCCGGTTGGTTGATTTTATCGCTGGAAACCGGTATCCTGGAAGCAAACCATATCCAGGGAGGACACGATCATGACCTGTGGCAAACGCATCAGACAGGCACGGGAGGAGCAGCGCTTCACCCAGGAGCAGCTGGCCGAGAGACTGGACGTCTCCCGGCAGGCCGTCAGCAAGTGGGAGGCAGACCTGTCCCGGCCCACCCGGGAGAAGCTGGACCGGCTCTCCGAAATTCTGAATATTCCCCCGGAGGAGTGGACGCGGCTCAACGCGGAGGCCGCCGCCGCTGCCCGGCCCACAGATGCCGCCCGGCCGTGGAAAATCGCCACGGCGGTGCTGGCGGCGGTGTGCGCGGTGCTGGCGGCCGCGCTGGCCGTTTCCCTGCGGTCCGCTCCGGAGGAGGAGCCGGACGGTCCCCCGCCTGTCTCTCAGGATTTTCCGGCCGAACCCGCCGGTCCCGTTGAACCGGGACCGGACGGAGCTCCCGACGCGCCTGCGGACCCGGTTTTTCCCGACACCCTGCCCGTAACGTTCCGCCGGGACTTCGATTTCGGCGACTGGCCACTGGGGGAGTATGACCCGGCGGAGGTGCCCTTTCTGGAGGATGGGGAGAAGGTCATGGAAAACGAGCTCTGGTGCGGCTGGTTTCCGGACGGGACGCGGCTGAGTCTGGTGAAGGCGCGCGCCGCCTGGGATCAGACCGCCGCACGCTTTCATATCTATCTCCTCTGGGCCCCGCCGGTGGAGACGGCGGGCGGAGAGATGGACTGCCGCATCCTGTACCGCATCGGCGAGGACTACGCCGGGGACGACTGCGGCGACCCGGAGGCTGCCGCCTTTACCAACGTGCTGGGCCACGACGGATTCCGGATCACCCTGTCCCACGCGGACAGTTTTTACCGGGACAGCGCCTACATCATTCAGCGCCCCGACGGCACGCCTGCCATAATGACCATGTCCGGCGAAACAGGCCGTGAAGCCGACGTGGATGACGACGGCGTGCTGGAAATTGTCAGCTTCAACCGGTATCTCCCCGGCTGGGAGATTATCGATACCGCCGGGGGTGCGGAGGGCTCGTTCGTCTATACGCTGGATTACGCCGGTCTGAACCTTCCCGGCGGGGTTTCCCTGGACTTCGACCCGGAGCGGGGCGGATTTGTGGTCGTTGACGGCGACAACGCCGCTGTCTGCCGCTATGCTCTGCAGGACGGGCGGATCGTGCGCCTGCCTCTGACGGACTTCTCCGCCCTGGACTACCCGGACGCAGCAGCCACAAAGATTACGTTTATCACGGATCTGGAAACCCTCTCCGACGGCTTGGATCCGGACGAAATCCTTCCGTACACGGCCTCTGTCCGCATTACCCACCGCCAGCAGGCCTGTCTGGCCCTGCAGGAGCTCTATAATATAACGGGTCTGAAGGTTGAGGCGTGCTACTGTACCGCCAACGAGTACGGCGTGCTGTTCTCCCTCCTGCCGGACGGGTTTAACCAGCGCAGCTTTTTCTCCCTTGATTTCAACGCCCGTTACGGCAACATGGACAACATCCCCAGCCTGCATATTGTGTGGCAGGAGCTGGACAGCGACTGGTCCCCCCTGTCCCTGGCGGACGCGGTCCGTCCGGACCATGGGGTAACGGAAGCCGGGGCGGCCATGCTGTGGTATTATGACCGCATGAAGATTTTCAACGCCGGGGCGGCGTCCCGTGTCAGTGGGGGAGACCCCTCCTGTGCCGGCCAGGGGGAGATCTGGCTGGAGAACGGAGACCTGTACAACTGCTTCCTGGAGGAGACGGAGTACGGCCCCGTCCTGACCGCTGTCACAGGGCCCTATCCCGACGGAGTGCTGAATCATTGAAAAAGAGACGGAAGGGCCCGGAAAGACATATGATAACCCGCTTTCGGTGTACCTGGGCAGCGTGGTTACAGACGGTCCGGGGATGTTCGCTGCCGTCTCGGTATTCTGTTTGCTCCCCGCGCTGCGGGCGGCGACCTGTCTGGCGCAATTCTGCCCGGCTCCCGGTTAAAGATTTTAATCGGTGATCCGTATCAGAACCTGTATTCATAACCGTTGAACGCCGTCCGGGCGGACCTTTTCCCGGCATCCCCGGTTATGAATACAGGTTCTTAGTCATTTCCGACGAAAACGGGCTATAAAGTTTAGTGTTTTTCCCAACTTGTGCAAAAAGGGATTTTAGTGTATGCTGTATATAAAAATTAATTAAATTAATTAAAAAATATTGCCCAGCTTGAGGAGGAAAACATTATGCCACTGGTTCCAATGAAAGCAATTCTTGACGCCACGGAGAAGTATAACTACGCCCAGGGCGCGTTCAACGTTAACGCGGTCTGCCAGGCCAGGGCGGTGATTCAGGTCCATGAGATGTTCCGTTCCGCCGCCATTTTGCAGGGGGCGGATCTGGCCAACGCCTTCATGGGCGGGCGCACCGATTTCGCAAACGGCACGCTGGAGGACAAGAAGAAGGGCGCGCTGAACATTGCCAACGCGGTGAAGAAGTACGCCGTGGATTCCCCCATTCCCGTGGCCCTGCACCTGGACCACGGCAAGAATCTGGACTCCTGCATCGCCGCCATTGCCGGGGGCTATACCTCCGTAATGATCGACGGGTCCTCTCTCCCCTTTGAGGAGAATGTGGAGCTGACCCGTGAGGTAGTCAGGTACGCCCATGAGCGGGGCGTCACCGTGGAGGGCGAGCTGGGGATTCTGGCGGGGGTGGAGGACCACGTCTTCGCCGCCAGTTCCACCTACACCAACCCCATGGACGCGGTGAAGTTCTTCCGCCAGACCGGCGTGGACGCTCTGGCCATCAGCTACGGCACCAAACACGGGGCCAATAAGGGCAAGGACACCGTCATCCGCAAGGAGATTGCCATTGCCACCAAGGAGTGCATGATGCACGAGGGCATCGAGGGCACCCTGGTCAGCCACGGGTCCTCTACCGTGCCGCAGTATATCGTTTCCGAGATTAACGCTCTGGGCGGAGAGATCCACGACGCCTACGGCATCAGGAAGGAGCAGCTCAAGGAAGTCTCCAGGCTGGGCATCCGTAAGATCAATGTGGACACCGATATCCGTCTGGCGGTCACCCGGAATCTGCGGGAGCTGTTCAGCAGCGAGGCGAAGCTCCGCAGCAGCGCCTCCATCGGCGGTATCTATGAGCTGCTGTGCAAAAATCCCTCCGCCTTTGACCCCCGGGTGTTCTTCCCCCCCATCATGGACACCGTCATGTACGGCAATGTGCCCGACGGGGACGTGGCCCGGATTGTGGACTGCATCGAGCGGGGCGTGAAGGAAGTGGTCGGAACCCTGATTGTAGAATTCGACAGCGTGGGCAGGGCGCCCATGATTGAACCCGTCAGCCTGGATGAGATGGCGGAGCGGTACAGAAAGAAGGGCATCTGATGGGAAGGAATATTCTTGTCGCCCACGGTGGCGGTCCCACGGCGGTCATCAACTGCTCTCTGCAGGGCGTGGTGGAGGCCGCCCGGGATTCCGGCAGGGTGGATAAGATCTACGCCGCCCGGTTCGGCGCGGAGGGCATCCTGAAGGGGGACCTCATCGATCTGACGGACGTTCCGGCGGAGACCATCGCAAAGCTGCGCCACACCCCCGCCTCCGCCATTGGCTCCTGCCGGAGGAAGCTGACGGATGCGGACTGTCCCACGGTACTGGAGACCCTGAAAAAATTCAACATCGACTGCTTCTTTTATAATGGCGGCAACGACTCCATGGATACCTGCCACAAGGTCAACGAGCTGGCCAGGCGGGAGGGGCTGGACCTGCGGGTCATCGGCATCCCCAAGACCATGGACAACGACCTGGATGTCACGGACCACTGTCCCGGCTTCGGCTCCGCCGCCCGGTACGCGGCCCTCAGCGCCGCCGAGCTGGCGCTGGACGCTTCCGGCCTGCCCATTCACGTGGTGGTGCTGGAGCTCATGGGCCGGAACGCCGGGTGGGTCACCGCCGCCAGCGCCATGGCAAAGCGGCTTACGGACTGCGAGGTGCTGACCTACCTGCCGGAGGTCCCGGTGGACGAGGATAAAATGCTGGCGGACATCGAGCGGGGCTACGCCAGGGGCAGGGGCCTGCTGGTTACCGTCAGCGAGGGCATCTGCGGCCCGGACGGCCAGCCCCTGGCGGATACGGGCATCGTGGACGGCTTCGGCCACAAGATCCCCGGCGGTACCGCCCAGCATGTGACGGACCGGATCATCCAGAAGCTGGGGCTCAAGTCCCGGGCGGAGAAGCCGGGCCTTCTGGGCCGGGCCAGCATCCCCTGTGTGTCCTCCGTGGACCGCTCGGAGGCTTACGCCGTGGGACGGTACGCGATGAACGCCGCCCTGCGGGACGAGAGCGGCTGTATGGTGTCCATCGACGCCGTCCGGACACCGGCGTACAGCAGCAGCATGTCCCTGGTCCCGCTGGCGAAGGTGGCCAACGTGGAGAAGAAGTTCCCCATCGAGTGGATCGTGGATGGAAACGGCATCGCGGACGCTTTCTTTGACTATGCTCTGCCCCTGATGGGCGGGGATTTCCCGGAGTACGCGCTGCTGAGAAAGTGAGAAGACGGATGAAGCATATTTATTTGAATCTGAAACGCTTTGACGTACCTGTGGAGTATGGCGGCGTGAACCGGCTGGCCCCGGTGAAGGACTGGGGCGCGGCGGTGGTGAACGGGACTCAGGAGGCCCTGAGAAAGTACGACCCTGCCAGGGTGGAGTTTGTTCAGTACCTGCCGGAGGCTCACCTCATCGGCGCGGCTTCCGCTCTCACCGTGGGCAGCCCGGTGCAGCTGGGCAGCCAGGGGGTGTACCGGATGAACACGGCGGTGGGGGGCAACTTCGGGGCTTTCACCACCAACCGGCCCGCCTCCATTGTGAAGGCCATGGGCTGTACCTCCGCCCTCATCGGCCACTGCGAGGAGCGCAACGACAAGAAGGGCATTCTCTCCGAGGCCGGGGTAACGGACATGTTCGCTGTGAACCGGCTGCTGAACCAGGAGATCAAATGTGCGCAGGACGCGGGCCTCACGGTGCTCTACTGCATCGGGGAGACCAGCGAGGAGCAGCCGGAGTGGGAGACGGTGCTGAGTGAGCAGTTAGACACAGGTTTGCAGGGCGTGGACAAAAGCCGGGTGGTCATCGGCTACGAGCCGGTGTGGTCCATCGGCCCCGGCAGGACCCCGGCGGGGAAGGACTACATTACGAAAATTGCCCGCTTTGTCAAGGAGCGTACCGGCGGCATGGACGTGGTCTACGGCGGAGGACTGAAGGCGGACAACGCCGCCATGCTGGCCTCCATTGAGGAGATCGACGGCGGGCTGATCGCTCTGACCCGGTTCCAGGGGGAGATTGGCTTCTACCCGGAGGAGTACCTGGAGATCATCCGACTGTATTTGGGAGAGTGAGGAAGAAGATGAAGCTTGATTTTGAGTACGGCCACGGCCTCATGAGCGCTGAGCTGCCGGACAATACCGACGTTTTCATCCCTGGGGAGACCGTGGCGGACCCGCCCTGCCTGCCCCAGGACTGGGACAGCCTGTACGCCGCCACCCTGGAGAGCATCCGGAACCCCATCGGCATGAAGCCCCTCAGGGATCTGGCGGGCCCCGGCAAAACGGTGGTGTTCGTCATCCCGGACATCGTCAAGGGCGGCTGCCAGGCCACTTCCCACCGGAAGGTGTCCATCCGGGCCTGCCTGGATGAGCTCTATGCCGCCGGGGTGGAGAAGAAGGACATCCTCCTGCTGATCTCCAACGGCCTGCACCCCCGGGCCACCGTGCCGGAGATGAAGCAGATTCTGGGCGAGGAGCTGTTCAGCGAGTTCTATTACTCCGGCCAGCTCACCAGCCACGACAGCGAGGACTATGACCACATGGTGGATCTGGGGACCACCCGCCGGGGGGATCCGGTGCTGATGAACAGATACGTCTTCGACTGCGACATCCCCATCCTCATCGGTCACACCCAGGGCAACCCCTACGGTGGATACTCCGGCGGCTACAAGCACTGCGCCACCGGCATTACCCACTGGAGAAGCATCGCCAGCCACCACGTGCCCCAGGTGATGCACCGGGACGACTTCACCCCCGTATCCGGGAAGAACCTCATGCGAACCAAGTTCGACGAGATCGGCATGTGGATGGAGGAGAAGATGGGACACCCCTTCTTCTGCTGCGACGCGGTGCTGGACACCTTCTCCCGGCAGATCGCCGTTTTCTCCGGCTATGCCAGAGAGATGATGCCCGTGAGCTGGGAGGTGGCCGACAAGCGGACCTATGTGCCCTTCGCGGAGAAGAAGTACGACGTGATGGTCTTCGGGATGCCTCAGAACTTCCACTACGGCGACGGCATGGGCACCAACCCCATCCAGCTGATGCAGGCCCTCTCCGCCCAGGTCATCCGCCACAGGCGGGTGATGAAGGACAACTGCGTCATCATCTGCTCCTCCGTCTGCAACGGGTACTTCCATGACGAGCGGTGGCCCTACCTGCGGGAGCTCTACGAGCTGTTCCAGCATGACTACATGAACATCCTGCCGGACATGAACCGGTACGGGGAGTATTTCGCCACCAACGAGGAGTACATCCGGAAATACCGTTTTGCCAACGCCTTCCATCCCTTCCACGGTTTTTCCATGATGAGCTGCGGCCATATTGCGGAGATGAACACCGCCGCCATCTACATCGTGGGCGCTCAGGAGCCCGGCATTGCCAGAGGGATGGGTCTGAAGACCCGTGCCACCTTCGAGGAGGCTCTGGCCGACGCCATGAAGAAGTACGTGGGGCCCGAGCCCGATATCCTGGCGCTGCCGAAGACCTTCAAGGTGGGCGCGGTCCATCTGTGCATGAAGGATGAGCCTTACGACGGGACCAACGGGCACTGCGGCTGTGGCTGCTGAGTCTGTGGATTAATAAAGACCGGAGAAGAAAAGAGAGTAAAGGATGGTGTCCAATGAGCAAAAAACATAGGCGAGAGTTGACCTGCGCGGAGAAAATGGCGGTGGCGTCCAACTGGATGTGGCTGGCCGTTTCCCTGGCGGTGGCGTTGCTGGTGTGGTTCGCTCTGTCCAGGGGAGAGGCAACCGCCCGCAGCTTCCCGTTCATCCACGCGGTGATCGACGGCATGAAGACCATGATCGACCGGGAGGCGCTGTGGAGCGACTTTGCCAGCAGTATGATCTCCGTGGCCATGGGCTTCGGACTGGGCTTCGTCACCGCGCTGCCCATAGCGTTCCTCATGGCGTGGTACACCCCGGTGCGCAAGATCATCGAGCCCTGGATCAACTTCATCCGCAACATCCCCGCCCTGGCTTACGCGCCGTTGATCGTCATCATGCTGGGCGTGGGCCGCGCCCCCTCGGTGGTGCTGATCTGGATCTGCACCTTCATGACCATGTGCATCACCATTTTCCACGGCATCCGCAACATCGACAACACTCTGGTGAAGGCGGCCAGGGTCCTGGGGGCCAACGACATGGACATTTTCTTCCGCATTACCCTGCCCGCTACGGTGCCCTTTATTCTCACCGCCGTACGGCTGGGCCTCAGCGCGGGGCTCACCACCCTGCTGGCGGCGGAGTCCACCGGCGCCCAGGCCGGTCTGGGCATGCGCATCCGTACCCTCCAGACCACCTTTGAAACCAACGCCATGCTGGGCTACATTATCCTCATCGGCATCATCGGCACGCTGCTCAACACCTTTGTGGACCTCATCGAAAGGAGGCTGACGTCATGGCAGGAGAAGCGGGAAGAAGCGTAAAGATTCAGATCAGGGACGTCAAGAAGGAATATCACGGCGATCACGGCGTCACGGTTGCCCTCAACGGGGTCAACCTGGACATTATGGAAAACGAGTTTGTCTGCGTGGTGGGTCCCTCCGGCTGCGGCAAGTCCACCCTGCTGAATATTCTGGCCGGCCTCCACGAGGCCAGCAGCGGCGACTGCTTCCTGGACGGCGAGCGGATCGTGGGTACCGATGTGAAGCGGGGCGTGGTTTTCCAGCAGTACGCCCTGTTCCCCTGGCAGACGGTGATTCAGAACGTCATGTTCGGGCCTCAGATGAAGCGCATGCCCAGGGCCCAGTGTCAGGAAATCGCCCGAAAGTACATCAAAATGGTGGGTCTGGAGGATTTTGAGAACTCCTATCCCAAGGAGCTCTCCGGCGGCATGAAGCAGCGGGTGGCCATTGCCCGCGCCTACGCCAACAATCCGGAGGTCCTCCTTATGGACGAACCCTTCGGCGCGTTGGATGCCCAGACCAGGGCGCAGCTCCAGACGGAGCTGCTGAAGACCTGGGAGGAGGAGAAGAAGACCTGCTTCTTCATCACCCATGACGTGGACGAGGCCGTGCTGCTGGCCCAGCGGGTGGTCATCATGTCCGCCCGGCCGGGGCGCATCAAGAAAATTGTCGATATCGATATCCCCTATCCCCGGGACCAGGGTACCAAGAGCGAGCCCCGGTTCATGGAGCTGAAGGCCGAGATCTGGAACGAGGTCTATCAGGAGTACCTGGAGGTACGCAAGTAACCTGCAACAGGCAAAAAGCAACTTATAACCGGCAAAAGAGCGGAAGCCCGCTTTTTTGAATAGAATTTTATGGAGGAAATGAAAATGAAGAAACTGACCGCGCTGCTGCTGGCGCTCATTATGACCCTGGCCCTGGTGGCCTGCGGCGGCGACAGCGGCAAGAAGACCGATGACAATCCCCCTGCTGATCCCCCCAGCACCGAGGTCCCCAACGAGCCGGAGAAGAAGGACGAGGAGCCTGCCGCTCCCGCCGAGCCTGCCGGCCCCGAGCCCATTACCCTGCGCATCGGCTACATGCCCAACTATGCCTCCCTGTGGGGCGTGCTGTCCGCCATCGAGCAGGGCTGCTTCGAGGAAGAGGGCATCACCATCGAGCTTACCGAGTTCCCCGACGGCCCCTCTGAGATCGCCGCCATGGAGGGCAACTCCATCGACCTGGCCTACATCGGCAAGGGCGCTCACCGTCTGTGCATCACCGGCAGCGCCGTGATCTTTGCTCCCAGCTCCGTCCACACCGTTGACAAGGTGGTCTGCATGCCCGACAGCGGCATCCAGAGCGTAGCTGATCTGAAGGGCAAGACCATTGCCTTCAACTCCGGCTCCTCCTCCGAGTCCACCTTCAACAACGCCCTTTCCGTGGCCGGCCTGACCCGGGAGGACGTGACTCCCATGGACCTGTCCATTGACAACGTGGTGCCCGCCGCCGTGTCCGGCTCCATCGATGCCGCCGTGTGCTGGAATCCCTACTCCGGCCAGATTCTCCAGCAGGTGGAGGGTTCCTATGAGATCGAGTTCGCCGACGGCTCCACCAATATCTCCAGCTGGATCTGCCTGCCCAGGTACGCCGAGGAGAACCACGACGTGCTGGTCCGCTTCACCCGCGCTCTGTTCAAGGGCATGGACTGGGGCTCCCAGGTGGACAACTATGAGACCGTGGCCGACTACTGCGCCAAGCGGACCAAGACCAGTCTGGAGTCTCAGCTCATGCAGGTGGGCGACGCCCATTGGTTCAACCTGGAGGACCTGAAGACCGGCGTGGCCGACGGTACCATCAGGGGCTACTATGAGGGCATGCAGAACGACATGGTGAAGGGCGAGAACATCAAGCCCGAAGAGGCCAAAGAGGACGTGGGCGAGTTCGTCCTGTTCGGCGTCATGGAAGAGGCTCTGAAGTAAGAAGCGGTACCAACAGGCGGGAGCAGACATTCTGACGGGAAAATTTACCGTCCGGACTGCGTGAGAAAAGCCTGAAACCCGTCAGGATTCCTGCGCGCTCCTCCCTTGCCGGTTGAAAATTTTTCCCGTCAGTCTGCGCACTTTGCCTGTTGATACAGCTTCTGAAACGCGATATTCCCGTTTCCGTGGAAAAGGAATGGGAACGGGCCCGGTGGAGCGTCGTTCCATCGGGCCCGTTTTTAAGGAGAAGAGGATGCGGATCAAAATAACCCGGAGCGGGACCGGCGGGGGGGTTCTGGCCTTTGCCGCCGGGGAGCTGGAGGCCTACCTGACCCGGATGCTGCCGGAGGAGGGGGCCGCCCTGGAGGTGACCCTGGAAGCGGGGGACGACCCGGACGGCCGGGAGACCTTTGCCGTGGACATGACGGAAAGCGGCGGGACTGTCACCGGCAGCTGTCCCCGGGGCGTTCTGCTGGGGGTATATGACTACCTGCGCCGTCTGGGGTGCCGTTTTCCGGGACCGGGACGGCAATGGGACGTGGTTCCCGCCATTGACCGGGAGCGTCTGCGGGCAAAATATGAGAAGAGGGCCTCCTTCCGCCACCGGGGGGTGTGCATCGAGGGGGCCGACAGCCGGGAGAATGTGCTGGATTTCATCGACTGGCTGCCCAGGGTGGGGTACAACAGCTTTTTCCTGCAATTCAAGACCCCTTATACCTTCCTCAAGCGCTGGTATCACCACGAGAACAACCCCCTGCGGGAACCGGAGCCGTATACGGAGGCGGATGCGGAGCGGGATATGGCGGTTTTTGAGGAGGCGACTGGACGCCGGGGCCTGCTGCTCCACAGGGCGGGCCACGGCTGGACCGGGGAGGTGCTGGGGTACGAAGCCCTCGGCTGGGACGCGGATCCCGCGCCTCTGGCGGAGGACCGGCGGGAGCTGGCCGCCCGGGTGGACGGCGTGCGGGAGCTGTGGCAGGGGGTGCCCGCCAATACCGGCCTGTGCTTTTCCAATCCCCGCGCGGCGGATGCTCTGGCCTCCCTGGTGGTGAACTACGCCAGGGAGAATCCCTCTGTGGATTATGTCCATGTGTGGCTGGCGGATACGTTTAATAATGTGTGTGCGTGTGAAAACTGTCAGAAGACAACTCTGTCCGACCAGTATGCCGCCGTCCTCAATGAGATCGACCGCCGTCTGACCGGGGCGGGACTGAGCACCCGGATCGTGTTCCTGCTGTATCAGGAGCTGCTCTGGCCCCCGGTGAAGGAGCGGCTTTGCAACCCGGACCGGTTCGTCCTGATGTTCGCCCCCATCAGCCGGACCTTTGAGGCGTCCTACAGCCTGGACGGACCGGAGAAGCCCATCCCGCCCTACGTCCGAAACCGGATCACCCTGCCCACGGATCTTCAGGAGAATCTGGCCTTCCTCCGGGGCTGGCAGCAGATCTTTGCCGGGGACAGCTTTGTCTATGACTACCCTCTGGGCAGGGCCCACTATGGGGACCTGGGCTATGTCCACATCGCCCGGATCATTGGCAGCGATGTGAAGAAGCTGGGGCGGATGGGACTGGACGGTTATGTCAGCTGTCAGGAGCTCCGGGCCGCCCTGCCCAACGCCCTGCCCAATTATGTCATGGGGTATACCCTGCTGGACGGGAGCGCGGACACGGAGGCACTGATCCGGGAGTATTTCCAGGCCGCCTACGGCGAGGACTGGGAGAGGGTCCTGGAGTACCTGTCGGAGCTGTCCCGTCTGAGCAGCTGCGACTACCTCAACGGCAAGGGGGAGCGGGTCGATCCCGGCATTGCCCGCCGGATGAGGGAGGCGTGCGCCCTCTGCCGGGCCTTCGCCCCCGTGCCGGAGAATGGCCGGGCGGACGGCCCCGGCTGGCGTCTGCTGGCCTATCATCAGAAGTATACTTTGGGACTGGCCCGTTCGCTGGAACTGCTGGCGGAGGGCAGGCAGCCGGAAAGCCTGGCGGCCTGGCGGGCTCTGGGCGGTCTGATCCGGGAGAACGAGCCGGAATTCCAGCCTTTCCTGGATGTGTACCGGGTGCTGGAGGTCACGGCAAACTACACCGGCTTCCGCGGTCTGGAAGCGTGAAAGAGGAAATTATGATGCGTCACGAATATTACTACTACAACAAAGAGCAGCTCCTGGCCGCGCCGAAGCTGCCCATCACCGTTATGGCGGACAATGCCGCCGTGTTCCGCGCCATGGCCCGGGAAATGGCCGATGAGATCAAACGGAAGAACGCTCTGGGAGAGAAGACGGTCTTCATCTGCCCCGTGGGACCCGTGGGCCAGTATCCCTGCTTTACGGAAATCGTCAACAGCGAGGGAATCAGTCTGAAAAACGTCTGGTTTCTGAACATGGACGAGTATCTCACCGATGAGAAGGCGTGGATTGAAAAGTCTCATCCCCTCAGCTTCCGGGGCTTTATGGACCGGACGGTCTATACGAAGATCAGACCCGAGCTGGTCATGCCGCCGGAGCAGCGGATTTTCCCGGATCCCGGGGACCCGGAGAACATGTGGCGGACCATCCAGGCGCTGGGGGGCGTGGACATCTGCTTCGGGGGCATTGGCATTAACGGCCACGTGGCCTTCAACGAGGCGCAGGACGAGCTGACGGCGGAGCAGTTCCGCGCGCTGCCCACCCGCGTGCTGGAAATTTCCCGTGAGACCCGGACCGCCAACGCCATCGGCGACTTTAACGGCGCCGTGGACGACATGCCCCGGTGGTGCGTCACCATCGGTATGCGGGAAATCTGCAGCGCCCGGAAGATCCGTCTGGGCTGCTTCCGGGACTGGCACCGGGCTGTGGTCCGTCACGCCGCTTACGGCGATATCTCCGCCCACTTCCCCGTTACCCTGCTTCAGGAGCACCCCGACGCGCTGCTGCGTATCACGGAATTTGTGGCAAATCTGCCGGAGTAAGGAGAAACCGTCATATGAACGTTCAGTATATCGTGGGCGGCCAGGTGTATACCGGCCGCCGCTTCCAGGAGAAGACCGTCGCCATGGAGGATGGCAGGCTCCGTCTGCTGTCCCCGGACGCGCCGGTATCCGGGGAGGTCCATGACGCCGCCGGACGAAAGGTGGTCCCCGGTTTCGTCGATGTCCACACCCACGGAGCCGCCGGCATAGACGTCAACAGCGCATCCGCCGCTGATCTGGAAAAGATCGGAACGTTTTTCGCCGGGAATGGCACCACAGCCTGGCTGGCATCCGTTCTGACGGACACGGAGGAGCAGACCCGGTGGTGCATCGGCCAGTACAGGGAGTGGAAGAAAGAGGCGCGGAAGGGCGCGGAGCTGCTGGGCATCCACCTGGAAGGTCCCTTCCTGGACTCCGCTTACAAGGGGGCCATGCCGGAACATCTGCTGCGGAAGGGAGACGCCGGCCTGCTGCGCTCCTATCAGGAGCTGGCGCAGGGAGGCGTCCGTTATCTCACCGTCTCCCCGGAGGTAGAGGGGGCCGTTGATCTGATCCCCGCCGCGGGAGAGCTGGGCATCGTCACGGCCATCGGCCACTCCGGCGCGGACTATGAAACGGCTATGGCGGCCATTGCCGCCGGGGCTGCGGCGTCCACCCACACCTTCAACGCCATGCAGCTGCTTCATCAGCACCGGCCCGCCATTCTGGGAGCGGTGCTGGAGAGCGATGTATACTGCGAGGCCATCTGTGACGGGCGGCACCTCCATCCGGGGATTGTCCGGCTGCTGCTGAAGGTCAAGGGGCCGGACCGGGTGGTGGCCATCACGGACTCCATCATGGCCGCAGGCCTCCCGGACGGCAAATACCATCTGGGGGTCAACGAGGTGGTGGTGGAAGGCGGCGACGCCAAACTGGCCTCCGACGGCACCCGTGCGGGGAGCACCCTGACCCAGAACCTTGCGCTGAAAAACCTGCTGGCATGGACCGGCCGTCCGCTGGAGGAGATTCTCCCCCTGCTGACGGAGAATCCCGCCCGGCTTGTGGGCGTCTTCTCAGAAAAGGGGTCCATCGACGACGGGAAGGACGCGGATCTGGTGATTCTGGACGGGGACAACAATGTGGAAACCGTATTCCTGAAAGGGAGGCGTTTCCAGGGGTAACGAGAGGAGGACGCCGGCGTGCAGCTTGAGCAGGGAGCAAACCCCGCGCGGGTGAAGGCGGCCAACCAGGCCGCAATTCTGAAAACGATCTATCACTACGGACCGATCAGACGCTCCGAAATCGCCCGGAGGCTGGAGCTGACCCTGCCCACGATTACGACCAATGTCAACAGCATGATGGACTGGGGAATCGTCCGGGAGACCGGTTCGGTGCCGTCCAGCGCCCGCTTTGCGGGCCGGAAGGCCCATCTGGTGGACATTGTTCCGGAATCCCGGCATTTTGTGGGCGTGGAGATCCAGGGGCTGCGCCGCGCCGTCTGTCTGTTGGATTACCGGGGAAAAGTCCTTTATCAAAAGGAACACGCCGGGGAAGAGCGGGAGTACGAAAAAAACATAGCGCTTGCCTGCGGCATGGTGGACGAGGCGCTGTCCGCCTGCGGCATGGGGCCGGAGGCGGTCACGGGGATTGGCGTGTGCCTGCCGGGCCTGGTGGATCCCCAACAGGGTGTGCTGGAGGTGCGGCCCAGCTATAACTGGACCCACAAAAATATCCGGCGGGATATGGCGGCCCGCCTGGGCTGCCGGGGGCCCATCCACGTGGAGAACAACGCCTGCGCCCGGGCCTACGGCGCTCAGCTCTTCCGCCGGGAGGATCTGGGGGACGCCCAGACCTTCGCCTACCTCTTTCTCAACCAGGGAATCGCCTGTCCTCTGGTATTGAATACCGCCATCGACTTCGGATCCGTGGTGGGCGCCGGCGAGGTGGGGCATATGGTCATGGTGCCCGGCGGGGAGCCCTGCAGCTGCGGCAACCGGGGCTGCCTGGAGGCCTATGCCAGCGACACGGCGGTGCTGCGCAGCTGCGCCCAGGCCATTGAGCGGGGCGAGGCGCCCGTTCTCTCCCGGATGCGGGGCGAGGGCCCTCTGTCCATGGTGCAGGTTCTGGCCGCGCAGGCGGCGGGCGAGGAGACCGTGGAGCGGATCGTGGAACAGGCCGTGCACATTCTGGGTGTGGCGGTGGCCAATATCAACAACTTTGCCTGCCCCAGCCTGATGCTCATTGAGGGCAGGCTGTTCAGCCGCCCGGAAAACCGGGAACTGCTGCTGGAGGTGGCGCGGCGAAATCTCTGCGGCGTCATCCGCACGGGCACCAGGTTCCTTTTTGTGGAGCCGGACCCCTTCAGCGGGGCCACCGGCGCCGCCGCCATGGCCATCTGCAAGGATCTGGAGACTTAGAACCTGTACTCATACCTGTTGAGCGCCGTTTATCCGGTACCCCCGGTTATAAATACAGGCACTGAAGTAAAGTCAGAAGAACACCAGCCACCCGTCATGCGGGTGGCTGGTGTTCTTTTCCATGAAAGAACGGCTGGTGACGTGCTGATTTAAGCGGGGCGGTATCACGCTCGCTTTTAGCTCAGCTGAAACTTGCGCACCAGGTTATTCATCAGCAGGGATTGATCCGACAGCTCCTGCGCGGTAGCGGCACTCTGCTCCGAAGTGGCGGAGGTGCTCTGGATGACGGAGGATATCTGGTCGATTCCCTCGGTCACTTGAGAAATCGCGGTAGTCTGGTTTTCTACCGCTCCTACAACCGCATTTACTTTTAGCGTGACGTTTTTTGAGATGGAGTTGGTCTTATCCAGCGATTCCGTTACCTTCTCAACCACCTGGCCGCCCTCTGCAACAGCGGTGATGGACCCCTCGATCAACTCCTTGGTGGCCTTGGCCGCCTCGTCAGACCTGGACGCCAAATTGCGCACCTCGTCCGCTACTACGGCGAACCCTTTTCCTGCGCTGCCTGCACGGGCAGCCTCCACTGCGGCGTTTAGGGCCAGAATGTTGGTCTGGAACGCAATATTTTCGATGGTATCAATAATTTTGCTGATTTCCGTGGAGGAATTGGAGATTTTCTCCATAGCGGTGTTCAGCTCCTGAACATAATTCACGCTGACTCCCAGCTGCGCGCCTGCCTGGGTTACAAACTGCCCGGCTTCCTCTGCCGTAGCTGCGGTCTGTCTGGCGTTCTCCGCTATGCTGTCGGCAGTAGCGGACAGCTCATGGATCGCACTGGCCTGCTCCGTGGCCCCCTGGCTCAGGGACTGAGCGCCGTTGGATACCTGAACGGCACTGCCGGCCACGGTTCCGGCGGACTGGCTGATCTGGGAAAGCGTGTCTTTCAGGGAATGGTGGATCGCCTTAATGGACTGCTCCATAGTTACAAAGTCGCCCCAATATGTATGGGTGATCGTTTCACGGAAATCCCCCTGCGCCATTTTACCCAGATGATGGGACACATCCTGCGTCACATCGTTTAGATGGGACAGCATGGTTTCCAGAGCTCTTGCCAGCTGGGCGGTTTCGTCCCTGGACTTCACCTGCGGGGACGGCGTGTGCAAATCTCCGTCAGCCATCTTCTCAAGCCGGGCAACGCAGGACTGAATCGGGCCGGAGATGGACCTGCCAACTTTGATTGCCACAGGGAATGTGGCGAGCACAACCAGGACTACCACCAAAACTGTCAGCATAATGCTTCGGTCCAACGAGGACTTGAACTCCCGCTGGCTGGTCTCAATCGCAATACTCCACTTCTGGTTGCCGCCAATGGGAGCAAACCCCACAAATTTGTTGTCACCATAAAAATTATATGCGCCGAAGCCGCGTTCTCCCTGAATCATACGCTGATTCACGGCGGCTATATCCGCTATTGTGGAATCCGTTTTCGCGGCTTCAATCATGTTGGAGCCTTCCTCTACGACAGAAGCCTCCCGATGACCAATCACATTGCCTTTGCTGTCCAGCACATAGGCAACTCCGTCGCTGCCCATAGCCAGGTTGACCACAATGTCCGAGAGAAAATCAGCGCTGATTCCGCCGTAAACCACGCCCTCAAAGCGGCCGTCGGTAATGACAGGCACCTCCAGCAGGAAGATCATCCGCTGTCCGTCGTTCATAATATCGGAGATGTAGGGTTTCATGGTAGACCTGCACTGCTGAAAATAATCTTCTTCCGCGTAGCTGTATCCCGTGGAAGAAAACCCGCTGGCATCCATTTTGCCAATATAGAGAAAGCCGTTGCGCTGGGCGATATCCTCTCGAAGCGGAACCAGTTCCGGAGCAGTCGGATCAGATTCCCGGAAGATATCGGAGGAGGCGGCCTCCTGGAGTGCCGTCCAGTAGTTCCCCATTTTCCACTCCACAGCATCTGCGGCCATCTGTGTAGCGGGGCCTAAAGTTTTGGACATCACATCATCAATTCCGCTGGCATTCAAAAGGGCTGTAATCACACCGATCAGCACCGAACCGACCAGCACTACCGATAACATACTGATTTGGATTTTTGATTTGATCGACTTCATAGATGACCTTCCTCTTACCTGCTTTTTATTTTGGGCAGGAGAACGCGTCTCTCTGACAGGATATGGGATTTTTGACTGCGCTCTCAGCCTTCGGTATTATAGCACTGATTTTCCGGCATCGCAAGGCTCAACAGCGTCCGGATATCAAAGTTTTCAACCCGCCTCCCCGGGCACTTGCGCCGCCTGCAGGGGCGTTTTCGGCGGTGGGGGGAAATGTCCCATGCGGCTTTAGCGGCCTTTTCAAAGCCGGTCGTACAGGCGGCCCCCTGCCGGTAACCGGACAGGGGGCCGTCTTTATAGAACCTTCGCCAGAAAGGACCGCAGCCGTTCGCTCTTTGGGTGGGCGAAAAGCGCGGAGGGCTCGTCCTCCTCCACAATCACACCCCCGTCCATGAAGACCACCCGGCTGCCCACCTCCCGGGCAAAGCCCATCTCATGGGTTACCACCACCATGGTCATTCCCTCGTGAGCCAGGTCCTTCATGACCTCCAGCACCTCGCCCACCATCTCCGGGTCCAGGGCGGAGGTGGGCTCGTCAAAGAGCATCACCTTCGGGCGCATGGCGAGAGCCCGGACAATGGCCACCCGCTGCTTCTGCCCGCCGGAGAGCTGGTTGGGATAGGCCTCCGCCTTCTCCTCCAGTCCCACCCGCCTGAGAAGAGACAATGCGGCCTCGTCCGCCTCCGCATGCTTCATCAGGCCCGTGCGCACCGGGGCCAGCGTAATGTTGCGCCGGATGGTCATATTGGGAAACAGGTTGAAGTGCTGAAACACCATGCCCATCTGCTGGCGGATCCTGTCGATGTCCACCCTGGGGCCCGTGATCTCCTGCCCCTGGAAGGTGATGGTCCCTCCGGTGGGAGTCTCCAGGAGATTGAGGCACCGCAGGAACGTGGACTTGCCGGACCCGGAGGGCCCGATGACCACCACCTTTTCCCCCGGGGAGATATGCTGGTCGATCCCATCCAGCACCACATGGTCCCCGAAGGCCTTGGAAAGGTTTCTAACGTCGATCACTTTGCCGCAGCCTCCTTTCCAGTCTGGCCTGAAGCCAGGTAAAAATAATCACTACCGCCAGGTACATCAGCGCGATTCCAATCAGAGGGGGCATGTAATCGAAGGTCCGCCCGCCGATGGTGAAAGCGTAGTAGGTCAGCTCCGCCGCGCCGATCGCCTGCACCAGGGAGGTATCTTTGAAGAGGGTAATGAACTCGTTGCCCAGAGAGGGCAGGATATTCTTGAACGCCTGGGGGATGACGATGAAACGCATGGTGTCGAAGTACCCCAGACCCAGGGAGCGTCCCGCCTCGCTCTGCCCCGCGTCCACGCTCATGAGGCCGCCCCGGATGATCTCCGCCACGTAGGCCCCCGAGTTGATGCCCAGGCCGATAATGCCCACCAGAACCTTGTTCCGGCTGGTCTTGAAGATGACGAAGCTCCAGATGAGCAGCTGCACCATCATGGGGGTGCCCCGGATGACGGTGGTGTAGAGGCCGCACAGGCCGTTGAAAAAGCCCAGCAGGGGGTTGCGGCGGCCGGGCCGCTGCTGGTCGTGGGCGGTGCGGACCACCGCCACCATCAGACCCAGAATCACGCCGAAAATCAGCGCGGCCACGGTCATCTCCAGAGTGACGCCCAGTCCCTGGAGGTAGAGCTTCCAGCGCCCGCCCTCGATGAACGCCCTGTGAAGCCTCGGGGCAAGGCTGGTCAGCCAGTCAAATATCGCCATGAGGGGCCTCCTTTCTTTTTGCAGGAAAGGGGCGGCCACAGGGCCGCCCCTCGCAGAATCCGTTTACTCGGCGGTGATGTACCTGTCCACGATGCTCTGGAAGGTACCGTCGTCCTTCAGCTCCTTCATGGCGGCGTTGACGGCTTCTCTCAGCGCGTCGTTGCCCTTGGCGAAGCCGATGGCGTAGTCCTCCACGGCAAACTCGGTGTCCAGAATCATCAAGCCGGGGTTCTCGGCCACGTAGGCCCTGGCGGGCTCGTTGTCGATGACCACCGCGTCCACCTGGCCGTTGACCAGGGCCATGACGGCCAGAGCGCCGGTATCGAAGGCGATGACGTGGTCCTCTCCGTAGCCGCCGTTCTCCGGGCTGTCGGAGCAGTAGATGTAGCCGGTGGTGGCCTTCTGGGTGCCAATCATGGCGGCGCTGGCCAGATCGTCGATGGACTGGACGGCCGGGGAGTCCTCCCTGACGATGACCACCTGCACGCCGGTGGCGTAGCTGTCGGAGAAGTCCATGACCTCCAGCCGGTCGTCGGTGACGGTGATGCCCGCCATGGCGATGTCGCTTTGGCCGGTCTGCACGGCGGTAAGGGCGGCGTCAAAACCCATGTCGTCCACCACCAGCTCCAGCCCCAGCTTCCTGGCGATGGCCTCGGCCACCTCCACGTCGATGCCCTCAAAGCCGCCGTCGTCGGTGGTCATCTCGTAGGGGGGAAACTCCGCGTTGGTGGACATGTGGAGCTTGCCGGCTTCCACGGTCTTCAGTCCGTTGCCGGACTGGCTGTCGCCGCCGCAGGCGGCCAGACTCATGACCATGACCAGAGCCAGCAGCAGGGTAACAAACTTTTTCATTACAATAACTCCCTTTCAACAGGTAATTTCATCTGATTTTTCTTCCTGCCCGATTCTTTCACCGGGTGAGAGGAAGCATACACCGATTTTCAGAAAATGTCAATAGTTTTTCATGGGAAATGAATAAATATTGAGACAAAATTCCAAAAATCCGCCAAATCGCCAAAACAGGAGGAGACTTTTTCCTTTGCTTTGCACGATTTGACGGATAGATTTTGCAGGTTTTTATGAATATGCAGAACCCCGGACCGCCCGGGCGGTCCCACGGGGGCGAAAATCACCCTCCCGCCCGGGTCACGTCGTTGATCCATTTCCCGCTCCGGAAGCGGATCAGTCCGATGGGACATTTCAACAGGTTTTCCGCCTGCATGGCGATGCAGACAACCCAGGTGGGCGCATGGAGGACCAGCCCCGTCAGGGCCATCAGCGGGATCGCCCCCAGCCACAGGGGTCCGACGTCGATCAGCGAAGCCACGCGGGCGTCTCCGCCCGCCCGGAGGACGCCGGTGATATTGGTGATATCAAAGGACCGCATGGGCATGGAGACCGCATAAGTAACAGACAGATACACGGCGGCCTCCGTCGCGCCGGAGGAAAGCCTGAACAGCGGAAACAGAACCGGCCGGGAAAAAGAGGGCAAAAGGATCAGCAGCAGCGCCGCCACCCCGCCGCCGATGAGCAGAGAGACCAGCAGCAGCGTCCAGCTGACGTCGTAAACCTGCTTCCGGCTGCGGCCCTGGCCAATCTCTTTTCCCACGATGACCGCCGCCGCCGCGGCGACGCCAAAGCAGACCACGGTAGAGATCCGGTCAATATTGCCGATCAGGGCGTAGGCGGCCAGCATATCCTGGCTGTTGTCCATGTGGCCCATGATGACGGTGAGCATGGAGGCGCCGACGCTCCACATGGCCTCGTTGCCAACCACCGGGGCGGAATAGCGGATGAAGCGGCGGAGAATGGCCCGCCCGGGACGGAGAATGCAGCCCCAGCGGAGGGGAATGCGCCGGCTCCGGGACGCGAATACCGCGGCAATCAGGAACTCCACCACCCGGCTGGTCAGGGTGGCAATCGCCGCGCCGGTGACCCCCAGAGCAGGCGCGCCGAATTTGCCGAAAATCAGCACGTAGTTAAGAAACGTGTTCACGCACATGGAAATTCCATAAAGGATCATGCCGAACTTCGGGTATTCCGTGCTCCGCTGGAGCCCGGCGTAAATGCTGCTGACGCCGTTGAAGATGTAGGAAAAGCCCACCAGCTGGATATACCGGGTCCCCAGACCGATCAGATCCTGATTCGGGGTAATCAGGCGCAGCACCTGGGCGGGAAAGAAAAAGGTAATCAGCGCAAGCAGGGTGGAAAAACCCGTCACGGCGTACAGAGCCACCCCCATGCAGCGGTTGATGTTGTCCGTATCTCCCCGGCCCCAATACTGGCTGACCAGCACGGCCATCCCGCTCTGAAAACCAAAAATCACGATTTGAATAATAAATACGGGCACGTTGGCGGCAGTGACCGCCGCCATTTCCGCGTTGCCCAGCAGGCCCACCATGAAGGTGTCGGCGAAGCCAAGAGAGGTGGTGATGATATTTTGCAGAATCATGGGCGCGGCCAGCGTCCACAGCTTCCTGTAAAAGCCGGGCTCCCGGCGAAGGGCAGAGATCATTTTGTACTCCTTTTCCGCTGCCGCCGCCAGGGCGGCGGGCTACAGCATGGGAAATCTTGTGTTCTTATGTTCCAGCAGGGCGTCCGAGAGGGCGTCGATATCCGCAAGCACCGTCTCCGGACCAAAGCTCAGGCGCACCGTCCCGGCGGCGGTCCGCCGGTCCAGTCCCATGGCGGACAGCACGTGGCTGACCCGGCCCCGGTGGCAGGCTGACCCGGCGGAAATATAAATTCCCTTCCCGCTCAGCTCGTTGACAATATTTTGACTGGGATACCCCGGCAGGGAAACCGACAGAATGTGGGGCGCGCCGGCGGGACCGACAAACCGCAGCTCCGGAATGGCCGCCAGCTTCTCCCGCGCATAGTCCCGGCAGGCGGCCAGATGGGAGGAAATCTCCTCCCGGCGCGCCATGCGCAGCTCCACCGCCCTGGCAAACCCGGCAATCTGGGCCACCGCCTCGGTGCCGGGACGCAGGCCGTTCTCCTGCCCGCCGCCAAACAGCAGGGGCAGCGTATGGTTTGCCCGGCCGCCGATGTACAGCGCGCCGATCCCCTTGGGCCCGCCGACCTTATGGGCGGAAAGGGTGATATAGTCCGCCCCCAGGCTCTTTGCCGTAAAGGGGATCTTCAAAAACCCCTGGACCGCGTCGGTGTGAAGCAGGACGGGCCGGTTTTTCAGCTCCGACGCAATCTCCTCCACTGGGAAGACGGCCCCGGTTTCGTTGTTTACCAGCATGACGCTGACCACCGCCGTATCCTCCCGGAGAGCGGAGAGGACGGCCTCCGCCGAAATGCGCCCCTCCCTGTCCGGTTTTACGTATGTGGCGGAGTACCCCTCCCGCTCCAGCTGCTTTACGCACTGGAGCACGGCGCTGTGCTCCACCGCCGTGGTGACGATATGCCGGCCCACCCGGCGGTTCTGATGGAGGGCGGCCCGGATGGCCCAGTTGTCCCCCTCGGTGCCGCAGGAGGTAAAGAAGATTTGTTCCGGCTTCGCCCCCAGGGCCCCGGCGATGACGGCCCGGCCCCGATCCACAATGCCTTTGGCCTGCCGGCCGGGGGCGTACTGGGCGGAGGGGTTGCCGAAGTCCTTCGTCAACGCCTCCAGCATCGCCTGCGCCACCTCCGGGGGGACGGGCGTGGTGGCGGCGTGATCCAGATAGTGCATGGGGACCTCCCTTCTACTGTCCGGCCGGGTGGCGGGGACTGGTCCGGGCAATGATCTGCTGAAATTTTTTCTGGCTGGGCAGGCCGGACACCTTTTCCCGCGGGGGGAAACCCGCGTCAAAGGCCGCCGCCTCCGCCGGGTCTGTCTGAAAGCTCCTGCTCTCCTCAAAATACCCGGCGCAGCCGGCCAGGGCCCGCGGCTGAAGCTCCAGGGCCTGGAGGGACACGATATACACGCCCCGGCTCGTCCCTATGCCGAACCGCTCCGCCGGTACAAAGCCGAAGCGGCCGTAATAGTCCGGGTCCCCAAAAATCAGGATGGCGGAAAAGCCGAGCGCACGGGCCAGGGACGCGGTGCGCCCGATCAGCTGCCCGCCAATCCCCCGGCCCTGGAACGCCGGGGCTACGGCAAGGGGCCCAAAGCAGAGGACCTCCCTCTCTCCGCCCCGGTCCAGAACGATTTTCGCTCTGGTATACAGAATGCTGCCTACGATCTGCCCATCCTGCACGGCCACATAGTCCAGCTCCGGCACAAAATCCGGAGAATCCCGGAGGATGTGAGTCAGATAGTGCTCGTCGCAGCCGGGAACATGGTGATTCCAGAAAGCGTCGCGGGTCAGCTCCTCTACCGCGCGGCAGTCGGCGGGGCCCTCGGGACGAAGTGTAACAGCCTGCATGATATGACCCTCCATCGTAAACTCCCGCTTGTCAGGGGGAGAGATGTGTATTATAATGAAAAAACAGAGAGGAAAAAGATCGCATGGACAGTTTACAGATTCTCCCCTACACCCGGGAACGGATCAAAGACGTACTGGCCTTTGAGCGCCGCCTGAGAGAAGAAGAAACCTTCTGGGGCTGGGAAATCGACGAGGCGTACGAAGCCGCCGTAGAGCGCAGCTTCCAGGACCCGCGGTTCGCCAACGCCCTGTCCCTGCTGGCCTATCGGGAGGGACAGGTGGTGGGACGGATTGACGCCGTCCTGATCTGCAGCCGTTTTGACGGGTCGGTGAAGGCCTGCCTGGACTGGATCTGCGTACTGAAAAGCCAGCGGCACAGGGGCGCGGCCCAGGCGCTGATGGCGGAGCTGCGCCGCCGCCTGCGGGAGGCCGGGGCGGACGCCCTGACGGGCCTCATCGCCGCCAACCCGGAGGCCCAGCGGTTCTACCGCTCCCTGGAGGGAGCGAAAATCCAGGACGAGGGCATTTGGATCGACCTGTGATACGGCAGACTGATTTTTAATCATACCACATCTTTTAAGAAAGCGCAAGAGGAGGCTCCCATGAACATTGCCATCTATACCCTGGGCTGTAAGGTCAACCAGTACGAGACCCAGGCCATGGAGCGGGAGCTGGTCCGGCGGGGCCACGCCCTGGTCCCCTTCGAGGGCCCCGCGGACGCATACATCATCAACACCTGCACCGTCACCGCCGTCAGCGACAAAAAATCCCGGCAGATGATCCGCCGGGCGCGAAAGCAGTCCCCTACCGCCGTGGTGGCGGTCTGCGGCTGCTATCCCCAGACCCACCGGCCGGACATGGAGAAGCTGGATGTGGACCTGGTGGCCGGGACCGGGGACCGGATGAAATTTCCGGACCTGCTGGAGCAGACAGTCCGGAGCCGGAAGGCGGCGGTTTGCCTGGATGACGCCCTGACGCGCCGGACCTTCGAGCAGCTGCCCGCCGGTGGTATGGCCGCGCGGACGCGGGCCATGCTGAAGGTGGAGGACGGATGCGTCAACTTCTGCTCCTACTGCATCATCCCCTATGCACGGGGGCCGGTGCGGTCCCTCCCTGCGGAAGCGGCGGCGGCGGAGGTCCGCCGCCTGAAGGCGGAGGGCTACCGGGAGATCGTGCTCACCGGGATAGAAATCTCCTCCTGGGGCCGGGACCTGCCCGGAAAACCGGAATTGACCGACCTGCTGGAGACGGTGTGCCGGGAGGCGGGAGAGATGCGGGTGCGGCTGGGCTCTCTGGAGCCCCGGACCGTCACGGAGGATTTCTGCCGCCGGGCGGCGGCGCTGGAGAACCTGTGCCCCCATTTCCACCTGTCTCTGCAGTCCGGCTGCGACGCTACGCTGAGGAGAATGAACCGGAAATATGATGCCGCACGGTATAAAGAGAGCGTTGGTTTACTGAGAGGATTCTTTCCCCGGCCCGCTGTGACCACGGACCTGATCGCGGGCTTCCCCGGTGAAACGGAGGAGGAGTTCGTCGCCACGCTGGATTTCATACGCTCCTGCGCCTTTGCGGACATGCACATTTTCCCCTATTCCATCCGGCCCGGCACTCCGGCCGCAGCAATGGAGCAGGTACCGAAGGCGGTCAGGGAGGAACGGGCCGCGCGGGCGGCGGCCATTGCCGCGGACATGCACGAGGCCTGGTTGCAGGGCTGCGTGGGGCAGGTTTACCCCGTGCTGTATGAACAGCCCTCCGATGGGCTGTACCAGGGTCACGCGCCCAACTATATGACGGTGGCGGCGGCGGGAGAGGACCTGCACAACCGGGTCCTGCCCACCAGGATTGTGGGCGTCCGGGACGGCGTACTGCTGGGCGAACTGTAGTATATTTTTCACGGGGGAAAAGAACCTGTACTCCGGGCAGGGACTTCCCGAAAGGGGCCGGAGGCCAGGCACCGTTTGATAAATCTTCTCAGGAGTTCTCCCCGTTTTCCAGCTTCGCCATGGCGGGTCGGAACACCAGATAAAAAGTGATCGCGGAGGTGACGGCGGAAATGAAGTCGCTGACCGGCTCCGCCAGGAACACGGCGAACACCTTGTTCTCAAAGAAATGGGGAAGGATGAAAATCAGGGGGATCAGCAGGATAATTTTCCGCAGGCAGGCGATGAAGAGGGAGGCCTTCGCCTTCCCCAGGGCCAGGAAGGTCTGCTGCACCGACATCTGCACGCCGAACATCCCCAGCACCGCCGTATATACCCGCAGCGTCCACACGGCGGTATCCATCAGATCCGGGTCGTTGTTGAAAATCCCGATAAACACACGGGGGAACAGCTGCACCAGCAGCCAGAAGCTCACCATCAGCAGACAGCTGACCTTCAGCAGCGCAAAGAAGGCCTCCTTTACCCGCGCGGCGTTCCGCGCGCCGTAGTTATAGCTGATAATGGGCTGCGCGCCCTGCCCCAGCCCCTGGCTGGGAATCCACACCATTTGCAGCACCGTGCTGGCGATGGTCATGGCCCCAACGGCCATATCGCCGCCGTAGCGCTGGAGGGAGGCGTTGAAGGAAATGTTCAGCAGCGCCTCGGTGCTCTGCATAATGAAGGGAGAGACGCCCAGAGCCAGCACCGGCGCCATGATCCGCCAGCTGGGGCGCAGATTGCACCGGCGCAGCCGGAGCGCCGTCTGCTTCCCCGTAAGGAACCGCACCACCCAGATCCCGGAAATCGCCTGGGAGAGAATGGTGGCCAAGGCCGCGCCCCGGACCCCCATGTGGAGCGCATAGATAAAGACGGGGTCCAGAATGATGTTGCTGACGGCTCCGATCAGGACTGTCCGCATACTGACGGTGGCAAAGCCCTGGGTGGTGACAAACGTGTTCATGCCCAGCGCCATCATGACGAACAGCGACCCGCTGGAGTAGATCCGCATATACGGCAGGGCGTACTGGATGGTGTCCTCGCTGCACCCGAAGAGCCACAGCAGCCTCTCCCCGAAGACCCAGAACAGCACCGTCAGCGCCAGCGCCGTCCCCACAAGGCAGGTGAAACAGCTGCCCATGATCTTTTCCGCCTGGACGTTGTCACCCTCGCCCATGGCGATGGCCGCCCGGGGCGCGCCGCCCTGAGCCACCAGCATGGTAAAGGCGGTGATGAAGCAGATTACCGGGAAGCACAGTCCGATTCCCGTCAGCGCCGGACGGCCCACGTCCGGCATGTGGCCGATATAGATCCGGTCTACGATATTGTACAAAAGGTTAACCAGCTGCGCCACCACCGTGGGCGCGGCCAGCTTCAGCAGCAGCTTTCCTACCGGGGCGGTAGCCAGCTGCCGGGAGACGTCACGTTCGTTGCGCATATCTTTATCCTTTCCTGGGCACTCCGGCCCGACGGAAAGCAGTATAGCACAGAGCGCAGGATTTGTCACCCGTTATTTTGTTCGTTTTGGAACATAATATGCGCCTTTCGCTTGTGCGAAAAGCAGCAAAAGCGGACGCGGCCCGCCGGGCCGTGGATTCAATCACTCCGCCGTTCCCCAGGGGCGGCGGAGAAAAGGAGGAACCCCCTATGAACCATCTGGCGGCATCCTGCGCCATCGCATTCTCCACCTACTCCCGCATCCCCATGCCACAGGTGGAGTGGAACGAAAAAAACATGCGCTGTACGCTGCTGTTTTTCCCTCTGGTGGGGGCGGCAGTGGGCGCGGTTTTCTGGGGAGCGGACGCCCTGTGCCGCCTGCTGGGGCTGGGCGCTGCGCTGCGGGCGGCGTTGCTGACGGCAGTCCCCGTGGCCGTCACCGGCGGCATCCACCTGGACGGCTACTGCGACACGGTGGACGCGCTGGCTTCCCATGCCTCACGGGAGAAGAAGCTGGCCATTCTGAAGGATTCCAACGCCGGGGCCTTTGCAGTCATCTGGTGCTGCGTGTGGTTCCTGCTGTATTTCGCTCTGCTGACGGAACTGGAGAACACGGCGGTGGCCGCCGCCTGCTTTGTGCTCAGCCGGAGCCTCAGCGCCCTGGGCGTGGAGCGGCTGCCCTCCGCCCGGGCGGGCATGGGCGCGGACCTGAAGAGGAGCAGCCGGTTTCCCTGGTGGGCGCTGGGCGTCTATCTGACGCTGTGGGCGGGGGCGGTCTGCCTGTGGGGAGCGCGGCTACCCGGTCTGGCGGCCCTGCTGGCCGCCGTGTGCTTCTATTTTATCTATAAACGGCTGGCGCTGAGGCAGTTTGGCGGATTCACCGGCGATCTGGCGGGATGGTTCCTCCAGGTCTGCGAGTTGGTGATGCTCTCGGCGGTGGTTCTGACGGAAAGGATGATGGGGATATGGTTCTGATTGTCGGAGGAATGGCCCAGGGCAAGCTGGATTTCGCCAGACGGCAGCTGGGGGTTTCCGCCTGGAGCGAGGGGACGCTGGGAGAGGAAAACTGCGTCCACGGTTTGCAGCGGATCGTCCGCGACCTGCCGGAGGCGGAGGCGGCGGTCTCCGCCTGGTGCGCGGCCCATCCGGTGGGCGTCGTTATCTGCGACGAGACAGGCTGCGGCATTACGCCCCTGGACCGGGCGGACCGGGACTGGCGGGAACGGGTGGGGCGCATGTGCTGCCGCCTGGCGGAGGAGGCGGAGGCGGTCTACCGGGTGCACTGCGGAGTGGGGGTGCGGCTTAAATGACGGTGTTTCTGATTCGTCACGGGCAGACGCAGTCCAACCTGGAGCGCCGGTATATCGGCGTTTCCGACGAATCCCTGTGCCGTCGGGGACGGGAGGCGCTGGCGGGTATCCGGCTGCCGGCGGTGGACCGGGTGTACGCCTCCCCTCTGCGGCGCTGCCGGGAGACGGCGGCGCTGCTGTATCCCGGCGTTGAACCGGTGCTCGTCCCCGGCCTCCGGGAAACGGATATGGGGGCCTTTGAGGGCCATACCTACGAGGAGCTGAAGGACGATTCCGCCTATCAGGCGTGGCTGGACACCGCCGGGACGGCGGCGCCTCCCGGCGGAGAGAGCGGGGAGGCGGTCCGCCGCCGGGCCGTCGCGGCCTTTCTCTCCATCGCGGAGGAACCGGCGGAGCGCATCGCCCTGGTCATCCACGGCGGCACGATCATGACCCTGCTGGAGGCGCTGGAGCCCAGCCACCGGTTCTACTGCTGGCAGGTTCCTAACGGCGGCGGCTACCGGTGCCGCTGGGCGGACGGCGCGCTGACGGTGGAGGAGCGGGCTGGCCGGGAGGGATAAAGTCAAAGCAGGTAAAAAAGTGAAGTTCAGTGGAGGAAATGTGCCGCAGCTTTGCTGCCCTCCTGTGGGCCGCCGGCGGCCATTCGGGCGGACGTTACCCCGCCCTCCGGCATCCCCGGTTATGAATACAGATCCTTATCCTGCTTCAACCGCGTTGACTGAAAAAATGGAGAGGAACGGGGCGTCCGTTCCTCTCCCTGTTTTTGTTTTGGGGCTTACGCTTCCTGCAGATAGCCGACGCGCTCGGGAAGCGGGAAAACCGGGGCGCAGCAGGGCGAAGAATGCGGCCGGGCAGTCTCCCGGCAAAGGCGGCAACGCCGCTGCGCCCCGGTTTCTCCGCTGAACTTTACCGGTTTTCGAGTGCGTTCACTATATAGTGCTCCTCAGCTTCATGCAGAGCGGAGATGAGCAGCTCCCCTGCCTTCCGGACAATGGGATCGCCAGGCGCATAATGCTCCAGGATGGAGATGGCCCGGTCAACCTGACCTACAAGGCTTGCATACTCTTTTTGATAATCCATAATAAGCAGCTCCTCCATTGGATATGTAGTGCCCCGTCGGAGACAGGAGAAGGTTGGGTGAGAACCGCCGCCGCGCGAAAGAGGAAGTACCCTGGAGAATTCCGGCGGCGGCTGTCGCTCTCTGTCGCATAGTATAGCCTTACGGCGCGGTGAAGTTTGCCGGAATCTGTCGAATAAGAAAATTTTTCTTTTTTTGGTTTTTTCCCCCAAACACTACTTGCGGGATATCGGTGGGGGTTGTATAATACAACATATTGTGGTCAGGGCCGCAGCGGGCGTTCCGCCGTCCGCCGGCGGGCGGGCGCGGCGCTCTGTGCCCCTGTGTCCGCGATACGCGGACGTTGCTCCGCTTTAAATGGAGCCTCAGAGCCTGTTTGGTATCTCTGCGTGTACGGACCGGCGAGCAGATTTTTGGCCCGGCGGGGCAAAAATCCGCAGAAATCCCGACGGATTGCAGAGATTTTAACAAAGCCTGGACGGGAAGTCGCCGTCAGGGCGTGCGTGGAGAGATGCTGAACAGGGTCCTGGTATTTTTCAGAAACGGGAGGTCCTGGGAATGGGACGAAAAAAGAACGCCCTGGGCGGGAGAGTCTGGGCGGCGCTGCTGAGCTTCGGACTCATCGGCCAGGTGGCCTGGGTGGTGGAGAACATGTACTTCAACGTGTTCCTCTACAACACCATCACCGGGGATACGCGGATGATCGCCGCCATGGTGGCGGCCAGCGCGGTTGTGGCGGCGGTGACCACCCTGGCGGTGGGGGCGCTGTCGGACAGGCTGGGCAGGCGCAAGCCCATCATCGTTACCGGTTATCTGCTCTGGGGCCTGAGCGTCATGGCCTTCGCCCTGGTGAACGTGGCCGGACTGGAGAAGCTGGTGGGGCCCGCCCGTGCCGTGCAGGCGGCGGCGGTGACGGTTATCGTGCTGGACTGCGTGATGACCTTCTTTGGCAGCAGCGCCAACGACGCGGCCTTCAACGCGTGGGTCACCGACGTAACCGGTGACGGCAACCGGGGCAGGGTGGAATCCGTGCTGGCCATCATGCCACTGGTGGCCATGCTGGTGGTGTTCGGCGCGCTGGACGGGCTGACGACCCGGGGGAAATGGGGATGGTTCTTCCTGATTGTGGGCGGGCTGACCATTCTGGGCGGCGGTCTGGGCCATGTATTGATCCGGGAACCGGCCAACCTCCGGCGGGCCGAAGGGAACTATGTGGGCAACATCCTCTATGGCCTGCGCCCCGGCGTGATCTGGGCCAATCCGGGGCTGTACCTGTCCCTGCTGGCCCTGGCGGTCTATGCCGCCAGCCAGCAGGTGTATATGCCCTATCTCATTATTTATATCCAGCGGTTTCTGGGCGTGGACAGCTACGCCGTGATTCTGGGCGCGGTGCTCGTGGCCGCCAGCGCCGTCAGTGTGGCCTTCGGCCGGGTGATCGACCGGCGGGGCAAGCTGAAGGTGGCCCCGCCCGCGGCCCTGGCGGCCTTCGCGGGATTGATTGTCATGTTCTTTGTCCGGGGAATGGTCCCGGTGATCCTGGCGGGCATCCTGATGCTGGGGGCCAGCATGGTTCTCTCCGCCTGCCTCCAGGGCCTGATCCGGGACCATACCCCGGCGGGCAAGGCCGGGCAGTTTCAGGGCATCCGCATTCTCTTTCAGGTGCTGTTGCCCATGGTGACGGGGCCCGGTATCGGCTCCGCCGTCATCCGCCACGGCGGAGAGACCTATGAGGAGCTGGGCGTGGTAAAGGAGGTTCCCACGCCGGAGATCTTCATTGCCTCCGCCCTGGTGCTGCTGCTGATTGCCGCGCCCCTTTTCCTGCTGCGGCGGAGGGAGCCGGAGCACACCCTCTCCCGGCGGACCCTGCGCCCCCTGCTGACAGGCTGGGGGGAGAAGCTGGACCGGGACGCGCCCCTGCCGGAGTATCCCCGGCCCCAGCTCCGCCGGGAGAGTTTTATCAACCTCAACGGGCGCTGGCAGTATGCCATTCGACCCCGGAGGGAGGGGGAGCCCGCCGCCTTCGACGGGGAGATCATCGTGCCCTTTTCCCCGGAGTGCCTGCTCTCCGGCGTGCAGAAAATTCTGATGCCGGAGGAGCGGCTGTGGTACAGGCGGTCCTTCACTCTGCCCGCGGGCTTCCGGAAGGACCGGGTGCTGCTCCACTTCGGCGCGGTGGACCAGTCCTGCCGGGTGTTTGTCAACGGCAGGGACGTGGGAGGCCACGAGGGGGGCTATCTGCCCTTCACCTGCGAGGTGACGGATGTGCTGACGACGGGAGAAAATACCCTGGTGGTCGCCGTGACCGACGCCACCTCCCGCTCCCGCCACGCCTACGGCAAGCAGAGCTTCCGTCCCGGCGGCATCTGGTACACGCCCCAGAGCGGCATCTGGCAGACGGTGTGGCTGGAGTCCGTGCCGGAAAATTATGTGGAAAAGCTGACCATCACGCCCATGTACGACAGCGGAGAGGTCCGCTTTGTCCTGGAGGCCGGGGACGCGGAGGGCGCAGATTTTGTCATCCGCAAGGACGGACAGGTCATCGCCGAGGACTGGTATGATGCCGGCGGGGACGGTCTGGTGATGTCCATTATGGACGAGCACTTCCGCCCCTGGACCCCGGAGGACCCCTTCCTCTACGACGTGACCGTCACGCTCAGCGGCGGAGACCGGGTGGAGAGCTATTTCGGCATGCGGAAGTTCGGCGTCACGGAGGTGGACGGCAAAAAGGTGCTGGCCCTCAATGACAAACCGGTTTTCATGTCCGGGGTCCTGGACCAGGGCTACTGGAGCGACGGCCTGTACACCCCCGCCAGCGACGAGGCCATGATCTATGACATCCGGAAGATGAAGGAGTGCGGCTTCAACATGCTGCGCAAGCACATCAAGATCGAGCCCCTGCGGTGGTATTACCACTGCGACCGGCTGGGGATGCTGGTGTGGCAGGACCTGGTCAGCGGCGGCAGCCGTCTGGACCCGCTGGTGGTCCAGGTGCTGCCCTTCCTGGGCGTCAATCTCCAGGACGGGAAGTATCACCGCTTCGGCCGGGAGGACGGGGCCTGCCGGGAACAGTTTGTCCGGGATCTCCACGACACGGTGGAGCTCCTGTACAACGTGCCGTCTCTGGCGGTGTGGGTCCCCTTCAACGAGGGCTGGGGACAGTTTGACAGCCTGCTCGCCACCCAGCTGCTGTGGGAGCAGGATCCCACCCGGCTGGTGGACCATGCCAGCGGCTGGCACGACCAGGGGGGCGGCGACTTCAAGAGCAGGCATGTCTATTTCCGGCCCGTGAAGCTGCGGCACGATAAGCACCGGGTCCTGGCCCTCAGCGAGTTCGGCGGCTACAGCCTGCCTCCGGCGGGTCACACCGCCAGCGAGAAGCCCTTCGGCTACCGGATGTATCAGACGGAGCAGGAGCTTATGGACGCCTTTGCCGCGCTGTACGAGGGCGAGGTGATTCCCTGCAGGGAGAAACAGGGCCTTTCCGCCGCGGTCTACACCCAGGTCAGCGACGTGGAGGACGAGGTCAACGGAATATTGTCCTTTGACCGGAAGGTCTGCAAGCTGGACGAGGAGAGAGTCAGGGGGATCAACGCCCGGCTCGCCTTCTGAGCTTATGTAAGCACCCACTGGACGAGAAGCAGAAGGGCCACCCCCGGAACGCCCAGAATCCCGGCCACCAGTCCGTTGAAGAGGTTGAAGCCCAGACTCATTCCCGTGTAGGCGCGGGTGAGGTTGACCAGCAGAAGAGCCGCCAGCCCCAGCAGGGCGTTGACCGCGGCGCGGAGGAAGCCCTCACGGGCCGCGGCGGCCCTGACCGTCAGGACCGCCGCGGCGATTCCCGCAAGCGCAAGAAGCGTCATACCCATTTGACCCTCCCTGCCGGCGCGCCCACCGCCGTGGCCGCGCACAGCTCCAGCTCCTTAATCTGCCGGACCAGGTAGTTCATTCTCGCCTGGAGAGAGCGGATTTCATAGATGCAGGCCTCCGTCAGCTCCGGGTCGCTGGTGTAGTCAAAGGCCGTGTAGGCGTGGTTCAGGGCGTCCTGCGTCTCCTGCAGGCTTGTCTTCAATTCCAGCAGGGCCGGGGTATCCGTGCCCCTGGTGCGGATGGGGGAAATACGTTTCATGGAAGATCCCTCCTTGGTTTCCAATCTATGTTCAGTTTGGACAAATATTCCTGCTTTTATAACGGCAGGCTTCTTTTGGGAGGAGGTCCCCTTTATGCACGAGGTATATATGCGTCAGGCGCTGCTTCTGGCCCGGGAGGCCGCCGCCGCCGGGGAGGTCCCCGTGGGCTGTGTCATCGTCCGGGAGGGTGTGGTGGTGGGCCGGGGCCGGAACTGCCGGGAGGAAAAGCGCAGCGCCCTCTCCCACGCGGAGACCGAGGCCATACGGCAGGCCAACGGGACGCTGAACTCCTGGCGGCTGGAGGACTGCGCGCTGTACGTCACCCTGGAGCCCTGCCCCATGTGCGCCGGAGCCATCCTCAACGCCCGGATTCCCAGAGTGTATTATGGCGCCAGGGACAGCGCCATGGGGGCCTGCGGCGGGGTGCTGAACCTGTTTATGGAGGACTTCGCCAACACCCCCGCCCTGGTGGGCGGGATCCTGGAGGAGGAGTGCCGGGCGGTGCTGGGGGAGTTTTTCCGCACGCTGCGGGGATGATTGCGCCGGCGGCCCGGCTCTGAGGCGGCCTCTGGCCGCCCCGCGGGTTTATGCGGCGTTCCGGTCGCTTTTTACCCACACAGAAAGCAACCCGGAGTCCGGGGATGGAAACCCCGGAATAACGAAAAGAAAAAACCGCCCCGCCGGAGGCGGGGCACAATAAGGAGGCTCTTTTATGTATCAGATCATACGCATCACGGATAAGGAAGGCGTCGCCAGGGCGGAGCCTGCGAGCCTGGCCAATCAGGGCTGCATCGGCGACGCCAGAATGGAGGACGGCTGCGTGCTGATCCACTGTCACTACGACAAGCGGGGCGAGCCCTGCAACCGCTATATCCGTACCAGCATTGTAAAGGACTGGAAGAAGGACCGCTCCACCGGGCGGGTTGTGGTGGAAACCATGAACAGCGTCTACTATCTGGACCCGGTTCGGACGGATACATAAGCGCCTGTAACCTTTTGTCACCAATATGATACAAAAAGTTGGCTTGCTTCTGTCTGCTTCCGTGGTATACTAAAGAGCAGAAGAGAGGCGGCAGAGGCCGCCTTGCAGGAGGTAGAATACACATGAGAAAAACCATCACGTTTCTGCTGGCGCTGACGCTGCTGTTCGCGTCCGCCTGCGGCGGCGGACCGCAGGACAGTCAGAGCGCCGGCTCCGCCCCCGCGGAGGGACAGGACAGCCAGGAGCCGGTCAGCCCCCCGACGGAACCGGACGGCCCCGCGGACGCAGAGCCGGAGCCGGAACCGGAACCCGAGCCGGAACCCGAACCGGCGCCGGCGGAACCGGAGCCCTACAACATCTACGACCCCACCGTCATGCCGGAGGGCGGGGAGCGGGACGGCGTGAAGTATGCCGCCTATGACGGGCTGGTGGAGCATCTGTTCTTCCACCCCATCATCGCCTATCCGGAGCTGGCCTTCGACGGCGACGCCCAGGAAAAGGGGCTGGACGACTATATGGTGACGGTGGACGAGTTTAACCGGATCTTGGACAGCTGCTATGCCAACGGCTACGTGCTGGTGGACATCGGCGACGTATGGAGCGAAACCACCGACGGGGACGGCAATCCCCGGATGGTGCGTAATACGCTCTATCTGCCCGAGGGGAAAAAGCCGTTGATCTTCTCCTATGACGACACCAACTACTATCCCTATATGCTGGAAAACGGCTTCACGTACAAGCTCATCATCGGCGAGGACGGCAGGGTCACCTCCTGGGGCCTGGACCCCCAGGGGAACGAGGTCGTCAGCCGGGGGCTGGACGCCATTCCCCGGCTGGATGAATTCGTGGAGGAACATCCCGATTTCTCCCCCTTCGGGGCCAAGGCCAGCCTGAGCCTCACCGGCTATGAGGGCATCCTGGGCTACCGCACCCAGACGGACAGCACGGTGGAGTGGACGGACGAGCTGGAGGCCAACCGCCAGGCCGAGCGGGAGGCGGTGAAGCCCATTATCGCCGAGCTCAAGCGCACCGGCTGGACCTTCGGCAGCCACACCTGGGGCCACGTCAATCTGGAAAAGAAGTCCCTGGACGTAATCAGGGCGGATACGGAAAAATGGTTTGACGAGGTGGGGAGCCTGGTAGGCGAGACGTCCATTCTATACTATCCCCACGGCGCCCGCCCCGACGGCAATGACTGGACCCGGACCGGAGAAAAGTTCAAATACCTGCAGAGCAATGGCTTCCGGGTGCTCTGCTCCGTGGGCACGGAGAGCTTCAGCTATATTAAGAAGGACATCTGCGCCGTCATCTGCGACCGCCTGCATCCGGACGGCATCACTCTGCGCAAATCCCGGGAGCGGTACCTGCAATTCTACGACGCCAGGGACATCATGGACCCCGCCCGGCCGGACTTCGGCGTGGACTGGGATTGATGTTTTTATCAGATACACGCGATTCACCGTAAGATTCAGGGGAGCACTGCCCGTGCGGGCAGCGCTCCCCCCTTTATGAATACAGGTTCTTACTCAAATGTAGCTCCCGTCAGATCGAGCTCCTGCCCGCAGCGGTTGTCAAAATCGGCGCCGTTGCCGGTGAACCGGGAGCCGTTGAACTTCAGGCTCACGTCCGTTCCGGTATTCTCCAGCAGGACGGCGGTGCCGTTGTCCCGGAAAATGTTGTTGGCATACCGGCTGTCGCTGATACTGCCAAAGCTGGAGTTATTGAAATGCAGTCCGATGCCGTTATTTTCAATGACGCACTCGTCGGCGTTGATCCAGGAGGTGCCGTAACACAAAGCGCCGGTCCGCCATCCGGCCACCCGGCAGTCCGTCAGATGGAGCCGGCCGGCGGCGGACAGCCCCACGCCGTCCCCGCTGCCAACGAAGTCGATTCCCTCGAAATAGACAAGTCTCCTGTTGGACAGCTCCAACTGGACGGTGCCGGTGAAGGTGGTCCGGTTCCCCTGGCTGTCCTCGCTGCCGGTGAGGCTGATGCTCCGGCGGTTCATAGACAGGTTTCCGTCATAGCGCACCGGCGGGAGGGTAATGTAGACCTCCGCGGCCTCATCCACGGTATCGGCGATTTCGTCAATCAGAGCCTGCAGCTCCTCAATGGTACCCATGGGCGCGTCCTCAGCCGTGTAATGGCAGGTGGGAACGGTTTCGATGATATGCTCCTGATGGAGCCGGATCACATCTCCGTTTTTCATGTATACGGTGAACGCCAGCTCAGCCAGCCAGGTCCCCGGCTGGTTGAGCGTGTAGTCAACGTATGTGACGGCGGCGGCATCCGGCGCGTAGCTTGAACGGTATTCCGGCAGCGTACAGGAGATCTCCAGCGCTTCGTCCGCCCGGAGGAACGCCGCCTCAATGCGCTCCACCTGCTTCAGGAAGCTCTCGTGGGCGTGGGTGTCGCTCTCCCTGTGATTGATGTACAGTATGCTGGGGTAGCGGTACGGGAAATCCATCTCACCGCTGGTGTACCGCTGCTGCGCCGGGGTAAAGGAAGCTTCATTCCAGGCGATACACAGCTGGTAGACCTGGCCGTCCATGGTATAGAAGACCTCGGCGGTACCATTGTCATAGACCCGGGGCCGGGTACACAGCCAGAGAAGCAGCGGCGCCGCAAGGAGGACAAAGATCAGGAGGGCGCAGCGCCGTGCCCTCCGGGACACATGTCCAGGAGGAGTTACCTGCTTCCGGGCATTGATGGGCCGGGTACAATAGGGGCAGAAGGATGATCTTTCATGGATGGCCGCGCCGCAGAGGGGGCATTTTTTCTCTGTAACCATTTTCCTCCTCCCTACAGTGCGGACATCAGGCGGACTACATCCCTGTACCGCTTTTCCGGATTCACCTGGGTACACCGGGCCACCACACGGCCCAGATGGCCCTCCGCCAGCTTTCTGGACGGGTGCTCCCCGGTGAGCATCACGTTCATGAGGATGCCCAGGGAATAGATGTCCGCGCGTGTGTCGGACTGGTTCAGACCGTACTGCTCCGGAGCGGCAAATCCGGTGGTGCCGAGAATCTGGGTATCCGTCTCCTGCTCCGGCTTGTGAAGGCGGGCGGCGTCAAAGTCGATGAGCACCGCCTCCGCGCCCCGGAGGATCACGTTCTCCGGCTTCACGTCCCGGTGGACGGCGGCCATGGAGTGCAGCACCCACAGGGCCTGGCACAGCTGGATGGCGACGGCCCTGGTCTCCTTTGGGGAAAATAAAGAGCCCCTCAGCAGAAAATCCAGGGTGTCCCCCTGGATATATTCCTCCAGAACCAGATTCTCCCCGTCCCGTTCCACCGTCTCATAGGTGACGGGCAGATTTTTGCAGGTACAGCCCAGCAGCCGCCGGTAGACCGCTCCGTTCCCCCGGAACCGGCGGAGAATAAACAGCCGCCCCGAGGCCGTGTGCCGGATCAGGCGCACAGTGCCCCGCGGACTTTCTTTCAGGGTCCGGAGCGTCTGGTACTCCCTGTCCAATATCTCCAGCAGCCACTCGTACACAGGCGGCCACCCCCTCGCCGAATTTTCCAGAAGCACTATGCAGCCGGCATATTGCTTCTGAACATAAAATTTTGTACAATCAAAATATATCACAGCCTGAATAAAAAGTAAAGGGGAACCAAATATGGAAAAGAAGTCTACCGGAGATCTGGGACAGGAGCTGATGAGCCAGCCTGATCTGGACGCCTATATCCACGATAACCAGGAACAGTTCTCCAACAACAGCGTGATCGGCCTGCTGTCGGCTCTGTTTGACAGGAAAAATATCTCCAAGGCGGAGCTGGCCCGGCAGGCGGGCATCAGCGAGGTATACCTCCATCAGGTTTTCTCCGGACGGCGCCGGCTCTCCCGGGACCGGCTGCTGTGCATCTGCGTGGGATTGGAGGTGACGCTGGAGGAGACCCAGCGGATGCTCAAGCAGGCAGGCTATGCTCCCCTCTACCCCCGGCGCAAGCGGGAGGCCATTATCGCACACGGCATCGTCCACCATACGCCGCTGGGTCAGATCAACGACAGGCTGTTCAGCGAGAACGAGAAAACGCTGTTTTAGAGCCTGTATTCATAACCGGGTATGCCGGATAGACGGGGATTTTTCCGGCAGACAGGGGGATTTGCCGCAGCAATCCTGACGGATTGTAAGGGAAATTGACGCAGGGCGGCGGGAAAAGCTCCGCCCGGACGGCGTTCAACGGTTGTGAATACAGGTTCTCAAAAAGGGTACGGGTATGACGCCCGCCACTCATGCGTTACTGACAAATCAAAAAATACCAACAGGCAAAAAGTCCTGAAACCGTTACAGTTTCAGGACTTTTTGGAGCTGGAAATCAGACTCGAACTGACGACCTGCTGATTACGAATCAGCTGCTCTACCGACTGAGCTATTCCAGCGTGCACCGTGCCGGCGGCCCGGCGGCAGAGTTTAGCATACCACATGTTTGCCCCGCCGTCAAGTCCGGATTCCCCATGCGGGGAAAAACTTTTTGTCCGGAGGCCCTCTCTGCCGCAACATTTCCCAGGAAAGCGCATATACTGGGGAACCTCTGAATAAATCCCCGCACGTGGCGATTGAATCAGAGCTTCCCTGGAAAAATCTGCAAAAGGAGGCTGGCTCATGGACCCTGAATTCCCCCGCGGCGACGTGGACGACCTGATCTATCAGGAGGAGTGGACGGTCAGCGAACGCTGAAACGTCCCTCCCCGTCAGGGGGAAGGGACAATCACGCCGCCGCCCACCACCAGCTCGCCCAGATAGCACACCAGGGACTGGCCCGCCGTCACCGCCCGCTGGGGCGCGTCAAATTCCATCCGTACCGCGCCGTCCGCCTCCGGATACAACACGCCCGAGGCCTCGCCTTGGCTGTACCGCGTCCTGGCCGTAACGGCCAGCGGCCCGGTTTGAGCCGGAAGGGACACCCAGTTAAAATCCTTCGCCCGGACGGTCCGGCTGTACAGCTCCTCTTCCCCGCCCAGAACCACTTCGTTGCGGGACTCGTCCTTCCGCAGTACATAGAGCGGCCGGTCCGCGCTGACCCCCAGGCCCCGGCGCTGCCCGGTGGTGTAGCAGGGCAGCCCCCGGTGCTGCCCCAGCACATGGCCCGCCCCGTCCACAAAATTGCCGGGGACAAGCTCCACGCCGCCATATCGCTGCAAAAATCCGGCGTAATCTCCGTCCGGGACGAAGCAGATGTCCTGGCTGTCCGGCTTCCCCGCGCTGTCAAAGCCGGCGGAGGCAGCCAGCGCCCGAATGGCGGGTTTGTCATACGCGCCTACCGGCAGCAGCAGGCGGCTCAGAATTTTCTGGGAAAGAGGGTAGAGCACATAGCTCTGATCCTTCCGGCCGTCTTTTCCCCGCAGGAGCCGCCAGCGGCCCAGAGCGGCGTCGTAGTCCACCCGGGCGTAATGCCCGGTGGCGATCTGTTCGATGCCCAGATCCTCCGCCCGGCGGAGCAGGGCCTCAAATTTAACGGTCCGGTTGCACTGGATACAGGGGTTCGGCGTGCGCCCCTCCCGGTAGCTTCGGACAAAATCGTCGATCACGCAGCGGCGGAACGGACCGGTGAAATTAAATACATAGTGATCAATCCCCAGCCGGCGGGCCGCGTTCCGGGCGCTCTCCACCGCCTCCAGGGAGCAGCAGGTCCCCTCCGCGCTTTCCCCGACGTCCTCATTGTCGTACAGCCGCAGGGTGCCCCCTACGGGTTCCCACCCCGCCTTTCGCAGCAACAGGGCGGCGGCGGCGCTGTCCACCCCGCCGCTCATGCCCACCAGAACCTTCCTGTTTTCCATTACCCGTCCCGCCTTATACTGTTTCCCGGTTAAAAATGCAGCATTGCTGCCCTGCGGAAAGCCTGAAACCGCAACGGGTTAAAGGCGTTTCCGAAGGACCTGCCGGTGCTTTTTCTTTCATAAAAAGTATCAGTCCAGATATTTCTGCAAAAACGCCTCCCTGGGCAGGGCGTCCGCCAGCTCCATCAGGGTGGGATTGATGCCGCTTGAGCCGAAAAGGATAGTGGGCTCCTTCACAACTGCCGCCATCCGCCGGTTGAGGAGGGATACGGTTACCGACGTGCCCTTCCCCGGTTCGGAGGTCAGGGCCAAGCTGCCGCCGTGCTCCTGGACGATCCGCCGGCAGATGGGCAGGCCCAGCCCCAGCCCGTGGGGCGGCGGATCCAGCCGGTTTGTCTGACGGCAGCGGTCGAACACGGTGTCCAGCATCTCCGGCGGGATGCCCCGCCCGGTGTCCGACACCGTCAGGTAGACATAGCCGGGGTCGATCCGCACCTCCAGGGAAACCCGCTTTTCTCCGCTTCCGATAAATTTGAAGGCGTTGGACAGCAGGTTCAGCAGCAGCCGTTCGATCCGGTCCCGGTTCATGGCGATGGTGTGGCGCTCCTTTGCGCAGCGGAACTCCAGCCGGATCCCCAGCATTTCGGCGGGGACCCCGGCGCGATCCAGCACATCCCGGCAGGTTCCCACGATGTCGCCGTTGGTCTGGCTGTAGCCCACGGGCCGCTCCGGTTCGGCGGCGTCGGAGAGGTTGTTGGCCAGACGCAGGATGCGGTAATAGCTCTGATACAGCACGGCGGCGTTCAGATCAACCTGCTCCTGCCGGTCCCGCAGATCCGGGGGGATCAGCCGGCTCAGCGCAATATGAATGTTCGCCAGGGAGACCCGCAGGTGGCCGGAGACCTGCTGGAGCACCTCGCTGAGCTGTTCGTCCTCGTGGAAAAGATCTTGTGACATGGGTTACCTCCTGCCGCGGCGCCGGTGATAGGCTTATTGTGTGCGGGAACGGGAAAATCATGTGGCCGCTTCCCGCAGCCTTCCGGGCGGTACGGCCATATTTCCAAGAATCGCAGGAGTATCATATCAAAAATTTGTCGAAATTACAAGAAAATTTTAACTTTGTCAGAAATTCCACAAAAAAACCTTTTCTTTTGAAAATCTCCGGTGTATAATACTCGCAGAATACCATATGATTCAATTACTGGAAATTCCAACAAAATTTTGAGAGGAGTTTTTCTTATGAGCATCAAAGTTGGTATCAATGGGTTTGGCCGCATCGGCCGCATGGTCTTCCGGGCCAGCGTGAATCATCCCGAGATCGAGATCGTGGGCATCAACGATCTGTGCCCCGCCGATTATCTGGCTTACATGCTGAAGTACGATACCATGCATGGTCAGTTCAAGGGCACCGTTGAATCCACCGAGAACGCCATCATCGTCAACGGCAGGTCCATTCCCATTTTTGCCGAGCGCAACCCCGCCGACATCCCCTGGGGCAAGCTGGAGGCCGAGTACGTGGTGGAGTCCACCGGTCTGTTCCTGACCAAGGAGAAGGCCCAGGCCCACATCGACGCCGGCGCGAAGAAGGTCGTCATGTCCGCTCCCTCCAAGGACGACACCCCCATGTTTGTGTGCGGCGTGAACCTGGACGCCTACACTTCCGACATGAAGTTCGTGTCCAATGCCTCCTGCACCACCAACTGCCTGGCTCCCATCGCCAAGGTCCTCAACGACAAGTGGGGCATCACCGACGGTCTGATGACCACCGTTCACTCCACCACCGCCACCCAGAAGACCGTTGACGGTCCCTCTCTGAAGGACTGGCGCGGTGGCCGCGCCGCCTCCGGCAACATCATCCCCTCCTCCACCGGCGCCGCCAAGGCCGTGGGCAAGGTCATCCCCGCTCTGAACGGAAAGCTGACCGGCATGTCCATGCGCGTGCCCACTCTGGACGTGTCCGTAGTGGACCTGACCGTGAACCTGGCCAGGCCCGCCAAATACGAGGAGATCTGCGCGGCCATGAAGGAAGCCTCCGAGGGCGAGCTGAAGGGCATCCTGGGCTACACCGACGAGGCCGTCGTGTCCGCCGACTTCCTGGGCGATCCCCGTACCTCCATCTTCGACGCCAAGGCCGGTATCGCTCTGACCGACACCTTCGTGAAGGTCGTCAGCTGGTACGACAACGAGATGGGCTACTCCAACAAGGTGCTGGATCTCATCAAGCATATGTACAGCGTGGATCACAGGTAATCCGGGTTTAAAAGACAGATTGAGCCGCCCCTCTCAGGGAGAGGGGCGGCTCTGTGCGTTCATTTTTCAGGCGGTTACTCTCCGGAGAGCACCGCTTCCGCCACCGGCGCGAGCCACTGTCCCTGGAAATCTTCGATGCGGCCCTGATCGGCCAGCCGGGCAAGGACGGGGTCCAGCGGCATGCGGGCGAGCAGCCGGAGATGATGCGCGTCGGCGGCAGCCAGGGTTTTGCCCTGGCCAAACAGGGGGATTTCCCGGCCGCAGTCGGGACAGAGGAGATAGCTCATGTTCTCCACGATGCCCACAATGGGAACGGACATCATTTCGGCCATCTTGACCGCCTTCTCCACCACCATGCCCACCAGCTCCTGGGGGGAGGTGACAATGATGATGCCGTCCAGCGGGATGGACTGGAACACGCTGAGGGCCACGTCGCCGGTGCCGGGGGGCATATCCACAAACAGATAGTCCACGTCCCAGATGACGTCGGTCCAGAACTGGGTCACCACGCCGCCGATGATCGGGCCCCGCCACAGCACGGGGTCCGTCTCGTTGTCCAGCAGCAGGTTGACGCTGATGAGCCCGATGCCGGTATCCGTCTCCACCGGGAGCATGCCCCGCTCGTCCGCCATGGCGCGCCGGTGGACGCCAAAGACTCTGGGAATGGAGGGGCCGGTGACGTCGGCGTCCAGAATTCCGGTTCTGTGGCCGGCGCGGCGGGCCAGAACTGCCAGCTGGCTGGTCACCATGGATTTGCCCACGCCGCCCTTCCCGGAGACGACGCCATAGACCTTGCCCACGCGGGCGGCGGGATTGTGAGGTTTCAGAAGGGACTGGGGTTCGGTGCGTTCGCCGCAGTTTTCGCCGCAGCTGCTGCAGTCATGGGTGCATTCTGACATAGCGCTGTTTCTCCTTTTATGATAAGATAAATAAAAAATGCCTTTTACAGTATTCCGCAATATGGAAGCGCGGAGCCCTTACCGTGCGGAAATTTTGGAATTGTAGCAATAGATGGCAGGGCGGTTTTAAGGTCCTCTTTGCCGCCCTTTCTTTCAGAAAAGAGCGGGAGAGAAAAAGCATCAGTCCTTCCGCAGATACTCTCTCCACTTTTTCAGGGCTTCCGGGTGGCGGACCGATTTCATGGCGGGGAAGGAGCGGAGCAGGCGGCGGTCAAAGAAATCCGGCTTCTCATAGAGGGCATGAAGCTTCTGACGGGCCTCCGACCGGGCGGCCTCCAGACGGCGGGCAAGCTCGTCGCTCCGCTCCGCCAGCGGCTCCAGCCGGGACTGCACGCTCTGTCTGGCCTCCGCCCCGAGCTCCTCCAGCTTCCGGGCGAGCTCGTCGTGGACGGCGTGAAGCCGGGCCAGATGGCCGCCGATGCGGATGGCGCTGCGGACGGAGAGGACGATGTCCGTCAGATAGACCAGCAGGAGGATCAGAGAAAACGGAACGCCGACGCCGGAGGAAAAGACATCCGTCAGCCATCCGGTGATGGGAGGATTGGCCACGTGGCAGAGGAACACGCTGGCCAGACCGAAAAGGGTGGAATTCAGGAGACAGACGCGGCCGTTGATGTGGAACTTATACTGGGAGTAGTCCCACCAGCGCATGTGGAACAGCTTTTCCATGGCGAAGCTGGTGACGTATTCCACAATGGAGGTCAGAACCGCGCCAAGGAGAAAGGTCAGCAGGGGATTTTCACAGCCGCCGTGGAGACAGAGAAGGACCACCAGCGCGCCGTGCCCGTAGATGGGACAGATTGGGCCGTTGAGAAAGCCCCGCTTTTCGCAGAGCTTCCGCTGGCCGACGGAGCAATAGACCATTTCCCCGCACCAGCCAAGAAAGCTATAGGTCATCAAAAGAAGAAATGCAAAGCAAAAACGGTTCACAAAAACACCTCTACAGCCTGATATGGTGAAATTTTTCCGGATAGGCCCAGTTCAGATAGTCGCCCTCCCGCTTCTGACAGGTGAACAGCAGAATCTGGCGGCGGGCGGAGAGCTCCAGGAGGAAGTCCAGCGCGGAGGCCATCCGCTCGTCGTCAAAGTTGACCAGCGCGTCGTCCAGAAGGATGGGAACGGCCTTCTCCTCCGGCAGGACCAGGTCGCACAGCGCCAGCCGCACCGCCAGATACAGCTGGTCCGCCGTGCCCTGACTGAGCTGGTCCGCGCCATGGGGGGAGATCTGGTCCGCCTGCTGGGCGGAGGGCGACATGGAGCGATCCAGCATTACCCTATTATAACGCCCTCCGGTCAGATTTGTAAAGATGGAGGCCGCATGTTCCCCCAGCGCGGGGGAGAATCGGGCTTGCAGGGTGGAGCTGGACAGGGCCAGCACCTCCATAGCCAGCGCAATGGCGTCGTATTCCTTTTGCAGCGCGGCCCCGCGCTCCTCCAGGGCCTGAAGCCGGAGGCGCAGCTCGCCGGGATCGCCCAGCGCCTGAACGCGTCCCTGGGCGGTGTGGAGCTCCCGGCGGAGAGCCGCGTCCCGGTCCCGCAAATCCGACAGCCGGAGGCGCAACTGCTCCCGGGAGACGTCCGGGCGCTGGGCCAGAACCCGGGGAAGAGGCGGCGCAGCGTCCCGGAGGGTCTCCCAGCGGGTACGGGCCTCATCCTCCCGGCGCTGGGCCTGCTCCAGCTTGCCGCGGAGAAGGAAGGCGTCGCCCAGCGCCTCGCAGGCCTCCGGCAGATTGCGGACGAGAGGGCGGAAGGAGCGCAGCTGGGTAAGGATGGAGTCCAGATTGGCAGCCGCGCTGGCGGACACCGCCTCCCAGGCAGCCTGAGCCGCCTGCTGCCTGGCCCGGGCCTCCGCCTCCGCCTCGAAGAGGGGGGCGTACTCGGCGACCGCCTCCTCCCGCTGGCGCTCCAGCTGGGCGCGGTTGGCCTCCCACTCCTTTTTCTGTTTCCGGAAGCGCCACTGGGAGAGAATGAGAATGACGCCGAAAAGGCCAAGTCCGCCGCCAGCGGAGATCATCCACTGCCGGGTAAAGTAGCCGGAGGCGGCCAGGAGCACCCCTGCCAGAATGGCAATGGGCAGCACCCTGCGGGACATGGCGGGCCTGGGGCCGGCATCCAGAGGCGCGGAAGCCGCCTCGCCGGGGGTCAGACCCGCGAAGGGGTGGGCGCTGACCGCTTTTTCCGCCTGCCGGAGGGTGTGACTGGTCAGATCCAGACGGGCGCGGGCATCGTCCACCGCGTTGTTGATGGAGGAGAGAGCCTCAATGCGGCCCTGAAGGGCCTCCAGCTCGGGGCGGGTGGGCAGGTACCGGGCGCTGGCTTCCAGCGTCTTCGTCCGGTCGCGGGCGGCAGCGGCATCCGCACGGGCGCTCTCGACCTTCCGCAGCTCATCGGCCTGGTCGGCGGCGTCGTGGCGGGCCAGAAGCGTCTCCGTCTCCTCCAGCTGGAGCTGAAGGGCCTCCAGCGCCCGCTGCCGCTCCCCGGCGGCGGCGGTGAGAGACTCCAGCTGCTCCAGCGAAGCACGAATGGCGCGCTGTTCCTCCTCCAGCTGGGGCAGCAGGCCGGTCCTGTTGTGGCGGCGGGAATTGAGCTGGCTGCGCAGCTGGCCGGCGGCGGCGGTAAAAGAGGAGTCTTCCTCGCCGGTGGTAATCAGGGAGGTGATGCGCTGCTCCAGAGCCCTGCTCTGATCGATTGCCAGCCCTGTCTGGCGGATATAGGCGCTGCGCTCGAAGACATCCTGGGAAACGCCCAGAAGAACTTCGCCGCAGGAGGAGGCCGTCAGCTCCTTTACCGGGTCGGCAGTGCCGGTATAAACGGCGGAGAAGGCCCCCATGGGGGCGTTGGCCCGGTCCGTGCGGCGAAGGATGGTGACATCCCCCAGATCGGTGGAGGCCTCCAGCGTGCCCTCCATGGCGCTTCCGCTCCAGGGCAGATAGCGGCGCTTATCCGCGCCGGAACTGCGGTCCCGTGTGCGCAGACCGTAAAGCATGACGCGCAGAAAGGCCGTCCATGTGGATTTGCCCGCTTCATTGGGAGCCTCAATGATGTTCAGACCAGGCTCGAGACTCAGCTGCTCCTGCTCCAGCCGGCCGAAGGTGGCCGCAAGACGTTTGATCTGCATGGGCTGCTCCTGTTCTACATATATAATGTATGTACCATATGTTGTGGAAGAATATTCCCTGTATACTATATCACGAACAGGAGAAAATGTCTTTGATAATTCCTGAAAAAAAGGCTGAAAAATTTCAAAGAAAGGGGTTGACAAGGGGTTGGAGTAG
>CAJULD010000010.1:27040-84927 GCA_910587505.1 uncultured Oscillospiraceae bacterium | reverse complement strand
AGCAGGGATATAAAATTTTTTTCAAGTTATTCTAATTTATTCTTGACATTTTGGTTTTTTCTTGCTTTTCCTGCCTTTCTGGCAGTAGCGACAGGAAAATTTACCGGATTCCATGTTTGCTTTTCCCTCTTTTCTGTGTTAATATGGTGAAAAGGCAAAATTTGCCGGTTTTTGAAGGAGGGCCCCGCGATGAAATGTCCCTACTGCGGTTATAAGGAGAGCAGGGTGGTGGACAGCCGCCCTGCCGACGAAGGCAACAGCATCCGCCGGCGGCGGGAGTGTCTGGCCTGCGAGAAGCGGTTTACCACCTATGAAACCATGGAATCGCTGCCCATGGTGGTCATCAAGAAGGATGGCAGCCGTCAGAGCTTCGACCGCAACAAGGTGCTGGGCAGCATGCTGCGGGCCTGTGAAAAGCGGACGGTGTCCATAGCGGATCTGGAGCGGATGACCGACGAGATCGAGCAGAACCTGCAAAATAACCTGGAACGGGAGATCCCTACGGAGCTGGTGGGGGAGCAGGTCATGGACAGGCTGCGGGACGTGGATGAGGTGGCCTACGTCCGCTTCGCCTCCGTCTACCGGCAATTCAAGGACATTCATACCTTCATGGCCGAGCTGGCAAAGCTGCTGGAGGACAAGTGACGCTGATACCGTCTGATTTAAGACGATCATAATGTCTCCCTTCAACGACAACAGTCACACCCGCCTTAAAAGGAGTGTGGACAGTTTTCCGGTCCACTCCTGTTTCCTGGCCCGCTGTGCCGATGCTTATCCCGCATTTCAAAATCCTCCGGACAGTGTTCACTTGCTCTCCGCCCCGGTGGTTCTCTTTCCTGGACACAGTTATGCTCCCTTTATAATGACAGTTTCCTTTTTCACTGTCTCTTATAGAGGGAGCATATCAATTTATTCCCCACTGTTTCTATTTCCGTATTACACGTCCGGCCACCCATAATCCCGGGTGCGGTTTAAACAGGGGAGGAGCATCTGCCCGGTATGTCCTGGTGAATATTCTCCACCACTCTGCCGTATTCCACCACCAGTATCTTATCGCATATTTCCCCAATATCTTCCGGACTGTCTGTCGCAATAATGATAGACAGTCTTTTCTGCCTCGCCATTTGCAAAATGGCCGCAGATTCTTTCGTGGGATAGCTCATGAAAATTGTTTTTGCATCGCCAATAAAGTTGCGAAAGGTCATCAGCTGCCATTGCTCATACCTGGGCAGCATGTGAGACCGGGACCGGCGCGCCCAGCCTGCGGGTTTCTTCATGACTTTTTCTACCTGACGGGAAAAGTAGTTGTTCTTTTTAAAGTAAAACGTCAGTTTATCCCGCAGGCTTTTTGCACGATAGTTGAGATAAGCATTGTCATATACCGTCAGGTCTTGACAAATAATACTCTCAAAATAGTTGTATGGCATAAATGTGATCGCATGGCGTTTAAAACGCTCCAGCTTCCAGATGGCATCATGTGCTTTGGATAAATCTGTTTTTGTATTCGCATGGGATATGTTTTCAAACATCTCTTCCAATGCGCGGATGAATTCATGATCGTGGGAGACAAAGCAGACGATTTCGCTTTCGTGGATGCAGATATGCTGCCATTCTGCGGTATGTTGACAGGAAATCCGGTAAAGGACCTTTTCGCTCTGCACATTGTCCGTTGGCCCTGAGAGTGATGCATCCGCCACGTTTGGCGCAATAAGAGCCTTTACCTGCATCTGCTGAAAGCCATCGTTGATTACATACCCCGTCAGGTGATTATTCCGAAAAATCATGATTCTGTCTGCATTATCTATAAAGCAATTGGAATGATTGGCAAAATACAGAAAAGACATTCCCTTGCCGCAGAATGTGCGAATGGCCCGATATAGTATTAAGTTTGCTTTCTCTGTATAGCAGATACTGTCATCGATCAGGATAACCGAAATATCCATCAGAGCAAATTTTACAATCTCCACAATTTTCTTCTGGACTACAGACAGGGTGCTGACCTGCTGTTCAGCCCGGACTTCCGGTGCAACCGTGGCAAGCAGTTCGTTGATATAGTGGTCCATGGAAAGCCAGTTGACCAGCGCCGGTCTGTGCGGCCTGATTAAAAAGAGATTTTCAGCTACAGTCAGTTCTTCCGCTAAAAGGGAGTCTGCGGTAATTTGTCCGATATGGAGAGAAAGTCTGCCCGGCCGGACAGCCTGATTCCCTCGCACATAAAATTGTCCCTGCCGGGGAATGAGCTTACCTTGCAGGATCTGTTTGAGGTAGACGATCCCGGAATGAAATGTACCTGCGATACCCAGCACCTCGCCCTGAAAAAGATGCAGGCCGATATTCTCCAGGACCATCCGGTCTCCCACTTCCAAATAGATTCCGTCAGCCCGAAGCGCCTCTTCACGCATCTTGTTCCCACTCATATATGCTGATCCTTTCGGACTGACGGCAGGGTGATCTCTACCACTGTCCCGACATTTTGCGTACTGAATATCTTAATGCCATAATGCTTCCCAAACAGCATCATAATCTGCTGATTAATCTGCCAAAGCGCGATACCGTTGTGACCGGATTCAACGGATGGCAGATGATGGTAGGGTGCGTTGATGTTGTCCTGGAGCGTAACAAGGTCCTCATCTTTTATCCCAACGCCGTTATCCTCCACACATATGATTACCCGCTGGGGTGTTTCATCGATTCTGACAATAATCCTGCCGGGTTCGCTTTTTGTCTCCAGCCCATGAAAAATTGCATTTTCGATGATCGGCTGTAAGATCAGCCTGGGAAGTGTGATCTTCAGCGCGGCGTCGCGGTCGCAGTTGTATTTGATCTCCAGTTGAAAACGGTCTGAAAAACGGAATCGCTGAATGAGCATATACTGATTGATGTTTTCGATTTCGTCGGCCAATGTCACAAGATCATTGCTGTACGAAATGTTGTAGCGAAAATATTTCGCTAAGGCGGCCGTCATGGCGGCAATCTGATCCAGTCCTTTTTCACCATCGCAAATGGCGACAGACCGTATGCTTTCCAGCGTATTATACAAAAAATGCGGGTTGATCTGGTTGAGCAGCACGCGGAACTTCATTTCCTGGGCGTTATCCGGTTTTCCGGATTCCGCAAGGACGCTGTCCCGGTACAATCGGATAAATTCCTGCATTTTCTGAGGAAGCTCACCCGCTTCATATTTCCCGCCTGCCTTCAGTTTTTCAATGGCAGTGTGCAGAAGCTTATTCCTGCGTTTCTGCAAAAAGAGCAGAATGGCGGTATAGATGCAGGCAATCAGGGCAACGAGCAACACCGCAAAACAAAAGAGAGGGGTGTCCGCACGCTGCACGGCAATAATGATAATACTGACGGTCAGGACGGAAATGAGGCAAAAGAACAGCATGCTATTCCCACCAATCTATACTGCTGTCAAAATGTATGGCCCGAAACTCCGTGGGTGTGATTCCCACCTCACGCTTGAAACGCCTAGAAAAGGCGCGAATATCCGTATAGCCCAGGCGGTCCGAGATTTCACTGATGTTGAGCGTGCTGGTTGTCAGCAGCTTTTTTGCGCAGCGGATCCGTTCTTTAATGACATATTCACTGAACGTACACCCGGTCATCCGCTTAAACAGCGCGCTGAAATATGCGGCGCTCAGATGCACTTCTTCTGCAACCCGTTCCTGCCGGATTTCTTCCCCAAGATGTTCATGAACATACCGCCGGGCAAGCACAACAGGGACGCTGTCGATCTCGTTTTTCTGCCGGTTGATCTCCTCGAGGCAGCGGGACATATCATTGGCCATTTCACGAAAAAACTCCGGATAAGAGGCTGCCCTGGAGCAGAAATTGTCCTGCTCCAGGGCAGGAATATCTTTTATCCCTAGCTGTGCAGAATATTCATTCAGTATCCGCAGTATCCGGGCGCGAATATCGTACAAACAGGCCGGGTGCAGCAGGGGGATGGTCTGGACCGCATCGAGGAGCTGCTGGAAATATCCGTCCACCTGCTGTGGCTGCGCGTTTTCCAGACACAGGTCAAAGCGCTGTACTGCCCGCCGGATCACTGCGGGCAGTACCCTGATGCGGTGGGCATAGTCATCTGCCCAGAACACTTTTTCAAATCCGCCCTCCACGTGGCAGCGGGCGCAATTCAACGCCTGCCTGAAAGCCTGACAGGCAAGGGAGATGTGATCTTTCCAGATGGAGCTGATCCCGGTGGAAATGTGCAGCCTGCCATGCTGCATCGTCCAACGCTTTGCAGCGGCCATTGCTTCCGCAATGGTATCCCTCGTTTGCCTGGCTTCTTCCGGCGGAAAGTTCACACATGTAATAAGGTACTGGCGGTAAACGAAGATATCTGCCGTATCAGGGCTGGCAAAAAAGGCCCGGGATATCCCGGAGAGGTTCTTGACTGCCATGTCGAAAAAAGGCCGGTTGTCCGACAGGGAGGAATCAACGCTTATCTGGGTAGCCGTCAATATGAAATGGCTATCGGGATAGACCAGGATAGTCTCCTCCGCCGTATGCCCATCCAGAACATCCTTCCATGCGTTGACCTTCAGCTGGTACCTGTAGCGGTCATTCTGCTGCATCATTTCGTTATATTTCCTGTCGGCGGTATTGGCGCTGGAAATCTGTTCTATAATACCGTGGATCACGAAGACCAGTTTTTCCTCCTCTATAGGTTTGAGCAGATAATCCACTACGCCAAATTTAAGGGCGGTGTGCGCATATTCAAATTTTTTGTATCCGCTGACAATAATAAACTTGCTTCTGCTTTTGGCCTCATACGCTTTTTCTACCAGCCGGATACCGTCAAACTCCGGTATACGGATGTCTGTAATGACAATATCCGGACTGTGTTCCTCGATCAAACGCAGCGCTTCTGAACCACAGTGGGCAAATTCAATATCACAGGGCATAAAATGGTCGCTGACAAATTTTGAAATCAATCTGCAAATGTGTAACTCATCATCAACGATTAAAAATTTCAGTTCCATAATATTCAACTCCGTACATCAACCGCTGTTCTGCTGCAAATTCCGCCTCCAGGTGTCTCTTTATTCTATACTATACTATTAAATATGACCGTATTCAAGTAACAATCTTTTCTGAAATCAGCGATGATATCATGCGGGACTCCGTCATGCAAAGCTTTCCATTCCTGTCCGCTCTCATTTGATGCGGAAACGCTGAAAAGCAGATGTGTCCACTTCCCAGCGTTATCCGTGATTTGTTCATTTTATCTCCAGCCGATTATCTTTCCCTGTCATACCTCTGGAAAGCATCCACTTTGGGTTGAGAAGGACAATTTCTCTCAAATTGACAGGCGAGCCATGTTTCGACCAGCCGTTCCGCTAATTTCGGACCAACTGTAAATGCGCCCAGGCAGGCAATGTTGCTGTCATTGCTGAGAACCGCACGCTCGGCGGAGTATATGTCTGTCAGCAGCGCGGCATAGGCTCCCTTCACTTTATTGGCCGAGATGCACATGCCCAGGCCCGTGCCGCAGATCAATATTCCCCGGCAGGCATTTCCGGCTGCAACATATTCGCTGACCGCAATCGCCACGTTGGCGTAAACTGGATCGCTGCTTCCCATATCAACTGTTTCATGTCCAAGACTCTCACAGAAGCGGATCAGCCGGTCTTTCATTTCAGCCGCGTTCGGGTCGCATCCAAAAGCGATTTTCATACGTCCTCCTGTGTGAGCAGCGCAGAGATACTGTCAGCCATGGCTGTCAGTATAATGCAACAGGAGCAGGCGCCTGCATCCAGGACGCCCCGGCTGCGTTCCCCCAGCCGGCTGCTTCGCCCATGCTTTGCGATAAGGTCTTTTGTGGAATCGCGGCCACATAAGGCAGATACCTTCATTTGAGTCAATGCCTCCGTGAAGCTCTCCCCTTTTTCTGCCGATATTTCCATTGATCTCACCACAGGTGACAGGCAGTCCACCAGGGTCTTGTCCCCCGGCCGGGCATCCACGATGGTATAGAGCCCCGCAAGAGCGGCTTTCAGCGCCCCCGTAAATTCCACAATGCCAATGGACTCCGAACCGGTTTTCTCTAAATATTCCTGCATTTCCGTAAAAATCGTTCCGTAGATGGGCCCCATGGATCCGCCGATCTCATTCATCAGAATCATAGCCAGATCGCCCAGTCCTTCTGAAAAAAGCATCTCCTGATCGCCGAATTGCTTTTCAAACAGAGAGAATCCCTTATTCATGTTCATTCCGTGGTCGCCATCCCCGATGAGACCGTCTACATCGCCAAGATACTCTTTGTTGTCCTGGATACCTTTGACCATGGCAAGGAGTATATACTTTCCCTGTGAATTACGAAATGTTTCCATCCTCAGCTTCCCCTTCAGCACTGCGTCAGGCCCACAGACCTGCATGGCATATCTATCAGCTTCCGCAATTCGTCATCAAGTTTCATAACCGTCAAGGATGCGCCCATCATGTCCAGAGAGGTAAAATAATTACCGACATAGGAGCGGTGAATGCGGATGCTTTTTCCCACGAGAATATTCTCTATCTCATTAAAAAGTACATAGAGTTCCATCACCGGTGTCGCGCCCAGCCCGGATATCAGTACAGCCACTTCGTCGCCAGATGCAAACGGAAGATCGGGTAAAACAATATCGCACATGCGCTTTGCAATGCTCCTGGCATCTTCCAGTGGACATACTGCGATCCCTGGTTCTCCGTGATGGCCGATACCGACTTCCATCGTACCGCTCTCAATTACAAAATTCGGATGGCCGACAGCAGGCAGCGTACAGGGAGACAGGCCAATGCCAACGCTCCGGGTGGAATCAATAGCCTTTTGCGCGATCCGGATAACTTCATCGAGATCCGCTCCCATGGAAGCGGCGGCGCCGCCGCACTTCCACATAAATATCTCACCGGCCACGCCGCGGCGCTTTTCCCGTTCCGTTTCAGGCGCGGAAGCAACGTCGTCATTGGCGATAACCGTCTTTACCGTGATGCCCAGCTTCCTGGCCATCTTTACTGCCATTTTGACATTCATATTATCGCCGGAATAATTTCCATACAGGCAGGCTACACCATAGCCGCTGTCAACCGCCGTGAAAGCATCCAGGAATGCCTTTGCGGCAGGAGATGTACAAATCTCCCCTACAGCTGCCGCATCACAGAGGCCTTCCCCGCAATACCCTACAAACGCCGGTTTGTGGCCGCTGCCGCCGCCGGTTACTATGGCGACCCGGCCATCTGTGGAACACGAAGTGCGGACAACTCGGGAATTCTCTGTCCTTTTTACAATATCGCCGTGGCTTTTCAAAAAACCTTCCAGCATCTCATCAACGATGGAGTCCGGATCATTCATGATTCTTTGCATACCTGCACTCCCTTAAAACAAATATTTGCTTCTGTATCCTGCGTCATTTGATTGTAAATCCGCCGTCAACAACCAGATTATGGCCCGTTATCATCCCTGCGCCTGTTCCGCAAAGGAAGGCGACAGCCGCCGCGATTTCATTGGGTTCAGCAAAGCGTTCTGCAGGGATTTCCTTTTTAAAAGCGTCGCCCACCGGGCCATCCCATGCTTTGTGGCCCAATTCTGTCAAAACGACTGTCGGAGAGACGCAATTCACACGGATACCATATTTCCCCCATTCACAGGCAAGCACTTTGGTCATGGCGATGATGCCCCCTTTAGAAGCACAGTAGGCTACATGCTTATCAAGTGCGATAATACCCGCCTGAGATGCCATATTGATGATAACACCGGGGGTTTTGTGTGTGATCATATGCTGTCCTACGGTTTGCGCCATTCTGAATGAGGCCGTCAGGTTAACGCTGATGGTCCGATCCCAATCCTGTTCGCTGATGGCCTCCGCTTTCTCAAGCGCAACAATTCCGGCGCTGTTGATGAGAATATCCACCCCACCGAACCGCTCTTCCGCCTCAGCGACTGCCCTCCTGCGGTGATCTGTATCCAGAACATTGCCGCAAATACCGATATGTCCCGGAGAGAGCTTCCTTGCAATCTCTCCAACCTGCTCATTGAGGTCCATCAGCAGACAATTGACGCCCTTTCCTGTCAGGTATTCTGCGGAAGCCAGTCCGATGCCGGCTGCGCCGCCTGCAATAATTGCGGTTTTACCTCTCAGGCCCTCGCCTGATGCAGGATCGTTATGTGGCAGCATTTCCCTTCCCTGCCTCCAATCTTGTATTTTTTGACTTACTGCTGATTAGAATTTCAGCGCGACCTTGAAGGCGCCATCCCTGCCCGTTGCCGCGTAATCGAAAGCGGTTTGCCAATCTTCCAGGGAAAACATGTGTGAAACAACCCCATTGGTGGGCATGGTGCCATCCGCGATCCAGGCGATGACCGGGTCATAGCTGTACGGGCTCAAATGGACGCCGAGGAGGTCCAGCTCCTTGCGGTCAGAGATAATGGACCAGTCTACAGAAACCGGACTTCCGAATACGGAAAATTCCACAAATCTGCCCATTTTGCGGATCATATCCAATCCCTGCTGTACGCTGGAAGGATGTCCGGTCGCCTCAATATAGATGTCGCAGCCATAGCCGCCGGTCATTTCCCTGATCCTTGCGGTGACATTTTCCCTGGAAGGGTCCAGTACCATATCCGCGCCAAATTCCAGGGCCTTTTGCAGGCGCGATTCATTCATGTCCAGCACCACCAGCTTCTTCGGGTTCCGCTTGCGCAAAGCGCCGACCATGCCAAGGCCGAGTGTCCCCGCACCGGATAGAACGACGAAATCCTCGTTGGTAGGCGCTGCACGGTCGATACAGTGTTTTGAGCAGCTGAACGGCTCAATGAGCAGCGCTTTCTCAATCGGCATATCGTCGGGGACCCGGTAGGGCCGCGCCTCCCTGGTAAGACGCACGTATTCCGCCATTCCTCCGTTTACATTGTTCTGAAAACCGAACAGATCGTGCTTTTCGCACATCCAGTAGCGGCCGCTTTTGCAGAACATGCATTTTCCGCAGGGGACGATCTGCTCCGGGCAGATACGGTCACCCAGTTTCCAGCCTTCCACATGGGGACCGATCTCCACAATCCGTCCTGTGAATTCATGTCCGGGGATCACAGGCGCCTTTATGTATGCGGGCTGGGTCTCATCGCCCCAGAAGGATGGAGCGCCATGGAACGCCTTTACGTCTCCTGCGCAGATGCCGCAGGCTTCTACCTTAAGGATTATTTCATTCTCTCCGGCACGGGGAGTGATTGCCTCCTCCAGACGGTAGTCGCCGGGCGCATAAGCTACCAGAGCTTTCATTTTATCGGGTAATTGATTCATTTCACTTCCTCCTTATTTTGCGAGATGGAGCATCCGATCCGGAACAGCTCATGGGCATTGTCCCGGAATATCCGCCTGATCATATACATTGCGTCCTGCTTGCTGAAATAGCCGCGGTCCACCAGCGCGCCCATCGCATTGGCAACGGTCTCGTTTGCCAGAAGCCTGGCTCCATAGCTCGCTTCAGAATTCCAGGTATCACATCCCCAACAGAGCCGGTTGGACGTTCCCACCTCCACCAAAGCGCGGATATAATGCTCTGCTACAGTGGGGGAGAGTGCAGGCAGCCAGACCAGGTCCACAAAGACGTTGGGACAGAGATCAAGGTATGCCAGCAGATCACTGCACCACGGGAAACTTCCGTGCATCATGGAAAACCTGGTATTCGGGTGTTCCCGGACCAGCTTCAGCATGCCGGCGGCACGGGTCCGGTCGATGCAGCCCATGCCGGTGTGGCACTGTACCGGCACATTGAGTTCCGCCGCTATGGCGCAGATTGCGTGAAACACGTAGTCCTGGAAGCGAAGGATATCTTCCTGCGTGCGCTGTTTGCCAAAGGCCCGGCTGGCCTCCGCTTTCGTTGGGTTCTCGTATACAAGGTTCCGGTCATACGCAATGGCATTTTTTATGCAGACGCTGCCGCTGTGGACCTTCTCCTTTATCAAATCATAAACGAATGCGAGGTAGTCGTCCAGGTTACCGCTTTCATTTCCGTAAAGACGACAGGCGTTATTGCCGTCATGGTCTAAGGCCGTTTCAGAAAAGCCAAAGAGCAGGGGATCGATCCGGAACGCAGAGTCAAACAGCCCGGGGTGGCCGTTATTTGATCCCGGGTCCCAGTATGCGTCCAGAATGATCCTGTCATATCCGCAGATATCTCTCAAGATCTCCATGTGCCACACTGTATTCTTGTGGCGGGTTTTGATGGCTTCATCATATGTATCCCAATTGCCGGCGCTCAATTCCTCCGGCAGACCGTAGATGCGCATGATACTTTTCTGGACCGCGCGGAAGAAGGACTTATACCGGACGCGGTCGAGGTAATGTTCCCGGGAAGCCCTGGATGTATCAAAAGTTTCGCCGCACCAGCTGACATAACAGGTTTGCAGCAGCTTTGCCAGGCCGAAATGTTCAAAGCTGCAGTCAGCACTGTGGTGGCAATGGGTATTCAGCACACGTAACGAAGATGCATAACCATATAATTCTTCAGCTGCACCGCTCATCTCAGCACCTCCGCCATTACGGTTTTACAGAACCGTCCCCATGCCCTTTGGGGGCGTGGGAGGTCTGTTCGGCCTGTCCCATGTAACCCCTCGCCATCAGTGCATCCGGGAAATCTGTCCCGCGGGCAATGGGGTCCGTCAACTCCAGTTCAAGGACATATGTGGTCTCCGCCTCCGGGCCAAAGGGCAGCTTTGCGGCCAGCCTGCCACTGCCGTCATATGCCAGGGAGCATCCGATTGCATGATGTCCCGCCCAAGCACCGGAGGACAGCTTCCCCACGTTGCTCACGCCAATAACAGGCATACGGTAGAGCCGGGAGATCTCCTGATAGGGTTCTGTCCAAATGCTCCCATAGGGGGTCCTCTCATTGTCGAAATCCGGTGTGACCGCCCATGCGGACGGGGAAAGGATCATCCTTGCTCCCATACGGGCCATACTGTGCAGCAGAACGGCATTGCTGATAAAATTGTCTGCGCAGATGTCAAATCCCACCCGTCCGAATTTTGTCTCCACTACGTGGAGCTGGTCGCCGATCTCATACATACCCTCTACATCTTGCAGTACATTAATCTTGCGGTGCCTGGCAAGGAGCTCACCTTCAGGTGAAAAAAACACGGCGCAGTTATATACTTTGTCCCCTGCGCGCTCCGTCAGTCCGGCTACAAGATAGACGCCGTACTTCTGAGATATCCGGCGCCAGGCCTCGCAGACGCTGCCGCCGGGTACCGGTTCGGAGAGTTCGTATGCCTCCTGTGTCGCCCATCCCAGATCTCCGGTCTCAGGAAACAGTACGAAATCCGGCTTATTCTCCGCGCATACCGCCGCCAGCAGCTCTTCCGCATGCGCCATGTTTTCAGAAGCTGCGTTTGTGCGGACCAGCATTTGCATCATGGCAACTCTGACTCTCTGGTTTTCCATAAAATCACCTCATGTATCCAGTCAGGCCGCGGCTCATTCAGAACGAGCTGCCTGGTTTTGGGCAAGGACTGCGACAATGATCACCAGGCCCTTGATGATCTCCTGGGGATAGGAAGGAACACTCATCAAATTCAATGTATTTTTAATGAGCTGCAACACGAGGACACCGATCACCGTATTGACCACGGTCCCCCGCCCGCCGGAAAGACTGGCGCCGCCAATGACACACGCGGCTATCGCATCCAACTCATATCCGTTTCCGGAGATCGGCGTACCGGTACTGGCCCGCGAGGTGATAATGATCCCCGCCATAGCGCTGGCAAATCCGCTGATGCAATATGCCATCATTTTATAGCGAACAACGGATATTCCTGCCAGGCGGACTGCTTTCTCATTGCTGCCTACGGCCATGATGATACGGCCAACTGCCGTATATCTCATCATGAAGAAAAAAATGATAATCATAAACAATCCCAGGAAAATCGGCCAGGGAATATCAATGCCGGGGATGTTCTGGTTGCCAAAAGCGGTAAGGAGGGCAATGCCGGGCAATTTTGTGTCCAAACGGATGGGCTGCCCGTTGGTCACCAGATAGGCGCATCCCCGTGCAATCTGGGAGGTCGCCAGCGTAACGATGAACGGCGCCATTTTGCCGAACGTGATAAGAGATCCGGAAAAAACGCCCATGAGTATCCCGAGAATCAGGGCAATCACAATGCACAGAAAAAGGCCGCCTACCGTCCCGCCCAGCCATTTGGCCAGCATCTGCGCAACGAGCATGTTGCTGAGTCCCATGACAGACCCGGTGGCAAGATCAATGCCGCCTGTCGAGATGACGCAAAGCATTCCCATGCTCATGACCAGCAGAGGGACGCTCTGCCGGAGCAGGTTGAGGACATTCTGCCTGGTAAAGAACACCTCCGAGAGAAGTCCCGACAGGACAACCAGTAAAACAAGGATGACAAAGCAGCTGTTTTTGATCCAAAATTCCCTGGATGCCAGCTTTTCAAATTTGCGGCTTGTTGTTTCCATCTAATTTACTCCCATTGACAGTCTGATCAGGTTATACTCGTTGATCTCCGGTTTCTCCAGCTCACCCGTTATGGTGCCTTCCCGCATAACGATGACGCGGTCGCTCATACCGATAATTTCCGGCATTTCGGAGGAGATCATGATGATAGCGACTCCCTGTGCCGCCAGTTGGTCCATGATCCGGTATATCTCAATTTTCGCTCCGACATCCACGCCCCGGGTAGGCTCATCCAAAATCAGCAGCCGGCAATCCGCCAGCACCCATTTCATCAAAGCCACTTTTTGCTGATTCCCGCCGGAGAGATCGCCAACATTCTGCCAGATATTCGTCATTTTAAGGCGGACCGTCTGCGCAGCTGCCTCCACTGCTTCCGATTCTTTCTTCCTGTCGATCCTGCCGGGGACGCGCAGGAAATTTTTCAGACATGTGAGCGTGCTGTTGACGGCGACAGGCATTTCCAAAAGGACTCCCTCCGCCTTCCGGTCCTCTGGCAGCATACCGATTCCATTTTGCACCGCGTGTCTGGGAGAGCGGGTATTGATCTCTTTCCCCATATACAGGATCTGACCACTGGTTCGCCTGCGCACTCCGAAAATGGCCTGCATCAACTCCGTACGCCCTGCTCCAACCAGGCCGCTTATTCCCAGTATCTCTCCCTTCTTCAGCTCAAAAGACACATGGGAAACCCGGCCGGGGACGCAGATATCATGCGCCTCGAATACGACCTCACCGGTTTTTGCGGTCTTTGGCGGATACATCTCGGACAGCTCGCGCCCAATCATCAGGCGAATCAGGTCCGATTGCCGTATCTCTCCGACATTTACGGTAGAAACATTTTGCCCATCCTTGAGGACCGTGATCCTGTCACAAAGTTCAAATATCTCATTCAAGCGGTGGGAAATATAGATAATGCATACGCCCTGGTCCCGCAGGACCTTAATCAGTGCAAAAAGCTTATCCACTTCACTGGAAGTCAGGACCGCCGTGGGTTCATCGAACACAAGGATCTTTGAATCTCTTGACAGAGCTTTACAAATCTCGACCACCTGCTGATAGGCCACGGAAATTTCCCCAACTGTCCTGGTCGGATCAAGGTCGCCAAAACCGAGGCTTTCCAGCAGATTACCGGTTTTCCTGTTCAATTCATTCCAATGGATCACTTTCGGAAAGCGGTCCATAAAGATATTTTCCGCCACAGTCAGGTCGACGGCAAGAGCGAATTCCTGATGGATAATGCTGATCCCCTGCTTCTTCCCATCTGCCGGGCCGGATATTCTGGTTTCCCTGCCATTGATAAATATTTCTCCGCCGTCCTTCCGGTAGACGCCGGACAGTATCTTCATCAGCGTTGATTTGCCCGCTCCGTTTTCCCCCATCAGAGCGTGAACTTCTCCCGCTCTTGCGGAAAAACTTACATTTTCCAGTGCGTATACGCCGCCAAATTTTTTACTGATATTTTTCATATCCAGAAATTCTCTGGCAGTTTTCATAGAATTTCCTCTTTCGTCACACAAAACCATACCGCAGCTTCTATGGGGATGGCCGGGCCGCCGCAGCCCGGCCATCGGGAAGCCTGCATCAATTCAGAAGCGCGTCAATGTACTCGGGAATACTGGGGAATTTCATGCTTTCATACCTGAAGTACGGCAGGGAGGGATCATAGAACGTATCCACATTTTCTCCAGTGATCGCGGCTTCCGGGAAATAGGACGCAATGGGGAGATTGTTGGGGTCCAACTGCCCGTTGAAGATCTTATAGATAAAGTCAATTACTTCCTCGCCCTGCTGATATCCGCTGTTGCAGCCTGTGGTAAGCATCTCGCCGCTTTTGACCATCGCAATGGCGTCAACGACACCGTCAGCACAGCAACCCACCTTCACCGCATCAGTCTTACCGGCATTCACAATGGCCTTGTAAGCGCCCATACCCATCCAGTCGTTCTCCGCAAGGATCAGCGAAACATCGCTGTTAGCGGCCAGGATATCCTCGGCGCAGCTCATACCGCCCTCCTCTGTCCAGGCGCCCACAAGCTGGCTGACCACCTTGAAATTTGCCTCCGGCAGCTCAGCCTGACCTCTGGTAACGATATCCTGATAAAAATTGTATGCAATCAAATAGAGCTCAGGGTCGGTACAGGAAGTGCCCAGGTCCTTCAGCCGCTGATAGATCACGCCGCTGACCATGCCGTTTACCCGGCCCTCGGAGGTGGGATTGCCCAGCACGCCAATAATGTTTCCCGCGACCAGAGGCTTGCTGGAATCATATTGCTTCGCGATGTATTTTCCGGCTTCAAATCCGACGCCCCAAGGAGAACTTGCAATGCTGGTAAGCAGAGGACAATCCGCCTGGGTCAGGATACCGGCGGAGGTACAGACCGGAATGCCCGCATCGACCGCGCGCTGGATATCAGCGATGACGGCCATAGCATCTGCGGGATTGACGACGATAATATCGACTCCCTGAGAAATAAACGTGTCAAACTGCTCGCTCTGTGTTACGGGATCACTCTCGCAGACCAGCCGCTTGATTTCATAGCCATATTTCCGGGCACGGGCATCGGAAGCGTTAGCGACATCCACGAACCAGGGATTGCTCATTGTCAGTTCAGCCCAGCCGACTACGATATGATCTTTATCTGCCGGGGTTTTGGGCCAGGCCTTATTAATGGAGGTGCGGTCTTCGATGTACGGAGATTTCAGGCCGGCGAGGGATGTCTCTGTCATTAAATTGTATATTTCGGGTATTTCCCCGGCAGGTGTCCCGGAATCGGTATTCTGCGAGGCATCCGGAGAGGCATCGGGTGCAGTGCCGGGTGATGTGCCGGACGGCGTGCCGGGGGCGTCGTCGGGAACGGAGCTGTTGTCTGAGCATCCGGCAAGGCAGCTCGCGGCCAGTGTCAGTGCCAGGATAAGTGTCAGAAACTTCTTCATTTGTATTCCTCCATTTTCCAAATAATTTAGAATCCGTACCAACAGGCGCAGTGCGCAGATTGACGGGAAAAATTTTCGACCGGCAGGGAAGGAAAGCACAGGAATCCTGACGGATTCCAGGCTTTTCTCACGCAGTCCGGACGGTAAATTTTCCGTCAGGATGTGTGCTCCCGCCTGTTGGTTCAGCTTCTTATAACAACACCTTCCGGTGGTGCTGCCTCACCGGTCTTTGAATATCCCGTGAATTTTCTGAACGACAGCTTCCGCCAACGCCGCGTGTCCCTCCGGTTCCATATGGATAGAATCCCTGCTGCTGGGCGCGGCATACAGTGCGGCATCCATAAAATGCGTGTGCGCCTCCTGGGATACCCGGTATATGTCTTTACTCAGCTGATGGGAAATCTCGCAGGTGCGCTGCGCTTCAAATTCATTCGCATAAGGGGACCGGGTGATGCCATCACCCACAGGGATCGGAGAAATCAGCAAAATTTCCGGAAGAGAGTCTCCTGTGATCCGGGTACACCTGCCGATCTCCCGCAGAATCTGCCGGATCCCCTCCGCCACCGCCCACGAATTCAAGTGAAACCGTTGTTTTAAGTCGTTAGTACCCAGCATGATGATGATAAGATCTAAAGGGAAATGGCTAATCACACACGGTCCCACATATGTCAGGCCGTTCATATAGTCCCGGAGAGGATCATCCCAAGCGGTCGTGCGCCCGTTTAATCCTTCTTCAATGATGCAATAATTGCTGCCCAGCGCTCTTTGCACACGTCCGGTCCATCGTATGTCTTCCGCATATCGTACTGCCGCCGCCGGAACAAACCCCCAGGTGTTGGAATCGCCAAAGCACAGTATCCTTTTCAAGGAAAAACACCTCATTTCAGGACTTATCAGATACAGGTCAACTTCCAGTATACTTTTCAATATAAAGTTTAGCACACCTGGTATTTCCTCACAATGCGTCACAGTTACGGTTTTGTGGCAGCCTTTATTGTTTTCCCATGCCCGCTTCAAAAAAGACGTTTACAGACGCTGCGGGCAGCAAACCGGCCCTGGCCCTGTTTGATAACCGGCGAAAAGCCCTGCCATTTGGTCATTTTCTCATTTTTTCAAACAGAGTCCCGCATCCCCTCAAAAATAAAATTTCCCCTCCGACAGGATTTTCTCCTATTTGCATCGGACAAGCCGTAAAATGGAGAAAAATCTGCGGAGGGGATTTCTTATGCAATTGACGAAAAACAGCCTCTACCAGTCCGGCCGCATCCATATGCTGCCCATTGAGCGCATCAGCCCCAACCCCCGGCAGCCCCGCCGCCACTTCCCTGAGCAGCCCCTGCGGGAGCTGGCGGAATCCATCCGCCAGCACGGCGTGCTCCAGCCCCTGAGCGTGGAAAAGACCGCGGCAGGCTATATCCTGGTAGCGGGCGAACGGCGGCTGCGGGCTGCCGGACTGGCCGGATTGACTCACGTTCCCTGTATTCTGGTCCGTGTCACGCCCCAGGACAGCGCTCTGCTGGCTCTGGTGGAGAATCTACAGCGCAGCGATCTCCACTATCTGGAGGAGGCCGCCGCCATCTCCCGGCTCATCACCACCTACGGCATGAGTCAGGAGGAGGCCGCCCGGCGGCTGGGCCGTTCCCAGCCTGCGGTTGCCAACAAGCTGCGGCTGCTGCGGCTGAGCCCCGCCTGCGGCGAGCTGCTGCGGAAATACGGGCTCACGGAGCGCCACGCCCGGGCGCTGCTGCGGCTGGAGGAGGACGAGACCCGGCTGGCCGCCCTGCGGCACATCGGGGAAAAGCAGCTGACGGTGGCGGCGGCGGAAGAGTACATAGAAGCCCAGCTGCAAAAGAAACAGCGCGGCGGCAAAGAGGGAAAGAAGCCCCTCTACATCATCAAGGATGTAAGACTGTTCCTCAACAGCGTGGACCGGGGAATGGAAACTATACGCCGGGCAGGCGTAGACGCCCGCTTCGACCGGCAGGACAGCGAGGAAACGATCACCATTACCATCCAGATCCCCAAGCAGCGGGCCACCGGATAATTATACTGATAATGCAAACCAAAAAGCAAAAGGCACTGCAATTTGTAATGCAAAAGCCGGTTGTCACCTCATGGCAATCTGTGCAGATCCGATAAAAAGCGGCCAGGCGGGATTGGGGGCGAACACTTCCGGGGTCTTAGAGTAGTCCTCGGCGGCTTTATACCGGTCAAAGAAATCCGCATACTCCCCTTCTTCTAACGGCAGGCTGGCCGTTGGCCACAAAAGCGGTTCCCCGTCCCAGCCCGGCGTACCGAAAAACTGTACGCCGGACACCACGCCGCCCCGCTGAACAGAGTCCGCCTGAAGAGCTGCCTCCAGGTCCGCCATACTGTCGAAGGCCCGGGCATCGACCGTCAGGACCTGTGCGTCGGTGACAGCCGCCAGGTAGCCGCCTATGGCGGCCAGATCCTCCCCGTTCATGGCCGTTGGGTCCATCACGGCATAAAGATACCGCTCCCGCGCCGCCGCATCCTGACGGAGGGCGTCCGCCTCATCACTGCGGCCCGCGCCGTCCAGAACGGCGGCAATGAACCCCGTCGGGTTGATAATAGACATACCGCTATTGTTGTAAGCGGTATCCATTACCAGCGTCCGCAGATCGTTTTGGGTCAGGGAGGGATCGATTTCGTTGGCAATGGCGTACAGTCCCAGCATATAGGGCATTGCCCAGCTCAGTCCGCCGTTAAAGGCCCAATAGATATAATTGACGCCGTCCAGGACGGACGCCGTTGTCCGGCCCGCCTCGGGAACAAAGACCGTCTCCGACGAATTGTCTGCCCACCATACGTCGGCGACCAGGTTATGAAAATCATCCTTGTCACTGAAGGGCAGGAAGGCGGCCGCTCCATACTCGCCGCAGAACCAGACCATGATCCCGGCTTCCTCGCAGGCAGCGACAGCCTCCCGGAAAGCGTCTTCGTTTTTCACATCGTTCCGGATGTTGTTGGAGAAACCGACCATCGTGATCTTCTCCCCTTCCGGCAGCGCTTTGTTCTGCTCAATAATCTGGTAGAGGCATTCAGCCTGACTCGCCTGATCGCCCTCCCAACTGGCGTGCCCATAGTAATAGACCTCCGCCTCCGGCGCGGTGCCGATGTCCTTTCCTGCAAGCAGAGACAGCACCGCCAAACCGTGCATGGAGCTTTCCGAATCCGTATTGTTGGTGTAGTGAAGCGTCAGGCCGCTGAACTGCTCATGCTCAGCGATGGGCTGATCCACATAAGCAATTACCGCGCCCTTGCCGGTAAAGCCATGCCCGTGCAGGACATCCACGTTCAGGCCAGGGGCTTTCCCCCACTCCAGCAGCCCGTCCATGTCATAGCCCTGGGGACTGCCATTGGGGAATGTGGTCTTGTCGCCGACTGTCAGAGAATAGGTCAGGGCCAGTTTTTCGGACAAATCCGCATTTATCCTTGCCTGGTCCTGGTACCAACAGTCGGCATAGGGCTCAATGCCGCCCACCCCCTGCGGCTTCACCAGAAATCGCGTTACTTCCAGGGGCTGGACAGCGTCCTCCGGGGCAAAAGCGGGCTCTGACACCGGTTCATTCCAGACAGAATCGTCCTGGCCTGTTCCGTCTGTTTTTGCGGAGGATACTCCGTCTTCTTTCCTGCACCCCGCCAGGGCCAGCAGGAGGCCAGCTGCCAGACAAACAACCAGCAACCCTTTTTTCATGCGCACTCAACCTCTTTCCGTGATTTTTCAACAGTCCGTTTATAATACTAATCACCCATTAAAATATATAATTCGAGCCGGCAGAATTCACCCCATATGTCGTTGCCGCGCTGCGGGCGGCGTCTCGTCTGGCGCAAATTCTGCTCAGCTCCCGGTTAAAGATTTTAATCGGTGATCAGTATAAAAGGGGCGAAGGACCGGCCCGCCACCCGTTTCAGATCAGCGCTGTACTTTTTTCTTTTCAAGAACTATTTCCCTACGCAGAACCGGTCAAAAATCCGGGCGGTCAGGTCCTCCCGGAGGGTCCGTCCGGTGATCTCCCCCAGGGCGTTCATGGCCCGCTCCGTGTCGGAGAGCACCGCGTCGGGGGTCAGTCCGCCCAGCAGGGCCGCCCTCGCCCCCCGGACGGCCTCCAGGGCGCGGGTCACGGCTTCCGTCTGGCGGACGTTGGTAAGGATCTCTCCCGCCGGCGCCTCTCCGTCCGGAAACAGGGCGGCGATCTCCGCCTCCAGGGCGGCCAGCCCGGTTCCTTCCCTGGCGGAGACGGACAGGGCAGGACCCGGCAGATTGAAGTCCCACGCCGCCTGCGGCAGATCGCACTTGTTCCGCAGAACAATGGCCCGGGGAGCCAGTCGGGCGGCCTCCGCCGCCGCCTGGTCCTCCTCCGTCAGGGGCTGGGAGCCGTCCAGCACCAGCAGCGCCAGCTCCGCTGCCGCCGCCGCCTGCCGGGCCCGCTCCACGCCCAGACGCTCCACCGCGTCCCCGGTCTCCCGGATGCCGGCGGTATCGGTGAGGCGCAGCAGAACGCCGCCCACGGCGGCTTTTTCCTCCACGGTATCCCGTGTGGTCCCCGCAATATCGGTGACGATGGCCCGGTCATAGCCCACCAGCGCGTTGAGCAGAGAGCTCTTTCCCACGTTGGGGCGGCCCAGGATCACGGTGGACACCCCCTGACGCAGAACCCGCCCCCGGCCGGCTGTGGCCAGCAGGGCCTCCAGTTCCTCTTCTGTCCGGGCCAGCGTATCCTCCATCGTTTCCCTTGTCAGGTCCTCGATTTCCTCGTCCGGATAGTCCACCACGGCATAAAACCGGCTGGCAATATCAAGGAGACGGTCATATACCGGCTCAACCCGCCGCCGCAGTGCGCCGCCCAGCTGCTCCACCGCGTTGCGGGCGGCCTGGGCGGTTTCCGATTCGATCAGATCGATCACCGCCTCCGCCTGTGTCAGGTCCATATGTCCGTTCAGGAAGGCCCGCCTGGTGAATTCCCCCCGGCCCGCCTGCCGGGCCCCGGCGGCAAACAGGGCGCAGAGCGCCTCATGCAGCACCACCGGGGAGCCGTGGCAGTGGAACTCGGCGCAGTCCTCGCCGGTGTAACTGCCGGGTCCCGGAAAGCGAACGGCCAGACAACTGTCAATGGCCTTTCCCTCCCGGTCCAACAGCCGGCCCAGAGTCATTTTTCTGGGGCAGACAGCAGAGAACAGCCCGCCTCCGGCGGGCTGAAATACTTTATCGCAGACAGCAAAGCACCCTTCCCCGGACACCCGGAGGATGCCAATGGCGGAGAGGGCGTTTGCCGTGGAAATGGCGGCGATGGCGTCCATCGCTGGTCACTCCTTTCAGAGGGTCAAAATATAGCTGGATCCCTTTTCGGTTTTTGCTTCCTCCCGGAAGCCCAGGGAGGAAAAGAGCCGCCGGGACCCGGCGTTGAAGTCGTAGATGTCGCCGACCCGGACCTGCTTCCAGCCCAGGGAGCGGGCCCGGCCAACCAGCGCGGAAACCGTTGCCGTCCCCACGCCCTTTCCCCGCAGGTCCTTTTCGCCTATGACGATAGCGAAGTTATCCAAAGAGAGACAAACGTCCCCAATGGGCCGCCATCCGGCATTTTCCAGGACCTCAATAAAATAGAGTTCTCCGTGGGCATCCTGATGGGTATACATTTTATTCAGAAGCTCTGGCGTATAGGGTTCGTCGTCCCCATCCACCAGCCGGACGGTCTCCGGGTCCAGATACCAGGAGAGGGCGAAATCGTGAATTCCGTCATATTTCCGGAGGCGGAGGGTATCGGAGACGGGCAGCGTCTCCGGCTGTGGTATGTTCTCGACAGGCATGGTATTTCCTTCTTTGCCGCCGCTGCGCGGCGGCCCCCAGCTTCATTCTTATTTTAGATTCGCCCCTCGCCGGGACGGGGGCGGTACTTTTCCCGCGAGGGAAAAGTACCCCAGGGTGCGGGGCTGGAAACCCCGGAGGTATCGAGCCGAAACACATTGCCGCGCCGCCTCCGGCGGCGAAGGAAAAAAGCGGAGCGGCCCGCAGGGCCGCAAATCACTTCCCTGCCTGTGTCTCGCAATAGAGGCACCGGTACACCCGCTTCTCCCGGTCGGTGAGCTTGAACACCTGGGGCAGCTCCTGTTCCACGGAGGTGATGCACCGGGGATTCCTGCAGCGGATCACGTTGGTGATCCGCTCCGGCAGCTTCAGCTGCCGCTTCTCCACCTGTGCGCCGTCCCGGATGAAGTTCACCGTAATATTCGGGTCAACATAGCCAATTACGTCCCAGTCCAGGTCCAGATTCTGATCCACCTTGATAATATCCTTTTTCCCCAGCTTTCCGCTGGTCACATTTTTCAGGATGGCCACCGAGCAGTCCAGCTCTCCCAGTCCCAGAATATTGTACAGCTCCATGGCCTTCCCGGCGGCAATGTGATCGATCACGATGCCGTTTTTGATGGAATCAATCGTCATAAGAATTTCCCTTCCAGATAAAATCTCGTTACCGTGTGGAAATTTACGATTTGCACCCCGGAAAAGGGGGCAATCAGCGTTCTCTTTGCTCCTCTTTCTGTCAAAAAAGGATTATTCAATGCCCAGCAGCTTCATGATGAGCGCCATGCGGATATAGCGTCCATACCGCACCTGCCGGAAGTAGGCGGCCCGTGGGTCCCTGTCCACCGCCACGGAGATTTCGTTCACTCTGGGCAGCGGGTGCAGGATGCTCAGGTCCGCTTTGGCAGTACGCAGCTTGTCCGGCGTAAGGATATAGCTGTCCTTCAAACGCAGATAGTCCTCCTCGTTGAAGAACCGCTCCCGCTGAACCCTGGTCATATACAGGATGTCCAGCTCCGGCATGACCGCCTCCAGGTCGGTGGTCTGTTCATAGGGAATACCGTTCTTTTGCAGAACCTCTTTTTTCACATAGCTGGGCAGCTTCAGCTCCTCCGGGGAGACCAGCACGATCTTCGTGCCCCGATACCGGCTCATGGCGGAGATCAGGGAGTGGACCGTGCGGCCGAATTTCAGGTCTCCGCAGAAGCCAACCGTCAGATTCTCGAACCTGCCCTTCTCGTGGTGGATGGTCAGCAGGTCAGTGAGGGTCTGGGTGGGGTGGTTGTGACCGCCGTCCCCGGCATTGATGACGGGGACCAGCGAGTGCTGGGCGGCCACCAGGGGCGCGCCCTCCTTGGGGTGGCGCATGGCGATGATGTCCGAATAGCAGCTCACCGTCCGCACCGTGTCCGCCACGCTCTCTCCCTTGGCGGCGGAGGAGCTGGAAGCCTCGGAAAAGCCCAGCACCTGCCCGCCCAGACTCAGCATGGCGGACTCGAAGCTCAGCCGGGTCCGGGTGGAGGGCTCGAAAAACAGCGTGGCCAGAATCTTCCCATCGCACTTGTGGGCATAGGCCGCCGGGTCCTCGATCATCTTCGTCCCCACGGCAACCAGCTCGTCGATCTCCCCGGTAGACAGCTCCAGAATGTCGATCAGGCTTCTTACATTTTCCATCTTACTTCTTTCCTCCAATCCAGCTCTCGTCCGACGGGTTGTCCCGGAAGGCGATGAGCCGGGCGATGTCCTCAGGCCTGATATACTTCTCATCCGCCGCCACCTGGGCAATGACATCAAAACAGGTCAGGCTGACGTTCTTCACGTCCGCCGCCGCCAGACGGTCCAGCCCCTTTTGCATGCCGTAGGTGAAGATGCTGACGATCCCCAGCACCTCCGCCCCGGCCTCCCGCAGGACGTTCACTACCTCGATGACGCTGCCGCCGGTGGAAATCAGATCCTCCACCACGACCACCTTCTGGCCCTTCTCCAGCTTTCCTTCTATCTGGTTCTGCCGCCCGTGATCCTTACTGCCGGAGCGGACGTAGCCCATGGGCAGACCCAGAATATGGCCGGTGATGGCCGCGTGGGCGATACCGGCGGTGGAGGTGCCCATGAGGACTTCCGCCGCCGGGTACTCCCGGCGGATGGTCTCCGCCAGGGCGTTCTCCACGTCGTTTCTTACCTCCGGCGCGGTGAGCGTCAGGCGGTTGTCGCAGTAGACCGGGCTCTTGATCCCGCTGGCCCAGGTGAAGGGTTCCTCCGGGCGGAAAAATACCGCTTTGATCTTGAGGAGGTCTTTTGCTATCAGGGTAGAAATATTTTCCATAGTCGCTCCTTTTCTTCTCTTCTCTGCCGCGCTTCGCGCGGCAGGGTGGTTTTTTTCTTTTCGTTGCCTTCGGGGCTTCCGGCCCCGGACCCCGGGTTACTTTTTGTGTGAACAAAAAGTAACCAAAAAATCACTTAAACCTACGGTTTAAGAATCCCCTGCATCGGACATTGGGCGGAAATGAAGAGTATTGGACGCCCCGTGAACGAGCGGTTCTTCTTCCAGGAGACTGGTGGTTGAAGGACTCCGGCTGTCGCCCTGTTAAAGGGGTACTCCCTGCAAGGGGGACGCGCGCTATTGCACCTCTGCGCAAACCTGCTTTTGCCGGCCTTACCGGTTAACCTCCGGATTATCCGTCCGCCCGACCAGATAATCAAGCGATACCTTAAAATAATCCGCCATTACTCCTCCAGATCACCTTGGCAGGAAACATTAAACCAGCTGTAATAACGGCCAGTTTAATGTTCCTGGAGATGGTAATATTATGAGCCAACCGCTGAAAAATTTATTTGAATTATTAGATTCCCCGCAATCGGCGGAAGAAGCTGTTCAGGCCGCGGAGCAGCGGCTGACCTGCGAGGAATTTGAAAATCTCTGAAATGCCATCATGAATATTGGCTGTGCAGGCCATCCGGACAGCTTCACCCCGGGCTTCCGCCTGGGCGTCCAGCTGACCCTGGAGGGCCTGCGTCCCCTTACGCCTTAATCCAGCTGGCAGAAGTACGGCCCCATCCACCCGTCCTCGTGGGTGTGGACGTAGGTCCAGCGGAAATCCCTGTCTACTACATAAATGTCAAACCCTTCTATCCGGGCCAGTTCAGCGGCGGTAATCCTGGCGGTGACGCCCGTCCGGGTGATCCCTCTGCTTCCTCCCTGGAAAATAAAGGCGGTGTCGTATGACAGGGCGTCAAATGCCTGCCTTGCCGCCTCGCCCTCCAGCACGGGGGCGCCGTTCCGGGGCTTCGGGGGCCACAGGCAGACGTAGCCCGCCTCCCGGACGCGCTCCATATCCATCCCGGCGCCGAAGGCCCTCACCCAGCCCCGAGCCAGCTCCACGTCGAAGAGCAGCAGATGCCGCAGAGCCGCCAGATCCTCTGCGACAAACTCCGCGTCCGCTTCTTCAAATTCCTTCCGGTTCCCATAACCGTACAGCACCCCGATACAGGGGATCCCTGCCTCGTGGGCCCCCGTCACGTCGTGCCAGCGGTCGCCCACCATGACCACGGAGGAGGTATCATTGCCCACATAGCTGAGGGCCCGGCGGATGACGGAGGCCTTCCGCGCCCCGTCCTCGTTGCCCGCAGGCGCGCCGAAAATGCGGTCAAAATACTCCGCCAGACCAAAATGCTTCAAAATGCGCACCGCCTGAACCTCCGGCTTGGAGGTGGCTACCATCAGGCGCAGACCCGCCATCCTGAGGTCCTGCAAAAGCTTCGCCACGCCGGGATAGGGCGCATTCTCCAGCCAGCCCTTTTCGGTGAAATACTCCCGGAATTTCTCAATAGCCGCCAGGGACTGCTCCCGGCTGAACCCGCAGTACTCCGACAGGGACTCCAGCAGCGGCGGGCCGATGAATTTCATCATCTCCTCCCGCTCCATGTGCACGCCGAAATGGTCCAGCGCGCAGGAAATGGAGTTGAGGATTCCCGGCGCGGAGTCGGTCAGCGTGCCGTCCAGATCAAACAGAATCGTCTTCCACATGGCTCATCCCACAAATTCCTCCACGCACCGCCGGTACGCAGCCACGGGGTCCTCCGCCTGGGTGATGGGACGGCCTACCACGATATAGTCGCTGCCCAGCTCCCGTGCTCTGGCCGGAGTGGTGACCCGGACCTGGTCCCCCACCTCGCCGCCGGCGAAGCGCACGCCGGGGGTGACGGTGACAAACCCCGCGCCGCAGACCTCGTGGACCTTCCCGGCCTCCAGCGGGGAGCAGACCACCCCCGCCAGTCCGGCTTCGGCGGCGCACCTGGCGTAGTGCATCACCACCTGATCCAGAGGCTTTTCAATGAGCAGGTCAGATTCCATCCGCTCCTGGCTGGTGGAGGTCAGCTGGGTCACGGCAATGAGCAGAGGCCGGGTTCCGTCCGGCCGGGTCAGGCCCTCCAGCGCGGCCTCCATCATGGCCTTTGTCCCGGCGGCGTGAAGATTCAACATGTCCACGCCCAGCCCGGAGAGCACCGCCATGGCCTTCTTAACCGTGTTGGGAATGTCGTGGAGCTTCAGGTCCAGAAAGATTTTGTGCCCCCGGGCCCGGATCTCCCGGACGATGGAGGGCCCCTCGGCGTAGTACAGCTCCATGCCGGTCTTTACGAAGGGTTTTCGCTCCTCCGCCGCGAAGCGGTCCAGAAAGCTCAGCGTCCTCTCCCGACTGTCGAAATCCAGTGCAATGATAACATCCTTACCCATTGTGCGCGCCTCCTGTAATTTCCCTCAGACTGTTGATCCCGTATTTTTCCATGACCCGCGGCAGGTCCTCGATGATGTCCCGGCAGGCGAAGGGGTTTACCAGGTTGGCCGCGCCCACCTCCACCGCCGCGGCGCCCGCCAGCATCATTTCAATCACGTCCTCCGCCGAGCTGACGCCCCCCATGCCGATAATGGGGATGCGGACCGCCTCGTAGACCTGATACACCATCCGCACCGCCACCGGGAAGACGGCAGGGCCGGACAGACCGCCGGTTCCGTTGGCCAGTAAAGGTTTTCTCCTTTTCAGGTCGATTCGCATGGCCAGCAGCGTATTGATGAGGCTCACCCCGTCGGCCCCCGCGTCCTCGCAGGCCCTGGCCACGGCGGCGATGTCCGTGACGTTGGGGCTGAGCTTCATGTAGACCGGTTTTGTTGTAACCGCCTTCACGGCGCGGGTCACCTCCGCCGCCGCTCCGGGGCTGGCCCCGAAGGCCATGCCGCCCCCGTGGACGTTGGGGCAGGAGATGTTGACCTCCAGCCACCCCACCTGTTCCTCTTTATCCAGCCGGGCGCAGGCGTACACGTAGTCATCGACGGAGAACCCGCTGATGTTGGCCATCACCGGCTTGTGAAAAATTTCCCGCATCCGGGGCAGCTCCTCCGCAATCACCCGCTCCACCCCCGGATTTTGCAGGCCCACGGCGTTGAGCATCCCGCCGGGAGTTTCCGCAATACGGGGGGTGGGATTGCCGAAGCGGGGCTCCCTTGTGGTCCCCTTGAAGGAGAAGGTCCCCAGACAGTCCAGATCGTAAAATTCCGCGAATTCCCGCCCGTAACCGAAGGTCCCGCTGGCGGGGATGACCGGGTTGTCCAGCACGATCCCTGAGAGGGTCACTTTCGTATCTACCATATGATCTCCTCCTTTTCCAGCACCGGTCCGTCCCTGCATATACGCCTGTTTCCGTATTTCGTCTCACAGGAGCACCCCATGCAGGCCCCAAAGCCGCAGCCCATCCGCTCCTCAAAGCTGAGAAGGCCGGAGGTGGGCGCAGCGTCGTACACCGCCCTCAGCATGGGCTGGGGGCCGCAGGCGCAGAAGTAGTCGTAGGGGGGCTTCATCGCGCCGGTAACAAAGCCTTTTGTTCCATAGCTGCCGTCCACGGTGGTCACAATGGTTTCCACTCCCAGCTCCCGGAACTCGTCCTCATAAAAGATTTCTTCCTTTTTGTTGAAGCCCAGAATGGCAACCGGTGTTTTTCCCGCCTTCAGTATGGCCTTCGCCAGGCCGTACATGGGCGGAACGCCCGCGCCGCCGCCGATGACCAGCGTCCGGTCCCCGCATTTCGACACGTCGAACCCGTTTCCCAGTCCGCACAGCAGGTCCAGATCCTGCCCCGGCTCCACGTCGCGAAGGGCGGCGGTACCCCCTCCCACGACCTTATAGATGATGGTAATTCCCTCCCCGTCCCAGTCGCAGACGGAGATGGGCCGGCGGAGGAAAAAGCCTTCTAATCTGATGTTCACGAACTGTCCCGGCGCGGTGATGGCGCCGGTGTCGCCGGAGAGGCGCATTTTCCAGACGTCTGTCGCCAGATTTCTGTTATATTCTACACGATAAATACCCTGTGTCATTGCTCTTCCTCCCGCCAGACGACCCGCCCGTCCACCATCGTCAGTTTGCACACGCCGTACAGCTCCATTCCGGCAAAGGGCGTGGCCCGGCCCATGGTCTGGAACTGCGCCGGGTCCACGGTGAAGGACCTGTCCAGGTCGAAGACCGTCAGGTCCGCCGGCTGGCCGGCTTCAAGAGGCGTACCGAAGCCGAACCGCCGGGCGGCGTTATCGTGGAGCAGCGCCAGAAGCCGCGCTACAGGGAGCTTCCCCGGCTTTACCAGATGGGTGTATACGGCGGCGAAGGCCGTCTCCAGTCCCACCACGCCCATAGCGCTTTTCTCCAGTCCCCGGCTCTTCTCCTCCGCAGAGTGGGGAGCGTGGTCAGTGGCGATCATGTCGATGGTCCCGTCCAGCAGGCCCTCGATGAGGGCCGCCCGGTCCTCTCGTGACCGGATGGGGGGATTCATCCTGAACCGGCCGTCCTCCTGCAAATCCCCGTCGCAGAACACCAGATAGTGAGGCCCGGTCTCGCATGTCACGTCCACGCCCCGCGCCCTGGCCCGGCGGATCAGGTCCACGCTCTCTTTCGTGGAGATGTGGCAGACGTGATAGGCGCAGCCCGTCTCCTCCGCCAGCTCCAGATCCCGCGCGATCTGTCCCCATTCGCTTTCGGAGCAGATGCCCCGGTGACCGTGGGCGCGGGCATAGTCTCCGTCATGAATACAGCCGCCCCGCAGCAGCGCGTTGTCCTCGCAGTGGGCGGCGATGATCTTCCCCAGCCGCCTGGCTTCCAGCATGGCGCTGCGCATCATCTCCCGGCTCTGCACCCCCCGGCCGTCGTCGGAGAATCCCGCCACATACGGGGCCATGGCCTCCATGTCCGAAAGGGACTCCCCCGCCTCCCCGCGGGTAATCGCGCCGTAGGGATGGACGTGGACCGCCCCGTCCCGGGCAATGACCGCCCGCTGGACGTTCAGCGTCTCCAGGCTGTCGGGAACCGGGTTCAGATTGGGCATGGCACACACATGGGTAAAGCCGCCCCGGGCGGCGGAAAGCGTGCCGGTACGGATGGTCTCCTTATAAGAAAACCCCGGCTCTCGAAGATGAACATGGACATCAACGAAACCGGGAAACACGGCGGCATGATGAAGGTCAACGGTAACAGCGCCGGGAAGTGCGTCCAGTCCCCCGGCAACAGAAACAATACGCCCCTCCGCAATGGAAATATCGGCGGCGCGAAAGCCCGCGTCCGTAAACAGCAGCCCGTTTTTCAGCAAACAGTTCAAGAAATCCGCTCCCTTCCCGGCCCGGAGGCCGCTTTTCAGTCATTTCATTATACTTGAAAGCGGCGCGGGCTGTCAATACGGAAATTGGCGAATCCATGGAAATCAAATCCGGCCGGGAGCGGGGCAGCCGTTCCGGCGCTGAAGGCGGCTGTGGATATTACGTGAAATTGGATCTTGACAAAGAGTATACGGGACGATGCCGGCATCGTCCCGTATACTCTTTATCAAAAGAGTATAGCGTCCTCTATACTGTAGGAAGGGAGCGGTATCCGGCCAATCCCAAATATGAAAGGAGCTTCAATCATGGGAAAATCAAAGTCTATTGAGGACCAGCAGCGGCAAAACCAGGAGTTTCAGAATTATATCCAGGAAATCCAGCAGACTCTGGACGAGAAGGCCAGGAAGCACAGGGAGGAGTTTCTGGGCAAGGTGAAGGAATACTACGGCGGCGAATACGGCAGCATCATCCGCATCGGCGCTGCCGAAAAGTACGACTTCCGCCAGCTGGACGAGGTGACGCTCAAAAATCTTCAGGACGTGATTCAGGGCGCCGTGGACGCCATCTTCCCCGGCTCCGGGCAGGAGCAGAGTCTGGATGAGAAAGCCAAAGAGGCCATTGCGACGGTAGCGGACTTCCGGGGCATGGCCGCCGCCGTCGCAACAAACCTGATTATGGGCGCGATGAATATCCTGGCCGCCTCTTCCGAGATCACTTTCAACTACAGCATCAAATCGGAATCCATCTGTCCCGGCCTGACCCTCCATGTTCTGGTGGCCAACGACTCCTACAGGGACCAGCGCTGGTTCCACAACTCGGAAATTGTGGAGAGCTACATCCGCTACGAGCTGCTCTTTTCCTACAGCCAGGTACAGACGGAGATGGACATCAGGTATTTCAACTACCAGTTAGCCGCCATTGGGAAGCTGGAGGAGGCCGTGAACGTCCTGAAGAGCAAATATGCGGAGGCCCTGATCGACCCGGACATCTCCGATGAGAAGCTGGAATCCATGGAGAAGAGAATCAACATGGCGGAAACGCAGGTGGACAAATCCAGGGAAGAGGTCAGAAAGGCCATTTCCGCCCACAACGTCAAACGGATGAAGGATATGGGCGGCGCGCCGTCCTTCAGCAGCAGGCGGAGAGATCGAATCGCGGCTTATATCCAGTCCGCCGGAGGTACGGCCCATGAGTAAGGATTTGGGCATTATTACCTGGAATGTCAGGGGTGATTTGTCAACAAGCGGCACCGCCAGCCGGCGGGTGCAGGATCTGAAAGAGGTGCTGGCGGAACTGACGGGCACGGGAAAGCATCCTGTTGATTTCATCTGCCTCCAGGAGACCAGCGGCAGTCAGGGGGCGCTGAACGCAATGTTGGTAAATGCGGGGTATACCTGCCATGCGCTGCGGGAGGGAGACGGACAGGGGGATTATTATGTGTTCGCCGTGTCTCCGAACTCCGGTTTTACCTTTGACGCTCCCCCGAAACAGTGCCTGTTTTCATACAGCTCCCACTCGGGTTCGCCCCTGCGTTATCCGGCGGTAGCGGAGCTGACCCGGGCATCGGACGGTCTGAAGGTGGCGGTATACACCTGCCACGCCTCCCTGGACGGCGGACTGGTGGAGGGACTGGAGAAGTTCTCCAAATTTGCGGTAGCTGCCGCCGGGAGCGGGAAATTCGACTATGTGCTGGTTGCCGGGGATTTGAATATTACGAAGGGCTATCGGATTTTTGATTTTGAACTGGATGAGGAGGTATATCTCCTGGATCGGATTTTCCCGGACTTTGCGGGCGTCAGCGAGAATTTGGATCATGTGCTTTGCTGGCCCGACCTGGATTCCGGAATCAACGGCGGTCACTTTACAACCAGCAGCGATCACAAGCTGCTTTACGGCCAGTTCGATATTGGATAAACGGGCAGCGGGGCGCTCACGGGGCATTTATCCAAACCGCCCCGTGAGATACGCCTCCGTGCGCCGGTCGCGGGGCATGGAGAACACCTGGACAGTGGCGCCCTGCTCTACCAGTTCCCCATTCAGAAAGAACGCCGTCCGGTCGGAGATACGCGCGGCCTGCTGCATGTTGTGGGTAACCAGGACCAGGGTGTACCTTCGCTTCAGCTCTGTCAGCAGCGCCTCGATCCGGGCCGTGGAAATTGGATCCAGGGCGCTGGTGGCCTCATCCAGCAGCAGCACCTCCGGCTCCACCGCCAGAGCGCGGGCAATGCACAGCCGCTGCTGCTGTCCGCCGGAGAGGGACAGCGCGGGGCGTCTCAGCCGGTTTTCCACCTCCTCCCAGATGGCGGCGGCCCGCAGGGCGCGCTCCACCGTGCCGTCCAGGGCCGCCCTGCTCTTCACGCCGTGAAGCCGGGGTCCGTAGGCCACGTTGTCATAAATGGACATGGGGAACAGATTGGGCTTCTGGAACACCATACCGACCCGGCGGCGGAGTTCGGTGACATCCCGCCGCCGGGCGTAGACCTCCTCCCCGTGGAAGGTCAGGGATCCTTCCGCCCGCGCGCCGGGAATCAGGTCGTTCATCCGGTTCAGACAGCGCAGAAAGGTGGACTTCCCACAGCCGGAGGGCCCAATCAGCGCCGTCGCCTGCCGGACGGGAATGTCCAGGCTGATATGGCGCAGCGCCTGGACCGTGCCGTAAAAGAAGTCCAGATCACGGGCGGAAAGAACGATCTGTTCAGCCACGGCGGCTCCTCCTCCCCATGACGGAAGCGGCCAGATTGATGACCGCGGTGATGAAGAGCAGCACGGTGGCAACGGAGAACGCGGCGGCGAAATCCGCCCGCTCCCTGGCGTATACATACAGGACCGTGGACAATGTCGCGCCGGAGGCGCGAAGGGCGCTGCGAAGGCTGGAAAAATCCTGCATCGCCGTGGACAGTCCGGCGGTGTACATCAGCACCGCCGTTTCCCCCACGACCCGCCCCACCGCCAGAATACAGCCGGTGACGATCCCGTCCAGCGAGGCGGGCAGCACCACCGTCCGGATCATGAACCATTTCCCGGCTCCCAGACCCAGCGCTCCCTCCCGGAAGGAGGACGGAGCCGCCCGCAGGCTCTCCTGTGCGGCGCACAGCACCGCAGGCAGGTTCATGACCGCCAGCGTCAGCGCGCCCGCCAGCAGCGTCCGCCGGAGGCCCAGCCTGCCGCAGAGCAGCAGAGCCCCCAGCATGGCGTACAGAATGGATGGAATGCCGGAGAGTACGCCGGCGGCAAATTCGACGGCCCGCACCAGCGCCCGGCTTTTCGCGTACTCCGTCAGGTAGACCGCCGCCCCCACGCCCAACGGAAGCACCGCCGCCAGAGAAAGCACGATCACCAGCAGCGTATTGACGATGCCGGGCAGGATGCCGGCCGTCCCCCGCAGGACGCTCTCCTCCTCCGTCAGCAGTTGCCAGCTGAGTCCCGGAAGGCCCCGGAAGCAGACGTATCCCATCATTGCCAGCAGCAAAACCGATACCGCCGCCGCGCAGAGCCACAACAGCGCCTTTGCGCCCCATCCGGCCGCCCGGCGGCGGAAACGCCGGTCTATCATGGCCTATCTCTCCTTTCCCCACGAGAGCAGAATATTCATCAGCAATATGAGGACGAACAGCACCAGCGCAATGGACAGCAGCGCCCGCTGCCGCAGGCTTCCGGCGGCGGCGTAGCCGAGCTCCATGGCGATGCCGGCGGTGAGAAAGCGCACGCTGCGCAGAGGCGAGGGCATGCCGGCCACATTGCCCGCCACCATGAGCACCGCCATGGTCTCCCCCATGGCCCGCCCCGTGCCCAGCACCGCCGCGGCGGCAATCCCCTTTCTGGCGGCGGGCAGGGATACCCGGAACCAGGTTTCTGTCTCCGTAGCGCCCAGAGCCAGACTGGCCTCCTCACAGGCCGGCGGCGTGGCCGCCAGCGCGTCCTCCGACAGCTCCGTCACCGTGGGCAGGATCATCACGGTCAGCACGATCACGGCGGCAAGGAGGCTGTCCCCGGCGGGCAGGTCCAGTCTCTCCCGCAGGAACGGTACCAGCACCGTCATCCCCACCAGTCCGCACACCACCGACGGAATGCCCGCCATCAGCCGCACCAGATACCGAAGCGCCGCCGCCAGCCCCGGCGGCGCAGCTTTTGTCAGAAACAGCGCCGTCAGCACGCCCAGCGGAACCCCCGCCGCCATCGCCCCCGCCGCGCCGCAGACGGAGGCCGTCAGCAGCGGCAGGATGCCGAACCGGGGATTCTCCCGACTGGCGGAATCCCATACGGTCCCCAAAAGGAAATTTTTCAGTCCGATTTCCCTTATGGCGGGCAGGCCGGATGCAATCAGATAAGCCGTAATCAGAAGAAGCAGCGCCACCGTAGCCAGCGCGCACAGAAAAAGCAGGCAGTGCGCCGCCCGTTCACCCCGCCGTCTCATCCGATCCCTCCCTTTCAGGCGCGGCCGCTCCGGCTAATGCCAGATAGGGCGCGGCGGCCGCGCTCTCCGCAAACTGCAAAAAAGCCCCGGCGGCTTCGCCGGGAGGCGCGTCTCCACAGGTGACCAGCAGGAAGGGCCGCCGGAGAGGATAGCCGCCCTGCCGCACGGTCTCCAGCGTGCAGTCGGTTCCCGCCACCCGCAGCGCCTGGACGCTGCCGTCCAGGGCGGACAGGGAGGCGTATCCAATCCCGTTGGGGTTGTTCGCCACGTTCCCCACCACGTCGCCGGTGGAGCAGTATTCGCAGGTGTACACGCACCGGTCAGCCGCCCCCAGACCCGCCTCGAAGGCTGACCTTGTGCCGGACCCGGCCTCCCGCCCGTAAGCGGCAATGGGGCGGTCCTCCCCTCCGAGCTCCGTCCAGCGGGTAATCCGGCCGGTGAAGACGTCCGCCAGCGCCTCCGTTGACAGCTCCCGCACCGGATTATCCGGGTGCACGATGACCGCGATTCCGTCCAGCGCGATGACGTGCCCCACCGCGCCCCGGGCCGTTTCCTCTCCGGTCAGCTCCCGGCTGGCAAGGCCGATGCCGCACTGTCCGGACAGTACGCCCTCGATCCCGGCTCCGGTACCGGAGCCGGAGCAGTTGAGCCGTATATCGGGTCTTCTCTCCTGAAACGCCTCCCGGAGCACCGCCATCACGCCGGACATGGCGGTGGACCCGTCCAGCTCCACGACGCGCGGCGGCGGTTCGCCGCCGCACCCGGTCAGGAGAAACAGAATCAGAACGCTGTACGATACAAGCTTTTTCATATGATACCCCGGCTGCATAATCAGACAGTTATTACTTCCAAAAGTTCTTTTTGATCCCTTTTCTTTCAGGGAAAAGGATATGTGCCTTTTAGAACCTGTATTCATAATCGGAGGATGCCGGAAGGACGGGGGACTTTTTCCGTCAGACAGGGAGATTTTCCGCAGCCATACTGACGTTTGGCAGGGGAAATTGACGCAGTATGGCGGGAAAAAGGCCGGCCGGCGTGCTGCGATGGTGAATGCAGGTTCTTATCTGTCCCAAGGCAGAACGTGGCGCGGCCGGGATCTCCCGGCCGCGCCACAGATTCCTTATAGCATTGTATCGTCTCCGGCCTTGTCCTATGCCGGAAAGAGCGGGTCACCGGTTTTCCACCGCCGCGATCTTGTCGATGCGCCGCTGGTGCCGCCCGCCTTCGAAGGCATAGGTGAGGAACGCCTCCACGATCTGCCGGGCCATCAGGGGACCTACGCAGCCCCCGCCCAGGCCCAGGACGTTGGCGTCGTTGTGCCGCCGGGTCATCTGGGCGCTCCAGGGCTCGCTGCACAGAGCGCAGCGCACGCCCTTCACCTTGTTGGCGGTGATAGACGCGCCGATGCCGGTGGTGCAGATGACGATGCCCCGGTCGCATTTCCCCTCCGCCACAGCGCGGGCTGCCGGCTCCACGAAGTCGGCGTAATCGCAGCTGTCATGGCCCTCACAGCCAAAATCCACGATTTCATGACCCTGCTCCGTCAGCCAGGCCTTCAGGTCCTCCTTCAGATCATATCCGCCGTGGTCGGACGCAATGGAAATTCTCATGCCGTTTTCCTCCCTTTTCACACATCATTTCTTGAATTTGTCGAACCAGCTCTTCCGCTCCTTGTAGTTGTGCTCCTTGAGGGTATCGCTGAACCTCCGCAGGGCCTCCTTCTGCTCCCGGTTGAGGCCCCGTGGGGTCTCGATGTGGACGGTGACAAACTGGTCGCCCCTGCCCCGGCCGTTGACGTTGGGGATCCCCTTCCCCTTCAGACGGAAGGTGGAGCCGGTCTGGGTCCCCTCGGGCAGGGTGTAGGTCACCTTGCCGTCGATGGTGGGAATCTCCATCTCCCCGCCCAGCACCGCCTGGGTGAATGTAATAGGCGCGTCGCAGTATACGTCCGCTCCGTCCCGGCGGAACAGCTGGTGGGGCTGGACGGCGACAATGATCTGCAAATCCCCGGCGGGACCGCCGTTTTTCCCCGCGTTGCCCTGCCCCCGAAGGGAGATGATCTGCCCGTTGTCGATCCCGGCGGGAATGGAGACCTTCACCGTCTTCCGCTTGCGAATCTGGCCGGAGCCGCCGCAGCTCTTGCAGGGGGAGGAGATGATCTTGCCCTTGCCGCCGCAGCGGGGACAGGGCCCGGTGGTGGCGAAGACGCCCATGGGGGTCTGCCGCCGCTGCTGCACGGAGCCGGAGCCGCCGCAGTTGGAACAGGTTTCCGGGCTGGTGCCCGGTGCCGCGCCGGTGCCCCGGCAGCTCTCGCACTGCTCCACCCGCTCCAGACTGACCTCCTTCTCGCAGCCGAAGGCCGCCTCCTCAAAGGTGATGGTCACGCTGGTACGCAGGCTCTCCCCCCGCTGGGGGCCCGTGCGGGACCGGGACCCGCCGCCGAAGCCTCCGCCGAAAAAGCTGCCGAAAATGTCTCCCAGGTCTCCGAAGTCGAATCCACCGTCGAAGCCCCCGCCGAAGCCGCCCTGCTGGGCGGCGTAGTTGGGGTCCACCCCGGCAAAGCCGAACTGGTCGTACCGGGAGCGCTTGTCGCTGTCGCTGAGGACCTCGTAGGCCTCGTTGACCTCCTTGAAGCGGGCCTCCGCCGCCTTGTCTCCGGGATGAAGGTCCGGATGGTTTTCCTTGGCCATCTTCCGGAAGGCCTTCTTGATGTCCGCCTCCGTGGCGGTCCTGGAAACGCCCAGGACCTCGTAGTAGTCTCGTTTATTATCAGCCATTGCTCCCTCACATCCAATCTGCCGCAAAACACTCCAAACGGGGCGGGGAGCACATCCCCGTCCCATTTGAAGATCGTTTCACTTACCTGTTCTGGTCATCCTCGTCCACGACCTTGTAGTCGGCGTCGTAGAACTGCTGTCCGCCGGCCTCGCCGCCGGGCTGCGCGCCGCCCATATCGGGACCGGCCGCCTGAGGACCGCCCGCCTGCTGGTACAGCTTCTCGCTGACGGCGAAGAACGCCTGCTGGAGGGCCTCGGTGTCCGCCTTGATGGCGGCGGTGTCCTCGCCCTTGAGGGTCTCCCTGAGCTTGTCAACGGCGGCCTGCACGGTAGACCTGTCGCTCTCGGGCAGCTTGTCGCCCATCTCGCCCAGGGTCTTCTCCGCCTGATAGACCATCTGGTCAGCGGCGTTCCGGGTTTCCACGGATTCCTTGATCCGGGCGTCCTCGGCGGCGTACTGCTCCGCCTCCCTGACGGCTCTTTCGATGTCGTCCTTGCTCATGTTGGTGGAGGAGGTGATGGTGATGTGCTGCTCCTTACCGGTGCCCAGATCCCTGGCGGAGACGTTGACGATGCCGTTGGCGTCGATGTCGAAGGTGACCTCGATCTGGGGCACGCCCCGGCGGGCCGGCGCGATGCCGTCCAGGTGGAAGCGGCCCAGGCTCTTGTTGGCGGCGGCCATCTCCCGCTCTCCCTGAAGGACGTTAACTTCAACGGAGGTCTGGTTGTCGGCGGCGGTGGAGAAAATCTGGCTCTTCCTGGCGGGGATGGTGGTGTTGCGGTCGATGAGGCGGGTGCATACGCCGCCCATGGTCTCGATGCCCAGAGACAGGGGCGTGACATCCAGCAGCAGCAGGTCCTTCACATCGCCGGTCAGCACGCCGCCCTGAAGGGCCGCGCCCATGGCCACGCACTCGTCGGGGTTAATCCCCTTGAAGCCCTCTCTGCCGGTGAGCTTCTTCACCATGTCCTGCACGGCGGGGATGCGGCTGGAGCCGCCCACCAGCAGCACCTTGGAGATGTCGCCGCCGGAAAGCCCGGCGTCGCTCATGGCCTGACGCACGGGGCCTGCGGTGGCCTCCACCAGGTGGGCCGTCAGCTCGTTGAACCTGGCACGGGTGAGGGTCAGGTCCAGATGCTTGGGGCCGGTGGCGTCCGCGGTGATATAGGGCAGATTGATGTTGGAGGAGGTAACGCCGCTGAGCTCGATCTTGGCCTTCTCGGCGGCCTCCTTCAGCCGCTGCATGGCCACCTTGTCGCCGGAAAGGTCGATGCCGGATTCCTTCCGGAACTCCGCGGCCATCCAGTCCATGATGCACCTGTCAAAATCGTCGCCGCCCAGGCGGTTGTTGCCCGCGGTAGCCAGGACCTCGATGACCCCGTCGCCAACCTCCAGGACGGACACGTCGAAGGTGCCGCCGCCCAGGTCGTAGACCATGATCTTCTGGTCGGTTTCCTTGTCCACGCCGTAGGACAGCGCCGCGGCGGTGGGCTCGTTGATGATGCGCTTGACCTCCAGGCCGGCAATCTTGCCGGCGTCCTTGGTGGCCTGGCGCTGGGAGTCGGTGAAATAGGCGGGAACGGTGATGACCGCCTCGGTGACGGCGGAGCCCAGATAGGCCTCGGCATCCGCCTTCAGCTTTTGCAGGATCATGGCGGAGATCTCCTGAGGCGTGTAGCTCTTGCCGTCGATGTTCACCCGGTGGTCGCTGCCCATCTCCCGCTTGATGGAGGCGATGGTGCGGTCGGGGTTGGTGATGGCCTGCCGCTTGGCTACCTGGCCCACCATACGCTCTCCGGTCTTGGAGAAGGCCACCACGGACGGCGTGGTGCGGTTGCCCTCGGCGTTGGCGATGACCACGCTCTCGCCGCCTTCCATAACGGCTACGCAGGAATTGGTTGTACCAAGGTCGATACCGATAACTTTAGACATGATGTTTGTCCTCCCATATATAGAAAATATTTTTAACTAATGAAATCCGGTTCTCAGTTTGCAACCTGTACGGTGGCAAACCGGATCACTTTTTCGCCCAGCAGGAATCCCTTCTGGAACACCTGGCTGACCACGCCCTCGCCCAGCTCCCCGTTCTCAATATGCATAACGGCGCTGTGCCGCTCCGGGTCAAAGCTTTCGCCCTGGGGGTCCACCACCGTGACGCCCAGCTTTTCCAGAACGGATTCCAGCTGGTGGAAAATCATCTCCATGCCCTTCTTGTGGACATTTTCCTCGTCTCCCGTCTGCCGGACCGCCCGTTCCAGATTGTCATAGACCTCCAGGAAGCGCTTGATGGTGTCCATTTTCGCATCCTGATAAATGGTTTCCTTTTCTTTGGCGGTACGCTTGCGATAGTTGTCGTACTCCGCGGCCAGGCGCAGATACTTATCGTTCTGCCCTGCCAGCTGCCGGGCCAGCTCTTCCATCTGTTCCATCTGCTCTCTGGTAACGGTAAAGGTTTCCGGAGCGCTCTCCTGATCCGTCCCGGCCTCCCCGGTGGGAACGGTCTCCTTTTCCTCGTCCAGGGGCGCGGGATTCTCTTTTTTACTCACGATCTATCGTCCTCCTTCGGGGGTAACTGATTTCCCTTTCCAAACATTTTGCTCAAACTCTCGGCAAAGTAACTCAGCCGGGCGGCAACGGCGGCGTAATCCATCCGGGTGGGGCCCACCACGCCGATAAGGCCCCGCATGTTCTCGCCGATGTCATAGCTGGCCACCACCACGCTGGCGTCCCTGAGCGCCTCATTGACGTTCTCCGGACCGATCAGAATCTGCATCGGCGTATCCGCGTCCGGCAGCGGAAGGTCCGACCGCCGGTCCGTCAGCAGGCTCATCAGCTCATTGGCCCGGCCGGGGTCCTGAAACTCCGGCTGCCGGAGCAGCTGGGTCTGCCCGGTGGTGAACACCTGGCTCCGCTCGCTCTGGTCGAGCACAGCGGTGGCGTACTCCACGGCGGTGGCGAGGAGCATGAACATCTCCGGCGGCAGCTGGCCGGTCAGGCCCATCAGCTTCTCGCCCATCTCCTCCGCTCCCACGCCGGTGAAATGCGTATTCAGCAGGTTCGCCAGAGCGGAGAGCTGCTCTGCGTTCACCGGCAGCTGCGCGCGAAGCAGCTGGCTTTTCACCCGGTTGTCGTTGGTCATCACCACGGCGATGAAGCTCTCGCCGTCCACCATAAGCAGGTCGCAGCGCCGGACCGTGACGCTGGCCTTTCCCGATGCCACCGCGTAGGCGGGATAACTGACGATGGAGGACACCATCTGGCCGGCCTGGGCAATGACGCTGTCCAGCTCCCGCATCTGGCCGCCGAGGGCGGCGCTGATCTGCGCGGCCTCCTGCTCGGACACGGAACGCTTTTCCATCAGCTCGTTGACATACAGCCGGTACCCTTTCGGGGAGGGCACCCGTCCCGCCGAGGTGTGGGGCTGCTCCAGATATCCCATTTCCACCAGATCGGCCAGCTCGTTGCGGATGGTGGCGGAGCTGATGCTGCCGCCCATGTCCTGGGCGATGAACTTGGACCCCACCGGTTCGGCGGTGTCGATGTACCGCTCGGTGACCACCTTTAGTATTTGCTTCTTCCTGGCGGTCAATTCCATGACGGCGTCTCCTTTTCTCCCGCAGCCGCTGTCCTGCCGGCATCAGTTTAGCACTCCTTTGCCTCGAGTGCTAAAAGCAGTGTATCACCAATGTTTCTTTCTGTCAATACGATTTGTTGCCTTCTATTTGAACAATTTGTAAATAAACAGGTCTGGCCGGGCAGAGGCTCCGGGCGCGCGGCCCGGGAAGGCCCGACGCTCTTCTCTTATCCCTGCGGAATGGTTGCGGTAAAGGTAAGGATTCCATTTTCGTAATGATTTACGATGCGGCCCCGGTGCCGGGTGACAATGGCCCTTGCGGTGGACAGTCCGATTCCATATCCCCCGGTGGACCGGGCGCGGGAGGAATCCGCCCGGTAGAAGCGGTCAAAGTACCGGGGAAGCTGTGCCCTGTCTACGCCGGCGCATGGATTGGACACGGCGATGCAGATATTCCGGCCCCGCCGGGACACGGAAAGCCGGATCGTTCCGCCCGGGTCGGAATATTTGACCGCGTTATCCAGCAGGATGGAGAACAGACGGAAAAAATTATCCTGAACGCCCTTTAAACAGATTCCTCCGGCAATCTCCGCCTCCAGCGTTTTCCCGTCCGCTTCGGCCAGGGGCTGAAATGCATCCGCATTGGCCTGGGCAACCTCGCTGACAGAAAAGCAGGCCGCCGCGTCCTCCCGGACCGTTTCCTCCGTCCGGGCCAGCTCTACCAGATTTTTTATGAGCTGATCCAACCGGATGATCTGCGAGCGCGCGCTCTCCAGCCATTTGTCGTTCCCGCAGGTATCCTCCAGCAGGCCTATGTCCGCCGACAGAATGGCCAGCGGCGTTTTCAATTCGTGAGAGGCGTCGGTAATGAACTGCCGCTGCCGCTCCAGATTATCGGCAAAGGGCCGGATCGCCCGTTTGGACAGAAAGAGCAGCAACGTAAAAACCATCAGGCCGCAGGCCAGGAATATGACGGCCGTGAGGCGCAGCATGTGATTGGCCGACTGGAGCTGAAGAAAGCAGTCCAGAACGATAACGGTCGTCCCTCCGCCTGCGTCAGGGAACACGCCGAAACGGTAATGGCCCACATATCCCCGCTCCGTTCCGGCGTCCATGATCTGCCGGACCGTGTCCGCCACCGTCCGCCGGTCCAGCGCGGCAATGTGGTCCAGATCAAAAGATCTGATTTTCTGCCGCGGGGTGAGCCCAACGATAAAATACCGCGTTTCAAAGGGAGTCTCCGGGGTGATCTGAAAGTCGAAGTTCGAGGGGTCGGAGCGCGGAGCGGGCGGGAAGAAGGCGCCGTTATTCTGACGCAGAAGATCGATCATGCGGTCCGCCCTGCCGGTGGCGGCGCAGTGGTTCCCGATGCCGATGGCCGTACAGAGAACGACCATGGTCCCCACCAGGGATAACATGGCAACCAGAATAAACTTCCGGCGCAGCGAGCGGATCATACCGTTTCCTCCAGCAGGTATCCCTGGCCCCGGCGGGCGGCAATCCGGACGTTGGCTCCTGCCGCTTCCAGCTTCCGGCGCAGGTAGGAGATATAGGCCCAGACCACATTGATCTCCGCCTCGCTGTCGCAGCCCCAGATGCGCTCCATAAACTGCTCCGTGGAGACCGGCCGCCCCGTCTGCCGCATGAGCAGCTCCAGCACCTGAAACTCCCGGTTGCCCAGCCGGATACAGGCCGAACCGCATTTCAGCTCAAATGAGGCGCAGTCCAGCGCGACGTTCCCGGCGGTGAGGACCGTGGGCGTGTACTCGCCGCTTCTGCGGGTCAGGGCCCGGACTCTGGCGGTAAATTCCCGATTGTCAAAGGGCTTGGGCAGGTAGTCGTCCGCCCCGTTGTTCAGCCCGGCGACACGGTCCTCCACCTGGCTTCTTGCCGTCAGCAGCAATACCGGCGTGGCAATATTATGGGCCCGCAGGGCCCGCAGCACCTGAATGCCGTCCATTCCGGGCATCATGATGTCCAGAATGATACAGTCATAATGCTCCGCCAGTCCATAATCCAGCGCGTCCCGCCCGTTGTAGACCAGATCCACGGAGTAATGCTCCCGCCTGAGCAGGGCCTCCAGCACCATGGTCATCTCCGGCTCGTCGTCGGCAACCAAAATCCGCACAGCACATCCTCCCTCCATATTTTCCGTCTATAATGTACCGGCTCAGACCGCAAAAAACAAGTGCAAAATCATGAACAATGGGAAAGAGCCCCATTTTCCGGAAAAATTTTTTCACAGGGTCATTTCTTTTAACCTGTTTTTAAGTTCCCGCTTTATAATAGCCTTACCTTCGCCTGACAGGGCACGTTCCGTCCTGTCAGGTGAAGGATCCTGAGCGAAAGGAGAACAGAGTCACTATGGATTTCCGGCACGAGTGGAAGCATGAGATCTCCCCCCTGGATCTGCCGGTGCTCCGGCAGCGCCTGCGGGCCGTGGCGCAGGCGGACCGGCACGCGGCGGGAGGAACATATCAGATCCGCAGCCTGTACTTCGACACCCCCTCAGACCGGGCGCTGCGGGAAAAGCGGAACGGCGTCAGCCGCCGGGAAAAATTCCGCATCCGCTGCTACAACGGCGACACCTCGGTCATCCATCTGGAGAAAAAAAGCAGGATAGGAGGGCTGGGAAACAAGCAGAGCGCCGGACTCTCCGCCGGGGAGGTATCCGCGCTCCTGGGGGGAGACCTGTCATGGATGCCGGACAGCGGCAGGCCGCTGGTACAGGAGCTTTACAGCAAAATGCAGACGGAGCTGCTCCGGCCGCGCACCATCGTGGACTATACCCGCGAGCCGTATGTTTACCCCGCCGGTCATGTCCGGATCACCCTGGACTACGATATCCGGACCGGCATGAACTGTACGGACCTTTTGAATCCGGGGATAACGATCCCCGCGGGGGACGCGCCCATCATTCTGGAGGTCAAATGGGACGCCTTTCTCCCCTCCATTATCCGCGACGCGATCCAGCTGGAGGGGCGGCGCGCCTCTTCCTTTTCCAAATACGCCCAGTGCCGGATCTACGGCTGAATACATAAGGAGATTTTCTCATGACATTCAATGACATTTTCAAATCCGATTTTCTGGAAAATATCGGCAGCGTCAGCATCCTCGACATGACTCTGGCGTTGATCCCTGCCTTCGGCATCGGTCTGTTCATTTTCCTCGTCTACCAAAAGACCTATCAGGGCGTGATGTACTCCTCCAGTTTTGGGGTTACGCTGATTGCCCTTACCATGATTACCACCGTTGTTATTCTGGCGGTTACCAGCAATGTGGTGCTGTCCCTCGGCATGGTGGGCGCGCTGTCCATCGTCCGTTTCCGCACCGCCATCAAGGAACCGCTGGACATCGCCTTTCTCTTCTGGTCCATTGCCGTCGGCATCGTGCTGGCCGCCGGAATGCTCCCCCTGGCCGTCACGGGCAGCGTTGTCATCGGCGTGATTCTTCTGGTCTTTGTCAACAGGAAGAGTTCTTATAACCCCTATATCATTGTGCTCCAGTGCGACGGGCACGAGGCGGAGCGGCAGGCGATGCAATACCTTGAGGCCCGGACCCGGCGCTGCGTGGTCAAGAGCAAGTCCGCGCAGAGGGGGGCCGTCGAGCTGAACCTGGAAGTTCGCCTCAGGGACGATAACACGGATTTTGTCAACACGCTCTCCGGAATGGAGGGGATTCACAGCGCGGTCCTGGTAAGCTACAACGGCGACTACATGGGCTGAGGAGGGACCGTCATGTCAACGCACAGGTATATGGATCGCATCTGCGTTGCCGCCGTTGTCCTCTCTCTGCTCCTTACGATGCTTCTCATGAACGGCGAGGCCCTGGGCCTCCAGCCGGCCGGCAAGGTCATCGGGTATGAAAACCGGCTGTTTGATACCTCCCGCGTCCACACCATTGAAATTGTGATGGACGATTGGGACGGCTTCATAGAAACCTGCCAAAGCGAGGAATACAGCCCCTGCAATGTGGTCATTGACGGAGAGAGCTGCAAAAACGTGGGCATCCGCGCAAAGGGCAACACCTCTCTCAGCTCCGTTGCCGCCATGGGGAGCAGCCGCTACAGCTTCAAAATTGAGTTTGACCATTATGACGGCGTCGGGAGCTACCACGGGCTGGACAAGCTGAGCCTGAACAATCTCATTCAGGACAACACAATGATGAAGGACTATTTGACTTATCAGATGATGAGCGCGTTCGGCGTACCCGGCCCTCTGAGCAGCTTTGCATATATTACAGTCAATGGCGAGGACTGGGGGCTGTATCTGGCGGTGGAGGGCGTCGAGGAAGCTTTCCTGCAGCGCAACTACGGCAGTGATTACGGCGAGCTCTACAAACCGGACAGCATGAGCTTCGGCGGCGGCCGGGGCAACGGCCGGGACTTCGACCTGAACGGCTTCGCGGACCTCTCCGACGGGGAGCTGTCCGCTCAGCCCGGCGGAAGGCCTGATTCCGGCAATTCCGGTCCGCCCTCCATGCCCGGCGGAAGCGGGCCGGAAAGCGAGGGGAATATTTCTCCTGATGGAAGGGATTCTGGCGGTTTTGACCTCTCCGCCATGCCGGGGGGCGGAGGCTTTGGCGGAGGCTCCGATGTGAAATTGCAGTACATCGACGATGACCCGGACAGCTATCCCAATATCTTCGACAATGCGAAGACCGGCGTCTCCAAAGCGGACCGGACGCGGCTGATTTCCTCCCTGCAATCCCTTTCCCGCTATGAAGATCTGGAGAATGTTCTGGACATGGAGGCGGTGCTTCGCTACTTTGTGGTCCACAATTTCGTCGTCAACGGGGACAGCTATACCGGCAGTATGATTCACAACTACTATCTGTACGAGGAGGACGGCCGGCTCTCCATGATCCCATGGGACTATAACCTCGCGTTCGGCACCTTCGCCGGCGGTACGGCAGCTTCCGCCGTCAACGACGCCATTGACGACGTACTCTCCGACCGCCCCATGCAGGCGTGGATTTTCTCCGACGGGGCCTGTACGCGGCGATACCACGAACTGTTCGCCGGGTTTCTGAATACGGTAGACCCATCCCGGATCATCGATGACGCCTGTGCGCTGATCGCGGACTATGTGGAGAAGGATCCCACCAGGTTCTGCACCTGCGAGGAATTCGAGGCCGGCGTACAGGCCCTGCGTTCCTTCTGCGCTCTGCGGCGGGAGAGCATTCTGGGGCAGCTGGCGGGAACAGTTCCCTCCACCACGGAGCAGCAGAACGCCCGGCAGGATACGCTGATTGCAGCGGATGGCCTGAACCTTTCCGACATGGGAACCATGAACAGCGGCGGCGGCTTTGGAGCTCCTGGCGGCAGAGACGGTCCGGCGCCTCCCGCTGCACAGGATGAAACGGCGGAAGCTGCCGGCGAAACCGGCGCTCCATTCCGGGAGCCGGACGGGCAGGAGGCGGAGGAAAGCTTCCCTTCCGGAGGACAGACTGCCAACCGGGATTTTTCGCCGCCCGGCGGGCAGGCTGCCCCGGCCTCCCGGATGCCGGATATGGCGCTGTCCGGCCTGTCTGTAGCCGTATTGCTGGCAGGGCTTCTGTTTGCCGTAAAATATAAGAAATAGAAAGCAGGGCCGGGAACCGCTCATCAGCAGTTCCCGGCCCGCAGCCTGTCTCTCCCCGAAATTATGAGAGCGCCTCCTCAAACACCTTCAGCAGCTGCTCCCGGTGAAACGGCTTGTCCACAAAGCCTTTGGCGCCAATGGCTTTCGCTCTCTCAAAAGTGTCGTCGTACGCCAGGGAGGAAACCATGACGATCCTCGCATCCGGATTGCTCCTGAGAATCGCCTCCGCAGCGTCCAGTCCGTCCATCCCCTGCATAATGATATCCATGGTTACCAGATCCGGCTGCACCGCGGCGTACTGCTCAATGGCGTCCTCGCCGCTGCGGCAGTATGCCGCGATCTCATAATCCGTACCCTTCAAAACATCCTCCAGCTGTACTCTGACCAGCCGGGAGTCGTCCACAACCATAATGCGTCTGCTCATCTGACATGTCCCTCCTGTCAAGCTTCATTTGGCTCCGCTTCGTCCCCGTGGGAACAGGGCACGTGATGAATCAGCTGCGCCCCCTCGCTGTGCCCGTCGGAGTAGGTGAGGATAAACTGGACCTCCTGTTCCTCCGGCTCATAGCGCCCGCGGTAAAACCGGGGCTGCCCGAAGCGGGCCGGAATCTGCGTTGCCCGGAACATCGCCCCGGTTACCTTACCGCAGAGGACGTTGAGGTACTCCTTACTGAACTCCTCCAGATCCTCCGGCGTTACCGCGTCTTCATGGAAGGAGTTTCGGGCCATGCGGAGCAGCAGGCTGGTGTCGGCGCAGAGGGTAAGGCTGGTGCTGAATCCTCTGTCAAAGGTAATATGGACCGTACACAGGTCCTCCCCCGGCGGATGATCCCCCTGGCGCAGGCGCACGCCCGCGGTCCGCTCCGTTACATCCTGGAGCGCCTGATCCAGAATCTGCTCGAGCTCCTCTCTGGTCAAGGCCGTATTCATAGTGGTAAACCTCCGATTACGTGTGATTGCCCTCCCGGCCCTCCAGCGCCCGCTGGATGCGCTCGAGCAGGTCGTCCGGAAAGAAGGGCTTTAAGATATAGTCGCAGATCCCCAGCTTGATGCCCTCCATGACGTACTTCTTATCCTCCACCCCGGTCAGCATGATGACCGGAATATCGGCGCGGTCCTTCATGGAGCGGATATCCTGCAAAGTCTCAAAGCCGTCCTTCGGCATCATGCGGATATCCAGCAGGATCAGGTCGGGCTTCTCCCGCTCCAGATATTTCAGAGCCCGCGCGCCGGAGCTCACCGTGACCACATCATAATACTCATCCAGGGCATCCGTAATCCTCCGCAGGATGATGACCGCATCGTCTACCGCCAGAATGCGTTTCCGGTTCGGTCCCTTTTCCGGCTTATACTTATACATTTGCCTCTTCCTCCTCTCCAAGATTGCTCAGGAGCTGCCGCAGAAGATCCTCCGCGTTGTCGTCCTCATACAGCTTCAGCTGCCCCTGAATTTCTCTGAGGCTGTCCGACACGTCCCGCGGCAGCGCATGGCGAAGGATGTCCTCCACCATGCCCGCACACTCCTGGGACCGGAAATTCTCCAGCGCGTCCAGCGCCGCGCCCACCCGCTCCTTCAGCTCCGGCAGGGGCAGGGAGGGAAGCTTTTCCGCCTGAGGATCATTCTGATGCCACCGGTCCAGAAACAGCCCGATGTTTGTCAGCAGCGTTTCATAGGCCTCCAGCAGTCCGGGAAACTGCCGGGCAATGAATTCCGTATCATTCCGGGCGGCGGCGTGCTCCTGCGCCCGCGCCCTGTCGGAGACGTCCATCGCCCCGATATTGGCCGAGGCGCTCTTGAGCCCATGCACCTCTACGCAGTAGCGGGAAATGTCGGAATCGGAGAGCTCCCGCAAAAGGGCCCCCTTGCGCTGGCCGTCCATGTAATAGAGCTCCAGCAGGTCTACAAAGCCCGCCTCGTCGCCGGTATAGTAGCGGGACGCGGCGCTTGTGTCGATCCCCTCGATCTGAAAGGCACTCAGGTCCGCGGGCCCGCCGGAGGGTTCGGCATTCTCCGCCTGCCGGCGGTCCTCCGGGACCCAGCGCGCCAGCAGCTGGCCGAGTTCCTTCCTGTCCAGGGGCTTGGCGATGAAATCCTGAAAGCCGCGGTCCAGGAACCGCTCCCGCATGCCCCCCATCGCGTTGGCGGTCAGGGCGATGATTGCCGGGGCCGTCCCGTTCTCGCCGCAGTCCCTGCGGATGATCTCCGCCGCCTCGATTCCGTCCATCACAGGCATCATATGATCCATAAAGATAATATCATACCGGTTATTTCGCACCATCTCGATGGCCTCCGGCCCGCTCTCGGCCTCGGAGAGGTCGAAAGCGTAGCTTTTGAGGAGTCCCCGGGCCACCTTGCGGTTGATGAGGTTGTCGTCCACGATGAGCACCTTCACGCCGTGGGCGGTAAAGGCCTCGATACGCTCCGTTTCCGTCTGAAGCGGCTCCGGCACCTCCGCGATGGAACGCCGGTCCACGATCTTCTGGGGAATGGTGATGGAAACGGTAGTTCCCTCGCCGTAAACGCTCTCCACGTGGATGACGCCGCCCATGAGCTCCACCAGATGCCTGACAATCGCCAGCCCCAGACCGGTGCCCTCAACGCTCCGGTTGCGTTTGGCGTCCACCTGGCGGAAATCCTCAAAAATCTTTTTCAGGTCCTTCTCCTGAATGCCGCAGCCGGTATCCTCCACCCGGAAGGTAATCAGCTCCTCGTCCTCCTGACTGCCGGGCTCGCCGGTGACGCAGGCCCGCACGTAGCCGTCTTTGGTAAACTTGATGGCGTTATTGAGGATATTAATCAGGATCTGCTTGATCCGCACCTCATCGCCGCTGTAACAGCAGGGTATCGTCTCATCGCACTCATATTTCAGGAGCAGCCCGTGCTTGGAGGCGGCCATATCCATCATGCCCACCACCTCGCCTACCACGGATTTCAGATGGTAGTCCGTATACACCAGCTCCATCCTGCCCGCCTCTACCTTGGACAGGTCCAGAATGTCGTTGATGATGGCCAGCAGGTTTCTGGCCGCCGACTGCACGTCCCTGGCGTGGGCGTATACGGAAGCGTCGGCGCACTCCTCCATGATAATGTCGTTCAGCCCGATGATGGCGTTCATCGGGGTCCGGATCTCGTGGGACATGTTGGCCAGAAACTCGCTCTTGGCGATGTTCGCCTTTTCCGCCTGCTGCCTCACCCGCTTGATCTCGTTGATATAGGCCTTGATGTCGGTCATGTCCAGAATCAGGATGACGCAGCCCTGCTTCCGGCCGTTCTCATCAATGATCCGCTTGCTGTGGCTTTCATAGTGCTGCCCGTTGATGGAGAAGCTCCAGGGAATATCCTCATTGAGCATCTCCTCCCGGAATTCCTCCAGCACCCGGACGTTTTCCCCCAGCTTATGGCCGGGCAGGCTGGTGAAGATATGGGAGGCGGCCCGGTTGTAGCTGATGAGCCTGTCGTGGTCGTCCAGCGCGATCACGCCGTCGCCCAGACTTTCCAGCACCTTCTCCGCCGCCAGGTGGCGGAAGTCATAGTTGCGGCGGCTCCACACCACGATCACCACCATGGACATGGCAATGGCCAGCGTCATGGGGGTGAAATCAAATACATTAACAAGTTTGAGCACGTAGGCGACGAGCACCACAATGGGCAGCGAGGAGATGCCCAGGATGGTCCAGTACTGGCGGCTGACCTGTTGGTCCGACCGGAGACGAACCGCCCGCACCAGGGTATAGATCGAGAGAAGGTAGGGAATCACGATGCGGGTAACCATGAAAAGGGAATACAGCGGGCCGTAGGAAATGCTGATGTAGTGGAACCCGTCCGCAGTGGACAGCCATTGAAATTCCCGGTAGAAAAGGCCGTTCCAGTTGAAAAACACCGTAGGCAGCACAAAGAAATTGACGATGCCGAGGGCGTTCAGCAGCTTTTTCGGAGGAGGCGCGTAGCAGTAGGTATAGGTAAACCAGCAGTAGCACAGGGGAACAAAGGCGGAGCCCACGTTTTCCACCGTCACCGCCGCCATGGCGGCCTCCACAGTGGGGGCTGTCAGCTCCAGCAGATAGCCCACGTTCTGCACCAGCGAACCGCACATGATGAATATCAGGAGTTTCTGCTCTCTGGCTCCGTCTCCGTTGACCAGAAGGATCATCGCCACAAAGGTCAGACATATGGCGAAGCACTCTAATAAAATAACGAAGTTTACCATCTGACTACTACCCGCCTGTATTCTGTATTCCAAAAACGAAGTATTTGCCTCTCCGGAAAAGGCGGCAGGCCGCCCTTGCGATACTGTCTCTTTCAGCCAGTACTGCTTTTACCACCGCTGCCCGTTCCCGGGCGCCGGCCTGTTTTTATGGCAGAACAGCATAATATCTCACGCGTGGGAGAGATTTTAAACAGGCCCTGAGGAACCGTATGAAAATCTGTCTCAATAACAATAGTATATTTTCCCCGTAATGTCAAGGACATAGTTCCGGCGGCAGGGCGCGCGCTGCCTGTATTACCGCTGGATTCTTCCGGAGCCGTCGCCGCCGGCCAGCTTCTCCACCTCGGCGACGGTGACCATGTTGTAATCCCCCTCCACGGAGTGTTTCAGGGCGGAGGCCGCCGCGGCAAACTCCACCGCCTCACGGGTGCTCCTGCCGTTCATCAGCGCGTAAATCAGTCCGCCGCCGAAGCTGTCGCCGCCGCCTACCCGGTCAATGATGTGCAGCTCGTACTTTTTGGAAAAGCAATACTCGCCGGAGGCCGCGTCGTAGAGCATGGCGCTCCAGCCGTTGTCGAAGGCGGAGCGGCTCTCCCGCAGGGTGACGGCCACCTTCTCAAAGCCAAATTTATCCGCCAGCTGCCTGGCCACGGATCTGTAGCCCTCCCGGTTGATCTCCCCGGCGGTGATGTCGGTGGCCCCGGCCTCGATGCCGAACACGTCCCTGGCGTCCTCCTCGTTGGAGATGCACACGTCCACGTACTGACACAAATCGGTCATGGCCTCCCGGGCCTGCTCACGGGTCCAGAGCTTGCCCCGGTAGTTGAGGTCGCAGGAGATCCTGATTCCTCTGGCCCTGGCGGCCCTGCAGGCCTCCCGGCAGATTTCCACCAGATTGGGGCCCAGAGCCGGGGTGATGCCGGTGAAGTGGAACCACTCCGCGCCCTCGAAGATTCTGTCCCAGTCGAAGTCGGCAGGGAGGGCCTCCTGGATGGCGGAGTGGGCCCGGTCATAGATACACACGCTGCCCCGCTGGGAGGCTCCCTTCTCATTGAAGTAAATGCCCACCCGGTCGCCGCCCCGGACGATCCGGCTGGTGTCCACGCCGTAGCGGCGCAGGGAATTCACCGCCGCCTGACCGATGGCATGGGCGGGGAGCCTGGTGACATAGGCCACGTCCATGCCGAAATTGGCCAGAGAGACGGCCACGTTGGCCTCGCCGCCGCCAAAGGAGAATTCCAGACGGTCCGCCTGAACGAAGCGCTCATAGTTGTAGGGCTGAAGACGGATCATGAGTTCGCCGAAGGTAATAACCTTTGCCATTACGCTCTGGCCTCCTTTACAATTTCACGGGACTTCCTGCACAGCGCCGTGATCTCATCCCACTTCCGGTTGTCAATGAGGTCGGCGGTGACCATGTAGGACCCGCCGCAGGCGGCGATCACCGGGCATCTGAGATACTCCGCCAGATTCTTCAGAGAGATGCCGCCGGTGGGCATGACCCTGAACTGAGGGAAGGGGGCGCTCATGGCCCTGATTTTGGCCAGACCGCCGGACTGCTCGGCAGGGAAGAACTTCAGGACCTCCAGACCGAACTTCAGCGCGGCGTGGTAGTCGGTGGGAGTGGTGCAGCCGGGGAAGATGGGGATGTTCCTCTCCTGGGCACAGGCCACCAGCTCCGGGTCGAAGCCGGGGGTGACGATAAACTGGCCGCCCGCGGCCAGGACGGCGTCGATCTGCGCCGTGCTGGTAACGGTGCCCGCACCCACGATCATCTCCGGCACGGCCTCCCGCATCAGGCGGATGGCCGCGTCCGCCCCGGCGGCCCGGAAGGTGACCTCGGCCACCGGTACGTCTCCGGCGCACAGGGCCCTCGCCAGGGATACGGCGTCCCGCTCCGGATGGTTCAGTTTGATGACAGGGACAACGCCGATGTCGGAAATCTTCTGGTTGAATGCGTTCATGGACTTTTCTCCCTTTCATGATGGAATCAGAACATTCCCATGGATTTAAACAGGAATATCCAGAGGAACATGGTTACGGAGGACAGCAGCGTGGTCACCGTAACCGCGCTGGCGGCCAGCTCCGGGTTGCCTCCCATCTGCGCCGCCATGCTGAACGAGGACACGGCAACGGGGGTGGCAAACATGGAGATCAGCACCGCGAACTCGGGACCCCGCAGGCCCGCCAGAGCCGCCAGGGTCAGGGCAGCGCCGGGGTAGACCACCAGCCGGAGCGCCGTGCAGATGGCCAGGTTGCGCCGGTGGAGCCGCACGTCCTGAAACTCGAACTGCGCCCCCAGCAGAAGCAGCGCTACCGGGGAGGCGGCGGAGCCCAGCTGAGAAACCGGATTTTCCAGACACGACGGCAGGACCAGCCCGGAAAGGTTTGCCAGAATTCCGGCCCCAGAGGCAATAATCAGCGGATTTTTTGCGATGCCCCGCAAAATCTGCCCGGCGTCAATCTGTTTCCGGCCGAAGGTCTCCAGGGTTACCACAGCCAGCGCGTTGTAGCAGGGGACCACAATGGCCAGCATGACGGACACGGTGGCCAGCTCCGCGCCGGGGCACAGCTCCTGAATCAGCGGCATTCCCAGCAGCAGAAAATTGCTGCGGAAGGAGGCCTGGATCATCACGCCCCGCTGGCGGTTATCCGGCTCCGCCCACTTGACGAAAAGCCAGGTAAGCAAAAGCAGGACGGCCAGTACCGTCAGAGCCAGCCCAGGGCAGCGGAAGCTGACGCCGCCCCGGATGTCGGAGCGGTAGATGTTGTGGAACAGCATCAGCGGCAACAGGGTATAAAACACCAGCGAATTGAAGCGCCCGACAGATTCCTTTTCGATTCCGAGCAGCCGTTTGGCCCCATAACCGACTGCCATCATCACGAAAACAGAGACAACCGCGTTCAGGGACAGGAGAAAACTGTTGAACAGCATAATTCGGACGCCTCCTGGAGCAGGGCTTTTCCTGTGTTGACTGTAAAACCGCCGGTGCTCCCATGAAAAACCGGATTCTACGGCACTTATTATATCGAAGGCGGCAAAAATGTCAATCCTGTTGTTGCCGCGCCGGACAATTTCCCCGGCGTTTTCCCCTGATTTTCTCCCGCCGCACGGCGGACTGCGTTTTTCCGGCGGCTTTGGTTGACTTTCCCGCGGCTTCTGTTTATACTGTTAAGGAAGCTCTGATTCAGCCAGCGTGCCCGGATTTGCTGCGGGAAGACGGGCGCGGGGATTTGAAGCCTGTATTCAGAGGTTCCTTAAAAAGAACACAAAAAGGAGGCGGGACCATGCCGCGTTTGCTGATTCGGAACGCCGACGCCATTGTGACCTGCGACAGCCGGGATCAGGTCTGTACCCACAGCAACCTGCTGATCGAAGACGGCGTCATCGCCGGCATCGGGCCGGAAGAACCGGAGGCGGAGGAGATTCTGGACGCCTCCGGCTGTATCGTTTACCCCGGCCTGGTCAACACCCACCATCATCTCTACCAGACGTTCAGCCGGAACCTTCCGGCGGTGCAGAATCTGGAGCTGTTCGACTGGCTGAAGGCCCTGTATGAAATCTGGAAGAACCTGGATCGGCAGGTCGTCTATTACAGCGCCCTGACCGGACTGGGGGAGCTTCTCAAAACCGGCTGTACCACATGCTTCGATCACCACTACGTCTTTCCCCAGGGCCGGTCGGCGGGACTGCTGGAGGCCCAGTTCGAGGCGGCGGAGACGCTGGGCATCCGGTTTCACGCCTCCCGGGGCAGTATGGACCTGAGCGTCAAGGACGGCGGGCTGCCGCCGGACAGCGTGGTGCAGACCATCGACAGGATTCTGCGGGACTGCCGGGACGCGGTGGAGAAATTTCACGATCCGTCGCCCTTTTCCATGCGTCAGGTGGCCCTGGCTCCCTGTTCGCCCTTCAGCGTGTCGGAGGAGCTGCTGCGGCAGTCCGCCATTCTGGCCCGGGATCTGGGCGTGCGGCTTCACACCCATCTGTGCGAAACCAGAGACGAGGAGCGGTTTGTCCGGGAGCGGTGCGGCATGCGGCCCCTGGAATACATGGAGGAGCTGGGCTGGACCGGTCCGGACGTGTGGTTTGCCCACGGCATCCATTTCAATGACGGCGAGCTGCGCTGTCTGGCGGATACCGGCACCGGCGTGGCCCACTGCCCTGTCTCCAACATGAAGCTCAGCTCCGGCGTGTGCCGGATACCGGAAATGCTGGCCCTGGGCGTTCCTGTGGGACTGGCGGTGGACGGCAGCGCCAGCAACGACGGCTCCAATCTGCTGGAGGAGCTGCGGGTGGGCTATCTGCTCCACCGGCTCCATGCCAGTGAAAAAGCGCCCAGCGGCTATGACATGCTGAAGCTGGCCACCGGGGGCAGCGCAAGAATTCTGGGCCGGAGCGACATCGGGTCCCTGGAGACCGGCAGGGCGGGGGACCTGTTCCTGATCCGAACCAACCGGCTGGAGCTGGCGGGCGCGGATCTGGACCCCCGGTCCATGCCGGGATGCGTGGGCTTCAGGGGACCGGTGGACTGCACCGTGGTCGCGGGCAGGGTCGTGGTCCGGGAGGGACGCCTGACCGGCCTGGACGAGGAAGCGGCGGCGCGGACGGCCGGGCGGCTGGTGCGGGAGTATCTGTCCCGCCGGTGACCGCGCGGGAGGAGCAAAAAAGCGGCAGGGCGTAAAAATGGGGTAAATGTCAAGAGGAATATGGACATTCAGAACAAATTTAGCGGCTGGGAAGAGGGAGTTTTCCACAAATGTGGAAAAGTGTGTAACACAAATTTCCTCCAGTACACCCGGCGAGGTCGGCAAACTTGTATTACAGGCTGCCAAAACTGAGCGGATATCTTCCAAAAAGAAGACGTAACACAGACTTGTCTGGATCTTGTGATCGCGGAATCGATCACTGTGTTACGGACTGCCAGGAGCAGCGAAATGTGCCCAGAGAAAGAGGTGTCCCGGCAGGGCCGGGACAATGGCACGGCGACGGTTCAGCGTCAAGGGCCGCAAAAAAATTTTTCCCAGGCCCGGTGCGGACCTGGGAAAATTTTTTTGCTTTCGCTGCGCTCACCCTTGACCCCGAACAGTGGCCGTGCGGGCAGGAGCCAACCGAAATCGCCGCAGCCGATTTCGGCAGGCCGATACTTTTTATTTTGGGAGGACGGGGACATGACTTACAGAGAACCGGCAGAAAAGACCTGGATGTGGGAAGAGATACAGCTGAGCTGGGCGGAAATTGAAGCCCTCCGGTTTCTGCTGTACCGGGTACTGGAAGAGTCCGGCACACCGGCAGAAACGCAGCTGCTTCGGGAGGGAATCCCTGATAAGCTTGAAAGGGCAATACAAAGATGAACCGGGCACACAAAAGCCAAATCCGGGAGCTGCTGCTCCATCTGACGGACCTGAAGAACAGGCTCAACAGCGTCTACTGGGACTCGGGCGAGGACGCAAGCACCCATGAAGCAATTGTAATCAAAAAAGCGTTGGCCGAAATCGACAATACAATCATTATTCTGACAGAGGTGATCTGATGAGATCAAAGAACAACATCCGCAGCATCCGGTTCTCAGACGAGATGGCAAAACTGATTGACCGGCAGCAGGGGGATACCTTTACCCGAAAATTTGAGAATCTGATTACCCGGTGCGTCTGGGAGCTGCCGGAGAAAGAGCGGGAGCTGGAGGAACGCATTCAGGAGAAGCGGGAGCTGCTGCGCGCCATAACGGTGCAGGCCGGCGAGCTGTGCATGACGCTCAACAATCTGATTCCCAACGCCAGAGAACTGGAGGGCAACATCAACCAGGCGCTGAAAAGATGGGACGTGTAACACAGTCCCTGGCTGCAGCCGGTCCAGATCAACAGCCCGGTCAGGCAAAAATGTGTTACAATTAAGCCACCCACGGTCAAACCGTGGGTGGACTGCTGTTTAAGGTCAGAAACCTGGAACCAACGGAGGATCTGGTGAGCTATGACGAAAAAACAACACTACATGACCAGAGACGAGAGATACCAGCTGGAAGCTCTTCTTAAGGCGAAGGTCCCGATCAGTAAGATTGCAAAGCAACTGGGCTTCTGCCGCCAGACGATCTATAACGAAATAGAGCGGGGCGCGTATATCCATACCTGCGAATGGTGGGATGAAGTCCGGTATTCTGCGGACAGGGCGCAGCAGCTCCATGTCCGCAATCAGACGGCCAAAGGCGGCCAGCTCAAAATTGGGAACGACCACGCATATGCAAAATTTCTGGAGGATAAAATGCGGGGCGTTCAGGAAGACGGCAGCATTGACAGGCGAAAACGGTATTCCCCTGCGGCAGCGCTGGCCGCAGCCAGAAAGGCAGGATATAAGACCTCCGTCTGCACATCCACACTATACAGCTACATAACAAAACAGATATTCCCAAAGCTGACAAACAGGGATCTCTGGGAAAAGGGAAAGAAAAAGCCGCATGGCGAGAAACAGGAGCGAAGGGTTGCCCACCCGGCATTACCCGGCATCACCAGCAGACCGGAGGCGATCAACCGGCGGGAAGAAGCCGGGCATTGGGAGATGGACCTGGTGGTGGGCAAGCCAAAAAGCAAACCGGTGCTGCTGACCATGATAGAGCGGAAGAAACGGGAGCCAATGATCTTCAAACTGCCGGATAAACGGGCGGCTTCGGTCCGGAGGGTGTTCGATCAATTGGAAAAGAAGCTGGGGAAGACGAAATTCCGGAAGACCTTCCGAAGTATCACCACAGACAACGGCTCTGAATTTCTGGAATATCAGGAGCTGATCCGGTCAATCCATGGAGACCGGCGGTTTGACATTTATTATTGCCACAGTTATTCCGCATGGGAAAAGGGGAGCGACGAGAATATGAACCGGATGGTCCGGAGATGGTTTCCCAAAGGAACAGACTTCTCCAAAGTGACGAAGAAAGAGATCGCAGAGTTTCAAGATTGGCTCTGCCACTATCCCCGAAAGATATTGGGCTGGAAGTCTCCGTCGGAACTGTAACACAGTCAGGCGCTGCAGCCGGTCCGGATCGGCAGCCGGGGCAGGCAAAAGCGTGTTACAGCTACCACCTTTCCCATTTCTTCTGAGGCAGCTCCTTCCGGCTGTAGCTGTTAAACAGTTTCCAGAGGGGCGGAGAGAAAATGCGCCTGGTGTCCAAAACCGGCGTACCCATGAAAAACAGATCCGCAATCTGCTTTGTCTGCTCATCCACGCCCACCCTGCGCCTGATCCGCCGGGCCACGATGCAGAACGGCACCAGCGAGCGGCGAACCACATAGAAATTCTGGGCGAGACGGCGCAGAGTTACGTCCATATCCTCACAGGACTGAGAAAACACATCTACAGACACTTTGTAATGCCGGTGATATTTGTAAAAATATACGGCCTCCTTCGGGAAGGATTTATAATTGCGGTTATTATACTCAATACCGGCCTCATCAATAATGACTTTGGCATCCTCGATCATGAAAGTACCAATATCTGCTTTGGGATCCAGCCTGTAAGCTCCGGTAATGGGGACGTTGCTGTATACGGGGATCCGGCGCTTGAGAAACCTGCTGTTAAGGATGGGCCGCGTCAGGAAGTTTTGATTTTTGCGGCAAAAACGGATGATGGCATTCTCGTGCAGAGCCCACCTGGTCAGGTAAGCGGCGAAGGTGGTCTTACCGGAGCCTGGCACGCCAAAATATACATTGAGCACATGGGGATGCCGGGGACAGAGGAAGGAGCGCAAAAAGAAGGGCAGATAGACGATAAACCCAAAAACAATTAAAGACACAGGCAACCTCCTAAAGCTTCAGCAGTCTACGAAACAGAACAACGCCAGTACCCAAAAAACTGATGATGACCACCAATAAAAGGACAGGATTTTTGACCACTTTATCCGCGACGATCACAACCCAGCCAATGACAGCCGTCATAACGTCAGAAACCGTCATCAGGAAGCCACTCATGGAACTGCCGGGCCGCAAGGTGGGAATCGTCTCGTTTTTTATCGCGCCGCAGGTTAAACAAGTATACTCGATCAGACCGGCAGCCACCTCCGTCGGTTCTGTCCGACCGGTTTCCTCCCAGGTGTGAGCAGAACCCAAAGCGGGCAGTTCCTCCGAAGCGGCGAAGCCGCAGCGGGAACAGGTGCGTTTGACAAACCCCGCTTCCGTACAGGTGGCGGGCTGACGATCTGCTTCCGTCCAGGTGTGATCCAGAGCAGGCAGCAGATCCGTTTTCTTTTCATGACAGACCGGGCAGTCAAAGGAAACAGAACCGGCTGTGGTACAGGTGACGGGAACACGGGAGATCTCCGCCCAGGTATGATCCTCCGCCAACCGGGGAATCGTCTCCGATCTGGTCTCAGAGCAGCGGGAGCAGGTATAGCCGACAGAACCGGGCTTCGTACAAGTAGCGGGGGTGCGGCTGGTTTCCGTCCAGGTGTGACCCGGAGCAGGCAGCAGATCCGTTTTCTTTTCATGACAGACCGGGCAGTCAAAGGAAAC
>CAJULD010000010.1:0-26940 GCA_910587505.1 uncultured Oscillospiraceae bacterium | reverse complement strand
GAGCAGGCAGCAGATCCGTTTTCTTTTCATGACAGACCGGGCAGTCAAAGGAAACAGAACCGGCTGTGGTACAGGTGACGGGAACACGGGAGATCTCCGCCCAGGTATGATCCTCCGCCAACCGGGGAATCGTCTCCGATCTGGTCTCAGAGCAGCGGGAGCAGGTATAGCCGACAGAACCGGACTTCGTACAAGTAGCGGGGATACGGCTGGTTTCCGCCCAGGTGTGACCCAAAGGCTCCCCAAAATTAAAAGAAATCCCATGCGAACAATTAGAACAGTACGCCCAGGCCACACCAGAAGCAGTGCAGCCGGGTTGAGTAACCGAAGAGACGGAACAAACCGGATTCTCGAAGCAATAGTGACAATAAATATAATATTGATCTCCAACAGACACCGCACCAGCCTGCACCGTCAGCGCGAAAAGAAACGCACACAGGCATGCGGCAAACAAAAATTTAAAGTCCCACCTTTTTTGAAGTCGCATTTTCAACACCTCCCAAAAAGAAAAGTGCGGGGGCGGGGCGCGCACTGTGTTCGCGCGCCTCCCGCCCCCTTCAGGGTCAGACATGCAGCAGCCGGCCAAACAAAGTGATCCCGACACCAATGAAACCCAATACGACACCCACCAGAAGCAGCGGGTTACCGGCGATCACTTCGGCAACGGTCCCGACCCAGCCAACGGCGGCGGTGAAGACCTCGCCAATGGTGGACAAAAGGCTGGCCATCGTCATGGCAGCGCCAGTAGAAGCACCTTCCATCTTCATTCTCCTTTCCTATTTGATAATATCTTTAACCACCTTCACCACAAGGGCGAGGCAGACAAGACCGAACAGGTAGATAATGGGTTCAGAGCTCAGAAATACCGCAATAGCGTCCAGCATACCGGTGGAATAGGCAATCATCGCGTCTATCATTTCAGAATACCTCCCAGCAGCTTCATGAGGCAGAACAGGAGGAGACCGAAAAGGAACACACTGGACAGCCATTCATAATCCACACCGGCCGCGCCGGCGGCCACAGTTTCCACAAGATACTGACGGGTGTCATTGCCTGCGGTCTGAGTGACAACCGAAGTGGTGGTAATCGGGGTATATTCCCCGAAGATGGAAGTTATCATGGCTTTCATACCGTCCAGGACGGCGGTTGGCTTTTCCGTGCGGAGATCTTCCACATACCAGACGGGAAGATCCTCCGCGATATCGGAGACCAGACCGGCAATCACGGCAGGCGTGTCAGCATCCGATACAGGCGAAACGCCAGCCGGATCAGCCATCTCCGCAGATGAAACCGGATCATTTTCCTCCGGACCAGATGCCGGCGTAGTGCCCGGCGAAAGCAGCTCGCCATCCAGGGAGTAAATATTGCCAGCCAGATCGACCCGAACGCGATCAGGATACTGACCGTCAGAGCCGGAAGCATGGGATAAAGACGAATCATCCTCATCATTTGTACCTGCACTTTCCGTTAACGCTGTTTCCGGAACAGATCCCTGTTCCACCGGAGCCTGATACTGTTCGGCTTCCTGACTGCGGACGTAATACTCCAGACCGGACAGCCAGACACGGCAGGCGGTGTCATACTCCAGATCTGATGCGTAATTTTCCCTCTGCGGCTGAATCCCGTAGAGGGCAATATACTCCTCCAGCATCCGGTATCCGTCATCCGATGCCTGAGCGGCCGCCGTCAGGGAGGTGGCAAAGCAGAAACACAGGAAAAGAGAAAGAAGCTTTTTCAAAATTCATCATCCCTCCGTTCTCTGGAGATTTTTGGATAATTGGTGGAGCCGGTCCGAGACGAAACACCGCCGGAGCCGCCAAAACCGAAGATCATACGAACAACCAGAATGGAGACGGAGGCCAGGAGCACGCCCAGCCACATCTGGCCGAAGGTAAAGCTGAAGCCGGGGACATAGATGCCAAAAAGGGCCCAGAGGCCGTCTATCAGGGCCTTGCCCAGACTGGCGGTAGTATCAAACATAAGAAGCCTCCCTTACTTCATAAACAGCTTGAGCAGGGATATAAAGACAAACACGGTCACACCTGTGACCAGAACCAGCATGATTTCCGGTGGAAGCCACGTCCAGAGCACGCCCAGCGCGTCGCCGAAGGAGCCGAAGAGATCGACCAGATTCCTGAGGGATTCCAGCGTTTTAGTACACAGGCTGATAATGCCGTCCAGGATACCGCTGAGTATGGAACCCAACAGGTCCAGAATACCGCTGAGAACAGAGCCCAAAAAATCGGCGATCCTGTCCAGGATGCTTTCCTCAGGATCCTCCGGATCAGAGGGATCGCCAGGAGTATTGGACGGGGGCGGGCCGGTACCGCTGGTATCCTTGTACTCCTCTCCGCAGAGAGAGCAGCGGTAAATGGTAAATCCCTGAGTCAGGATATTGCCTGTTTCATCATAAGTGGTCTGAACCGTCTGTTTGAGCTCCCAGACGTGGGTAAGCTTCGCGGCGGATTCCGTTTTGGTCTTCCCGCATTTTGAGCAGGTGCTTTCAATCGTACCGGGGGCGATACAGGTAGGGTCTGTGCCGCCGGTTTTCTCCCATTCATGGGTACATGTCTCCGGATCAACGGGCTTGTCCGGTTTGGGCGGGCGTTCCGGTTTTGCGTCCACGTCGATATCCGGAGAAGAACCGACCGGGGAGAACGGAAAGCCTTTCGCATCCTTCAGGGCTTTGCCGTCATAGACCATGGCGGTCACGTTGACCCAGTTGCCGCCGTCATAGAGCTGAGGCTGACCGCCGGTATAATCCTCATGAAGAGGGATGTAAAGGAAACCGGTCACCGGATTAGAGGGGCGAACGCCGCCGATCCGGTGATCTGCAACGGGCGTGGTGTGCTGGACATAAATCGTATTTGCAACGGGCTTGTCCGGCAGGGCAAGGACCTTATTCGTATCATAGGGTGCGTTGGAGGGGTTATAGCTGCCGGTGGAGGACAGGCTGCCGGTGGTAACCCGGAGCTCATCCAGATAGATGGTACCGGTGGACTTTATGTAAAATTTATCCGCTGCGGGTCTGGTGAAGGGACCGGAGCCCACCAGATCACCGTTGACAAAGTAGTAAAGCTGACCGTTGGCAACGGTGATCCGCATGGAGACCCACTGATTTTTGTAGCTGTCGTAAGAAAAGTCGGCAAGGACGTACTGAGAGGGGGACCAGCGGTATTCATAATCCTGATAATGCCGCAAGTAACCTTGAGTTTGCCAGCGATCAACCGGAATAATGCCATTGGCAGGATTAATAAAACAACACCGGGAAGGAGTATATTGCCAAAACAGATTGCTTACTTGCATGGTGGGAACCGTACTGCCATATGCCATCCAACCAAATTTCTTGGAATACGTATTTTCTCCCTCAAATCCGGATGATAAATAAGAAACCGGTTTCACCATCTGAGACTTATAAACAGAAGACGGTGAAGGCATAGATGCATTAATATAATAATCATGACGAAAAGGTGCTAAATATGAAATATCATAATATTCTGATGCAGCTAATGTAACTCTGTCAGACAAAAAATTTAAATATGATGAACTTGATTGTGGATATGCAGTCCCATCATCTCTGAAAACATCTCGCCCCTTCCAAACACGGATACCAGGTACTGCCTCCTGGAAAATATTTGTATCTCCGAGATAGACCCCCAGCCTGGAAATGTCGCTGTAATAGACCCGGAAATCAAAGGACAGGCTGTCATAGCCGGACAGATTCGGGATAGTCACGCCCGCAGCTGATCCATTGGGCAGTGACACGGCCTTGCCGAAGGCCCCGCTGTCTACATAGTTCGTGGAACGGTTCTGAGAGTAGAAGGAGCGGCCATAGCTGGAGCTGTCGGAGTAATCGCCGTCGAAGTGCTGGAGGCTCAGAGTGTTGGGATCGTCCGTCACCAGCTCATAGTTGGCGACATCATAACCGAAGTCCATTCCGGCCACCTCAGCGGCAGTCAGGGTGGAGCTGTTGCGGCCATCCTTCAGCTCGTAGTAGTAGACGTTGGTCACGTCTCCAACTTCCCTGTCATACTTGACGTTGGTGGTATTGTAGGTATAATTGACTGTGACGAAGGTGGGGGAATACTGCACGTCTACCAGATAGTATTCATCCGTGCTGTTGTCGATAGAGATATAATAGCGGCTGTTGTCCTGATTGTAGTAGAGGTTATTCTGGGTGTAGTCGTTTTTGGTGAACTGGTTGTAATTGTAATTATTTGTGGTATTATCATAGTACCAGGACTTGAAATCCGCGCTGTAGGTATAGTTATTATTATTGGTGGTGTAATTGTTCAGAAAATTTTCCAGCCGGACGTTTGCTTTATAATTGTTGGTTGTGGTATTATTGGTAGTGTTATGAATGGTATTGAAGGTTTTGTTGTAGCTGTCAATGATCTGAGTGTTGGTGGTGTCGCCGCCGCGGTAGTAATTGGTGACGTTGCCGTACCTGTCCTCGACGCTGCTGGTAGGCGTGGTGTAGTATTTCTGCGGCTTGGAAGAAGAAAACAAAGCCTTAGAATAATCTACAATATTCCATCCGCCAAAAGTCACAGAATCATGGAGACCATTCAACCATTTAGAAATTGTCTCCTGCCCATAAAGATCAGCAGCTTCCCAATTTAGAGCAAAAGCCGAATTGTGAGGAAAAGAACTTAAAACTATTGCAAACAAGCAAAAATACAACAAAACGCGCTTAAATATTTTCATAATACACACCTAACAAGAAAGGATGAAACACAATGTACATCTGGATACCACTTGCAATAATTTTTGCTTGCATTGGTGCATGGCCTATAGGCATCGGGATAACCGCATTAGGACTTTACTTTACAATTTCCAAGAAAAAAGCGAAAGAAAGAGAAGAAAATGAGAAATTGAAAGAAGAAAATCAGAAGCTCCGACAGGAACTCCAGGAGCAGGCAATACGCCATGCTATGGATAAAACAGAAAAAAGAAAGGAAAAAACAGAGAAATGAAATTTATTATCGGAGAAGGCGGCTGGTCCTGGCTCGAAAGAGCTACATACCGAGGCGGCATTGGACTTTTTTATAACGACACTTGGGGTGGGCTTTTGGCATATGCAATCTTTGGTATTTTGTGCATCCTGGCCATCATCGGTTTAATCACTACAATTACTTTTCTCTTCAGTCGGAAAGGCAAGAAGAAAATGAACTCTCATGAAAAATGGTTAAAAACGGGGAAACTTTAGGAAAAAGGCCGCTGGTTAGCGGTCTTTTTCCTACGGCCGAAACCAGAACAAATGCAGGCGGTCCGGCAGGCAATGGATAAAGCGGAGCACAGGGAGAAGAAAGACTGATTGTAACACAATGAAAACCTTCAGGAGCTGGCGATCAGCGCAGCCGTGTGTTACGATTCGTCCGGCTCATCCTCGACAGTGAAATACTGCCGGACCTTTTCGGCAAAGGCTTCCTGCCGGGCGTGGTACTCCTTTACTACCAGATCATACTTGGGGTTGGGCTTACATCGCCGGGAATATAACTGTATGAGGAAATCATCCACGCTGTCGCTCATCTGGAGCATAGCCTCTATGGCGTTCCCTGCCATATCGAAGACGAAATGGCGGCATTTCTCCACGTTATACTCGCCGCCGGGAACAGTAAATATCCTGATCCGGCCTGCACCGCCGATCAGATCGGCCCAGTAGTCCGTCATCTTCCAGCGGGATTTATTACTGTCGCCATCCTCCGGCTCCACAAAGCGAAGGTAATTCAACAGCACTCCGGCAAAGGCCTCTCCGATCAGCATCGGCAGCTTCACGAATTCTTCCGCTCGCTTATCCCGAAGCTGAAGCTCCACGCGCACCCAATGGCGGCCGTCATCGAAGCCACGTTCCGCCGCTTTGTCATAGATACGGACAAGGACCTTGCTTTTAGGGCTGCCGATCTGGCAGCTGGTACCGGCGCTGCCGTGCACCACTTCCCAGCATTTCATCCTGCTGACAAAATGCTGCTCCTGCGTGTCCTGTGCAACCCGTTCTATATCTAAAATCCCGGTATGATCGTCAAAAGCAACGTCCAGCCGGGTCATATGCAGATGATTATCAAAGATAAATGAAAACAGAGTTTCCCACTTGTGGGGCAGTATGGACAGGTCTTCAAACATCCGGCATCCCTGACCGGACATTTCACACCAGACGCCCATGTCTTCGCGTCCGTTGTAGTGAATCGAGATATGGCCGAAGTATTTTCGGTCCATATACCCGTGAGCGCCGGGAATCTCCGACCACGGACATTCCGACAGGCCCAGTGCCGCTATCAGTTCATCCGGTGTATGCACCTTGGATGTAAAAGACAGCCAGTCATAAATCACTACGTTTTCTTGCAGATTATTGTCCATCGTTAGCCCCCCATATGGTAATCTGTAGGTTGTGCCCCCCTGTTAGCGCCGGGGGGCTCCCGGAGGGAGCGACCCTCCGGGAGTTTTTGCGTCTTAATTACTCGTCCAGTGCCGCCATGACTACGCGCTGTCTGTCATCGAAAAACAGCCGGACCCGGCTGCCGATCTCCAGATCCTTCCAGACATCCGGAGACAGGCATTTCTTTTTTTCAGCCTTCAGACCGAAAGCCTCGTAATCCTCAGATACAAAGCTGCTGACCGGTGAAAGAACAAACATGTTTGCATATGGCGTCAGTTCGCCTCTGTCGTTCTTAAACCGGCCTGCTGCCCAGCCTACGAACACATAGCCGGGATAACTGGTCTGTACCAGAAACTCTTCGCCCATACAGGGCCCTCCTTTCCGGGGTCCCGCCCCTGCTTTTTCCCTGAATTTAACAGCCGGACCCGTCGGCCCGACTGTCCAATTACATACTAAAACTTGCCAGGGCGTAAAAATGGCCAGCTTTTTCTTGACAGAATCGGGGAAAGATGGTAAAGTAATTATCTGACAGAAAAAGCGATGAAGAGGAACAGTACCCGCGGGCGGAAAGGCAGAGAGGGGACGGACGGTGCAAGTCCCCATGAGGCCGGCGGCAAAGGCGCCTCGGAGCGGCAGGAAGGAAATGTTCTGCCGGAGGCCCCACGTTACGGGGAGCGAGTGCGGGCGCGGCCCGAATTCAGGTGGAACCACGGACAGATTTGTTCGCCCTGAGCCTTTTCGGCTCAGGGCGATTTTTGCTGCAAACAAAAATTTTATCATAAAGGAGTGCAATATCATGAAAAACACTGAAAAGACCATGGAAAAAATTGTGGCCCTGTGCAAGGGCCGGGGCTTCATCTTCGCCGGCAGCGAGATCTACGGCGGTCTGGCCAACACATGGGACTACGGCCCTCTGGGCGTGGAGCTGAAAAACAACGTGAAGAAGGCCTGGTGGAAGAAATTCGTCCAGGAGAACCCCTACAACGTGGGTCTGGACGCCGCCATCCTCATGAATCCCCAGGTCTGGGTGGCTTCCGGTCACGTGGGCGGCTTCTCCGACCCCCTCATGGACTGCAAAGAGTGCAAGGAGCGCTTCCGGGCCGACAAGATCATCGAGGACTGGGCCGCGGAGAGCGGCTTCGCCCTGCCCAAGCCGGTGGACGCCTTCTCCCAGGACGAGATGAAGGCCTTCATCGACGGGCATGAAATCCCCTGCCCTTCCTGCGGCAGGCATAACTTCACCGACATCCGGAAGTTCAACCTCATGTTCAAGACCTTCCAGGGCGTCACGGAGGAGGCCAGGAATACCGTCTACCTCCGTCCGGAAACTGCCCAGGGCATTTTCACCAACTTCCTCAACGTCCAGCGGTCCACCCGCCGTAAGCTGCCCTTCGGCGTGTGCCAGATCGGCAAGAGCTTCCGCAACGAGATCACCCCGGGCAACTTCATCTTCCGCACACGGGAGTTCGAGCAGATGGAGCTGGAGTTCTTCTGCAGGCCCGGCACGGAGCTGGAGTGGTTCGCCTACTGGAAAAACTTCTGCCACCAGTGGCTGCTGGATCTGGGAATCAGGGACGAGAACCTGCGCCTGCGGGACCACGATCCCGAGGAGCTCAGTCACTACTCCAACGCCACCACCGACTTTGAATTTGCCTTCCCCTTCACGGACTGGGGCGAGCTGTGGGGCGTGGCCAGCCGTACCAGCTTTGACCTCACCGCCCACCAGAACACCTCCGGCAAGGACCTGACCTACTTCGATCAGGAGGCGGGCGAGCACTATATTCCCTTCGTCATCGAGCCGTCCCTGGGCGTGGAGCGGATGCTGCTGGCCTTCCTCTGCAACGCCTACGACGAGGAAGTGGTGGACGCGGAAAAGAACGACGTGCGCACGGTGCTGCGGCTCCATCCGGCGCTGGCCCCCTTCAAGGCCGCCGTGCTGCCCCTGAGCAAAAAGCTGGCGGGCAGGGCCCAGGAGATTCAGGCGGAGCTCAGTAAGGACTGGATGATCGATTACGACGACGCCGGGAGCATCGGCAAGCGCTACCGCCGTCAGGACGAGGTGGGCACCCCGTTCTGCATCACCGTGGACTTTGAGACCGTGGGCGACGATAAGACGCCGGCGGACAACTGCGTCACCGTCCGGGAGCGGGACAGCATGAAGCAGGTCCGTCTCCCCATCGGCGAGCTGAAGGGCTGGCTGGCCCAGCGGCTGGCATATTGAGGGCCGCCGCAGAAAACGACAGGAAGGACCTCCGGATGCCGCGTATCCGGAGGTCCTTCCCGCCATCCTGTTTCCCGATTATCACAGGATACCGTCACCGTGCGAAAATTCCGGAATTGCGGCGGTTCAGAGGGCGTTCGCAGAGTTCTTTCCGCTCCTTTTCCTTTCAGAAAAAAGTATCGGTCCTCAGCCGGTTGACGGCGGGGGCCGCAGCTGGTAGAATAGAAAAAACAGACCTGGCGGGAAGGAAAGGAGGACCGGCGATGCAGAGCGGAACGATCCGGGTGGACCTCCACGGGATGAACTGCGTTCAGGCCCAGGCGGCGGTGGACGCGGCCCTGCGCCGGGCGGGCGGGTCCGTGTACCGGCTGGAGGTGATCCACGGCTACCACGGCGGTACCCGGCTGCGGGACATGATCCGCCGGGTATATGGCCGTCACCCCGGGGTGAAGCGACTGGAAACGGGACTCAATCAGGGCTCCACTGAGCTGGTGCTGCGGGAATACTGAGAAACTGCACCAATTGTACGGCTTCCGGCGGCAGCCGCAGGCGGATAAGGAGGAAATGAAATGGGTATCAGACAGGAAGCGTCCGACCAGTACAGTAAGGCGCTGAAGCTGGGACAGAAGAATTATAAGGAGCAGGTACTTCGGGGAAACTACCCCTACCCCCAGGTGCTCGACGAGATCCTGGATGAAAACATGGTGGCCGGCCGGGTGGAAATGGGGATTCTGGAGATTCCCACGGAGCAGATCATCGGGACCAAGACCGCCGGGCGGCGCAGCGCTTTTGCGTCCAATTTCATGCCCCTGCTGGCTGCGGATTCGGAGTTTGCATATAAATGGATGGACCTGTGCGCGGCCCATCTGGGAGACGAGGGCATCCGGGACCCCATCCGGTGCTTCGAGTATCTGGGCCGGTTCTATGTGCAGGAGGGCAACAAGCGGGTCAGCGTGCTCAAAAGCTACGGCGCGCCCACCATTCCCGGCTATGTGATCCGGGTAATCCCCGTGTGGTCCGGCGACCCCGCGGTGCAGGCCTATTATGACTTCATGGACTCCTACCGCCTGACGGGACTGTACCGGGTGTATTTCAGCCGCCCCGGACGGTTTGCCAAACTGCAGGCGGCCCTGGGCTTCGAGCCGGACCACGTCTGGACGGCGGACGAGCGGCAGCATTTCGTGGCCGGACTGACCTACTTCCAGGACGCCTGCCGGAAGCAGGGATTTGAGCTGGAGGTTACTGCGGCGGACGCTTTGCTGGTGTGGCTGCGGGTATATCAGTTTGAGCAGCTGTGGTCCTTCAGCGCCGCGGAGTTGAGCAGGTCGGTGGCGGCGGTATGGCCGGATGTCAAGCTGCTCTCCGCCCCGACGCCCATTTCCGTCAGCACGGAGACCGAGGAGCAGAAAAGCGAGGAAACGCCAACGCCCAATATTTTCGGCCGGCTGCTCCACGCGGTGTTCCCGGACCATCTGAACATCGCCTTCGTCAACGAGTACAGCCCGGAAAGCAGCGACTGGACCCGCGCCCATGATCTGGGGCGGCAATATCTGGAGGCCGTGATGGGTGAAAAGGTGAGCGTTCAGGTGTACAATAACGCCCGTCCCGGCAAGACGGCGGAGGAGGTCATGGAACAGGCCGCCGGCGACGGCGCGCAGGTGGTCTTCGCCACCACGCCGCCTTTGATCGACGCCTGCCGGAAGCTGGCGGCCCGGCACCCCGGCATCCGGGTGCTCAACTGCTCCGCCTCCATGCCCTACGCCGGCGTCCGCACCTACTACAGCCGGATCTATGAGGGCAAGTTCATTACCGGGGCCATCGCCGGCGCCATGAGCCGGGACGGCGAGATCGGATACGTGGCCTCCAATCCGATTTTTGGCGTTCCCGCCAGCATCAACGCCTTTGCCCTGGGGGCGCGGCTGACCAATCCGCGCTCCCGGATCAAACTGCGCTGGTTCTGCGTGGAGGAGAACGCCATGAGCGCCCTGGCCGCAGCCGGGGCGGATGTGATCTCCAACCGGGACATCCCCGCGCCGGACCGGGCCAGGGAGACCTGGGGACTGTGCCGGCTGCAGCCCGACGGAACAATGCAGTCCCTGGCCTCCCCCTACTGGCACTGGGGCAACTTCTATGTGAAGCTGGTGCGCAGCATTTTCAGCGGCAGCTGGGACGGCCTCAGCTCACGGGAAGGGGAGCAGGCGGTGAACTACTGGTGGGGCATGAGCAGCCGGACGGTGGACGTGTGGCTCAGCGGGGACCTGCCGGACGGAGTGGCTCAGCTGGTACAGATTTTGCGCCGGGGGATTATCGACGGGTCCATTGACCCCTTCCGGCGTCCCATCCGGTCTCAGGACAACCAGCTGCGCAACAACGGAGAGAAGTGGTTTTCCCCGGAGGAGATATTGCACATGGACTGGCTGTGCGACAGCGTGGACGGCGCGATTCCCGCCTATGACCAGCTGCTGCCGGTGGCCCGGCCTCTGGTGCGCCTTCAGGGGGTGTACCGGGAGCAGATCCCGCCGGAGAAGGAGGGACCGGTGCTGTGAAGATCCTGCTTGTATCCGACAGAGAGAGCCCCTACTACTGGGACTATTACCAGCCTGGGCGGCTGTCGGATATTGATCTGATTATTTCCTGCGGAGATCTCAAGTCCCAGTATCTCAGTTTTCTGGTGACCATGGGCCGGGCGCGGGTGCTGTATGTCCACGGCAACCATGACCAGACCTATGACCTGCGTCCGCCGGAGGGCTGCGACTGCATCGAGGACCGGCTGATAACGGTGAACGGCGTGCGGATTCTTGGTCTGGGCGGCTGCCCGGTGTACAGCGGCGGGCAGCACCAGTACACCGAGCGGCAGATGGCCCGCCGGATCAGGAAGCTGGGCTTCCAGCTCTGGCGGGCGGGCGGGGTGGACATCGTCGTCACCCACTCCCCCGCCCAGGGGTACGGCGACGGGGAAGACTACGCCCACCGGGGGTTCGCCTGCTTTGTTCCGTTTCTGGACAAGTACCGGCCCAAATATCTGGTCCACGGGCACGTGCACCTGAATTACGGGGCCCAGCGGCCCCGGACCCTCAGCCGGGGGGAGACCACGATTATCAACGCGTATGAGCGGTATATTCTGGAGATCCCGGATTGACTGATGCGGCCCCGCGGGCCTCCAGGCGCCACTTTTCCCAAAAGGAGGTCCGGGACCGGAAGCCCGGCAGGTATCAAAAAAGCTGCCCTGCCGCCCTTTGGGCGGCAGGGTGGAAAGGAGCGGCCATGTCCAGCCTTTGGGGCCATTTCAAAACCATCACCACCCATAAACTCCGGGTGATGAAATACTGCTTCCGTGTGGGACTTTACAGACAGGGGCTGCTCCATGATCTAAGCAAGTACACGCCCATTGAATTTCTGCCCGGCGTAAAATATTACCAGGGCAACCGCAGTCCCAACGAGATGGAGCGTCTGGAAAAGGGGTACTCCGCCGCCTGGCTCCATCACAAGGGGCGGAACCGGCACCACCTGGAGTATTGGATCGACTACGCCCCCGGATTGAATTTTAAAATGGGCGGCATGGAGATGCCGGTCAACTGCGTGGTGGAAATGTTCTGTGACCGGGTAGCCGCCTGCCAGATCTATCAGAAGGAAAAATATACCGACGCCTCTCCCTGGGAATACTACGCCAAAAGTCTGGACCACTACATCATCCACCCCAACACTCAGGCGCTGCTGGAGAAAATGCTCCTCATGCTCCGGGACGAAGGGGAGGAGAGGACCATCGCTTATATCCGCCGGGAGATTCTGAAAAACGGCTGATCCGGCCGGACTTCGGGAAATGTAAACTGCCGGTTAGCAAAATTTCCGCCTCGGTTGGTGGCGCGGCCGGGGCGGGTTTGTTATGCTGGAGGGGAAAGGAGGCGGTCGCTTATGACAGTGGGACAGCGTATCGCGCAAAAGCGGAAGGAGCAGGGGCTCAGTCAGGAGGCCCTTGGGGAGGCTCTGGGCGTGTCCCGGCAGTCGGTATACAAGTGGGAGAGCGGCTCCGCGCTGCCGGAAATAGATAAACTGATCGCCATGAGCCGGCTTTTCGGCGTGACCATCGGCTGGCTGCTGGGGGTGGAGGAATCTGATCCGGCGGGCGCGGAAAAAGCCGCTCCGGCGGTAAACGGCGAGCTGACGGAAACCCAGCTGAAGATGGTGGAGGAGATCGTGGACCGCTACCTGACGGCCCGGCAGCCGGCGAAGAAGAGGCAGCGCCGGCCCTGGATTATCGGCGCTGCGGTAGGACTGGCCCTGTGTCTGGCGCTGCACAACGAGGTAAAGGACGTGCGCTGGGACATGACGCTCCAGTATACGGATCTGAAAAACCGTCTGGAGGGCGTCACCCGGACGATGGACCTCCAGATCGAGGGCATCACCGGCCGGGTGGAAGAGGTACTGAAAAGCCAGAACGACCTGATCGCCGGCTATGGGACGGAGCTGGCCTCCGCCGATCCGGCCGCGGGAACGGTCCGCTTCACCGCCTGGGCCGTTCCCCGGACCTACACCGGGGGCATGACGGCGGTGTTCCTGGTGGATGACGGCTCCGGCCCGGCGGAGGTCCCCGGCCGGCCGGGAGAAAATCAGACCTTCTCCGCTTCCCTCGCCTGCGGGCTGACGGATAGCATCAGCATTTCCGTGGCCTTCCTCATCGGGGACATCCGGGAGACCCAGCTGCTGGAAACCTGGTACGGACTGTATGGGGAGTCCATGCCGGAGGTGGACTTCGACTCCATGAACGGGCATTCTGCGATGATGTGGAAGGACCTGAACGGTGCGGGGGAGCTGGACTGGTCGGGAGAGTATATGGAAAGCCGCAAAACCGCCCCGGACACCTCCGCGTCCTCCGCCGTAAACAGCCGGGTGGACCGGGCGGAGGCCCGGAGCCTGCGGGTGGGCCTGTTCCGGAACCGGAAGCTGCTGGGCTGGCTGGAAAAGTGCGAAAAACCGGACCAGTTCGCAAATTACAATGAGGAGGAGTACGACTTTTACCGGTTCCCGGATGTGTCCGTGAAGCCGGAGGAGGAAGACGTGTTCACCATTTCCATCGTTGTGACGGACGAGTACGGACGGGAATTCGTCTTCGCCGGGGTGCCCTACAGCATAAAGTCCGACTGGGGGCAGCTGATTACGGCGGACGGCGGCTCTATCGGTCCGACCGACCCGGCGGGATGGGAATACTGAAAGAGAGGCGGGCCGGTGCGGCCCGCCCCTGCGGGTTGATATTCTTTTCTCAGAAGCCTTTCTGGGCTTCTAAGAGTTTCACGGGGGCGTTCCCCGCGCTTCAGTCCGGATCGAAAAGCGCGTCTTCATAATCCTTCACATAATACCGGATATTTTTTCGCCCCCGCTGAAGGATGACGTGCCCCTCTTCCTCCAGTTTTTCCCGCTGCGCCGCTGTCCCGCCGGGATATTTTTCGTTCAGTTCCCCATTGGCCTTCAGCGTTCGCCAGTAGGGCGTCCCGTCCCCGGAACGCTGGAAGCTGGCCCATGCCGCAATGGAGACAAAAATCCCGGCCGTAATCGGTTCGGTAAAGTCCGCGCCGCTCAGGCGGGCGAAATATTCCCGAATCTTTCCAACGGTAATCACTTTCCCGCGGGGAACCTTCTTCATCACCCTGTCATAGTCCGCCGGCGGGGCAAAGTACATCCTGTCGCCGCCATATTTCTCAATGGTTTTCCGGTCTGTCACGGTCTGGATTTTCGGCATATCCCTGCTGTCGCGCAGCATGGCGTTGAAATCCTTCTGATTTTCCTTCGCCATATTTCATCACCTCCTGTCTCCAGCATACCTCTTTTTCACAGACTGTGCAATGAGACGGTTTGAAAATTATGATTCCCCATGCAAAATCAGAAGCGGCGCCCGCCGGAGCTTTCCCCGGCGGACGCCGCTTCTGATTCCCGCAGGTCACAGCCGGTTGACGCCCTCGCTGTACACGGCCCGGATATCCGTCCTGTCCATCAGATAGACCGCCCGCTCGAACCGCTCGGCCAGATTCAGCTCCCGTGCCGGTTCCGGCAGCCGGGCGTCGTTCACCACCACGGCATGCAGCTTGCAGCCGGTCTGGAACCCCGCGCCGCCGCCAAAATAAATGTGACCCGCGCTGGACCCCAGATAGTAGGCCTCCGGCATTGTGAGGAAGGGCTCCCCGGTTTCCATCTGCCGGAGCTTGGAGGCGCGGATGGAGTCCACGATCACCCTGTTCATCGCCAGCTGGTCGCCTCCGGCGATGTCGCTGCCCAGCGCCACATGGACGCCCCGGTTCAGAAGGGCCCGGACGCCGGCCGTCCCGCTGCACAGGTTCACATTGGAGGCGGCGCAGTGCACCGCCCACACGCCGGCTTCCGCCATGGCCTCCTGCTCCCGGGGATCGCTGAGGACGCAGTGCGCCATCAGGGTGCGTTCCTTCCACAGGCCGTATTTGTTGTAAATCTCCCAGTACCGGGCGCAGTCCGGGTGGAGCTGCGCCACCAGCTCCACTTCCCCGGCGCTCTCGGACAGATGGGACTGGACCGGCAGGCCCCGCTCCCGTGCCAGCGTGCCCAGTCCTGCCAGCAGCTCGTTGGTGCAGGAGGGGACAAACCGGGGCGTGATAATGGGGCTGACCAGATGAAAGTCCTGACAGCCGTCCAGCCACCGGAGCGTCTCCGCGACAGACCGGACGGTGTCCTCCTGAACGGGGCCGCTGCTGCGGTCCATGTTCACCTTGCCCACATAGCCGGTCACACCGGCCTTTTCCAGCTCCTCCATCAGAATCAGGGTAGCGGCGGTGTGGCAGGAGGAGAACATGGCCACCCGCGTCGTGCCGGAGGTGATCAGGTCCCGCGCCAGCTGGCGGCAGATGCGGCGGGCGTACTCCGGGTCGGCGAAACGGGCCTCGGTGCGGAAGGTGTAGGCCGACAGCCACTCCATCAGGGGCAGGTCCATCCCCATGCCCAGCATCGGGTACTGGGGAGCGTGGAGGTGAAGGTCCGCAAAGGAGGGCAGGATGAGTCCGTCGCCGTAGTCCGTCACCGGGCAGGAGGCATACTGCGCGGGCAGAACGGGAGACAGGGCCCGGAGGACGCCGTCCTCCAGAATCAGGTATCCGTCAGGAATGGTCTCCAGCGTCCCGAAGGATGGGGCATGGATAATGTTGCCGTGCAGAATGGTAGTCATGACGAGACTCCTTTCTCTTTATTCCCGAAAAAAGACGGAGTCCAAACCAACTCCCAGGCCGGTCTGGACCCCCTGACAACACCGCGGGCGGCCACAAGAATTTTCCGGAGATAAGACCAAAAGCAACAGGTTAAAGTATAGTGTAGTATATCAAATTCTGTTCGTTAATGCAAGACAAACTTTGTTAAATCTTCCTCAAGGCGATTTAACAAAATTGTATTATAATGGGGATTGTACGTATTCCGGCGCACACATATCAGGGAGATGGGAGACGGCCATGGGGAAGTTTGACGGGATGCTGCTGATCAGCGATTATGACAACACCTTTCAGTATACGGAGACCGCGCTTTCCGGCGGCACGGGAGCGGTTCCGCCGCCCAGTCCCCGGAATCTGGCGGCGGTGAAACGCTGGACCGGGGAGGGGGGACGGTTCTCCTTTGCCACGGGCCGGGCGTTGGGGGCCTTCCGGCAGCATGTGGAGGCGCTGCCCGTCAGCGCGCCGGTGATTGTGGACAACGGCGGCGGGATCTACGATCTGGCGGCGGGGCGGTACGTTCTGCGGGTGCTGCTGCCGGAGGATGCGGCGGAGGATCTGGCGGCGGTGGAGGCCGCCTTTCCGGGCACGTCCATGGAGCTGTACCTGTCCAACGATCGCATCCACGCCCTCCACCCCACCGAGCGGAACGTTCAGCACGCCCGGCTGACCGGGATGCCCTTCCGGGAGATCACGGCGCTGAACCGCCGGACCCTGCCCGTTCCGCTGGCCAAGGCGCTGTTCATGGCGGACATGCCCCGGCTTCTCCGGCTGCGGGCCTTCATGGAAGCCCAGGGCTGGGAAAAGAAATACGAAATGATCTTCTCCAGCGATCACCTTATGGAGCTGACCGCCAGGGGGGCGGACAAGGGCGCCATGGCCCGCCGGCTGAAGGAGCTGACCGGCAGCCGCACTCTGATCTGCATCGGCGATCATGCCAACGACCTGCCCATGCTCCGCGCCGCCGATCACGCGTTCGCTCCCGCCAACGCCATTGAGGAGGTCCTCGCCTGCGGCGCGGAAACGGTCTGCCACTGCGTGGACGGCGCGGTGGCGGATGTGGTGGAGCGGATGGAGACTGTGGCCGAATAACCGGAAAACCGGCCCACGGCTGCCAGCGCCCGCTACGCGGGCGCTGCGTTTTGCCGCTTCTCAGACTCATCGGCTATATTTTTTCACAAAGGTCTTGCCAACGGGGAAGCTTTATGCTATAAAAGAAGAAGTCAAATGCGAGGAACGGGAAAATAGCGGGTTTACGGAGCATCAGAGAGGGGCGGCCGCCGGCTGCAAGCCGCCCCGGCGCCATGCCGCCTGGTTCGCCCGGGAGCGGTCCGCGAGAGCGGGACGGTTTTCTCCGCCGTTACCGGAGGTTAAGTGCGCGCCTGCTGTGCGGGCGCGAATGCGGGTGGTACCGCGGAAGGCGAAGCCTTTCGTCCCCAGGTTGCGGGGATGAGGGGCTTTTTTCGCGTCCGCAGATGTTTGGAAGGTACGGTGAAGTGGAGCTGACTGTAAAAATTGTGACCGCCGCGCTGTGGCTGTGGTTTTTGGAGGCCGTCGTCACCTGCAGGCTGGGGAATATCTGCTGGTGAAGGGCGTGGGCGTGAAGAGCGCCGAGGGCTTCATGCCGGCGCTGTTCACCGCGGGTGCTCTGCTGTACCTGCTGCGCCCCCAGGCGGGCCGCCGGGTCCTGCTGGCCGTGCTGCTCCTGTGGCTGACCGTCCAGTTTTTCTGCCACTGGTACTGCACCCTCTTCGGCGCCTCCCCCCGGAGGAAGCCGGCGGGCTATAACCAGTGCTTTGCCGGCACCCTGCGGCTGATTCCCCAGAGCGATACCCGGCTGATACCGGATCTGTACCACATCGTTCTCCACGCGCTGATTCTGCTGGATATACTCATGCTGACGGCCTGCGTCCTATGCGCCTGATGCCGAGAAGCGGCAACTACTCTGAAAGGAAACGGAACAAAATGAAAGAACAACTGGCAAAAATCAAGGAAGAAGCCCTCGCCGCCTTCCGGGCGGCGGAGGACGCCGCCGCTCTGGACGAGCTGCGGGTGAAGTACCTGGGCAAGAAGGGCGAGCTCACCGGCGTTCTGAAAATGATGGGCAGGCTGTCCCCCCAGGAGCGCCCCGTCATGGGCCAGCTTGCCAACGACGTCCGGGCCGCCCTGGAGAAGGCCCTGGAGGAGAGCTCCCGGAAGCTGGAGGCCGCCGCGCTGGAGCTGCGGCTGAAGGCCGAGGCGGTGGATGTGACCGTCCCCGGCGAGAGCGTTTCCATCGGCCACCAGCACCCCATGAACATCGCCCTGGACGAGCTGAAGGACATCTTCATCGGCATGGGCTTTACCGTCATGGACGGCCCCGAGGTAGAGCTGGCGGAGCTGAACTTTGACCGCCTCAACGCCGAGGAGGGCCACCCCAGCCGGGACTGGTCCGACACCTTCTATTTTGACACGGACAGCCGGGTGATGCTCCGCAGCCAGACCTCTCCCATGCAGGTCCGGGCCATGGACACCATGCCCCTGCCCATCCGCATCGTGGCCCCCGGCCGGGTCTACCGGAAGGACGAGGTGGACGCCACCCACTCCCCCATGTTCCACCAGGTGGAAGGTCTGGTCATCGACAGGGGCGTGACCATGGCGGACCTGAAGGGCGCGCTGAACGCCGTGGCGGAGAAGCTCTTCGGCGAGGGCACCCAGACCCGGTTCCGCCCTCACCACTTCCCTTTCACCGAGCCCAGCTGCGAAATGGACGTGCAGTGCTACAAGTGCGGCGGGGCGGGCTGTCCCACCTGCAAGGGCGAGGGCTGGATCGAGCTGCTGGGGGCCGGGATGGTCCACCCCAGGGTGCTGGAGATGAGCGGCATCGACCCGGAGGTGTACTCCGGCTGGGCCTTCGGCTTCGGACTGGAGCGGCTGGCCCTGCGGCGGTTCAAGATCGACGACCTGCGCCTGATCTTCGAAAACGACGTGCGGTTTCTGGAGCAGTTCTAGGGGGTGCAGTGTGGGGAACAGGAGCGGATGCCTGATATGCGGGAAGCCGCTGGAATATTATAATGCAGAACGGGAGATGACCTGCGCCGTTTGCGGAAAGCGGTTTCCCAGCGCCGCCGGCTGTGTCGAGGGGCACTATATATGCGACCGCTGCCATGCGAAGCAGGGCATAGAGACGATTCTGGCATACTGCCGCAAAAGCGATTCCAAAAATCCCATCGCAATGGTGCAGGGGATGATGGACGATCCGTTCATATATATGCATGGCAACGAGCACCACATCATGGTGGGTGCAGCTCTCATCACTGCGTATCACAATGCGGGCGGCGAGGTGGATCTGGAAGCGGCGTTGCGGGAAATGGAGGCGCGGGGCGGAAAATATCCGGGCGGCGCCTGCGGATTCTGGGGCTGCTGCGGAGCGGCAGTCAGTGCGGGTATGTTTTGGAGCATCGTAACCGGGACGACGCCGCTTTCCGGAAAAAACTGGGGATTGGCGAATCAGATCACAGCTGGCGCTCTCCAGGAAATTGGAATGTCAGGCGGCCCGCGGTGCTGTAAAAGGAATTCCTTTACGGCCATCCGCACCGCAGCCGCTTTTGTCAAAGAAAAGCTTGGCACAGATATGGAACTGCCGGAAAAAGTCGAGTGCCACTATTCCACGGACAATCAACAGTGCATTCGGAAGAAATGTCCCTACTATGTGAAGCCGGAGTGAAAACCTGTTTTCACCAGGAGGCGCTCTGACGGATTGCACGGAAAAGCGGCGCGGTATAGCCGTATGAAAGCCCGTCAGACTGCGTGCAGCGGTTGTAAACAGATTCTTTCAAAAGCGCATTCATGAAGAAATTTTGATTGAGCAGGAGTATAAAACCATATGAAATTAAGCAGAAAATGGCTCAGCGGGTTTGTCACCGTTGAGGCCGGCGATAAAGAATTTGCCGAGGCAATGACCCTTTCCGGTTCCAAGGTGGAGACCACCGGGGACCTGGGCGCGGAGATCAGGAATGTCGTAGTGGGCCGCATCCGGAAGATGGAGCGCCACCCGGACTCTGATCACATGTGGGTCTGCCGGGTGGACGCGGCCAAAAACGAGCCCGTCCAGATCGTCACCGGGGCCTGGAACATCCACGAGGGGGATCTGGTCCCCGTGGCCCTGCACAAATCCGTCCTCCCCGGCGGGAAGAAGATCGAGAAGGGAAAGCTCCGGGGGGTACTCTCCGACGGAATGCTCTGCTCCCTCAGCGAGCTGGGTCTGGACGAGCGGGATTTCCCCTATGCCGCCATTACCGCCGCCGCCCTGTTGAATGACTACCACCCCATCGATCCGGAGAAGCCCTCCATCCCGGCGGACATTCAGCCCGGACACAAAATTTTCGGGCCCGTGGTGGCCGCGAAGGCGGAGCGTGTCGAAAACGCGGGAGTCAACCGGTGGCGCTGCACGCTTTCCCATGCCGGACAGGACGGGCCTGCCGCCGTGACTGTCGAAACCTCCTGTCAGAATATCCACGGGGGAGACCTGGTGGCCTTCAACACCAGTTCCGGCAGCCTCTGCACTCCGGCGGATCTCCACGCGGAGCAGCGGGAGTTTCCTCACTGCATCAACGACGGCATCTTCGTCCTCCATGAGGACTGCCAGCCCGGCGACGACATCCGGCCTGTCATCAATGCCGACGATCACGTGGTGGAGTTTGAGATTACCCCCAACCGCCCCGACTGCCTGTCCGTCATCGGGCTGGCCCGGGAGGTTTCCGCCACCTTCCATACCCCTCTGCGCCTCCATGAGCCCGTGGTGAAGGGCGGCGGCCCCGGCATGCTGCCGGAGCTGCTGGACGTGGAGACCCCGGACCCGGAGCTCTGTCCCCGGTACACCGCCCGGATGGTCCGCAACGTGAAAATCGCCCCCTCCCCCAAGTGGATGCGGGAGCGGCTGCGGAGCATGGGCGTGCGCCCCATCAACAATATCGTGGACATCACCAACTACGTCATGCTGGAGTACGGCCAGCCCATGCACGCCTTCGATTACCGCTATGTAAAGGGCGGGAAGATCATCGTCCGCCGGGCCAGGGCGGGCGAGGAGCTGACCACCCTGGACGGCAATGTCCGGAAGCTGACGGAGAACATGCTGGTCATCGCCGACGAGACCCGTGCCGTGGGCCTGGCGGGCATCATGGGCGGCGAGAACAGCGAGATCGTGGACGACACCGTGGACGTGGTATTCGAGTCCGCCAACTTCGACGGCACCTGCATCCGCCGGGCAGCTCTGGCCCTGGGGATGCGCACCGAAGCCTCCGCCAAATTTGAGAAGGGTCTCGATCCTCTGAACACCCTGCCCGCCGTGAACCGGGCCTGCGAGCTGGTGGAGCTGCTGGGCGCCGGCGAGGTGGTGGACGGCGTCATTGACATTCTCAACCACGTACCCCAGCCCACGGTTCTCCGGCTGGAGCCGGAGAAGATCAACGCCCTGCTGGGAACGGACGTACCGGCGGAAGAGATGCGGGACATCCTCCGTTCTCTGGATTTCGACGTGAAGGACGATGCCGTCACCGTTCCCTCCTGGCGCTCCGACGTGCTTCGCATGGCCGATCTGGCGGAGGAGGTGGCCCGGTTCCACGGCTACAACAACATCCCCGTCACTCTCCAGCGGGGCGAGACCACCCAGGGCGGCTATTCCCCCCTCCAGCTGGCGGAGCGCCGCCTGGGCAGCGTCTGCCGCTCCTGCGGATACAGCGAGATCATTACCTACTCCTTCATCTCCCCCTCCTGTTATGACAAAATCGGCTGGGCTCCTGACGAGCCCCTGCGCGACAGTCTGAAGATTCTCAACCCGCTGGGGGAGGACACCTCCATCATGCGCACCACCACCCTGCCCTCCATGCTGGAGATTCTCTCCCGGAACTACAGCTACCGCAACAGGAGCGCCCGGCTCTATGAGATCGGCCGAATCTATCTTCCCGGCGGGCCCGACGGACTGGCCAACGAGCCGAAGATGCTGACCATGGGGGCCTACGGCGAGGGCTTCAGTTTCTTCACCCTGAAGGGCGCGGTAGAGGCCCTGCTGCGGGACCTGCGGGTGGCGGACGTGCGCTTCACCGCCTGTCAGGCGGACCCCTCCTATCACCCCGGCCGGTGCGCCGGCGTGTACGCGGGGGAAAAGCTGCTGGGCGTCATGGGCCAGATCCATCCCTCCGTGGCGGCAAATTACGATGTGGACTGCGAGCTGTACTGCGCGGAGCTGAGCTTTGACGCGCTGCTGGAGGTCCAGGGACCCGGCGCGGAGTACGCGCCTCTGCCCCGGTTCCCGGCGGTGAGCCGTGACATCGCGGTGGTATGCCGGGAGGAGATCACCGCAGGCGCGCTGGAGGCCTGTATCCGCCGCTCCGGCGGGAAGCTGCTGCGGGACATTGCTCTCTTTGACATCTATCGCGGCAGCGGCGTGGCCGAGGGCAGCAAGAGCGTGGCCTTCAGCCTGACTCTCCGCTCCGACGAGCGCAGCATTACCGCCGCCGAGGCGGACGGGGAGATCGGGGAGATCCTCGCCGCCCTGGAGAAGGAGCTGGGCGCGACGCTGCGATGATACGGGGACGACGCGCATGCTTTTTGTTGAATAAAAAGCATTAAAAGAATCTTATCTTTGATTGGCGAGGGGACCGGCGGCATAAGCGGGGGCCTCATAAGGAAGTATTTTCATCTTGAAGAAGCGGCGCAGTTGAGAGGCTGCGCCGCTTCTTCCTTTGTCTGGGGAGCGGGAAGAATACCGATGAAGTTATGGGGTGTCTGTTCTTGCCGGCCTGCTTCGTCAGCCATACAGTGATATTTCAGGTTCAATGTTTTACGGGCTGTTTTGATTTTCCCATGTTTCAGTTTCCTTTTCCTGGATGGTACACGGTACAGAGGTTGCCTGGGTAATACTGTCCAGGCAACCCCCGCCGCCCGCCGGGCTTCGCCCTGCGGACGGCGGGATGGGGCGGCAGGTCAACCGTTGAACGTCTTTAGCGCCTCCACAATGGGGCCGATATTTGCGGCCATCCGGAAACGCTTCTAACAGCGGATAAAACATAAAGAGACAGAGCGTCAGCCCGCAAGCTGACGCTCCCTGCGTGTCAAAAAAGTGGCTACGCCACTTTTTTGAGAAGAGATTCGCTTCGCTCTGCGCCTCGGTTGTGCGCCACAAGCGCACAATTCGACGCTCGCTTCGCGCAAAGTGTTTTTCCCACGTACACGCCGCGGGAAAAACGATTTCACTTTATTTCGCGCCTGCGGGCGCGAAACTCCTGCGGAGGGCTTTTTTGACAGACTAAGAACGTCAGCCCGCAAGCTGACGCTCCTTTTTTGCCGTATTCACCTGTTGGCACAAAGGCTGGGCGTTTTCGCCTAAAACTTCTAAATGGGGCTTGCATTTTCCCCGCGCATAGGCTAAAATCAGGGTGGAAGCATAAATGCGGCAGGCTGGGAGGTGCTGGTAACACCACCCCAGCCCTGCGCGAGTGACACGACCACTCAACACAGCAACTTAACGTTGTACCACAAGCTCATTATATCCATTCTTTGTCCGTTTTTCAAGGGGGAATGGGTGTAGTGTGCTGTGTTCGCATTGATTTATTCAAGGCGGTGTTGGGTTTTTCAAAACTCGACGCCGCTTTTATGTTTCCAGCAGGGGCAAAAGGCGGGGGAGCCGTCCCCCGCCGCCACCTGTTGGACAACATATTATAAGGAGAGAAACGGACATGAAAAGAATCTCGGCATTTTTCCTTGCACTGGCCCTGTGCCTGGGGCTGGCTGTCCCGGCGTTCGCGGCGGATGAGAACACTTCGCCGGAAATCACCCTCCAGGGGCCGGAAAACTCCGGCATCCTCATGGAAAGCAAAACAGAAACTTATTCAGTGGTTGGGTTTGTAAGGAGCACGGACGGTGCGGTGGTCGCCTATCTGGATAATAAAACCATTGAGGGCGCCTCCACGATGCTCGTTCCGACAGGAGTGGACATCATCGTTACCGGCGCAAAGTCAGAGGATGAAGTCGTGTTTACCGCGTGGACTGACAGCCGCCAGCAGTTGTTCCTGCTGGAGCCTGAAAAAGGCGCTTATCTTGCGCCCATCCCGAAGGACGCAAAGGGGTATGAGCTCCCTGCAGATGGTAATATAGAGGCTACAGGTAATCCAACGGCGGCACAGCTTGGTTTCAACGCCGCGCAGGATGGAACCATTACCTGTAATTCTGACCGTCTGTACGAACTGTTTGAAACAAATACGCTGCTTCGGATAACGGTTGGCGAAAGTTTCTGGCTGTTTCAGCTCTCCGGCGAGCCTAAACTGATTTCCTCTATCTTTACCGATGTGCCCGTGGGGAACTGGGTCACTGATCCCGTGGTCTGGGCGGTGCGGAATGATATTACCAACGGCGCCGGGAAGGACAAATTCTCCCCCGGCAAGGATTGCACCCAGGCCCAAATTCTGACCTTCCTGTACCGCGCGGCGCGGGGCGAGGGTGAGGCCACCGCCGAGGATGTGGAGAAGGCCATTAACTGGGCGCGGGAAAAGGGTATGATTGATGATACTTTTGACAGCAATAAGCCCTGTACCCGCGCTGCCGCTGTCAACTATATCTGGCAGGCCTTTGACAAGCCCAGCGCACAGGCCAGCAGTTTTACCGATGTGCCCACCGATGCCCCCTATAGCCATGCGGTGGATTGGGCGGTTGAAAAGGGCGTGACCAGGGGCTCCAGCGACACCGCTTTCTCCCCCGATAAGGTGTGCAGCCGGGGCGAAATCGCGACCTTCCTTTATCGGGCCTACAATTAAAAAAGTCTTTTGCCCCCGCCGTTCAAAGGAGAATGGCGGGGGCACTTTTTGTAATTAAAGTGGCTGTGTGCGGTTGACGGGACAGGGTGGCCCGCCGCGACAGGACAGACGGGCGGCTGTCGTGGGTTGGGTGCTTCCTTATCAGTACCCACCTTACGCCGCCGGTCCCCTCGTCTGTTTCACATCACTCGGCCCTGTTTCCGCAGAATCTCCGTATTCCGGTACTGGATGGCTTCCGCCAGATGGACGGCGGAAATGCTCTCCGCGCCCTCCAGGTCGGCGATGGTCCGGGCCACCCGCAAAATCCGGTCGTGACTCCGGGCGGTCAGGCCCATCCGGTCGAAGGCGGCCTTCAGAATCCGCTCTCCGGCGTCGTCCAGGCGGCAGTATTTCCCCACCATGGCGGCGGTCATATGGGCGTTGCAGGCCACGCCGGTTCCCTCAAGCCGCTCCGCCTGCCGGGACCGGGCCGCGTTGACCCGCGCCTTCACCGCCGCGGAGCTCTCCGGCTTTTCTCTGCGCCGCATGGCCTCGAACTCCACCGCCGGCACCTCCACGTGCAGATCCATCCGGTCCAGCATGGGGCCGGAGATTTTCGATACATACTTCTCCACCATGGCGTCCGTACAGGAGCACCGCCCCGAGGGGTGGCCCCGCCAGCCGCAGCGGCAGGGATTCATGGCGCACACCAGCATAAACCGGCTGGGCAGACAGACGCTGCCCGCGGTGCGGGTGATGGTGACCTCGCCGTCCTCGATGGGCTGACGGAGCACCTCCATGGCGTCCCTGCCGAACTCCGGCAGCTCGTCCAGAAACAGCACGCCGTTGTGGGCCAGCGAGATTTCCCCCGGCCGGGGGAAGGCGCCGCCTCCCGTCAGGGCCACGGCGGAGACAGTGTGGTGGGGGCTGCGGAAGGGGCGGCGCAGGAGCAGGGGGTGTTTCCGGTCGGTCATCCCGGCCACAGACCAGACCTCCGTGGCCTCCAGCGCCTCCTGCCGGGTCATATCCGGCAAAATGGAGGGCAGGCGGCGGGCCAGCATGGACTTGCCTGCCCCCGGCGAGCCGATGAGCAGAATATTGTGTCCTCCGGCGGCGGCAATCTCCAGGGCGCGCTTCACGTTCTCCTGCCCCATGACCTCGGAGAAGTCGGGCCCGGCCGCGCTCTCCGTCTCCGGCGTCCAGGGCGGCGCGGGCGTCATCCGCTCCCGTCCCCGGAGATGCCCCAGCAGGGCCTCCACGTTCTCCACCGGAAAGACCGTCAGTCCCTCGGCCAGCGACGCTTCGGCGGCATTTTCCGCCGGGACGTACAGCTCCCGGATGCCCCCGCGGCATGCGGCCATGGCCATGGGCAGCACGCCGTCAACCGGACGCAGCGCTCCCGTCAGGGACAGCTCCCCCAGAAAGGCGGCCTCCTCTCCGGGCGGATCGATGTCCCCCTGGGCGGCCAGAATGCCCAGAAGGATGGGCAGATCATAGACGGTTCCCTCCTTCCGCAGGGCAGCGGGAGCCAGATTGACGGTGATCCGGGAGACGGGGAACCTGGCCCCGCAGCTCCTGACGGCGGCGCGGACCCGTTCTCTGGATTCTCTGACGGCGGCGTCGGGGAGTCCCACCACGTCGAAGGCGGGGAGTCCGCCCGACAGGGCGCACTCCACAGAGACCCCGTAGCCTTTTATCCCCTGCAGGCCAAGGGAGCGGATGGTTACAATCATTCTGCAGTCCTTTCTTTGCCTCCGCGCTGCGGCGGCACGGCAAGCTCTTGCGTTTCAATTCGCCGGGGCCAGGGTCCCGGACCCCGGATGCCTTTTCCCTCCGCGGGGCCGCACTGCCGGCAGAGGCTGATCTGAAAACGGAATTATTTATAATTATATCACAGGGCTCTCCCCCCACCAATTTGCAAAAACTGCCAAAAAACGGAAAGGATTTTCTACACTTCCGGAGAAAAAGAAAAATTTCCGGAAATGGTGCGAACATAACATTTACAGAGGGGAAAAAACGTGGTATATTAAATGCTGTATGAGTACCTTGCTGTGTATTCACACCATAGCAGTATCAAATATTCAGGAGGAGCAAAAAACTATGGCTAGAAAGTTCAAGTCCATGGACGGCAACAACGCGGCGGCGCATGTCTCCTATGCGTTTTCCGAGGTTGCGGCGATCTATCCGATCACCCCGTCCAGCCCCATGGCCGACCTGGTTGACCAGTGGTCCGCCAACGGTCTGAAAAACATCTTCGGCACCCAGGTGAAGGTCGTCGAGATGCAGTCCGAGGCCGGCGCCGCCGGCGCGGTCCACGGCTCCCTGGGCGCGGGCGCTCTCACCAGCACCTACACCGCC
>CAJULD010000009.1 GCA_910587505.1 uncultured Oscillospiraceae bacterium | reverse complement strand
CGAAGTTGAACACGCCCTCGTCGTCCCAGCCGTGCTCGTCGTCGCCGATGAGCAGACGCTTGGGATCGGTGGACAGGGTGGTCTTGCCGGTGCCGGACAGGCCGAAGAAAATGGCGGTGTTCTCGCCGTTCATGTCAGTGTTGGCGGAGCAGTGCATGGAGGCGACGCCCCTGAGGGGCAGGTAGTAGTTCATCATGGAGAACATGCCCTTCTTCATCTCGCCGCCGTACCAGGTGTTGATGATGACCTGCTCACGGGAGGAGATGTTGAAGATGGCGGCGGTCTCGGAGTTGAGGCCCAGCTCTTTGTAGTTGGTCAGCTTCGCCCTGGAGGCGTTGTAGGAGACGAAGTCGGGCTCGAAGGAGGCGAGCTCCTCCTCGGTGGGCTGGATGAACATGTTCTTGACGAAGTGGGCCTGCCAGGCCACCTCCATGATGAAGCGGATGGCCATGCGGGTGTCGGCGTTGGTGCCGCAGAAGACGTCCATCACGTACAGCTTCTTGTTGGACAGCTCCTCAATGGCCAGGTCTCTGCAGGCCTTCCAGGCCTCCTGAGAGGCGGGCTTGTTGTCGTTGGCAAACTCGTCGGAGGTCCACCACACGGTGTCCCTGGAGTTCTCGTCCATGACGATGAACTTGTCCTTGGGGGAGCGGCCGGTATAGATGCCGGTCATGACGTTGACCGCGCCCAGCTCGGTCATCTGGCCCTTCTCATAACCCTCCAGAGCGGGGTCCATCTCCGCCTGGAAGAGCTCCTCGAAGGAGGGGTTATACACGATTTCGGTGGTGCCGGTGATGCCGTACCTGGTCAGATCAATGTTCTTCATATATCCTTTAACCTCTTTCTCGTTTTTCAGGCTTTGCGTACCAAACGGCGGCGCTCAGCCCCTGCGCTTTTATTATAATATAATTTTTCCGAAAAAGCTATCAATAATTTATCAAAACTTCTCAGGGAAATATGAGGAATTTCATGTTGTTATGCCTGATTTGGCCCTGGAGGAGGCCATCCGCTCCGGTTTGCCGCCATCCTGCGTCAATTTTCCCTGCCTGGCGGGAAAGATCCCCGTCCATCCGGTATTCCCGGTTATGCATACGGCTTCTCAATTCGCCACCGTGTACAGCGAATAAAAGTATTCCTTCCGCGCCATCAGCTCCTCAAACCGTCCCGCCTCGCAGATCTGACCGTTCCGGAGAACAAAGATCCCGTCGTACTGCTCCAGCAGCGCCGCCTCCAGCCGGTGGGTCACCACCACCCTGGTCAGACCGTCCAGGTGCAGTATTGCGTCCGTCACCGCGAAGGCCGTCTGATTGTCCAGCGCCGCCGTCGCTTCATCCAGCAGCAAAACCGGCGTTTCCCGCATCAGGCACCGGGCAATGGACACCCGCTGCCGCTCCCCGCCGGAGAGGCCGCTGCCGTTTTCTCCGCAGCGGTAGTTCTCGCCCCTGGCCTCGATGAGCCCGTCCAGTCCCGAACGGTGGACCGCCGCCTCCAGCCTGTCCTCCGGGAAGTCCCGGAACATGGTGATGTTCTGATAGAGGGTGTCGTCAAACAGGAACACGTTCTGCCCGATGAGGCTCATGACGTCGTAGAGACTGTCGGTGTCGATCTCCCGCAGTTCCTTTCCGTCGATGGCGACGGAGCCCTCATACCCGTCGTAAGCCCCCATGAGAAGGTTCAGCAGGGTGCTCTTCCCCGACCCGGAGCCGCCCACCAGGGCGTACTTCTTCCCGGCCTCCAGACGCATGGACAGGTCCCGCAGTACCGGTTCGTCCGGCTCGTATCCGAAGGTGACGTTTTCCAGGGTAATGGCATCCTTCAGCACCGGCGGGACCGGGTCCCCGGCGCGGCCCGCGTTCTCCTCCGTGACCGCCGCCAGCTTCTCCACCAGCCCGGCGGCGGCCCTGCGGTTGGCCAGGCCCTTGGGCAGGATATTGATCGCATTCAGCACATAACCGGACAGATTGATAAAAATGATGACCGTACCGGCGGTGATATCCCCCCGGATGGCGAGATACGCGCCCAGGAAAAAGATGCCCATCTGCATCATCAGCCCGCAGATTCCGGAGGCCTCCCCAATGAGGGCCTCGCACCAGCGGCGGCGGTACTTGACGCCCTCCAGCGCCTGATTGGAGACGTTGAAGCGTTTTCGGGTCTCCTCCTCCGCCTTGAAGCTCTTGATAACGGAAAAGCCGCTGAGCAGGTCTTTGATCTGCGCCATGAAGCTCTCGTTCTGGTCGCTGACAGCCTTCTCCCGCTTCGCCAGAGCGCCGCCTGTCACCGCCACCGCCGCTATGGGCAGCAGTCCCAGCAGAACGTCCGCCGCCGCCAGCAGCGGGCTGTACCAGATCATCATCATAAAGGCTCCCACACCTGTCAACATGTAGGCCACCATCTCAAACGGTTTTTCCAGATAGTTGCTTTCGATGGTGGTCACATCGTTGGTCAGGGTGGATAAGTACCGCCCGGTGTTCTCCTGAGAGAAGGCGCTGATGCTCTTCTCCGACAGCCGCCGGAAAGCCAGGGCCTTGTACTGCACCAGCGCCCGGCGGACAAAGCCTGATTTCACCCAGTAGCCGGCTGTATCCACCGTCACCGTAAAGACAGCCAATCCTATCCAGACCCACAGCATCTCCGGCAGCCGGTCCGCTTTCCCGGCGGCGATGATGTCGATCATCGCCCCCAGCAGCCAGGTAACGAAGAGATTTACCCCGATACTCAGGACGCTCAGGACCATGGCCGCTCCGTAGCGGATATGGTTTTTCTCGTAAAAGGCACGGAAGTATTCCCGCGCCGCAGGAGTCCTCTTATTTCTTTTCATCTTTTGTCTCCTTACCGTCTTTCCACCTGGCGCCTTCCAGCAGCGGCCGCTGGCTCCCGCCCTCCATATTGATCTTGACCAGATATTGTCCATACTGCATCATGCACCGCGCCAGATAAAGGAACGGCACCAGCTCCACCCCGTTGAAGAGCCCATACGCCTGGGTCATGCCATCCTCCAGCTGGAGATCCGTTTTTTTCAGCACTTTCAGCTCCGCCAGCTCGTTCAGGATCGCCGCGATTTCCTCCACCGGCGTTTCCACCGCCTTGGCGATGGTTCCGGGCACGTACATCCGACAGGTGCGGCTGTGGAGGTACTCCAGGGTCTCCAGGCACCCGGGCCGGGCCAGCGCGGCAAAGAGCCGCCGGTAATCGCCCCTGGGGGCAAAGAACGCCTCGTAACCCGCCTCCGGCATGGGCCAGACGCTGGCAAAGGACATCTCATCTGAATGGAGGTTCAGCATGATCCCGCCGTCCAGCCACACCATGGAGGTTGCCAAAACACAGTCCCCACTTTCCTCATCCTTCAGCTCGCATTTCTCCATATAACCCATATCCGGAAAAACGCTTCTGCCTGCCACCATGTTCTTTGCCACTGTCCAGCTCAGGCGGCAGAACTGGTCGAACCGGTCCTTTATGGGCATCCCCGCCAGCCACCGGGCCACGGCGTCGTGGATGTCCATCTTTTCGCCGCCCTCCCGGCCGAAAAGGGCGTCGACGGTCACCCCCAGCCTGTCCGCGACAGCGGGCAGCAGGGCCATGTCCGGCGCGCCGCCGTTCTCCCAGCGGCTGACGGCCTGGGTGGAGACCCCCACGGCCTTCCCCAGCTCCTCCTGGGTCATATTCAGAGCTTTTCTATACCGGGCGATCTGCTCCCCGATCAGGCAACTATCCATATGCCGCCTCCCTGTCAATTGATGCTTGAATTATACATCAACTCCCACTTGAATGCAAGGCAGGCGATTTTGACAGAAATCCACTCACGGTTGATTGCCCGGCCCGCCGCCGGGCCGGCGGCATAAAAAAAGGATTCCTCTCATAGGCTGTACGGACGGACAAACCAACGTCCAACAACCAATGAGGAGAAACCTACATATGGAAACAACCAGGAATTTCGTTCAGCTCCGCGGGACGGCGGCGGGGGAGCCCGTCACTTCCCATGAAAATCACGGCAGCCGCTTCTGCCGCTTCCCTCTGACCGTCCAGCGGCTGTCCGGGCAGACCGACACCCTGTGGGTCATCGCCACCCCCGACCAGCTCCGCCGTCTGGAGCCCCTTACCGGCCGCCGTCTCGCAGTGGAGGGACAGCTGCGCTCCTTCAACAATAAAAGCGGCCGGGGCAGCCGCCTGGTAATCTCCGTCTTTGCCCAGCTGCTCCAGAGTACGGAGGAGACGGAGGACCAGAACCGCATCGCCCTGCGGGGCGTGATCTGCAAGCCGCCGGTGCTGCGCCGGACGCCGCTGGGCCGGTGCATCTCGGATATGATGCTGGCGGTGAACCGCCGGTACGGCCGGGCGGACTACCTTCCCTGCATCGCATGGGGCCAGGTGGCCATGATTACCGGCAATATGGCCGTGGGCGAGGTTCTTTCTCTGGAGGGCCGGGTTCAGAGCCGGGTCTATACCAAGGTGGTGGAGGGCTGCGCCCAGGAGCGCACCGCCTTCGAGGTCAGCGTGATGCACCTGGTGGAAGACGAGTGCTTTTGAGCCGGAATAACGAGCCGCCGCTTTGCCTGGAAGCAAAGCGGCGGTTTGCCGTGCGGCTGGTTTGGCGATAATGGAAATATGATGAAATTATCGGGTGAGCGCTATTGACATATCTGACAAAATCTTATAGAATTTGATCGGGAGGAAGTGACCTATGATAAATTTTTCCGACGTTCGCCGCGAGAATGCGCCGACATTTCTGTTCTTCGCCCGGCAGCTGAGAGAGCCTTTTAAATATGCGTTACAGGAATGCCAGATCACAGACTGGCAAATTATGTCGCTCCGGGAGGTTCGGCCACACCTGCCGGATGGATATGTAATTCCGGAGGTACGGCTGTCTCCCGGAGCGCCGCGTGTGGAGAAACACGTTCTGGCGTTCGTTTCGTACTATAATCAGAGCGATATGGCCCGGAAGCTGGAACAGCTCTCCAGCGACCCGGACATTATCAACTGGCAGAACAGCAGGGCTGACCGTGGATACCGGGCCTGCCTGCAGGATGACCGGTGGCTGAAAGACCCGCCCCCGTTCTATCCGTTTGCGGCTCCCGCAGCTGAAGAAAACAGGGCGCAAATCCCCGGCGTGAAGCGCGGGGAGGAACCGGCCTTTTTCTTTTTCCCCCGGCAGTACGCGTCTGATCTGGAGCATTATCTGGAGAATCACGGCGTGACCGGGTGGCAGATTGTGCAGGATACAGAGGAGATCCGGGAGCTGCTGCCCCGCGTTCCGGAGGACGGTGAGGCAGTATTTCTCTCCTTCTTCGATCCGTCGGATATGCGCCGCAAGCTGGATGAAATCCTGTCCGGCGGGGAAATCACCGCATGCATTCCGGAATAATCTGCGGTACAACAGACCTGCAGGATACAGAAGCATAAGGGCGGGCGCAACCGTCCCGCGCCCCTGTGCAGGATGAGACAGCGTCCCGCACAGCAGATTACTGTACCCGGACCCCCTTATAACGGTTTCCCTCCTGATTATCGGGGGAGATTTCATGGAGCGTGTGTAACTTATGCCGTCCCGGCGGGTCTTCCCGCCGGGAAATTTTTTGGAACATCCGGCGCACCGGGGCGCCGCCATAGGGAAAAGGTGGTAAACTCCGGGGTTTGCGGTGATAAGGAAGCAATTTCAGATCAGGCGGTATAGCCCCGGCTCTAAGGGCTGTACCGCCTTTTCAGGTTTCCATGCGCCTTGCCGTTTCGGTTGCGTGGCAGAAGGGAGGGATGTCATACAGAAATTTTACAGTGAAACCACCATGCCGGAAACTGCCACGGCATTTGAGCCGTTTTACCACCGCCACTACATCACCGTTGACAGCCGCGACCGCATCACCGCCGTCTGGTCCAACGGCCCACATCCGGACCGGGATACCTCCGGCGCGGTCTGCATCAACGACCGGGGCGGCTGCCAGTTTCGGCTCTTCCCTGATGGGGAGAAAAAACCGCCTGTAGGACAGGTCCCGGCCGGGGCTCTTGTGGCGGCAGGCAGGCTGACGGAGGAGGAGTTCCGGGAGATCGTGGGGGAGAACAAAGCATGAAAAATATGTGAAAAATGAAAGTCCGCCCCGGCTACAGGCGGAAAAGAAACAGAATTTGACAAAACACGGCGCATGATAGTATAATGGACTGGCCGAACCCGACCGGGTGAGGCAGGAAGGGCGCTGTTTACATACGGCGGTTAGCGACTCCCCCGGAAAGGGGGTGAGGCTGATGTGGAGAAAAAAGATCGTTCAACTGCTGCGAATCCTTGTGATTGCGGCGGTGGTGATGGTTCTGCTTACCACAAAAGCGTGCTGACTGCCCGGTGGCACGAGCAGTCAGCATTAGGAAACTAGTGTGAATTGCGAGGGCTGACCGTCTTGTAACAGCGCCCTTCTGTTATCATTATACCGATCTGTCCCTGTTTTGTCAAGTTGGCAAGACGGGGATTTCTTATAAAAAAACAGGAGGCAGAGTATGGAACACGTGGACAGAATCAGGGCGGCTATCGCCGCGGTAACGGGGGCTCTGACGGCCCTGTGGGGCTGGCTGGGGCTCGTGGCAGAGCGGGTGGCCCGGAACTATTCCCGCCAGGCAGGAAAAATTGACACAGGATGGCGGGAAACAGGCTGTCCGGACGGCATTCAGCGGTTGTGAATACAGGTCCTTGTGCTGTTCTTCAATAAAAGCAGGCGTGTATTTTCCGGAACATGAAGCGTGCCGGACTTATGCCGGTTAACGGCTCTGCTACCTGTTGCTCCGCGCTGAATTTGTACTTCATTATCCATGGTATATCTTAGCTTATGGCATCTGTTTTCCGGCGAAAACTGACGTCTGTGAGGACAACCACCCATACAAACAGGGAGGTATTGGCACATTTTACGTTCCGCATCCTGTGTAGGATCATAAAGCAGATAACCCGAAGATACTTTATAGTTCCTGTACGAACCGTCAAGCAAATTCCCGATTGCCCGATCCTTTATGCCGATATCGTTCCAACATTTGTATAAACGAGCTGATGGATACGCTTCTGCTGATCCGGTCAAAGGTTTATGACAGCGTCATGGGAAGGCTGGAACGATTATGAAAGCCGGGGGCAGACACTCCCGGCTTTTCGTGTGCAAATCATGTGAAAACACAGCGCCATATTTTGTTGTTTTATTCTCACATGTTGATTTTGAGAGACTGTTTTCGGGACTCTGTACAGCCCGCAAACCGCTGCAAATACAGGCATCCCCCTGCAACCGTTGCGGCTGCAGGGGGATGTGATCTGGTGCGCGAGGCGGGACTTGAACCCGCACGCCCGTAATGAGCACTAGAACCTGAATCTAGCGAGTCTGCCAATTCCACCACTCGCGCATCTGGGACGTCGCGGTCCTTTCAGACTGCCTGCTCATTATAACGGTATCCGGGCCGGTTGTCAACTATAATTTTCGCTTTTTCGGGAAAAAATCCTGCGCGGCCCTCAGAACCTGTAGTCACAACCGTCCATCCGGCATCCCCCGATTATGAATACAAGTCCTCAGGCTTCCTCTTCCGCCAGACTGCGGCCCATGAGGACCCCCATGACGGAGGCCATCATCAGCCCCCGGGTCCAGCCGCTGGAGTCGCCCAGGCAATGGAGCCCCTGCACGTTGGTACGGAAAGTATCGTCCATCTTGACCCGGTTGGAATAGAATTTCAGCTCCGGAGAGTACAGCAGCGTCTCCGTAGAGGCAAAACCGGGAACGACCTCGTCCATGGCCTGGATAAAATTAATGATGTTAATCATGGCCCGGTACGGCATGGCCGCCGTAATGTCCCCGGCCACTGCGTCCGGTAAGGTAGGCCGCACGTTGGAAAACGCAAGCTCCTTCTGCCACGTGCGCTTGCCGTCGAGAATATCGCCAAAGCGCTGGACCATGATGTGTCCCGCGCCCAGCATGTTGGTCAATTCTCCCACTTTCTGGGCGTAGGCGATGGGCTGATTGAAGGGGTGGGAAAAATTGTGGCTGCACAGAATTGCCAGATTGGTGTTGTCGCTTTTCAGCTCCTTGTAGCTGTGGCCGTTGACCACCGCCAGGTCGTTGTCGTAGTTTTCCTGGCTGACAAAGCCGCCGGGATTCTGGCAGAAGGTACGGACCTTGTTCTTGAAGGGCCTGGGATAGCCCACCAGCTTGGATTCATATAACACCCGGTTGACAGTTTCCATCACCTCGTTGCGCACCTCTACCCGCACGCCGATGTCCACCGTGCCGGGCTGGTGGGCGATATTATACTCGGCGCACAGGCTCTCCAGCCAGTCCGCCCCCCGGCGGCCGGTGGCAATGACCGTATGACCGGCCTGGATCTCCCGCTCCATTCCGCCGCCGGTAATCCGGACGCCCCGGCAGACGCCGTTCTCCAGCATCAGGTCCGTGCACTCATAGCCGAACAGGATCTCCACGCCGCTGCGCAGCAGGTGCTGCTCGATGGCGTAGTACAGCTCCTGAGCCTTCTCCGTGCCCAGGTGCCGGATGGGGCAGTCCACCAGCTTCAGACCCGCCCGGATGGCCCGCTTGCGGATATCTTTGACCTCCTCTGTGCTGCCCAGACCCTCCACGTGGGAATCCGCCCCGAATTCCAGGTAGATGCGGTCGGTATAGTCGATGGCTGCCTGGGCTCTGTCCGCGCCAATCAGCGAGGGCAGGTCGCCGCCTACCTCGTAACTGAGGGACAGCTTGCCGTCGGAAAACGCGCCGGCCCCGGAAAAGCCGGTGGTGATATGGCAGTAGGGCTTGCAGTTCACGCATTTCCCGGTTTTGCTTTTAGGGCAGCGGCGGTCCTCCACCGCCCGGCCCTTCTCCACGATGACAATGCTCTGTCTGCTGCCTCGCTTCAGCATTTCCAGCGCGGTAAAGATGCCCGCCGGGCCCGCGCCGATGATAACCACATCCTTCTGCATGAGGAAGCCTCCTTTTTTATCCCGCCGGAACCGGCGCAGAATCTTTCTTTGTTATCATACCCGAAACCGGGGGAGGTTGTCAAGAGGCGGCCGGACAGGGCCGCGACAAACGGATGAAGCAGGGGCGGGAACAGGAACGCAGGGAAGAAACTTGGAAAAGCAGGAATTTGGTCTTAAAATTCAGGAGGATTCATGAATAAATCGAAATGCGCCCTGACGAATTACCCCCGGTTCAGCGCAAAAACGGCAACAGAAAAGAATCCGGAGCAATTCGCAATGAATTGCTCCGGACTCTTATTGTACTCATGCACCCGCCTCAACGCTGCTCTGACAGGGACAGAATCGGGAGCAGATTGAGGTAAGGCCGGGTGGGGCAAGCACAGGAAACCTGATTTACTTCAGCTCGACCTTGCCGCCGGCCTCTTCGATCTTCTTCTTCAGCTCCTCGGCCTCGTCCTTGCCCAGGGCTTCCTTCAGGGCCTTGGGCGTGCCCTCGACAGCGGCCTTGGCCTCAGCCAGACCCAAACCGGTAATCTCGCGGACGACCTTGATGACCTTGATCTTGGCGGCGGCGTCGAAGCCGGTCAGGACCACGTCAAACTCGGTCTTCTCCTCGGCGGCGGGAGCGGCGGCGCCGGCGGCGGGAGCGGCCATGGCGGCGGCGGAAACGCCGAACTCCTCCTCCAGAGCGTGAACCAGCTCGCTCAGCTCCAGAACGGTCAGAGCCTTAACTTCTTCGATCATAGCGGTGACTTTCTCACTAGCCATTGTTAGGTACCTCCTGATAATTTTTCAGTAAAAATAGTTTTTGGGGGAAAATGCGCCGCTTACTCGGCGGCGGGAGCGGCATCCTCGGCAGGAGCGCCCTGCTTCTCGGCAATCTGCTTGAGGACGCAGGCCAGACCGGAAATGGGAGCCAGCATGGTACCCAGAACCTGCGCCTGGAGGATGGGCAGCGGGGGAATGGCGGCCAGGGCCATCACCTCGTCCAGAGGCATCGGCTTGCCGTCCATGAAGCCGCCCTTGATCTCGAAGTGGCCGTCGATCTTCTTGGCGAAGTCGTTGACCACACGGGCGGGTGCTACGGGATCGTCATGGCAGATGGCCATGGCGGTTGCGCCGTTGAGCAGACTGTCCAGCTCGTTCATGCCGCAGTTGTTGACGGCGAACTGGAGCAGGGTGTTCTTCACCACAGCGTACTCGACATTGTTCCTGCGCAGCTCGGCGCGCAGAGCGGTGTCCTCGGCCACAGTGATGCCCTTGTAGTCCACCAGCACACCGGCGGCGGCGTTCTGCAGCTTGTGGGTCAGATCGGCCACAATGGCCTGCTTCTCGCTGAGAACCTTTGCGTTAGGCATTCTTGTTTTCACCTCCATTAGAATTCGCGGGGGAGCGTGCGTTCAAGAAACGGAAAACGGTCCCTGCGTCAAGACGCAAGGACCGTGCTAATCAAAAAATGATCGGCAATCCTCGGCAGGATTTCCGGGCGAGGCCCCACCTGCTGTCTTTGGAACGCAGGAAATATTATAACCGCGCCGTTGCCGGTTGTCAATAGAAAATCAAGAAAATTTTGTGGATTTATCCGCTTTTTTCGCTCAGATCCCGGACCACCTGCAAAATGTGGGCCGCCTGCACGGGGGTAAGGCGCTGCAGCTCCCGCTGAATCTCCCCGGCTGTCTGAAACGAACGCGCGTCTGCGTTAAAGAATTCCTGCGGCGTAATGCCAAGATATTCGCAGATATAGAAAAAGCCTGTCATGGACGGCAGGATTTTTCCGTTCTCAATTTTGTTGATATAGCTTGCGCTCTGTCCCAGCGACAGGCTCATATCCCGCGCGGAGACATTTTTCTGCATACGCAGTTCGGCAATCCGCTCAGGAAACCAGTTAAGATAGTCCATCAGCAACCCTCCACTGCCATATATTATAAATCCTTCTACACAGATTTTATGGGATTTTAAATATATTCTTCTCTTTACAAATAGATTTATAAGCTGTATAATGGCAGCAATGAGGATTTCTATTCCACACAAAAGAGAAAGACAGCAGTCTGTCAAAAAAGTCCTCCGCAGGAGTTTCGCGCCTGCAGGCGCGAAATAAAGTGAAATCGCTTTTCCCGCGGCGTGTACGTCGTGAAACGCCGCAGGGCGGCGCTTTTAGCGCTGAGCCGGCCTTTGGCCGGCCCACGGGGAAAAACACTTTACGCGAAGCGAGCGTCGAGTTCTGCGCCTGTGGCGCACAACCAGGGCGCAGAGCGAAGCGAATCTCTACGCAAAAAAGTGACTGCGCCACTTTTTTGACACGCAGAAAGACAGGAAGGAATTGCCGGCATCATGAAAAAACACTGCAAAAACGCGTATTTACTTGGGCTGCTGTTGGGAGCCGCTCTGCTCGTGCTGTCCGGCTGTGGCGATATCTTTCCGCCCATCTGGCTGGCAGAGCAGGCGACAGTTCCTGCTGTTCTGGAAATATCTCTGGACCCTGAAAAACCGGAAGAGATCTCCTTCAACTGGAAAGCGCCGGAGTGGGCGGAGGTTGCAGTGGACGCCAGACGCGGCGAGGCGGAGCGGTCGGTGGTTGTGACCGTCCGTCTGACGCCGGTTTCATGAAGATATATTACCTGGGAAACGGCAGGAAGGGAAGGGGGCGCGGAGCGGGGCAAAGGATGCCGGCAGGCTGACGCCCGCCCAAAACGGCAACACCGCTCCGCGCCGTTTTGACCGCTGAATCTGCTGCTTTTCAGGTGTGCCCAATATAAGACGCATATAAGAAACCGCTCCAGGATTTTGTCCTGGAGCGGTTATGGCAGATAATCGGATTACACCATCCGGGCGGTGCTGACCTTGACGCCGGGGCCCATGGTGGAGGCTGTGACGCAGCTCTTCACGTACTGGCCCTTGGCGGCGGCGGGCTTGGCCTTGATGATGGCGCCCATGAGGGTGTTGAAGTTGTCGTTCAGCTTCTCCGCGCCGAAGGACACCTTGCCGATGGGGCAGTGGATGATGTTGGTCTTGTCCAGGCGGTACTCGATCTTACCGGCCTTGACCTCCTGCACGGCCCTGGCCACGTCGGGGGTGACGGTGCCGGCCTTGGGGGAGGGCATCAGGCCCTTGGGGCCCAGCAGCTTACCCAGACGGCCCACAACGCCCATCATATCGGGGCTGGCAACAACCACGTCGAAGTCAAACCAGTTTTCCTTCTGGATCTTCTCCACCATGTCCATCTCGCCCACGTAGTCGGCGCCGGCCTCGCGGGCGGCGTCGGCCTTGTCGCCCTTGGCGAACACCAGCACGCGGACGGTACGGCCCGTGCCGTGGGGCAGGACTACCGCGCCGCGGACCTGCTGGTCGGCATGACGGGAGTCAACGCCCAGCTTCACGTGGAGCTCCACGGTCTCGTCGAACTTGGCGGAAGCGGTCTTGCAGATCAGCTCGAAGGCGTCCTTCGCCTCGTACTGGACGGTACGGTCGATCTGCCTGGCGCTGTTCTGATATTTCTTACCTCTAAACATACCTCAAGCCCTCCTTTATTCACCCACGACGACGCCCATGCTGCGGGCCGTGCCGGCGATCATGCTCATGGCGGATTCCAGGCTGGCGGCGTTCAGGTCGGGCATCTTGGTCTCGGCGATCTTCTGCACGTCGGCCCTGCTGATGGTGGCCACCTTGGTCTTGTTGGGCACGCCGGAGCCGGACTCGATGTTGCAGGCCTTCTTGATAAGGACCGCCGCAGGGGGAGTCTTGGTGATGAAGGTAAAGGAGCGGTCGGAGTACACGGTGATGATGACCGGGATAATCATGCCCATGTCATTCTTGGTGCGCTCGTTGAACTCCTTGGTAAAGGCGGCAATGTTGACGCCGTGCTGGCCCAGAGCGGGGCCCACGGGGGGAGCGGGCGTTGCCTTGCCCGCGGGAATCTGAAGCTTGACGTATCCTACGACTTTCTGTGCCATATGAAGGCACCTCCTTGATAAAATGTGGTGGTAGCAGAGCGTTTACCGCCTGAAGGGGGACGCTCCTCCCACTGTGCCGCGCTGCGGCGAAACATACGGATGGAGCAGTTTCAGGAATCTGCACGCAGGCCGTTCAGGCGTTGCTTTCCACCTCGACCTGCTCCAGCTCCATTTCGACGGGAGTTTCCCGTCCGAACATGGAAACGACCACGGTGACCTTGTTCTTCTCGCCGTCGATCTCCTCCACCACGCCGGTGAAGGATTCCAGGGGACCGTCGTTGATGCGGACCCTGTCGCCCACCTTGTAACGCACCTCGATCTCGTGCTTTTCCATGCCCAGGGCCAGGACCTCGTCCTCGCTGAGGGGGATGGGCTTGTTGCTGGCCTCGCCGACAAAGCCGGTGACGCCGCGGACATTGCGGACCAGGTGCCAGGTGTCGTCGGTCATCACCATCTTGATGAGCACGTAGCCGGGGAAAACCTTGCGCTCCACTTCTTTGGAGGCGCCGGTCTCGCTGATCTCGGTAACGGTTTCCAGCGGGATCTGGATGTCCACGATCATGCTTTCCAGGTGGCGGTTGGTGACGAACTTTTCAATGGTGGTCTTGACGGCGTTTTCATAGCCGGAATAGGTGTGGACAACATACCACTTTGCGTTATCGGACATGTTTTACCGTCCCTCTTATGCGGCGAACAGGTTCAGCAGGGTCTTGATGAACAGGGCGGCGACACCGTCGAAAATCCAGATGCAGGCGCCGAAGACCACACTGTACAAAATGACGGTGCCGGTATTCCTGGCGACCTTCTCCGGGGTGGGCCATACGACCTTCTTCAGTTCGCTTCTCATTTCCCGGAACCAGCGGCCCCGGTCCTTCTTGACTTTCTTTTCTTCAGCCATGATGAATGTTCCTTTCCTTACTTGCGTTACTTGGTCTCAGAGTGGACCGTGTGCTTCCGGCAGAAGGGGCAGTACTTCTTCATCTCCAGACGGTCAGGGTCGTTTTTCTTGTTTTTGACCGTGTTGTAGTTTCGCTGCTTGCACTCGTTGCAGCGCAGGGTGATTTTCACACGCATTCCTAACGGCACCTCCTTATAGATGTATCCAGGCTCTTCGGCCTGTATGATTGCCTCCCTGTTGGAAGGAGGCGGCCTTTCTGCGCGGAAGCGAAAAGTGCGCAAAAAGAAAACCCCGTTTCCACAGGTAATGCTTACTATACCACCAATTCTGCCCAGGGTCAACAGAAATTTTACAATTCTCCTACTTTTTTTTCCGGCAGGAGTATTGTATAATGGAAAAGATATCCGGAGGCCTCCGGGGGAGGGCTCTGAAAATACAAAGGAGGCGTGCAGTGCGCATTCTGGCGATTGATTACGGGGACGCCCACACCGGCGTGGCGATTTCCGATCTCACCGGCCTGCTGGCCGGTTATACCGCGGTGATCCATACCCGGCGGGAGGAGGAGGTGCTCCGGCGGCTGGGGGAGCTTATTGAGGAATACGGCGTGGAGGAGCTGGTGCTGGGGCATCCCAGAAACATGGACGGGACCCTGGGCCCCCGCGCGGAGAAGGCGGAGGGCTTTGCCCTCCGTCTGGAGGAAGAGTTTTCTTTGCCCGTGCGATTGTGGGATGAGCGGCGCACCACGATAGACGCGCACAACATTTTAGCCTTTTCCGGGAAAAATGCAAAGCAGAGAAAGAAGAATGTGGACGCCGTGGCGGCGGCCCTGATTCTGGAGGGGTATCTGACGTTCCGGAAGAGCAGCCTGTGATTTTTACCGCCGCACGGCGGACGCCCTGCTAAAGGGGAGGCGCCTGCAGGGGGGACCGTCTGACGGGCGCACCCCGTTGCGCCAAAAGAACCAGACGCAGGGATTTTTAAGGGACGAAACGTTCCCTGCGCGAGCTTCCGGTACTTTCCCCCGCGGAAAAAGTACCGACAGATCCTGCCTCCGAAGGGGGCGAAGAAAAGAAAGGAAAATCCATGAAGCAGTACATGAAGAGAAACGCAATCCTCCTGGGCCTGACGGCCCTGACCGTCATCGTCAGTATCGTGGTCGTCGCCTCCCGCTGGCGGGTGGAGGACGGGAACAAAACCTGCGATGTGGTTCTGGACTATACTGAGCTGGAGTGGATGGCGGAGCAGAGCGGCCACGACGTGGCCTGGTGGCTCAGGGAATTCAGGGATATGGGCATCACCAGGGTGGGCCTGACGGAAGAAAACCTCACTACGCTGATGGAGGATTCCCCCCTGAACGTAACCGCCACCGTCATGGGAAAGATCATGCAGGACGCCGACTGGCGGGACAACTATCCCGAGCCTTTCGTGCAGGAGGTGGAAAAGCGGGGGTACGACCGCTTTGACGTCATTGTGGAGGCCGTCGGCACCCCGGACTTTGACACGGATCTCTTTCTGGTCCAGGCGGTGGAGGAGCGGTTCCCGGTGGGATCCTGTTTCTGCATGAGGACTCCCGGCGGCGAGGCGTATATCTTCCTGGACGGGCAGGCGGCCGATGCCCTCTATGGCGGCAAGGGAGCCTATACCAGCACCAGGAACAAGGGCTTTACCGAGCGGGAGGAGCTGCGCTCGTCCAAGCTCATGTATATCTCCCTGGGTCTGATGCCGGAGAAGGTGGAGCTCGTCCAGTCCGCCGGCATGGAGGTGGTTCCCCGCACCATGTGCTATACCGGTCATAACGACACCCGGTACGCCCGGGCCGTGGTCCGGGGCTACGAAAAGTACGGCATCACGCCGGAGTATATCATCGCCGGCGGCGAGGCCGTCATCGGCTATGACGACGGCGGGGACTTCGCCCTGGACTACCTCCGGGACAATCAGGTCACCATCGGCCTCATTGAGTCCAACGTACAGCGGGAGAACATCATGCAGTCCGGCGCAGATGAGGCGACCATTGCCACCGGGTACAACGCGGTGCGGGTGTTTTCCGTGTGGGACTATCTGCAGTACCGCTACGGATACTATGGCTATCAGGGAGCGGAGGAGATCGAGAACGCCCTGTACCGGGCCGTCGTGGAGCGGAATATCCGCGTAATCTACTTCAAGCCTGTCAAGCAGACCGACGATCACCACGTCTATATCACCGACCCGGCGGTTTACCGCGGTATGTTTGAGAATCTCAACCAGCGCCTGTCCGCCCATGGCATCTCCATGGGCCGGGCCTCCGTCATGGAGAATTACCAGGTGCCCTCCCTGGCCATGCTGGCGCTGGGGCTGGGAGCGGGCTTCGGCGGCGCGCTGCTGCCGGACACCTTCCTGCCCATGAGGCGGAAGTGGACTCTGGTCCTGGCCGGACTGGCGGCGGTGTGCGTGACGGGGGCATGGCTGGTGCTGCCCAACTCCTTCCGGCTGCTGGCCGGCTTTGCCAGCGCGGTGGTGTTCGCCTGCCTGGCGGCGGCCTTCTTCCTCGCGGCTGCCAGGGAGACGGGACGGAAGATGGACAGGGAAGCGGGGCTGCTGAAGATCCTGCCCCGGTCCATCGCCATCCTGGCGGGAGCGGTGGCGGTCTCCCTGGTGGGGGCCATGATGACCGCCGCGCCCCTCTCGTCCACCGACTTCATGCTGGAGCTGGGCATTTTCCGGGGGGTCAAGGCGGCGCAGCTGCTGCCGCTGGCCTTCTTCGGCCTGCTGTTTCTGTCCTTCTTCGGACTGTTTGAGAAGGAGCGGAAGAGCGACCGGCTGGATATACGGGACATTGTGACGGCCATGCAGTGGAACATTCCGGTGTGGTCCCTGTTCCTGCTGGCCGTAGTGGGCGCGGCGGGGTACTATTATCTGGCCCGCACCGGGCACGAGACCAATGTCGCCGTTTCCACCGTGGAGATGGTTTTCCGCAACGACCTGGAGACGCTGCTGCTGGCCCGCCCCAGGACCAAGGAATTCCTGGTGGCCTTCCCCGGCATCATGCTGGCGGTGTACTGCGCCGTGCGGCGGCTGCCCTTCTGGACGGCGCTGTTCGGACTGGCGGGCACCATTGGTTTGACCAGCGTGTGCAACACCTTCATGCATATCCGCACGCCCCTGTATCTGGGATTTGTCCGCACGGCCTATTCGCTGCTTCTGGGCATTGCGGTGGGCGCGGTGCTGATGGTGTGCTTTGAGGGGCTTCTCCGGCTGACCCGCAGGGCCGTCAAAAAATACGGTAAGGCGGAACAGAGATAAAATGTATAATATACTGATATCGGGATATTACGGCTTCAACAACATCGGGGACGAATCCATCCTTCGCACGGTAATCGACAATCTCCGGGAGAAGCTGCCCGATGTGGAGATCACCGTGCTGTCCCATTCGCCGGAGCAGACGGCGGAAAAGTACGGCGTGAAAGCGGCGCGGCGGATGAACCTGTGGGACATCTTCCGTTCGGTGTGGCGCTGCGACATGCTCCTCTCCGGCGGCGGCAGCCTGCTGCAGGACGTCACCAGCAGCCGCAGCATCCTCTATTATCTGTTCATTCTCCGCCTGGCCCAGCTGCTGGGCAAACGGACCTTCATCTACAGCCAGGGCATCGGCCCCATCTATTCGCCCCGGAACCGGCGGTACGCCGCCTGTGTCCTGCGCCGGGCCGACGGCATTGTGGTCCGGGATGAGAAGAGCCGGGACCTGCTGCTGGAGCTGGAGGTCCCGGAGGGGCTGATCCACGTCACCGCGGACCCGGTGATCCGGGTGAAGACGCCGGACGCCGCGCTGGGGCTGGAGCTTCTGGAGGAGGAGGGCTGTCCCCGCCACCCGGGCCGGCTGACCGTGGGCTGGGCCGTGAAATCCCGGAGGCCCGGCCGGCCCTATCTGCAGGAGGTGGAGCGGTGCGTCCGCTGGCTTCGGGAGGAGTACGGCGCGGACTCGGTGCTGATCCCCTTCTTTTACGATGAAGACGCCGGGGTCTGCCGGACGGTGGCGGCCCATCTGGACGGACAGGCGGTCTGCCTGCAAAAGAAGCGGTTGTCGGAGGAGACCCTTTCCATCATCGGGTGCATGGACGTGCTGGTAGGGGTGCGGCTCCACTCGCTGATTTATGCCGCGGTCATGGGGGTCCCCATGATCGGCGTGAGCTACGATCCCAAGGTGGAGTCCTTCCTCTCCTCCATCGGGCGGCCTACGCCCTTCACGGTGGAGGACTTCACCCTGGAGAAATTCCGGCCGGTCTTTCGGGAGACCATGGCCCGCCGGGAGGAGATCCGCTCGTCCGTGGCCCGGCGGCTGGAGAGCCTGATTGCGAAGCTGGACCAGAATGAGGAACTTATCAGAGTCATCATGGAGCAGACGAAGTGAAACAAAACAAAACCATTCATGTCATCAGCGTTGTGACGCTGGTCACCCTGTTTGCCAAGCTGCTGGGCATCGTCCGGGAGTCGCTGCAGGCGCGGGCCTTCGGCACGCTGGCGGCGGCGGATCTGTATACCACCGCCAACAATACCACAATTTATCTTTTTACCACGGCGGCCTACGCCCTGTGCATCGCCGCCGTGCCCATTCTTACCCCCCGGCTCCGCCGCAGCCGGAAGGAGGGCTATACCGCCGCCAGCAACCTGATTACCATTTCCGTGCTGCTCAGCGCCGCCGTGGCGGCGGTATGGATCGCGCTGACCTTTCTGCCCTCCTTTGCGGAGCTGCTGTGGGACGGTCCGGCGGAGGAGGGAGCCCGGCTGGCGGGCTATATGCGGGCGATGGTCCTGACGCTGCCGGTGATCGTGCTGACCTATCTGCTGGTGGCCCTGTTTCAGTCTCTGGAGCATTTTGTCCTCCAGGGCAGCATGTCCATTCCCTATAATCTGGCGCTGATTGCGTTCCTTGCGGTCTTTGCCGGACGGTGGGGGGTAGGCGGCTATGTGGCCGCCGTGGCGCTGGCGTGGCTGCTTCAGCTGGGGATGACCGTGCCCTGCTCCCTCCGGGAGCGGTACCGCTACCGCCCTGTGCTGGATCTCCGGGCGGACTATGTGCGCACCTTCTTCAAAACCGCGCTGGTGACGGTGCTGACCACCTCTGTTTTCCTCTTCTGCTATCTTCAGGACTCCGCCATGACATCCCAGCTGGCCGGAAGCCCGGTCAGCGCCTTCTACTACGCCGACAAGCTGTTCACGCCCCTGACCACGACGCTGGTCTACTCCATCAGCACCGTGCTCTTTCCCCGGTTCAGCGAGAAGTTCAGTCAGCAGGACCGGAGCGCCTATCTCCGCTATATCTGGGGCATGCTGCGGGGCACGCTGCTGCTGATCCTGCCCATGTCCGCCATTCTGGCGGTGTTCGGTACGCCGGTGGTCCGGGTTCTCTTCGAGGGGGGCAGCTTTGACGCCGCCTCCACCGCTTCCACAGGGGGGATTTTCACGATCTACGCCCTGTCCATGGCCGGCTTCTGCGCCCTGGACCTGCTGAGCAGGGCCTATTACACCATGGGGCGGACGCTGCCCCCGCTTCTGGTCAACGGCGGCATTCTGCTGTGCAACCGGGGGCTCAACGGTCTTCTGGGTCCCCGGTGGGGCGGGGCGGGGCTGGCCGCCGCCACGGCGCTTTCCATCACCCTGGGAGGAATCGTGATGGCGGCGTTGTTCCTCCGGGGAGCCGGGGGCGTCCGCCTTGCGCCGCTGGTAAAAAGCGCCGCGGCAGCCCTGCTTTCCGGCGGGGCGCTGTGGCTGCTGACGGGCGCGGTCCTCGACGGCGGGGAGGGCAAGCTGCTTCTTGTGGTCAAGTGCGTGGGAATGGGAGCGGCGGCGGCGGCGCTGTACGTTGTTTTGCTGCTTTTTACCAGGCAGGAGGACTTTCGGGAGATGCTCTCCTGTTACCGGAAGCGGAGCGAATAGAGAAGGGCCGCTGTTTGCCGCCCCGTCGGAGCGGCAGGGGGAATTTTTCTTTAAGCAGGCTCCAGAGAAAGCGGACGGTCCGGGTTTTGCCCGGACCGTCCGCTTGTCTACTGTTGAAGCGCGGGATCGTTCATCATCAGCCTTCTCCACCTGCCCCGGCGGTAGGCCACGGCGGAAATCACCGCGCCCAGCACCCAGGGCACCAGCAGGGAGATGAACAGCGCCTCCGGCTTCCCGTTGGGCCACTCCTCGCAGCGGGTGATCCATGCCAGCGCGTAGGCGGTGGGGACCCGCAGCACGATGGTGGTGAACAGGGAAATCCACATGGGAGTCACCGTATCCCCCGCCCCGCGCATGATGCCGCCCAGGACCTGGCTGACGGCGATGGCAATGTAACCGGCGGCCAGGATGCGCATCATCCGGTTGGCCAGATCGATGAGCTCGGGCGTGTGGGTGAACAGGGCGAACATATATTTGCCGAACAGCAGCAGGCACGCCGTAATGGCGCAGGCGAAGCCCACCGCCATCATGCCGCCCTGCCTGAGCCCCTGATTTACCCGGTCCATCTTTCCCGCGCCCACGTTCTGCCCGGTGTAGACGCTCATGGCCTGCCCGAAGGACATGTTGGGCATCATGGCGAAGCCGTCCACCCGCATGATGATGACGTTGCAGGCGATGACCACCTCGCTCATGCTGTTGGTCAGGGACTGGACCACCAGCATGGCCACGGACATAATGGCCTGGGTGATGCCGGAGGGCACGCCGATGCGGATGATGCGCAGGGCGCTGTCCCGCCGCAGGCGGAGGCTGTCGAGGGTGAAGTCGAACACGTCCTGCATCCGAAGCAGCTTGATAAGACACATGACCGCGGAGATCCCCTGGGCCAGCACGGTGGCCAGGGCCACCCCGGCCACCCCCATTCTGAAACCGGCCACGAACCAGATGTCCATTCCGATATTCAGCACCGTGGACAGCAGCAGGAAGGCCAGCGCGGACACGGAGTCTCCCAGCCCCCGCAGGATGCCGGAGAGGATGTTGTAGAACGCGCACCCGGCCACGCCCCAGAAGATAATGCGCAGATAACTGCCGCTCCAGTCGATGATGGAGGCCGGCGTGTCCAGCAGGCGCAGCATGGGCCCGGTAACGCTCAGACCCACCGCCATGGTGGCCAGCGAGGCGATGGCCGCCAGCGTGACGCAGTTGCCGATAGACTCGCTCAGCTTGTCCCGTTTTCCCGCGCCGAAGTTCTGGGAGATGACGATACCCGCGCCGGTGGACACGCCCACGAAAAGGGCCAGCAGCAGGTTCAGAATGGGGGCGGCGCTGCCTACCGCCGCCAGGGCGTTGTCGCCGACGTAATGTCCCACCACGATGGAATCCGCCGTGTTGTACAGCTGCTGGGCCAGATTCCCGATCAGCATGGGGACGGTAAATTCCATAATACGCTTCCAGGGCGGCCCCACGGTCATATCGTGGGCGCTGAACAGCTCTTTGATTTTCACGGAATGGCTCCTTTCATGCATATTGAATCTGATTATAGCACGCCTTTCCGGGAAAGACAACCGCCAGTTCAATTTTTCTTTTTGCCCCCGCCGGGGACCTCTCCGGTCCTTTTCCCCCGTGAAAAAAGGGACCAGAAGCACGCGCAGGGGACTTCGCCGCCCCTGGGATCCCCTGATCAGGTTCATTTCCGCTGCGGCGTACCGGGCTTGATTCTGCCGCCTGTCCGGCAGGTTTTCGGAAATGATTTCCGCAAAAATTTGCTTTTTCCTCTTGACAAACCGGCGAGGGCGGCATATAGTTCATAAAGTGAACTATATGCCGCCCTCCCTGTACGCAGAATGAGGCGGCCAACGTTGAAAGGGAGGCTGGACGATGCTGGACGAAGAGCTTCTGTCGGCATGGCTGGATTTAACCCGCGTCATCGACAACCAGCGGCTGGCGGCAAGCCACGGCCCGGCGCTGCCGTTTAATGAAGCGCTGGTCTGCGGCCTGCTGGCCCGGGAGGGCGGGGGGTGCCTGACGGCGGGGGCGCTCTGCCGCCGGACCCGCATCCTGAAATCGCAGATGAACGCCATTCTCCGCTCTCTGGAGCGGAAAGGGCTCATCAGCCGCCGTCCCTCCCTGACCGACCGGCGGCAGGTGGAGCTGCGACTGCTGCCGGAGGGGCTGGCCCGCTATCAGGAGAGCCACCGGCAGAGCCTGGTCCTCTCCGGCCGGCTGATCGACCGGATGGGCGAGGACCAGGTCCGGACGCTCCTTCCCCTTCTCCGCCAGGCGGCGGATCTGTTTGAGAACATACAGCAGGAGGTATGACCCCTATGGCTATCCGTATTATCACCGACTCCGCGGCGGATTTCGACTCCGCCACGGCCCGGCGGCGCAGGATCGACGTGGTCCCCATGACGATCCAGTTTGGCAGCGCGTCCTTCACCGCGGGAAAAAACCTGTCCAACGACGCATTCTATCAGTTGCTCCAGGAAAACAAAGCTTTCCCCTCCACTTCCCAGCCCACGCCGGCGGCGTTCCTCCGCTATTTTGAGGAAATCCGGGACAAAGGGGATCAGGCCGTGGTGATCCTGCTGTCCGGCGCGCTGAGCGGCACCCTGCAAAGCGCCGAGATTGCCAGGGGCATGTGCGAATATGACGCCATTTATATTGTGGACAGCATCACAGCCAGCGCCGGAATGCAGATTCTGATTAATCTGGCCTGTAAGCTGCGGGACAGCGGCCTGCCCGCTTCCGCCATCGCCGCGGAGCTGGAGCGCCTGAAGGACAAAATCCGAATCTTCGCGGTGATCGACACGCTGGAGTATCTCCGCCGGGGCGGAAGGCTCAGCGGCTTTCAGGCCGGGCTGGGCGCGATGACCAGATTGAAGCCCACGATCGCCGTCCGGGAGGGCGTGGTCTCCATTGTGGGCAAATCCTTCGGCACGGCAGCGGCGGTAAAGCACCTGACCAGGCTGCTGGAGGAGCACCCCATCGACGACGACTTCCCCTCCTATTTCCTGTATTCAGACGACAAAAGCACAGAGGAACTCCTCCTGCCGGGACTGAAGGAGAAGGGGCGCCTGCCCCGGCGGCTTCATTACTGTTCGGTAGGACCCACCATCGGGGCCCATATCGGACCGGGGGCGCTGGGCATGGCCTATGTAGAGCGCGGCGTGTGACAGGCCGCGCGCTGCGTCATATAGTCAACGCAGTAAACCTGCGGAACGCCGGGGTATTTCCGGCGTTCCGCAGGTTCTGTGATTTGGGATCCCTCTGATAAAACCGGGATTATTTTTTGTGATCTGACAGAACCGGCCGGGCTGTGCGGCAGGCGAGAAAAATCGTTCCCTCCGTCTTGACAAAAGGACGACAAGGCGTTATACTACAAAACGATAACACTGTGTTATACATTGAGGAGGCGATTGCTGTGATACAACAAATATCCGATGCCGAACTTGAAATTATGAAAATCGTATGGGGGAACCGGTCGGAGGTGACATTGTTCCCCTGTATTATGGACGGGCTGGCCGCAAGGGGCAGGCCCTGTCAAAAGAACACTCTGATTGTGCTGCTGTCGCGGCTGATAAATAAGGGCTTTTTGAGCGCCAGGAAGGTTGGACGCCGCAACGAATATACCACGCTTGTTTCGGAAGCGGAGTACCAGACGGCGCAGACCAGAATTTTCCTGAACAGGATCTATGAGGGCAGCGCAAAAGGTCTGGTTTCCAATCTGATTATGGGCGAGCTGCTGACGGACGAGGAATATGAGGACTTGAAAAAGCTGCTGGAGAAAGGGCATGGGCAGCAATGAACGCAGTTTTTAAAATCTTCCTGTCCATGTCCGTTTCCGGTGGATTGCTCATTCTGGCCCTGCTGCTGGGAAAACAGTTTTGGAAAGACAAAATCAGCCGGCAATGGCAGTATTACATTTGGATGGTTGTTGTTTTGCGGCTGCTGCTCCCCTTCGGGCCGGAAGTAAGCCTGATGGGAAAGGCGTATCAGACGGTCGATCAGGCAATCACACAGGCCGCTCCTTTGCCGCCGCAGCAACAGCTTCTGCGAAACGTCCCGGGAGGCAATCTTGCTCCCGCTATTGGGACGGAACATCACAATGAAACGGTAAGCAGTCCGACAGATGATGTAACAACTGCCCACCCACTTCAAGATATTGGAGTGTTGTTAATCAATCATATCTGGCTGGTGTGGCTGGTGGCCGCGCTGGGCTTGCTGATACGAAAAATAACAATCTATCAGGGCTTTATGCGGTATATCCGTGCTGGATTGACCCCGGTTTCTGACATTGAGCGGTTAGACGGACTTTCTGTTGTTGCGGAGCAGTCGGGCATCAAAAAGCCCATTGAATTATGCGTCAATCCGTTGGTTTCTTCCCCTCTGCTGATTGGCTTTTTCCGTCCGTGTATCGTACTGCCCAGCGCAGATATTCCTGAAAAAGATTTTCGCTATATCATCCTGCATGAGCTGACGCATTACAAACGGCGGGATATGTTCTATAAGTGGCTGGTACAGGTTACGGTCTGCCTGCACTGGTTTAACCCGCTTGTATATCTTATGAGCCGGGAAGTCACAAAGGCGTGCGAATTTTCCTGCGATGAGGCAGTTCTTGCAAAAATGGGATGCGATCATGCGCAGGACTACGGGAAAACCCTGCTTGACGCGATGGCGGCAGTGGGGAGATACAGAGAAAATCCCGGTGCTGTTACTTTAAGCGAAAATAAACAGCTATTGAAAGAGAGGATAAACGCAATTATGGATTTTAAGAAGAAGTCAACGGCAATACGCCTTTTGACGGGTGCGCTGACGCTGTGCCTGATGCTCGGGGCAGTTTTTGTTGGCGTTTACCCCGTTGCCGCGGCGGTTGACCGTACAGCAGGCAAGCCCCAGGCGGCGGCGGATAAAACTCCCACGCAGGGGAACACAGGCAGCAGGGACTATGGGGCCCAGGCGGAGCGGTATTATGAGGCTGACAGCCTACCGCTGTTTGAAATCACTTTCCCGCGACTGGATGAAAACACTCAGGAGAAATGGCTGGAGAGACTCTATGCGGATGGGGACTTTGCGTTTTTCTCTGTTGCTGTACGTCGGCTTGACACAAATTCCTCTTTGTTTGCTGATTTCGCTGAAAAAGCGTATGCCGATGAAGAAATGGCGTTTTTCTCCACTTTAACGGACCGCATGGACGAAGCGGAACTGGAACTTTGGCTGGACAGGACGCTGGAAGATGGAAACCTGGCTTTTCAATCCATGCTCTTTGATAAACTGAACCGGGGCGAAGAATTTGACGAGCTGGAAGAAAAGCAGGAGAAAGAATGGGCCGAAGCACAGGCGGCGGAATACCGGGCTGTGGGCGTTACGATGGAGGGCAGGGACTACTACTGCCAGGGACAGCTTGTCAACATCTTTCTGGACATCCGGCCCAACAAATCCGTTTACACGCTGAATATGAACCCGAAAGGAACCGTCAATATCAAAATTGTCCGTGACGCGGAAAACAGGATCACAGGCGTTTCCCATATGACCGAGGCGGAAGTGATTGAACTGCTGGGGGATATGGAGGATCCGGATGATAAAACCGATGCAGAAATAATCCCCGTTGATTTCAAGACCGTAGCGGCGGGAGAAACTGTCTTCCTGGGGGAATACACATTGTCCGACGGGGATGAAATTCTGTACGACATTTCAGCGAAAACGGGAAACAGAATGAAGGTCTTTTTCGCAAAGGACGGGCAAAACGATGTGTCCTGCTGGTCAGTGGATAACCTGCGTCAGCCGGGCGAACCGCTGGAATGTATTGCGGATTTTACCGTCGGGCCTCCGGCAACGAAGCCCGGAACCTTTCAGCTGTACCTCCAGGCCCCGGACGGCCCTTTGAGAAATGTAAGGGGCAGTGTTTCCATTATCCCTGACGCGTCCTGAAAAATATCCGTTCCGGCGCAAGAAACCGTCCCTGTAAGGTCATCCTTATAGGGACGGTTTCTTTGAGAAGCTGCACCAACAGACAGTGGATCAGGAGGACGGAGAATGTCAGAAGCGATACGGGAAATATTACTGCCCTTTGCCGGCACGACGCTGGGCGCCGCCTGTGTTTTTATCATGCGCGGCGCGCTTCATCCGAAATTGCAGCGGGTATTGACCGGCTTTGCGGCGGGCGTCATGGTGGCGGCATCCATCTGGAGCCTGCTGCTCCCCGCGCTGGAGCAGGCGGCGGATCTGGAGCGGCGGGCCTTTATCCCGGCCGCCGCCGGGGTCTGGCTGGGCGTGCTGTTCCTGCTGGCTCTGGACCGGATCATTCCCCATTTGCATCAGGACAGCAACCGGGCGGAAGGGCCGCGCACACAGCTGAAGCGGACGACCATGCTGGCGCTGGCCGTCACTCTGCACAACATCCCGGAGGGGATGGCGGTGGGGGTGGTGCTGGCGGGCTGGATGGCCGGAAACGAATCCATTCCCGCCGCCGGGGCGCTGGCTCTGTCCATCGGCATCGCCATTCAGAATTTCCCGGAGGGCGCCATTATCGCCATGCCGCTCCGGGGGCTGGGCATGAGCAGAGGCCGGGCCTTTGTGTACGGGGTTCTGTCGGGCATGGCGGAGCCGGTTGCGGCGGGGCTGACCATCTGGGCGGCGGGGCTGATCCTTCCCGCGCTGCCCGGCCTGCTGGGCTTCGCGGCGGGGGCCATGCTCTATGTGGTGGTGGAGGAGCTGATCCCGGAGGCGTCCGCCGGGGAGCATTCCAATCTGGGAACGCTGTCCTTCATGGCGGGATTTACGTTTATGCTGGCATTGGATGTGACGCTGGGATAATGCGGAGCCCCTTTCAGCGGGACTCCGCCAGCAGCGTCTTCTGACTGAGCACCTGGGAGACGATCCGGATGAACCCGGCGGCATACTTCGGCAGGTGTTCCTCCCTGGGGTAACAGGCGTAAAAGTGCCGGTGATTCTCGTAATCTCTCAGGGGATAGAACGCCCCGTGCCGCCGGACCATGCCGTCCACATAGATGTCGGAGCACAGCATACAGCTCCCCGTACCCAGCGCCACCCGCCGGGCTACCTCCAGGGAGTCGGTCTCCAGCAGAATTTTGGGTGATATGCCATACTGGCGGAACAGGGCGTCCTGCACCACCCGGATGCTGTGCCCCTCCTTCAGGCTGACAAAGGATTCCTCTCCGGCCATATCCGGCGTGACGGCCGTACCGCTGGGGAAGCGGGCGGCCAGCCGGGATTTTTCTCCGGCCAGAATACCGATGACCTCCTCCTCGATCAGTTCGTAGGCCAGCCGGGAGCTCCCCGACTCCAGCGCGGCCAGGGCAAGATCGATCTCCCCCCGGCAGACCAGCTCCTCCAGATGGGCGCTGCCCCGCTCCGTTACCTCCAGCGTGACATGGGGAAACTGCGCGCAGAACCAGGGCAGGGTCAGCGGAAGCACCTGCATGGCCCGCTGGACGCTGATGCCCAGGCGGAGCCGCCCGCTGTTCTCCTCCCGGATCTCCTGAATCTGGTTTTCCAGCCGCTCGTTGGCGGCCAGAATGGTCTGGGCGGCCTGAAGATACTTCTCTCCGGCAAAGGTCAGGTGAAAGGGGGACTGGCTGCGGTCGAAGAGGGCCACGCCCAGCTCCCCCTCCACCTGCCGGAGCATCTGGCTGAGGGAGGGCTGGCTGACATAGAGCTTTTTTGCAGCGGCGGTGATGCTGCCCTCCCGGGCGATGGTGCTGATATAGTGCGCCTGCTTCAGATTCATAGAAAAATCCCCCTTCTTTTTCGTCATAACGTCCAAAGCGCATAAGGCGCGCCTTTTCTCTATCATAACATGCCCCTTAAAAATGTCAAACAAAACGTCCGCGCCATAAGACAGAATTTATGGCGGCGGATGGAAAAGCGTATTTGGCGGGAAGGAAAAAATGTGATACATTGTGTTCAAAGACGAACCCCATAACAATTTACGGATAAAGGAGGCACAGAATATGGAAATCATGAAGCCGGCTGCCGCCGGGACGCTGGAGTCCAGCGACGCGCAGGTGACCGTAGAGCCGGGAGAGGGCGGCATCGCCCTTTCTCTTTCCAGCAGCGTGATGAACCAGTACGGCAGGCAGATCCGCGCCACGGTGCTGGAGACGCTGGAACGGCTGGAGGTCTCCTCCGCCAGGGTGACGGTGGTGGACAGGGGGGCGCTGGACTGTACGCTCCGGGCGAGAGTGGAGTGCGCGGTGCTGCGCAGCTGCGGAAAATCCGCGGAAAATGTTCCATGGGGAGGTGCTGTTCGATGATCCCACGTCCGAAACCGGAGCGGTTCCGGCTGCGCCGGACCATGATGTTCATGAACGCCCAGAAGCCGGGGCTCATCAGAGACGCCTACATTTACGGCTGCGATTCCATCATGCTGGATCTGGAGGACGCGGTGGCGGAGAATCAGAAGGACGCCGCCCGGTTCTCCCTGTACCACGCGCTGAAGACCATCGATTATGGCGATACCGAGGTGATCGTCCGGATCAACGGTCTGGACACCCCCCACTGGCGGGAGGATATCCGGGTGTGCGTGGCCGGCGGGGCCGACGGCATCCGCATCGCCAAGTGCGAGTCCGCTCAGGACGTGCGCACCGTGGAGAAGGCGGTGGAGGAAGCCGAGACGGAATTCGGCGTGGAAAAGGGGAGGACCCTTCTCATGGCCGCCCTGGAAAGCCCCAGGGGCATTTTGAACGCCTACGAAATCTGCTGCGCGTCGGAGCGGCTCTTCGGCGTGGCTGTTTCCGGCGGCGATTTCCGCAAGTGCATGCAGACCAGCTTCCAGCCCGACGGCGTGGACATGCTGGCGGCCCGGGGGCAGATGCTGCTGGCGGCCCGGGCCGCCGGGGTCCAGTGCTTTGACACCGTATTCACCGATCTGGACGACGAGGCGGGCTTCGAGGCGGAGGTCCGGCAGAACAGAGCCATGGGCTTCGACGGCAAGAGTCTCATCAATCCCGGACAGATCCGCCTGGTCCATCAGATTTTCGCGCCCACGGAGAAAGAGGTCCTTCAGGCGGAGAAGATCGTCCGGGCCTACCGGGAACAGTCGGCGGCGGGCGTGGGCGTGTTCACGGTAGACGGAAAGATGATCGACGTCGCCTTTATTCCCGGCGCGGAGCGGACTTTGCGCCTGGCGAGGGCCTGCGGCATGTATGAGGGGGAGCTGGTATGAAAAACGCAGTAGGCAGAGAGATTCCCGATTTCCTGCTGACGGAGGGCAGGGAGGTCTATCAGGGCAAAAATTACATGGACGGGAAGTACATACAGAAGGCGTCTCCCAGGACCCGCCGGTATGAGAAGCCTCTGGAGAGCAAGCTGACGGACTCCATCGCCCAGGCTCTCCGGGACTGCGGGGCAAGGGACGGCATGACCTTCTCCTTTCACCACCATCTCCGGGACGGGGACTATGTGGTGAACATGGTGATGCGCGAGGCCATCGAGGAGCTGGGTCTGACGGATCTGACCATCGCCGCCACCTCTCTGGGCTCCGCCCATGACCCCATTGCGGCTTATATTGAGCAGGGGAAGGTGACGGGCATCCAGACCAGCGGCATCCGGGGCCGGATGGGCGAGGTGGTCTCCGCCGGGAAGCTGAAGACCCCCGCGATTATCCGCTCCCACGGGGGGCGGCCCAGGGCCATCGAGGCCGGCGAGGTCCACATCGACATCGCCTTCATCGCCGCGCCCACCAGCGACTGCGTGGGCAACTGCCGGGGCGTGGGGGGCAAGAGCGACTGCGGCAGCATGGGCTACGCCATGATCGATGCGAAGTACGCCGACCATGTGGTGGTGGTCACCGACTGCCTGGTGGACTTCCCCAACATGCCCGCCAGCGTGGAGGCCATCGACGTGGACGCGGTGGTTGTGGTGGACTCCATTGGCAACCCGAAGAAGATTGCCTCCGCCGCCGCCCGGATCTCCCGGAATCCCAGGGACCTGATGATGGCGGAGAACGTGGCGAAGGTCATCGCCTCCACGCCCTGGTTCCGGGACGGCTTCTCCTTCCAGACCGGCGTAGGCGGACCGTCCCTGGCGGCCAACCTGTTTCTGGAGCAGTACATGGAGCGGCGGGGCATCAAAATGGGCTGGGCCATCGGGGGCATCTGCGGCCCCATGGTGGAGCTGCTGAAAAAGGGCATGGTGGGCAAGATCATCGACGTGCAGGATTTTGACCTGGAGGCGGTGAATTCCATCCACCGCACCCCCGGTCACTGTGAAATGAGCGCCAGCCAGTACGCCAACCCCGCCAACAAAGGAGCCTTCGTGGGCAAGCTGGACTTTGTGGTGCTGGCGGCGCTGGAGATCGACACCGGCTTCAACGTCAACGTTCTCACCGGCTCCGACGGCGTGCTCCGGGGAGCCCCCGGCGGGCACCCCGATACGGCGGCGGGCAGCAGGGTATGCATCATCGTCACCCCCCTGACCCGGGGCCGGATGGCCACGGTGTGCGAGCATGTGGTGACGGTCACCACTCCCGGCGACTGCGTGGACGTGCTGGTCACGGATTACGGCATTGCCGTAAATCCCCTGCGGCAGGACCTGATCGAGTGTCTGGACAGCGCAGGCATTCCCCATGTGAGCATCGAGTCCCTGAAGGAAAAAGCCTGCTCCCTGGTGGGCAGGCCCGACGATCTGGAGTGGGAGGATCAGGTGGTGGCCGTGCTGGAGGCCCGTGACGGCTCCATTCTGGACGTAGTAAGAAAAATCAGGCCCTATTCCCCGGAGGAATAAAATCAGAAGCTGAACCAACAGGCGGGAGCAGACATCCGGACGGAAAATTTACCGTCCGGACTTCGCGAAAAAAGCCTGAAATCCGACAGGATTCCCGCGCTTTCCCTGCCGGTCAAAAATTTTCCCGTCTATCTGCGCACGTCGCCTGCTGGTACAGGATCTTAAAAACAGAAAAAATATTGAGGAGATCATCCATGTCCGAAGTGGTTGTTGGTATTCTTGGCTTTATCTGTATCATTGCCATCGTGGTGACCCTGTTCAGGAGCAGGACCCTTCCCGGCATTGCTTTCATCGTCTTTCCCTTTATTCTGGCCATGATCCTGGTCATCGGCGGATACTACAGCGTCGGCGACGCAGGCAGCCTCATCAAAGCCGGCTTTAATTCCACCGCACCCACCGCCGCGCTGTTCGTGTTCAGTGTGCTCTATTTCGGCATCATGACCGACGCGGGCATGTTTGACGTCATCATCGGCAAGCTCATGAAGCTGGTGGGCAACAGTGTCATCGGCGTGACCGTCATGACCACGGTCATCGCCCTCATCGGTCACCTGGACGGCGGCGGCGCGTCCACCTTCTGCATTGTAGTGCCCGCCATGCTGCCGGTCTACAGGAAGATGCACATGCGCTCCACCACCCTGCTGCGGGTAAGCGTGCTGGCCATGGGCGTGCTGAATCTGATGCCCTGGGCGGGTCCCACCATGCGGGCAGCTTCGGTGCTGGGCATGGAAGCGGGGAGCCTGTGGAACACCCTGCTGCCTGTTCAGATCTTCGGCGTGATACTGAGTCTGGCCCACGCGGTGCTGGCGGGCTGGCAGGAGCAGAAGCGAGGCGCCGGTCTGAACGGCAGGCTGGCCCGGCTGGAGGGCGAAGCGGTTCCGGATGAGACCGCCCGGACCTCCCGGAATGAGCTGGCCCGCCCCAGGCTGTTCTGGTTCAACGTGCTGCTGACCATCGGCGTGATTGCGCTGCTGATCCGGGACGAATTCCCCAGTTACGTGCCCTTCATGCTGGGCGTGGCGGTGGCCATCCTGGTCAACTATGGTTTTGACGCCGGAATGCACAAAAAGATCATCAACCTCCATGCCGGTCCTGCGCTGATGATGTGCTCCACGCTGATGGGAGCAGCGGTACTCATGGGCGTGCTGGTGAAGAGCGTGACGGTGAATGGCGTGGAAACGGCCAGTGTGGTCACCTGCATGGCGGATCTTATCCGGATGATCCTGCCCGCCTTCCTGGGCCGTCACCTGCCCCTGGTCATCGGCATCCTGTCCGTGCCCCTGGCGCTGGCCTTCGATACCGACAGCTACTTCTACGGCATGCTCCCGGTTATGATTGGCATTGGCGAAGGCTTCGGCATCGCCGCTCTTCCCATCGCCGTGGCCATGGTGGTCTGCCGCAACTGCGCCACCTTCATCAGTCCCATGGTGCCAGCCACCCTGCTGGGCGTGGGCCTGGCGGAGGTAGACATCAAAGACCATATCAGAAACAGCTTCCTCTATGTCTGGGGGTTCTCGATTCTGTGCATGATTTTTGCCATAGCGCTGGGCATCATGCCGCTGTAACTCCGTTTTCGCTCCCCCTGACGTTTGCGGGCTGCGGCGTCAGGGGGCTTCCTTATTTCTCCAGACTGTGATATAATTTTAAAAGCTGAACCAACAGGCGGGAGCAGACATCCTGACGGAAAATTTACCGTCCGGACTGCGTGAAAAAAGCCTGAAATCCGACAGGATTCCCGCGCTTTCCTTCCCTGCCGCCGGAGGCGGCAAAGAAAACGACAGGCAACAGGAGGCTTCCTGCCATGAGCGATACGCTGACCGCCATCTCCCCCCGCGACCTCCGGGCCCAGCGGCAGGTGGACGCCCTGCTGGAGCAGGAGGGCATCCGCCGGGACGGCAATCTGGATTACACCTGCGGTCTCTATGACGGGGACTGCCGCCTGGTAGCCACCGGCAGCTGCTTTGGCAGCACCATCCGCTGTCTGGCGGTGGACCGGGCGCGGCAGGGCGAGGGCCTGCTCAATCAGATCGTCGGCCACCTGGTAGAGTACCAGGCTCTGCGGGGGAACACCCGTCTGTTCCTGTACACCAGACCGGAAAGCGCCCGGTTCTTCGGAGATCTGGGGTTCCATGAGATTGCCCGCGTGCCGGACAGTCTGGTATTTATGGAGAACCGCCGCCGGGGCTTCTCCGGCTACTGTGACGCCCTGGAGCGGACGGGGGGGACCGCCGCCGCCATCGTCATGAACGCCAACCCCTTCACCCTGGGCCATCTCCATCTGGTGGAGCGGGCGGCGGCGGAGAACGATGCGGTCCATCTCTTCATTCTCAGCGAGGAGGCAGGACCGATTCCCTTCGCGGTGCGCCGGCGGTTAGTCCGGGAGGGAACGGCGCATCTGCCCAATGTGATCTGCCACGATTCCGGGCCCTATATCATCAGCTCCGCCACCTTTCCCAGCTACTTTCTGAGGGACGAGGACGCGGTCATCCGGGCCCACGCCGCCCTGGATCTGGAGGTTTTCGGCCGGATCGCCGCCTGTCTGGGCGTCGCACGGCGCTATGTGGGGGAGGAAACATCCAGCCGCGTCACCGCCTTGTACAATGAAATCATGCTCCGGCGTCTGCCGGAGCTGGGGATTGACTGCCGGATCATTCCCCGGCTGGAGGCGGAGGGCCGTCCGGTCAGCGCCAGCACGGTGCGGCAGGCCATCCACGACGGACGGACGGCGGATATCCGCGCGCTGGTGCCGGAGAGCACCTGGCGCTTTTTTGCCTCCCCGGAGGCGGAGGACGTGATTCGCGCGATTCGGGCAGAAAACGACGTGGCTCACTACTGATGCGCGCAGGGCACCACGGCTGCCTGTGGACCTTCCGGAGGTTCCTGGGGATAAAAAATGAAATTTTTAACTCTCTGATACTTTTTCTTCCGGGAAAAGGTATCAGAGCAAAATCTGCGGAAATAGAATGCGGGGGTGTCCGGTATGGAGCGGGATGTGACATTGGAAGAAATGCTGGCGGCGCGGGAGGCCCGCGCGCAGGCCCAGGAGGCTCTCCGGATGCGGTACGGCGCGCCGGTGATCTCCTTTTCCCTGAACATTGCCGGTCCCCGGAAGGACTCGCCTCTGCTTCGCCGCGCCTTCCGGGCGGGGCTGGAGCAGCTGGAGGCCGGTCTGTGGAGCGCGAAGCTGCCGGTGCTGGACCGGATGGAACGGCTGGCCCATACGGGCTGCGAGGCGCTCTGCGCCGTGGAGGCCCCGGCGCGGGAGTGCAAGGCGGTGTGCGTCTCCATTGAGGACGGCTCCCCTCTGGGACGGCTTTTCGACCTGGACGTACTGGACCTGGACGGGCGCAGGCTGGACCGGGAGGAAACCGGCGGCGCGCCCCGCCGCTGCATCGTCTGCGGCGCGCCGGGGAAGGGCTGCGCCTCCCGGCGGGTCCATCGGGTGGAGGAGCTGCAGGGGGTTACCCGGCGTATTCTGGAGACCTGGTTTGCCAGAGCGGATCAGGAGCAGGCCGCCGCTCTGGCGACGCGGGCCCTGCTGGACGAGGTGTGCGTCACTCCCAAGCCCGGACTGGTGGACCGCGCCAACAGCGGCAGCCACCAGGACATGGATCTCTTCACCTTCACCGCCAGCGCCGCTGCGCTGGCCCCCTACTGGGGAACCTGCTTCCAGACCGGCCGGGAGACGGCGGCGCTGCCGCCGCCGGAGACCTTCTCCGCTCTGCGGCAGGCGGGAAAGCAGGCCGAACGCGCCATGTTTGCCGCCACAAACGGCGTGAACACCCACAAGGGAGCCATTTTCACGCTGGGGATTATCTGCGGGGCGGCGGGGCGGCTGTGGCGCGCGGAGGCTCCCTGCCGGGACGCGGAAGCCATTCTGGCGGAGTGCGGGGCCATGACCGCCGGAGCCATGGCGGCGGAGCTGGCCGCCATGGACGCCGGAAGCGCCCGTACCGCCGGGGAGCGGCTTTATCTGGCGCATGGCATTGCCGGCGTCCGGGGAGAGGCCGCCCGGGGGTTTCCCGGCGTGGCGGACGTCGCCCTGCCGGTTCTGCGGCAGGCCCTGGCCGCCAACCGGAGCCGCAACGACGCCGGCGCCATTGCGCTGCTCCATCTGATTGCCCGCGGGACGGACACCAGCATGATCTCCCGGGGGGGTCTGGCGCGGGCGGGGGAGGCGGCGGCGAATTGCGCCCGGCTGCTGGAACGGAACCCTTTGCCGGATATGGAGGATATTGTTCTGCTGGATCAGGCGTTTATCCGGGACCGGCTGTCCCCCGGCGGCTGCGCCGATCTGCTGGCGGCCGCGCTTTTCCTGCACAGCTGGAGTGAGGCGAGGGTGTAACAGGCGCAGATGAGGGGGACATGCTGCCGGCGGGAGAGCAGGCGCGGACCTAACGGGTCCGCGCCGCCTTTCTCACGGGCCGGATATGCAGGGCCCTGGGAGCCGTCAGGCGTCTGGCTGGCCGCAGGCGGCCTCCGTGGTGGCAAAAGCAATCCGGGGCCTGGGACTTCCGGCCCCGCCCATCGGAGCAGAAAAATTTTTCGTCAAACCGCACAAGCCAAACCGGAATTTTTTGTAAGCCAGCCAAACGGAAATTGCACGGATTTCCATTGCAATCGACCGGAAAATCCGCTATAATAAAAATGCAAAAAAGAGAATACGGTGGTAGCTGTAACGAAGTGCCGCGCGCACGGGCTGCAACTATCACTCAGGTTGCGCTTGAGTGTTTCAGACCGAAAGGTCTGGAGCATTTTTCTTTTATCCAAAAAACAGGCAGAAGCAGGAAAGAGGAGGAAAACCATGTACATTCTGGCAAACGGAAGACTCATTACACGGGACGGAGCCGTCCCCTGTCTCCCAGACGGCGGGGTGGCCATCGACGGCGCGAAAATTGCGGCGGTGGGAACCACGGCGGAGCTGAAGGAAAAATACCCGGCGGCGGAATTTGTGGACGCCAAAGGTGGCGTCATCATGCCGGGGCTGGTGAACGCGCACACGCACATCTACTCCGCTCTGGCCAGAGGGCTGAGCATCGACGGCTTCAACCCCACCAGCTTCTATGAGGTCCTGGACGGCCAGTGGTGGAACATTGACCGGCATCTGACCCTTGCGGGCACCCGCGCCAGCGCCGACGCGCTGTATCTGGACTGTATCAGGCAGGGCGTGACCACCATCTTTGACCATCACGCCTCCTTCGGAGAGATTCCCGGCTCCCTGTTCCAGATCGCGGAGAGCGCGAAGACGTTTGGCATCCGCTCCTGCCTGTGCTATGAAGTCAGCGACCGGGACGGGGAGGAGAAGGCGGAGCAGTCCATTCAGGAGAACAGGGACTGGCTGGACTACTGCGAGCGCAATCCCGGCGGCATGCTGGCGGCCATGTTCGGCGGCCACGCTCTGTTCACCATCAGCGACAGGACCTTTGAGAAAATGGTAGCGGCCAACAACGGCCGCACCGGGTTCCATATCCACGTGTCCGAGGGCATGAACGACGTGTACGACAGCCTGCAAAATTATGGCCGCCGCCCGGTCCAGCGGCTGCAGGACCACGGCATCCTGGGCCCCAGGACGATTCTGGGGCACTGCATTCACGTGAACACCGCCGAGATGGAAATCATCCGGGCCACGGAGACCATGTGCGTCAATAACCCGGAGAGCAACATGAGCAACGCCGTGGGCTGCTCCCCGGTGCTCCAGCTGATGCAGCGTGGGATCCTGGTGGGCCTGGGCACCGACGCCTATACCAACGACATGCTGGAGAGTCTGAAGGTGGCCCTGGCCATCCAGCGGCACAACGCCTGCATGCCCAACGTGGGCTGGGGGGAGGTTACCGCCATGCTCTTCAGGAACAACCCGGCTATCGGGGAGAAGTATTTCGGCGTGCCGCTGGGCCGCCTTGCCCCCGGCGCGGCGGCGGATGTGATCGTCATGGATTACAGGCCCTTCACCCCGTTTTCCGACGCCAACATCGACGGGCACATGCTCTTCGGCATGACGGGCCGCCAGTGCCAGACCACGATCTGTAATGGAAAGCTCCTGATGAAGGACCGGGAGCTGGTGGGCATTGACGAGGAGGCTGTCAACGCCCATATCCTGGAGGAGGCCAGGAAACTGTGGGGAGAGCTCAACCACTGCCAATACTGATCTTTGCGCCCTGCGGGCGCGAAAGGCGGATTCTTCCCGAGTCGATTTCCGGGGCCGGAGGCCCCGGATGCAACGGAGCGTAACAGGCGGTCGCGGCACGCAGGGCCGCCGGTTGGAATTTGACCGTGCCCGAAGGGCGCGGAAAGGAGAGAAAACATGTCTGAACTGATGATCCCCATTCCCTTCAAGCAGCTGATGAACTGGCTCACCACCGAGTACGAAAGAGAAAATTCTGTCTTCGGCGTTTACCGCCCCTGCGTGGCGGGGGAGAAATCCCTCCCCATCTTCGGCGGCGAGAGGATCGAGACCCCCTTTGGCCCCGCCGCGGGCCCCAATACCCAGCTGGCCCAGAACATCGTCGCCGCCTACTTTGCCGGGGCCCGGTTTTTCGAGCTGAAAACCGTTCAGAAGATGGACGGGGCGGAGCTGGCCGCCTGCATCAACCGTCCCTGCATTCTGGCGGAGGACGAGTGCTATAACTGCGAGTGGTCCACGGAGCTGTACGTGCCCCAGGCCTATGAGGAATATGTGAAGGCCTGGTTCGCCTGCAAGATCATGGCCAGAGTCTACGGCCTGGGCGACCCGGAGGGCTTTGTCTTCAATATGTCCGTGGGCTATGACCTGGAGGGCATTCAGGGGCCCGGGATCGACAGGTACCTCAACGAGATGATGGATGCCTCCCGCACTCCCGTTTTCCAGGAGTGCAGGCAGGTGCTTCGGGAGATGTTCCCCGGAGAAGCCGCCTTCATCGACGGCATCGGCCCCCGGATCTCCGGCAGCGTCACCGTCTCCACCCTCCACGGCTGTCCGCCGGATGAAATCGAGCGCATCGCCACCTACCTGATTGCGGAGAAGCATCTGCACACCTTTGTCAAGTGCAACCCCACCATTCTGGGATACCAGTCCGCCCGCGACATTTTGGACGGGATGGGCTACGACTACATTGCCTTCGATGAGCACCACTTTAACGAGGACCTGCAATATGCGGACGCCATTCCCATGTTCCGCCGCCTGCTGGCTCTGGCGGAAAAGAACGGCCTGGAATTCGGATTGAAGCTCAGCAACACCTTCCCCGTGGACGTAAAGCGAAACGAGCTGCCCAGCGAGGAGATGTACATGGCCGGCAAGAGCCTGTTCCCCCTGACCATCGAAATGGCCCGGCGGATTGGCAGGGAGTTTGACGGCCGGCTGCGCCTGAGTTACTCCGGCGGCGCGGACGCCTTCAACATCGACCGGCTCTTCCGGTGCGGCATCTGGCCCGTCACCATGGCCACCACCGTGCTGAAGCCCGGCGGCTACCAGCGGTTCAGGCAGATCGGCGAGAAGCTGGAAACACTGAAATTCGAGCCCTTTACCAGAGTGGATGTGGAGCAGACGGAGGCATTGGCTCTCTCCATCCGGCGGGACCGGTACCATGTCAAGGCCGTCAAGCCCCTGCCCAGGCGGAAGCTCTGCGGGAAGGCGCCCCTTATCGACTGCTTCACCGCTCCCTGTAAGGGCGGCTGCCCCATCGGACAGGACATCCCGGAATATATCGAGCTCTGCCGTCAGGGCAGGTATGACGAGGCGCTGACGGTGATTCTGGAAAAGAATCCGCTGCCCTTCATCACGGGGACCATCTGCGCCCACCACTGTATGGACAGGTGCACCCGGAATTTCTATGACCGCTCCGTCCAGATCCGGGATACCAAGCTGGCGGCGGCGCGGAGGGGCTATGACAGGGTGCTGCCTTCTCTCAGGCCCGCCGCGCCCGTCACGGATGGCAGGAAGGCTGCCGTCATCGGCGGCGGTCCCACCGGCATGGCGGCGGCTTACTTCTGCGGCCGGGCGGGAATTCCTGTGACCCTCTTTGAGAAGGAGGCCGCCCTGGGCGGCGTGGTGCGCCATGTAATCCCTTCCTTCCGCATCAGCGATGAGGCCATTGAGAAGGACGCGGCCCTCATGAAGAAAATGGGGGTGGAGGTGAAGCTGAACACCCTCGCTCCCTGTGTGGATGAGCTGAAGAAGCAGGGATATACCCACATCTTCTTTGCCATCGGCGCGTGGAAGGCCGGAAATCTGCGCATCTCCGGCAATGTGAAGCCCGTCATCGCCTGGATGCGGGACGTGAAGGCCGGGAAGCGGGAGACGCTGGGACATGTGGCCGTGGTGGGCGGCGGCAATACCGCCATGGACGCCGCCCGGCTGGCCCTTCGGGCGGGCGGGTTGAGCAGCACCCTGGTTTACCGCCGTACCAGAAAATACATGCCCGCCGACGCGGAGGAGCTGGAGCTGGCCATGGCCGACGGCGTGCGGTTCCTGGAGCTGGTGTCCCCGGTGGAGCAGAAGGACGGAAAGCTGGTCTGCCGGAAAATGCGTCTGGGCGAGCCGGACGCCTCCGGGCGCCGCTCTCCGGTGGAGACGGAGGAAACCGTGGAGATTCCCTGCGACACCGTAATCTCCGCCGTGGGGGAGAAGGTGGACGCAGAGGCTCTGTCCGCCTGCGGGATTGAGACGGACAGCCGGGGCTGTCCCGACTTCAGGACCAATCTGGAAAACGTCTACACCGGCGGCGACGTGTTCCGGGGGCCCGCCACGGTGGTGGAGGGCATCGCCGACGCTGCGGCCTTCGCGGAGGCGGTCATTGGCGCGAAGCACGAGACAGAGATTCCCTGCCATGCCTGCGCCGGAAGGGAGGAGGCCATTGCGAGAAAGGGCATCCTCTGCGAGTCCGCCAAACGGGAGGGCGAGCGGTGCCTGAGCTGCAACGTGGTATGCCAGACCTGCGCGGACGTGTGTCCCAACCGGGCCAACGTGGTGATAAAGCTGCCCGACGGCCGGGCCCAGATCCTCCATGTGGACCGGATGTGCAACGAGTGCGGCAACTGCCAGGCGTTCTGCCCCTATGACAGCGCGCCCTACCGGGATAAGTTTACCCTGTTTCACGACCGGGCGGGCTTCGACGGGAGCGGGAAGAATCCGGGCTTTCTGCCGCTGGACGGAAGCAGGGTGCTGGTGAGGCTGGACGGAAAGACGGCGGAAATCGACCTGGATGAAACCAACGATCTGCCGGCGGAGATTGAGATCCTGATCTATACCGTGCTGACGAGGTATCGGTATCTGATTTAAGAACCACCCGCATTCACAACCGGGGAATGTTGGACGGAGGAGGCCAGGGATTACTCCCAGGCCTCCTCCGTATTTTCCGCTGCGTCAGCCTGAGCCGTCTCCGGGCCTGCGTCCTCCAGTATGCCCCGTTCCAGCTTGAGCCGCAGAATGCGCAGTACGCTTTCTTCCAGCCGCTCCAGGGTGATCTCGCCGCTTTCCACCGCCTGGGTCAGCGCCTCGATGGACGCGTCCAGATCCATGGGGCACAGCAGGATGTCCACGCCGGCCTGAACGGCGGAGACGGCAATCTCCCCGCTGCCATAGAAATCCGTCATTGCCTGCATTTCCAGGCTGTCGGTGATAACCACGCCGTCAAACCCCATCTCCTCCCGGAGCAGCTCCGTCACAATCGCATGGGAAAACAGCGCCGGCTGTCCGTCCACCTGGTCCAGAATCAGATGCCCCATCATGACGGCGTCCACCCCGGCGTCGATGCCCGCCTGGAAGGGAAGCAGCTCCGCCTGCCGCAGCTCGTCCAGCGTTTTGTGAACGTAGACTGAGCCGTAATGGCTGTCGGCGGAGGTGTCCCCGTGTCCGGGGAAATGTTTGAGCGTACAGGCCACGCCGCCCTCGTGGAAGCCCTCCACCGCCGCCGCCACCAGCTCCGCGGCCTGCTGGAAGCTGTCGCTGTAGGCCCGGTTGCCGATGACCCTGTTGTCCGGATTGGACCATACGTCCGCCACCGGTGCAAAATTCATGTTGAAGCAGCAGGAGGCCATGTCCGCGCCGATGGTCCGGGCATTTTCACGGGCCACATCGGGCCCCTGATCCTTATAGCGCAGCATGGGGCCGAACCAGGTGGTCCCCACGCTGCCCATCAGGCGGTTTGCCCGTCCGCCCTCCTCGTCGCAGGTGAAGAGCAGCGGAATGCGGGTAAAGCTCCGGGCGCTGGTCAGCATGGTCCGCAACTGCTCCTGAGAGACCATGTTCTTTTTTGCGTACAGGAAGCCGCACACCGGATAGGTCTCCAGCGCCTCCCGGGTAGTGTCCCCCGCGGCGGTGACCGCGGTTACGCCGGTGATGGACTCCGGACTGACGATGAACAGCTGGCATATCTTCTCCCGCAGGCTCATCTCCGCCAGCAGCCGCTCCGCCGGATCGGGTTCCGGCTCCGGTTTTTCCGGCTCCGGCGCGGGAGCGGGCGCAGGGATTGGCTCCGGCTCAGGGACGGGTTCCGAAATGTCCTCCGGAATAACCGGCGCGGAGACGGGCTCTGTCTCCTCCGGCTCCCGGTGCGTCCACAGGAACGCCGCCGCGCCAGTTGCCAGCGCCAGCAGGGCAGCGATCAGTATATAAGGCCATCTTGCAGGCCTGCCATATTTTCCCCGGTTCATCGTCCGTTCCCGCCCCTTCCTCCGTATCGGATTGCAGGCCTATTGTATCATGGGCGGGGAAAGATGGCAAGCCCCCGGAGAGAGGCTTCACGGCCAGCGCATGAAACAGGGAGGGGAACCGGAAAGCGGAGAAGCGATTTTAAAAGCAGGAATTTGGTTAAAAAACTCTGGAGGATACATGCTGATGATGAGGCCTTCGATCTCTGCCATTTTCCCGCAGCCCTTTCGGTTTTATCACCCTTTTCCCACTGTGCCCCTCTTTATGAGAACGGCGTGAATTGCTCTTTTGTTTATTGGCGGTAATTTTCTGAAAAAATTTCTGCAATTTCTGTTCAAGTTGAATAAAGGTCTTGACAAGTATAACATTCTTGTCTATACTAGAGATACAGATAAATGGTGCAACTATGTAGAACAGGGGAGGAAAGCTTTTCATGATTATCATCGGCGAAAAAATCAATGGCGCCATTCCGTCCATAAAAAAGGCAATTGCGGACCGGGACGCGGAGCTGATCCGCCAGCGGTCTGTGGCCCAGACGGAGGCGGGGGCGCATTTCCTGGACTGCGCCCCCGGCACGGTCCCGGAGTTGGAGTATGAGGCGATGAAGTGGCTGATTGACACGATGCAGGAGGCTACCGATACGCCGCTGTGCATCGACAGTCCAAACGCGCTGCTGCTGAAGCGGATTCTGGAGGAGGGGCGGGTGAAAAAACCGGGAATGGTCAATTCCGTCAACGAGGAAGGGACAAAATGCGAGACGATTTTCCCGCTCATCGCGGGGACGGACTGGCAGGTCGTGGGTCTGACCTGCGATCAGGACGGAATTCCGGCCGATCCCGGAAAGAAGGTCGATATTGCCAGGAGGATCATCGATAAGGCGGACCGGTACGGGGTGAAGCTGAAAAATCTCCACATTGACCCCTGCGTCATGGCGCTGGCCACAGTGCCTTCCTCCATGCGGGATTTCGAGCGCTGCATCAGGGAGATCCACGCCTATGCGCCCGATGTCAGGGTGACGGGCGCTGTCAGCAACATCAGCTTCGACATGCCGGCGCGGAAGTACATCAATGCCAACTGCATGGCCTATGCGCTCCGCGCGGGGCTGGATTCCGCCATCATGGATCCCTGCAGCATCGATATGATGAGCACGATCTATGCCTGCGAGGCGCTTTGCATGGCCGACAAAGGCGGACGAAAATATAACCGGGCTTATCGCCAGGGGAAAATCGGCGTTAAGAAATAATTGGAAGGGGGAACCAGGGAATGGATTTTGACAGGATTGCGCAGTTGATGGGTGACCTGGACGAAGAGGCCGTCATGGAACAGCTCCATGCGGTCATGGCTGCCGGAGGCGCGGATGCGCCAAAGGCAATGGAAGCCTGCCAGAAGGGGATGGATATCGTGGGCAGGCTGTTTGAGGAGGGGGAATATTTCGTCGGCGATCTGATTTACGCGGGCGAACTGATGACGCAGGCGGTCTCCATACTGAAGGACGCGCTGATTTCCGGCGACGGCGGCGCGCGCAGGACGCGGATGATTCTCTGCACGGTAAAGGATGATTTGCACGACATCGGCAAAAATATTGTCAAGGCGATGCTGGAGGCGGGGGGATTCGATGTCCTTGATCTGGGCATCGATGTTCCGCCGGAGCGGGTGGTTGAGGCGGTGAAGGCGGAGGGCATCAGGATCGTGGCTCTTTCGGGGGTTCTGACGCTGGCCATCGACTCCATGAAAGCAACCATCGAGGCGATCAGGGCGGCGGGACTGCGCGACGTCAAGGTCATCATCGGCGGCGCCCCCGTTACGGCGGAGGTCTGCGCCATGATCGGCGCGGACGAGTGGGCCTACAGCCCGCAGAAGACGGTCCAGACCTGTAAGGCGTGGGCGGAAGCATAGCCGCCGGGGAGGTTTTGAAATGATGGGATTCCGGGAGACAGTCAAAGTGGCGTTGCGCCTGCCCCACGCGAAATGCAGCGCGGCCGTCACGGTCTTGGGTCCAATCGCCGCGTTTCTGGTGGCGGCGCTGATCCCGGACAGACGGATGGCAGGCTTTCTGATGATGGGAATCATTTTTGTCACGTCAATTTTCGTTGAGCGGTTCTGTACTTATATCAAGGCCGTCCGGATGGAGGATATGCGGCGAAACGGGCAGGCGGCGGGCTCCGGGCGGGGCAAACGGAAAAGAAAAAAGCACTGAGAGAAGGAGAACCGGAGGCCGGCCCACGGGAAAAAACACTTTACGCGAAGCGAATCTCTACTCAAAAAAGTGGCTGCGCCACTTTTTTGACACGCAGACTTTCAGTCGAAGAACAGAGTTAAAAAGGGGGAACGACGAATTGAACAGGGAACAGGCGAAAGCACTGGAGCAGGAGCGCATCCAGCTGGTCCGGGAAGCGGTTGCCATGAAGGGAGCGCCCAAACGGACGCCGATCCTGGACAACACCTTCACCTGGAAGATCATGGATCAGGGCTATTCCCTCAGCGAGGCGATTTATGATTACGAAAAAATGGAAAAGGTGGTCCGGGGGCATCAGGAGCTGTATCAGTGCGACCTCGTCCGCGATGTGGGAACCCGCAACGGGTTCCAGATCATCCAGGGATGGACCAGGCCCCGCTACGTCATTGACGATGTCAACGGGTCCCTGAACGCGCCGGACATGGTCATCATGAATCCGGACGAATATGACGAGCTGGCGGAGGACCGGGTCCGATTCATCTGGACCAGGGCGCTGCCGAGAAGATTTCCCATGCTCAGCCACTCCACCAAAGAGGAAATACAGAAGCTGATTCAGGGAATGCGGGATTATTTTGCCTTCGGCGCCAGAATGAACGCCGCGCTCAGGGAGGAATACGGCGTTCCCGCCCTGGCCAGGTACGCCATTTCCGGCTCCGGCCATGAGAACATCGTCAATAAGTTCCGCGGCATAGCTGGTACGGGCATCGATGCCCGCAGAAATCCCCAGGGGATGCTCAGGGTGATCGAAATGTACGCGGAAAAGGAGATCTATCCGGCCATCCGGCAGATCCGGAGCGACCCCGGCCAGGATTTGAACTTCGCCTTTGACTGTCAGGGCGGCATGCTGACCCACAGCATCCTCAGTTCTTCCCAGTTTGACAGGTTCTACTGGCCCTGGATGAAGCAGGGGCTGGATGCGCTGGCGGAGACGGGAAAAACCATGTATATCTTTATCCAGAGCGACATTAAGCGGTTTATTCATCACTTCAGGGAGTACCCGAAGGGAATGCTGTGCCTGCACCTGGAAATCGACGATCCCTACGAGGTCCGCCGGGAGTTGCCCAACGCCTGTATCTGCGGCGGCATCCCCATCTCCCTGCTTGGCAGCGGTACCAGGGAGCAGGTGATCGATTACGCGAAACGGCTGATTAACGATCTGGGGCAGGACGGCGGGTTCATCCTGTCCACGGACAAGATCCTCTCCTTCCGCAATGACGCGAAGCGTGAGAATCTGGTGGCACTGTATGAGTTTGTCAGAGAGTATAAGGGATAAGGAGGAGTGTCATGCAGGAAGAATATTTTGATTTTACTACCTGGCCGGAGGGGGCGGATATGGTAAAGGAAATGTTTACCTTTCTGCCGGAGGACGACGCAGTGCGGACAGACTTTCTGGAAATGTTTGCCATGGTGCTGCTTACGGTGTAGGAGTGAGTGTATGTGACAAAGGGCGGCGTTCCCTTGTCTGCTGAAAGGAGAAGGACCCATGCGCGAGGAGAAAAAAGTACAAAACAAATTGACCCTCAGTCCGGCGACGTTAGGCCTCTACTGCCTGGGAGGCATGTTCCCGGCCGGCTTTGTTCTGGTGATTACCGGATACTACTTCATGTTCTTTATGACCGACATGCTGCTCCTGCCCACCGCGCTGGCGGCGACGGTCTATTCCGCCATTCAGTGGTGGAAGCTGCTCTCCATGGTGGCCTCCGGCATGATTATCGACGGCATCCCTCTGAAATCCGGCCGATACAGAGGCTGGTCGCTGATTGCGGGATTCGTGCAGGCCATCGCCTTCCCCCTGGCGTTTGCGGACTTCGGCCTGCCGGCCGGCGTGGCGGCAGTGGTGGTGTTTGTGTGCGAGGCCGTGCTCATGCTGGGCTACAATGTGTCATGGACCGCGCTGCGCACACTGCCGGCCAAAATGGCAAAAACCAGCCAGGATATCAACTGGCTGAATGTCATGTCCAACGTGGGCGGCACCGTTCCCTCCCTGATCTGGGGCACGCTGTCCGGTACGCTGCTGGCCATTCCCCTGTGGGCGGGCACCTCCAACCAGTACGCGGGCGTGTGCGCCATCTGCTCCATCATCTTCGTCCTGGCGGGCATCATCATGTACAATCTGGCCGCGCCCTATGACACGCCCGCGGACTCCCTCCACAACAGACCGGCGGTCAATCGGGACAAGAAGGAGAGCGCGGGCATTATGGCGATCATCCGCAGCCTGCGGGGGCCCATGATTCCCTACTTCATTTCCGGCATCCTCAACAGCGCCCAGGCCGGATTCTTCCAGACCCTGCTTACTTACTACACCGCTTATGTTCTGGGGAATCCCATGCTGGCGGCGTCCATCGTCACGCTCCAGTCGATTATCGGACTGGTTGGATCGTTTGTCGTTCCTGGCATGACCAGGCATGTCACAAAGAAGGGCTCCATGGTGTTCGCCCAGACCTTCAACGCGGTCAGCTATGTCCTGCTGGCGGTTTTTGGCACCAACGCCGCCCTGTTCGTTGTTATCCGCTGTCTGATGAGCGCCGTGGGCTGTATCCCGAACGTCACGTCCTACGGCATTCCGCTGGACATCGGTGATTACTTCGAGATGAAGGGCGAAACGGCCCAGCGGGCCATCCTGACCTCCGTAGGCGGTACGACGGTCCGCCTTGGGTTTGCCGCATCCACGACGATCTCCGCCTTCGCACTGGCGGCAATCGGGTATCAGGCGGGAGCCGAGTTCACCGCCGAAATGGGGCGCAGCGTGACGCTGCTGATGGCGGTGGGTCCGGCGATTTTTGCCGCCGTTTCCGCGATCCTCATGCAGTTCTTTTACAAAGTTGACGAGCGGGCCATCGACGCGTACCGGCTGGAGCGCGCGGCCAGGGTCAGCTGAGTCTCATATTTCGGCGGACAGGATCCGGACACACTACAGGGGAGACCGCGCAGGCAGTCTCCCCTGTTTGAGATGCTGCGGCAATATTCCGTCCCGAAGTTCTTTCTGATCTTTTCAATATATACTCCAAAGCATGCGGTGGAAAAGGGAGCGTCCATATGAACAGAGTGACAACAGATTTGCAGGACAGGATCAGCCGGAGGACGGTCTGCATCTACGCGCTGGGAGATTTTTCCTTCACCTTCTTCATCATGTTCATCGGGTACTACCTCATGTACTACCTGACGGACGTGCTGCAGTTTCCCACGGCAACCGCGGCGGCGATCTATACCCTTGTTCAGGTTTTTGAGACGGCGGGCATTCTGGTGGGCGGCATCGCCATCGACCGGGTAAAGCTGAGGGGCGGCAAATACCGCCCGTGGCTTCTGGTGGGCGGCGTGTGGTGCGGCGGTACGCTGGTGCTGCTCTTTACGAAATATCATCTTCCGGAGGGCGTCTATCTGATTGTTTTCCCCGGATTGTATCTGATTGTGTACTGGGGCTATAACTTCATGTGGGTTGCCTTCCGGGCGCTCCCCGGCAGGATCAGCCGCAGCCGGCAGGACGTGATGCGCCTTGCCGTTGGGAGTCAGTACGGAGCGGTGGCTGCCTCCCTGCTGTACAGTGTGACCGGCGTCAGGCTGCTTTACGGCTTCGGACGGATTACCACCGGTTACATCGTCTCGTCGCTGCTCTACGGAGCAATCATTATCGTCTGTATGGCGGCCGTTTTCCGGATGGCCAGACCCTATGACAACGATGAGCACCCGGACAGGAGTGAGCGGGCAGCGTCGAGAATCTCTCTGCGGGAGAATTTCCGATGTCTGACCGGACCGATGCTGGCGTATTTCCTGTCCAGTGTGATCCGCAATTCGGTATCCGTGGCGATTCCGGCTGTGATGGTGTATTACTTCAACTACGTTCTGAAGGCAGAAGGCGGCATGACACTCTACCTGTCTACCACTTCCATTGTGCAGATTCTGGCGGTGCTGGCGCTCAGGCCCCTTTCTGTGAAGTGCAGCAAGACTGCGATTTTCCGGGCGACAGCGGCTTTGTCCTGCCTGTCCACGCTGTGCGCTTTTTTCTTCGGAAAGACGGTGGTTCCCTTTGTCTTCTTTATGGCGCTCAACAACTTCTGGCTTGTCCTGGGCGGCGGCATGAGCTACGCGTTCATTACCGACATTGCCGATTACAACGAGTATGTGCGGGGATTGCGGGCAAGGAGCTTTACCGTCTCCGTCAGCGGGACGGCCAACACCCTCGCCTCTCTGATTGGCGGGGGCATCGCCTCGTTCTCGCTGGCGCTTATTGGCTATGACGCGGCTCTGGCGGCGGAATCCGCCGCGCTCGCCCAGTCGATCCGCTGGATCGTCACCATCGGCGCGTCAGCGATGACAGCGGCCAGTCTGATCCCCTTTGCGTTCTACAGGCTGAGCGACCAGAAAATGGCGGAGGTCTACCGGCTGAAGAACGGAGCGATGGGCGGAGACTGAACCGGTGCGCGGAGCGAGCGTCGGATTGTGCGCTACAGGCGCACAACTGAGGCGCAGAGCGAAGCGATACCCTTCTCAAAAAAGTGGCTGTGCCACTTTTTTGACACACAGAGGGAGCGCCCGCCGGAAAACCCGGCGGGCGCTCCCTCTCACATTATGGAAACATCATGCTTTTCGCAAAGGTTCGCTGAAAAGCGGGGAAGCCGGCCAGCTCGATGAACTCGATCCGCCGGGCCAGCGTCTGCGACACCGCCAGCTGCGATTTGCTGAGCGCCAGCAGCTTTGCGCCCGCGCCCGCGATGTTGCCGGCCGGAACAATTTTTCCGGACAGCTCCTGAGGGAGCAGGCCGATGGCGCAGGCGCTTCCGGGGTCCAGGAAAGAGCCGAAGGCGCCCGCGAGGATGACCTCATCGATATCTGCCGCCGTGATGCCGAGGTGGGCGCACATCAGCCGGATGCCGGCGGATATCGCGCCCTTGGCCATCTGGACCTGCCGGATGTCCTCCTGGGTAAGATAGAGGCGGGACGTCAGAGGGATGATTCGCTGCCCGTCCCGCTCCTCCGTGCTCTGGATGCGCCCGCGGCAATTGAGAAGCTTTTGCTCCAGAAGAGCCGCGATGATGTCAATCATGCCGGAGCCGCAGATGCCGGAGGCGTCGCCGCCGCCGATCACGCTCCAGCGCAGCCGGCTGTCCTCCAGCCAGGCGTGGTCGATGGCTCCCCGCGCGCCCCGCATGCCAAACCGGATGTTTGCGCCCTCCAGGGCCGGACCTGCCGCCGTGGAGCAGGCGGTCATCTTCCCCCGGTGGATCAGGACCATTTCACCGTTGGTTCCGATGTCCACCATCAAAGCAGTAGCCTTCGACTCATACATCCGCGTCGCCAGTACGCCCGCCACCGTGTCCGCTCCGACGTAGCCGGAGACATCCGGAACAATCAGCAGGTCCGCTGCGGGACAGATGGGAAGGTATTGCTCCGCTCTGCGGATCTCCGCCTCCGTCAGGACGGGGACGAAGGGGACGGCCGCGAGATTGGCCGGTGGGATGCCAAGAAAAAGCTGCTGCATGCAGGGGTTGCCCACCACACTGATGACGCCGATCTCTTCGGGAGAAACGCCCGCCTGCCCGCAGCATTTTTCGATCAGCTCTGTCATGCCCCGGCGCAGTACGCCGGTCAACTCCTCCATTTTGCCGTCCATAGCCTGCTGGATGCGGGAAATAACGTCCGCGCCGTAAGGCGCCTGGGGATTTGACATGCTCTCCGCGGCGAGCTCCTCTCCGGAAGGAGAGAGAAGAAAGCAGACGAGGGTGGTGGTGCCGGCGTCGAAGGCGATGAGGTATCCGGGCTTTACCGGTTCAACGGGGACCGGCGCGGCCTGTCCGGCCGTCAGGATCTTTTCACCGCTGCAAGCCGGGACCTCTACCGTCATGTCTTCCCCCACGGCGGTCTGACAGGCAAGGGCCTCCCCGCCGTTTACGGTCACCCGGCACTTGCGGCACCGCCCCGCTCCGCCGCAGGGGGCGGCAGGGGCATAACCGGCGCTGCGGAGAACCTCCAGAAGATTTGCGCCGTCTGCGGCCTCCAGCCTGGCGCGTCCGGGAACAATCAGAATATGGTGCGTCATTGGCATCCTCCCTGTCCGTCGAAGGCGCAGCCGCTTGCCGGAACGGTGGAATGGGGCGGGATGACGGTAAAGCGCCCGCCGCTCCAGTCCCCGGTAAACAGGGCCTTCAGGTAATCCAGTGTGCCGGGGATAGATACGTACCGCAGACCCAGCGTTTCCGCGATCCGGCGAATTTCAGCCTCTGTCGGAGGCAGATCGCAGCAGCCGGTATCCAGCAGCGCCAGATTGCGATAGTGGGCAAACATGACGGAAAAAATGTGCTTTCCCCGCTTTTCACCATACTTTTTCAGGCAGGCCTCATATTCGGCCCGGATGCTGCGCTCGCCCTTCAGCCACCCTTCCGTGAGGAAATAGGTGGCGCTGATTCCGGCGCGGCGCTCCGCGGAGCCAAGCAGCAGCGTGATACAGTCGTCGCATCTTGGGATAACCAGCTGAAACTCTCCCGTACGCAGTCCGGCCGCAGCGTTTCCGCAAAAGCTCATGGCCAGCAGGACGCTTCCGGCGTCCGTGCACTGGTCCAGCAGCTCCTGCAGCCGGGCGTTGAGGAGCTTTGGAACATTGTGCAGGCCGGATTCCAGCCAGCGGACTTCCGCCCGGCATCCCGCCTGCGCCATGGCGGAGCGGACTTCGGCTTCTATTGTCCTGCAGGAAATGACGGCGGTGGACATACGGTTCTCTCCCTGGATCCCGGCGTTCCGCCGGAGTTTTCTTTATATAAGCTTCTTGTCTATATAAGATACTAAATAAGGGCTTTTCTGTCAAGGCAAACGGGAAAGTTTTTTCGCCGGGGCCGTGGCGGAATCGTTGTTGCTTTTCGCGTGGGCGAAAAGCAAATCCTTCCGCTGACAGGGGGAAAATTGATTTCTGTCTTAAAAAAAGATTCCCATTTCACGGATTTTATGATAAAATGTTTTCAGAACAGCGGGTTTACAGGAATATATGGATAAAATACGCAGACAAGGAGCAAACAGCCATGAACTACCGGGATTCCCTTATCAACGCCATGACGGAGCTGAACGAGGAAGAAGTCATGGATTATGTGCAGCGCATGATCGACGGGGGCTTCAGCGTCAACGCCATTCAGATGAGCCTGAATATCGGCGTCAATAACGTGGGAAAGCGTTTTGAAAACGGCGAGTATTTCATCGCGGATCTGATCGTCTCCGGCATGATCTACCGGGACGCGCTGCGGGTGCTGATGCCCGTAATGTCTGAAAACCGGATGATGCCCATCGGGCGGATCGTGATCGGCGTGGTGGAGGGGGACATTCATGACATCGGGAAGGACATTGTTGTAAGCCTGCTTCGGGCGGAGCATTTCGAGGTGTTTGATCTGGGTGTGGACGTGAAGCCGGAGCGGTTTTTGTATGCCCTGCGCACCTACCGGCCGGACGTGCTGCTCATGAGCGGCGTGCTGACCATAGCGAGGGAAGCCATGAAGCGGACGATGGCGCTGCTGGAGCAGGAGGGGCTGCGCAGTCAGGTGGGGATTCTCATAGGCGGCCTGTGCGCCAGCGAATATCAGCGGGAGCTGATCGGCGCGGACGCCTGGGCCTATGACCCGTTGGAAACGGTCAATTTCTGCAAGAAGGTGGTGAGGGAAAAATATGGAGAGGCACGCTGAACGCACCACAGTATATGGCGCGATTTACAGTAAGCTGCGCAGCCAGATCTTCAGCGGGAAGTTCCATCCGGGGGATATGCTCCCGTCGGAAAAGCAGCTTTGCAGGGAATTCGGCGCCAGCCGGGAAACCGTGCGTAAGGGACTGAAGGCGCTGGAGCAGGAGGGACTGGTTTTTTCCCGTCCCAAAATCGGCTATTTTGTGCAAACGCCCAACCACAGCGATTTTACCCTGACCTTTACCGAGAATCTGGAGGGCTGCACCACTCACTACAGCGATATCCACGGCATCCTTCCCGACGAAACCGTGCAGCAAAAGCTGGAAATCTCCGCCAGTCAGAAGGTCATCGAGCTCTCTCAGATCACCCGGAACGCCAGAGGAGAGACCGTGGCCTACGATATCAAGTATGTGCCCTATGAGCGGGCGTACCCTTCGGTGGAGAGCGAGCTTCGCTTTGCGGTATTGCCGGACATCACTCTGGCAAAGGTAGATTCCTTTGACTTCTATGCGTCCATAGAAGTCCGGGCGGTGGGGGCCACCGAGCGGGTTTCCCAGGCGATGCAGTGCGCGGTGGGAGAGCCGCTGCTTCTGATTGAGCGCGTGTTCGTCCGTCAGGACGGGAAGCGGATCGGCTACTCTCTGCAATACAGCCGGGGAGGCTTCGGAAAATTGCAGGGAATGTCGGGACACCACAGATAATATTTCTTGAAGTATATCGCCGGTTTCGCAATACCTTCGGCGGGTCAGGCGCGAAAAGCACCGCAAAGCGACTTTTCACGCGGAGGTCATGTGAAAGAAGCAGGGGGCAGGCAAAAACGCCGGCCCCCTGCTTCTTTCAGGAAAAATATCAGCCCGGAGGCCAGGTCATATCCCGCCCCGCCAGGACATGGAAGTGCAGGTGGGGCACGGTCTGCTGGCCCGCCTCGCCGATGTTGGAGACCACACGGTAGCCGGAGCCCGCAAAGCCCAGCTCCTCCGAGAGCCTGGCGATGACGGCGAAGATGTGTCCCACCACGGGGGCGTTCTCCTCCGTCACGGCGGAGACGGACTGGATGTGCGCCCTGGGCACCACCAGGAAATGGGTGGGCGCCTGGGGATTGATGTCACAGAAAGCATAGCACAGGTCGTCTTCGTAGACCTTTTTGCTGGGAATCTCCCCAGCGGCGATTTTGCAGAACAGGCAGTCAGACATGGGTTCTCCTCCTTTTTACTGTACGGGCACAACGGCGAAAAACTCCAGGAGCTCATCGCTGTCGTTAATCAGGCTGTGGGCGTGGCCCCTGGGGCAGTAGTGACAGCTTCCGGCGGACAGGGGCTCGTACCCGCCGTCATAAAGCACCTTTCCCGTCCCTGACAGAATATAGATAATCTCGCTGCTGGTCTCGTGGGTGTGTTCTCCGATGGAGGAGCCGGGCTCCAGCGAGGCGCGCATGATTTTGCCCAGCCCGTCCACCCGCATTCTGGTGCGGAACGTGCCCTCCCCGCCCAGGAAACCGGGGATAACCTGCTCCTCCATTTTAGAAAAATCAATCAGCGTGGCGGTTCTCCTTTCAAATGGTTCTGAACTGGTTGCTCTTCTCGTCGTAGACATAGCCGGCTCCCGCCAGCTTTTCGGCCAGCTTTGCGGGAGAGATACCCAGACTGCCGCACAGGCTGTCCAGACTGTCGTACTCGTCCCGGAGCCAGGTATTCACACAGCTCAGCAGAATCGCAGGGTCCTGCGGGAGCATGGAGAGCCCTCCTCTCATTCCCGCTCGATGCCGAGCGTGTTGTAATATCCGGCGCTCGAAAGCGCCGCAGATCATCTCTTGTCATCCTCATTAAAAGTTCTTTTTGATTCTTTTTCTTTCAAGAAAAAGAATGTATACCTCAATTCGCCCTCTCGCTGACAAAATCGTCCAGGGCCGCCAGGGCGTCGTCCAGCTTGAGCAGGTCGCTGCCGCCGCCCATGGCGGAATCCGGCTTGCCGCCGCCTCTGCCGCCGCAGATGGGGGCGATGGCCCTGATAATGTCCCCGGCCTTGACGCCTCTGGCTACCGCCTCCTTGCCGCAGACGGCCAAAAACGTGATCTTCCCCTCGTTGACGCTGGCCAGCAGGGCCGCTACGGCGGGCTCCCTGTCCCGGAGGAAGTCGCCCATCTTCCGCATGTCGTCGGCGCTCATGCCGCTGCGGGACATGGAGACAACCTTCAGGCCCTTCACAGACTTGGCGCTCATGAGGAACTGGTCGGTCTCGCTGACGAACTCCCTGGCCTTCAGCTTCTCGATGGTCTGGCGCAGCTCACGGGCCTCGGCCACCATCTGCCCCGCCTTCTCCTTCAGGTCCACCGGCTTCACCTTCAGCGCGGCGGAGGCCTGGAACAGCATATCCTGGAACCGGTTCATTTCCTCCAGGGCCCGCTTGCCGGTGACGGCCTCAATGCGGCGCACGCCGGAGGCCACGGAGAACTCGCTCTCGATGTGGAACACCCCCGCTTTGGCGGAGTTGTCCAGGTGGGTGCCGCCGCAGAACTCCACGGAGTAGCCTTCCCCCACGTTGACCACACGGACCACGTCGCCGTACTTCTCGCTGAACAGGGCGATGGCTCCGGTTTTTTTCGCCTCCTCGATGGGCATTTCCCTGGCCTCCACCCTGTAGCCCGCCAGGACGGCGTCGTTGACCACCCGTGACACCTCGCTCAGCTCCTCCGCCGTCAGGGCGGCGAAGTGGGTGAAGTCGAAGCGCAGATAGTCCTCCTCCACCAGGGAGCCCGCCTGATGGACGTGGTCTCCCAGCACCGTGCGCAGAGCCCTGTCCAGCAGGTGGGTGGCAGTGTGGGCCCGCTTGATGGCGTTGCGGCGCTCCACGTCGATCTCCGCCGTCACGATGTCCCCCACCCTGAGCGCGCCGGAGGTCAGCTTGCCGTAGTGCATATATTTGTCGCCCTTGTTTTTCTGCACGTCGGTGACGGCAAATCTGCAGTCCCCGCCCTTCAGCGTGCCGTGGTCGGCCACCTGGCCGCCCATCTCGGCGTAGAACGGCGTCCTGTCCAGCACCACGATGCCCTCCACGCCGCTCATCATCACCTCGGCCAGCTCGTTCTCCACCACCAGGGCCACCACTCTGGCCCCCTCGATGGCGGTGTTGTCATAGCCCGCAAACCCGGTGGCGGGCACGTCCTTTCCGAACTCCACGCCGGCCCAGCCCAGATCGCCCAGGGCCTCCCGGGCCTTCCTTGCCCGGACCCGCTGCTCCTCCATCAGCTGTCTGAAGGCGTCCTGATCCACCGTCATGCCCTCCTCTTCCACCATCTCCGCCGTCAGGTCGATGGGGAAGCCGTAGGTGTCGTAGAGCTTGAAGGCGTCCGCGCCGGAGAAGACCTTCTCCTCCTTCGCCTTGTGGCCCTCCAGCATTTCGGTGAAGATCCTCATGCCGCCGTCGATGGTCTTGGCGAAGCTCTCCTCCTCCATGCGGATGACCCTGGTGATATAGCTCTCCCGGTCCCGCAGCTCGGGATAGTGGCCTTCGTTCTCGTGGATCACTGTGCCGCAAACCTCATGGAGGAAAGGACGATCTACGCCCAGCAGCTTTCCGTGGCGGGCCGCCCGGCGGAGCAGGCGGCGGAGCACGTAGCCCCGGCCCTCGTTGCTGGGCAGCACGCCGTCGCAGATCATGAAGGTGGCGGAGCGGATATGGTCGGTGATGACCCGGAGGCTCACGTCGGTCCTGTGGTCCTGCCCGTATCTGGCCCCGGTGATAGCGCTCACCCGGTTGGTGATGTTCATGATGGTGTCCACGTCAAAGAGGGACTCCGCGTTCTGGCTGGCGATGGCCAGCCGCTCCAGACCCGCGCCCACGTCGATGTTCTTCTGCCTGAGCTCGCAGTAGCAGCCGCAGCCGTCGTTATTGAACTGGGAAAACACGTTGTTCCAGATCTCGATATACCGGTCGCAGTCGCAGCCCACGGTGCATCCCGGCCTGCCGCACCCGTACTCACTGCCCCGGTCATAATAGATTTCAGAGCAGGGGCCGCAGGGACCGGAGCCGTGTTCCCAGAAGTTGTCCTCCTTGCCGAACCTGAAGATGTGGTCTGCGGGGATGCCGATCTCCTCGTTCCAGATGCGGAAGGCTTCATCGTCGGCGGGGGTGGTCTCGTTCCCCGCGAAGACGGAGGGGTACAGCCGGTCCGCCTCCAGGCCCAGCCACTCGGGGGAGGTCAGGAACTCCCAGCACCAGTGGATGGTCTCCCGCTTGAAGTAGTCCCCGAAGGAGAAGTTGCCCAGCATCTCAAAATAGGTGCCGTGGCGGGAGGTCTTGCCGATGTTCTCAATGTCGCCGGTACGGATGCACTTCTGGCAGGTGCAGACCCGGTGGCGGGGGGGCTCCACCTCGCCGGTGAAGTAGGGCTTCATGGGGGCCATGCCGCTGTTGATTAACAGCAGGCTGGCGTCGTTCTGGGGAATGAGGGAAAAGCTGGGGAGCCTCAAATGATCCTTGCTCTCGAAGAATCTCAGGAACATTTCTCTTATTTCGTTGAGGCCGTATGACTTGTGCATGATTTTTTCTCCTGTTATGATAGATTTTTTCCCGCGCCCACAGGGCGCGGCGGATTTTTCTTTTCCGATAGCCCGGAGCCTGCTTTTGCCCCGCGGCAAAAGCAGGCAAAAACGCGCTTAAACCTACGGTTTAAGAATCCCTTGGGCATCGCGCCTCAGCGCAATACCTTATTACGGGGGTTATTATTTGCGCTACGATCTGGTGGACTGGCTCTCCCGCGTGGTGCTATGGGCCGCCAGTGGTGCTTACTCCTGCGGATGCGCCCTGTGGGCGGATTTCAGCAGCCCTGGGGCTCGCTGCTATAGCGTCCGGCGGTCGTCGCTCCTGCCCAGCAGATAGTCGGTGGATACCCCGAAATAGTCGGCCAGTGCTTCCAGCGTCAAAGACGGAACATTAATATTCCCATATTCAATTTGTTGATAATGATTTTCTGTACACTCCAAAATCGCTGCCATATCTTTTTGCTTTACCCGTTTTTCTCTCCGAAGCTCTTTTAGTCGGGCAGAAAATTCGGGCATCTGAACTTTTCTCATGAAATCCTCCAACTCTCTTGACACCGTGCAAAATACGGTATATAATAGCACCGTATTTAATTCAGTAAAGGGGGGGGGTACATGGTTATGACGGACCAATACGCTTATCTGTTCTCTGGCTACGCCCACGATGTGCAGCTGCATCTCAGGGATTTTCAAAAAGAAACCCACCAGGAGCTCGTACAAATTATCCCCATGTCGGACGAACATAAAATCGACCTGATCGATAAACTGGACCTTTTTCGCTCCCGCTGCTGCCTGGAGAGCTTCGCCCTGGGCGTGGAGGCCGGAATGCGCCTCATCCAGGAAATCAGGGTTTCCTGACCTCCAGCCCGATCAGCTGGTAGCCGGTATCAAACGCCAGCCGGAACAGAACGTTTTTCCTGGTATAGCTGCAATAGATCACGGCCACGCCGTATTCCTCCCCGTCGGAGGACTGGCCTGTGGTCATGGCGCTGTCGATCTGCCTGTAGGTCCCCGCGCCGTCCGTCTGCTGAATGACCAGCTTCTGGAGATCCTCCGCCGTGACGGAGGCGGCCACGTCCGCCCGCATCCGGTCCAGGACCGCCTGGTAGCCGCCCCCGGCCAGCAGGACGGCCACCTCTCTGCCGTTTTTCAGCAGCGTCTCCTCGTCCATGCCCGCCGGCAGGGGCTTTCCCTGACACCCGCACAGCAGCAGCAGCATCGCCGCCAGCGCCAGACCGGACCACATTTTCTGTCTCAATCTTCTCTCACTTCCTCCTCTTTCGGGCAAAAAAAGAAAGACCCTGCCCCCACATAGGGGCGAAGGTCTCGCGGTACCACCCTAATTGATCCCGGAATGGGACATCTCGTCAGCCCGGTAACGGGGGCAGGGCCGTGCGGCTCGTCGCCGCCTGCTCGGAAGTGGCCGCACCGGAGGCTCTGCCGCAGGGCTTCCACGCTCCCCCGCTCGCTTGGGCCGCATTTCCGATGCTCGTTTCCTCATCGCTTTTATTCACAGCGTATTATATCACGTTTCAGCGGGTTGTCAATGGGAAGATTGGGGCAGGGAAACGGTAATTTGCAGGCAAAATCCATGTGAGGTGAAACTTGCAAAAGGGAATCTGATGTGGTAAAATAAAATGCTATAGCAAAATCGGATTTCTTTGCACGGTTGAAAAGTGGTAAGCACTGACAGGGTCAAAGAAAGACGCTGCAACAGCGCAGGCCGTTCAGGCGGGAGAGTATGCCGCGATATGAAAAGACGACGGAAATGAACGGAGCGCGAAACTGTTGCGGTACAGGGATTTGAGAAGTTTTGAGAAGAAAGGGGCGGTCATGTGTACCTGAAGGCGCTGGAAATTCAGGGATTTAAATCCTTTCCCGATAAGACGGTGCTGAACTTTGGCGAAAATATCACCGCTATCGTGGGGCCCAACGGCTCGGGAAAATCCAATATTTCCGACGCAATCTGCTGGGTGATGGGAGAACAGTCCGCCCGCAGTCTCCGGGGAGACAAGATGGAGGACGTGATTTTCGGCGGCACGGAAAAGCGGGGCCCGGTGGGCTTCGCCCAGGTGACGCTGGTGCTGGACAACAGCGCCGGTATGTTCGCCTCCATCGACAGCAGCGAGGTCATGGTCACCCGCCGCTATTACCGCAGCGGAGAGAGCGAATACTATATTAATAAGCAGTCCGTCCGTCTCAAGGACGTCAACGAGCTGTTTATGGATACCGGTCTGGGCCGGGAGGGCTACGCCATCGTGGGGCAGGGCCGGATCGACGAGATCTTGTCCGTCCGCAGCGCCGACCGGCGGGAGATCTTTGAGGAGGCGGCGGGCATTTCCCGGTTTCGCCACCGGAAGGAGGAGTCCGAGCGCCGCCTCCAGCGCACACGGGAGAACCTGGTGCGGATCAACGACAAGATCGGAGAGCTGGAGTTACAGGTTACGCCGCTGCGGGAGCAGGCGGAGACGGCCAGACGCTTCCTTCTGCTGCGGGACGAGCAGCGCACACTGGAAATTTCCCTCTGGATGGAGCGTCTGGAGGAGATCCGGACGGTCAAGAACCGGCTTCAGGCGGAGTATGCCGCCGCCCGGGCGAGGCAGACGGACGCCCAGGTTCAACAGGACGCTCTGTACGAGGAAAACGACCGGTTTTCTCTGCGGATGCAGGAAAATGACACCGGGCAGGAGCGGATCCGGCAGGAGGCGGGCGATCTGTCCGCCCAGGCACGGGATCAGGAGGCCGCCGTGGAGCTGCTGCGCACCGGGATCCAGCACCGCCGGGATTCCATCGGCGAGCTGGAGGAGGAGCTGCGGCGGCAGGAGCTGCGGCAGCAGGACGCTCTGGAGGAGATCGACGGACAGAAGCGGCGGCTGGAGGAGCTGGACGGCCGGGTCGCCGGCCTGGAGGAAGAGCTGGACGCGCTGCGGGAAAGGGCCCGACTTGCCGCGGAAAGCGCGGGCGAGGCAGGCAGCGAAATCAGCGCCCTGCAGGCCGGCGAGGCGCTGGCCGCCGACGCGGCGGCCAGGGGCCGGGAGCGGCTGGCCGCACTGGAGGCCGCGCTGGAGCAGCTGACGGACCGGCAGGAGGCCGTCGGGCAGGAGCTGGCCGCCGCACGGACCCAGCGGGAGGCCGCCCGGCAGGAAATGAAGACGGCCCGGCGGGCTCTGGAGGACGCGCAGGAGGCGGCGCTGGCCGCCGCCAATGTGATTCAGGGCCACACGCTGCGCATGGAGGGCAGGGAGAAGCGGGAGCAGGACGCCGCCAATGCCCACATGAAGCTGTCCATGGAGCAGAACAATCTGGAATCCCGCGTCCGGATGCTCACGGAGATGGAGAAGGAGTACGAGGGATTCAGCAAGGCCGTCCGTCTGGTGATGCAGGCCGCGGAGAAAAACGCTCTGGGGGGCGTCCACGGACCGGTGGCGGGGCTGATGAAGACGGACGGGAAGTACGCCGTGGCGCTGGAAACCGCCTTGGGAGCCGGGATGCAGAACATCGTGGTGGACCGGGAGGAGGACGCGAAGGGAGCCATCGGGTTCCTCAAGCAGCGGGACGGCGGCCGGGCCACCTTCCTGCCCCTGACCGCCATCCGGGGAGAGGAGCTGCGGGAGCGGGGAATCGAAAGTGAACCGGGCTTTGTGGGGCTCGCCTCCCGGCTGGTCCGCTACGACGGCCGGTATGACCACATTTTTAAAAACCTTCTGGGACGTACGGTCATTATGGAGGATCTGGACAGCGGCATCGCCGCCGCCCGGAAATACCAGCACCGCTTCCGGATCGTCACGCTGGACGGGCAGGTCATCAACCGGGGCGGCTCCATGACCGGCGGCAGTGTGTCCCGAAGCGCCGGCGTCCTCTCCCGCGCCAATGAGCTGGAGGCGCTGAAGAGCCGGCAGAAGGCGCTGGCGGAGCAGCTGGCCGCCGCCCAGAGAGAAAAGGAGACGGCGTCCCGTGAGCTGGCCGCCGCCCGGTATGAATTGCAGGTGGCCGAGGGCCAGCGGCGCGCCGCCGAGGACGCGGTGCTGCAATGTCAGGGCGAAATGAAGCGGTGCGAGGCCCTTGTGGAGGGCGCGCGGACCGGCGAGGAGAATCTGGAGGGCGAGCGGGAAGCGCTGGAGCAGCGCCTCGCGGACAACCGGCGGCAGCGGCAGGAGGTCCGGGCGGAAACCGACGGGAAAGAGGCGGAGGCCGCCGGACTGCGGCAGGCCCTTCAGGAAAAGCTGGCGGGGCAGACGGACCTGCAGGAGTACGCCAGCCGGATCAGCGGCGATATGGCCCGGCGGAAGGAGGAGCTGGCCGGGCTCCGGGCCCAGCGGGAAGCCGGGGCGGAGGTCCTGGAGCGGATGGAGCAGGCCCGGCGGGAGCTGGCCGGGGACCGGGAGCAGCGGTTGGAGCGCATCGGCGCGTACCGCGCCGCCATCGCCCGGGACGAAGAGGAAATCACGGAGAAAACAGAGCAGGCCGCCGCCCTCCGGCTTCAGGTCCGGCAGCGGCAGGAGGCCCTTCAGGCCCTTCAGGAGGCCCGGCTGCGTCTCGAGCAGGAGCGCACCGCCATGGGGCAGAGGCTGAAGGAGAGCAACGACGCGCTGCTGGAGGCGGAGCGGGAAACCGGCCGCCTGGAGCAGAAGCTGAATACCGGCGGCATGGAGGAGAAGCAGATTCTGGACAGGCTGTGGGAAAACTACGAGCTGAGCCACTCCGCCGCCATGGAGCAGCGCGTCGAGCTGGAGAGCGCCGCAAAGGCCGCCCGCCGGGTGAATGAGATCAGGCGGGAGATCAGCGGCCTAGGCACGGTGAACATTGGGGCAATCGACGAGTTCCAGCGGGTCAACGACCGCTATACCTACCTCACCGGTCAGCGGGACGATGTGGAGCAGGCCAGAGGAGAGCTGGAGGGGATCATCGCGGCCATTACCCGAGAGATGACCGCCATCTTCGCCCGGCAGTTCGAGCTGATCGCCGCCTCCTTCCGGGAAACCTATCTCCAGCTGTTCGGCGGCGGTCAGGCCACGCTGGAGCTGGAGGACCGGGAGGACATCCTCAACTGCGGCATCGAGATCAGGGTCCAGCCGCCGGGGAAAACGCTGCGGACGCTGTCCCTTCTCTCCGGAGGAGAGAAGGCCTTCGTGGCCATCGCGTTGTATTTTGCCATTCTGAAGGTGCATCCCACGCCGTTTTTCGTTATGGACGAGGTGGAAGCGGCCCTGGACGAGCCCAACGTGGTCCGGGTGGCGAACTATATGCGCTCGATTTCCGATAAGACGCAGTTTATCGTCATCACCCACCGCCGGGGCACTATGGAGGAGGCGGACGTCCTCTACGGCGTTACCATGCAGGAAAAAGGCGTCAGCAAAATGCTGGCCATCAACATGAACGATATGGCCGCAGAGCTGAACATCCGGTAACGAAACTGATAAATTGTCAAGGAGCGATTCGCACGGCCTTTTGTGCAGCCCGGCGTGCGGCCCGGTACCTGGGCCGGGGTTCGACTTGCTTTGGCGCCTGAAAGCCCGGAGGTGGTCTTCCCTCAAATGCGTCCGGAAAAAAGAGAACGTTGCTGAATAAAAGGCAACCGTACCGCAAAATTTTTAAAAAGTGGAGCGGCCCGTAGGGCCGCAAAGAAAGGAACTGCCATGGGCTTTTGGGAAAAATTAAAGAAAATCTATATGGGGGACGTTTTCGGCTCCGCCATCAGCGAGGCCGACGAGGCGTTTTTCGACGATCTGGAGGAGATGCTGATTCTCGCCGACGTGGGCATGCAGACCTCCGGCGAGGCGGTGAAGGAGCTGCGTGCGAGGATGATCGAGGACAGGATTTCCGGACAGGAGCCGGTGAAGGCCTGCCTGCGGGAAATTCTGGCGGAAAAGCTCCAGGTTGGCGACCCGGCGCTGAATCTCTCCACCCGGCCCTCCGTGGTGCTGGTGGTGGGCGTCAACGGCGTGGGCAAGACCACCTCCATCGGCAAGCTGGCCAACTCCCTGCGCCAGCAGGGCAAGCGGGTGCTGCTGTGCGCCGGGGACACCTTCCGGGCCGCCGCCGCCGACCAGCTGGAAATCTGGGCGGGCCGCTCCCGCTGCGAGATCGTCCGGCAGAAGGAGGGCGCAGACCCCGGCGCGGTGCTCTTTGACGCTTTGCAGGCGGCCAGGGCCCGGAACGTGGACGTGGTCATCTGCGATACCGCGGGAAGACTCCACAACAAGGCCAACCTCATGGCGGAGCTGGCCAAGCTGCGGAAGATCATCAGCCGGGAGCTGCCGGAGGCGGCGCTGGAGATCCTGCTGGTGCTGGACGCCACCACCGGGCAGAACGGCCTCATTCAGGCCAAACAGTTTCAGGAGATCTCCGGCTGCACGGGCATTGTGCTCACCAAGCTGGACGGCACGGCCAAGGGCGGCATCGTCATCGCCATCGCCCAGGAACTGCAGGTGCCGGTGAAGCTGGTGGGCCTGGGGGAGGGCATCAACGACATGCAGCCCTTTGACGCCAGGGAGTACGTGGAGGCGCTGATCTGAGATGGACAAAGGGATTTTGAGCGTCAAAATTATGATCCTTGGAGCGGTCATATTTCTTGCCGGGTGGGAATTTGCCTTTGACGGCAGTCTGCCGGCCACAATTGCTTTTATGGCAGCAGGTCCGGCAGTCATGCTGATCGGTCTGTTGATGGGAAATAGAAAGAAAAGGGAAGATGAACATGAAGCGAATTGACGGCAGAAAAGAAAACGAACTGCGTCCCGTAAAAATGACGGTTGGCTTCGTAGACTTCGCCGAGGGCAGCGTCCTCATCGAGTGCGGCAAAACGAAGGTCCTCTGCTGCGCCAGCGTGGAGGAGGGCGCACCCCGCCACGTGCCCGAGGGCACCGGCTGGGTGACGGCGGAATACTCCATGCTCCCCCGTGCCAACCGGGATCGGTCCCGCCGGGACGTGAGCAAACTGAAGCTCAGCCCCCGCTCTGCGGAGATCCAGCGCCTCATCGGCCGCAGCCTCCGCGCGGCGGTGGATCTGACGGCGCTGGGGGAGCGGACCATTACCATCGACTGCGACGTATTGCAGGGGGACGGCGGCACCCGGACCGCATCGGTGACCGGCGGCTTTGCCGCGCTGGCCATTGCCTGCGGCCGTCTGGTGGAATCCGGCGCGATTGAGAAAAATCCTGTCAAAAATTATGTGGCCGCCGTCTCCGCAGGAATCGTGGAGGATACGCCGCTGCTGGACCTCTGCTACGAGGAGGACAGCCGGGCCATGGTGGACCTCAACTGCGTGATGAACGACCGGGGCGAGCTGATTGAAATTCAGGGCACCGGCGAGGGAAGAAGCTTCACGGCGGAAGAGCAGCGGACGCTGGTGGAGCTGTGCGCGGGCGGTATCCGGCAGCTGCTGGAAAAACAGAAAGAAATATTGGGAGGCTGACAGCGACATGAAATTTGTCCTTGCGTCACAGAATAAGCACAAGCTTGTCGAAATGCAGTCCATCCTCTCCGCCCACGGGGTGGAGGTGGTGCTGGAATCCGACGTCGGGCTCCATGTGGACGTGGAGGAGACCGGAGAAAGCTTCGCGGAGAACGCCATGCTGAAGGCAAAAGCCGTCATGGAGGCCAGCGGCCTGCCGGCCATCGCCGACGACTCCGGCGTATGCGTGGACGCGCTGAACGGCGGACCGGGAATCTACTCCGCCCGCTACGGCGGACCGGAGCTGGACGACGCGGGCCGGTACCGGCTGCTGCTGGAGAACATGCGGGGCGCGAAAACCCGGGCCGCCCACTTTACCAGCGCCATCGCCTGCATCTTCCCCAACGGGGATACCATCGAGGCCGAGGGCATCTGCCCCGGCACCATCGCCTTCGCCCCCCAGGGGGACGGCGGGTTCGGGTACGACCCGGTGTTCTTCCTGCCGGAATTGCGGAAGACCTACGCCCAGCTGACGGCGGAGGAAAAGGCGGCGGTGAGCCACCGGGGGAAGGCGCTGGAGATTTTTGACGGGAAACTGCGGGAATACCTGAAGGAGAGCGGCTATGGAACTGACCAGTAAGCAGCGGGCCCAGCTGCGGGGCATCGCCAACAGCATCGACACCATCGTCCATATCGGAAAGGACGGCATCAATGAAAATCTGGTCCGGCAGGCCAATGACGCCCTGGAGGCCAGGGAGATCATCAAGTGCAGGGTGCTGGAGAACTCCCTGCTGACGGCCCGGGAGGCCTGCGGGGAGCTGGCCCGGCTGACCCGCAGCGAGAGCGTCCAGGTGATCGGGAGCAAATTTGTCCTTTACCGGCAGCACTACGACAGGAACAGGCGGAAAATCGAACTGGTCCGGGACCGGAAATCAAAGGGAAACAGTTGACAGCGGGCCGCAGGTGTGCTACCGTATTGCCGCAAGGGATAACCTTCCCCACGGGGAAAAGGGGGCTTGTATTGTGAAGATCGGAATTTATGGCGGGACATTCAATCCCATCCATCTGGGCCATATGGAGGCCGCCCGCTTTGCGATAGAATATCTGGACCTGGACCGGCTGTACCTGATTCCTACCGGCATTCCGCCCCACAAGCAGCTGGACGCCGGTACCCCGGACGCCGGCAGGCGGCTGGAAATGGTCCGGCTGGCCGCCGAGGCTCTGGGCCCCGGTGCGCAGGCCTGCGACCTGGAGCTGCGGCGGGACGGGGCGAGCTACACGCTGGACACCCTGCGGCAGCTGCGGCAGACCTGTCCCAGGGACCGGTTTTACCTGCTGATGGGGACGGACATGTTCCTCACCTTTCACCGCTGGCGAAATCCCACGGAGATTGCGGAAATGTGCACCCTGTGCGCCTTCGGGCGCAGCGAGGCGGATTCTCAGGAGCTCTTCGCCGTCCAGCGGGAGTATCTGCGGGAGACGTTCCATGCGGATGTCATGACCATCTCCCTGCCCCATATCGTGGACATCTCCTCGACCCGGCTGCGGGGCCTGCTGGCGGAGGGGAGCGGTCAGGAATACCTCGACCCTGCCGTGTACGGCTATATCCTGCGGGAGGGGCTGTACGGTGTGAAGCGGGATCTGAGGCAGCTGCCGCTGGACGAGCTGCGCTGCGTCGCGATCAGCATGCTGCGGCGCAGGCGGGTCCCCCACGTGCTGGGCACGGAGGAGACGGCGGCGGGGCTGGCCCTGCGCTGGGGCGAGGACGAGGAGACGGCCCGCCGGGCGGCGCTGCTCCACGACTGCACAAAGCGGCTGGACGGGGAACAACACCGGGCTGTTTTCCGTCAATACAACGTGGACATGGATGACGAGGAGCGGCGGGAGGAGAAGCTGTACCACGCCATCTCCGGTGCGGCGCTGGCAAAACATATTTTCGGCGTGACGCCCCGGGCGGAAAGCGCCATCCGCTGGCACACCACCGGAAAGCCGGAGATGACCACGCTGGAGAAAATCCTCTACCTGGCCGATTACATCGAACCCACCAGAGATTTCTGCGACCTGTCGGCGCTGCGGGAGCTGGCCTTCCGCGACCTGGACGCGGCAATGCTGATGGGACTGGAGATGTCCATACAAAGTCTGGAAGACCGGGGAGTTGCGGTCAACTCCTACAGTGTGCGCGCGAGGGATTATCTGAAAGGAAATCAACGATGAGAAAAGGCAAGCATGAAGCCCCCAACTCCGGGGGCGGATGGCAGCGGGGCGGCGACCCCTTCGCGGAAGAGGCCCCGGCAAAGAAAGCGCCGTCCAGAAAGGGCGCGGCGGAAAAAAAGGGAAAGAAGGCGTCCTCCGGCGGCGGCTGGAAGCGCTGGAGCAGCGGGAAAAAGGGGGGCGTGATCGCCCTGTGCTGCGTGGCGGCACTGGCGCTGCTGGCGGCAGGATGGTGGGTGATGTTCGTCCGGGCCCCGGACGTCAGCGACAACGACCGGCCCGGCATGGCCGGCAACGTCCCCAACAGGACGCCGGCGGGACAAAACCCGGAGGAGGACCTGGACGGCGACGGAGAGCCGGACGTGGCCTCCGGACGGAAGGAGGACGTGTTCACCTTCCTGCTGCTGGGCAAGGACACCTCCAGCGGCAGCACCGACACCCTGATTCTGGTAACCTACGACGTGCCCAATGGCACGGTCAACTGCATGTCCATTCCCCGCGACACCATGGTCAACGTGAACTGGGACATCAAGCGGGTCAACTCCGTCTACAGCGCCAGGGAGTCCAGCGGCGGGGGCATGGAGGGCCTGAAAAAGCAGGTCAGCCTGCTCACCGGCATCCTGCCGGACTTCCACGTCATCATCGAGTGGGAGGCGGTGGGCCTGCTGGTGGAGGAGCTGGGAGGCGTGGAGTTCGACGTGCCCTACAACATGGATTACGACGATCCCTATCAGAACCTGCATATCCACCAGAAAAAAGGCCTGCGGAAGCTAAACGGCGACGACGCCATGCAGGTGGTCCGCTGGCGGAAAAATAACGACAGGAAAAATGAGATCGGCGATACCGGCCGTGTACAGCTCCAGCAGGATTTCCTCAGGGCGGTGGCCAGCCAGTGCCTCCAGCTGAAAAACTGGACGAAGATCAGCGGCTTCGCCAGGATCTTCTTTGAGAACGTGGAGACGGATATTCCCCTGAACAACCTCCTCTGGTTCGCCCAGAAGGCCATGGGCGTAAACATGGACAACGTCAGCTTCGTCACCATGCCCGGCGAGTACGATGGCTGGGCCTGGAGCCGGACCTATCGCAACAATCAGTCCTACGTCTTCGCTTATCCGGAGGAGATCGTGGAGCTGGTCAACGCCTCCTTCAATCCCTACAGCCGGGATATCACGGAGGACGACCTGCAGATCATGTACAAAAACAGGAACGGTTCCCTGGGCATTACCAACGGGACCGTATTGGATACCAGGGCAACCTCCGCGCCGGTGAAGTCCTCCGGCAGCTCTGGCAGTTCCGGCAGCAGCCAGACTGCCAGTCCCTCCGGCAGCGACGCGGACAGCGAGCCCTCTCTGCCCGATGATGAGATAACGGCCGGTCCCGGCACGACGACGGATCCCGGCACAACCAGTCCGGGCACCACGGACCCCGGTACGACCGATCCGGGGACCACAGATCCCGGTACGACCAGTCCGGGAACCACGGATCCCGGTACGACCGATCCGGGAACTACAGATCCCGGTATGACCGATCCGGGAACCACAGATCCCGGTACGACCGATCCGGGAACCACAGATCCCGGTATGACCGATCCGGGCACGACGGCGGACCCCGGACCGCAGCCTCCGCCGGAACCGGAGCCGGAGCTGCCTCCCGAGCCGGAGCTGCCCCCGGCATGACAGAAACTGAAAGCGGAAAGGATAAAGCGACTATGAAAGGAAAAAGAGAACAGGACCGGTCCGCTTTCCGGCAGTCCGCTCCTGTGGGCGATCCTTTTGCGGAGGAGGGGCAGAAGCCTGACCTTCGCGCCCGGTGGGGCGCGTACTGGGACAGCGGTAAGGGGAAAATTCTGGTGGCGGTGCTCAGCTGTCTGGCCGTGTTCGCCATTGTGGTGACGGTGGTGCTGAAAATGTGGATCAAGGCCCCGGATATCCCCGTCGTTCCCGCGCCGGACAAAACGCCCGCCCAGACGGTCAGGCCCTCCGGCCCGCAGCCGGAGGACCAGGAGGAGCCCGCCGGACCCACCGACGACGAGCTGTACCCCGACGACGGCTACAACGGCGACATGCCCACCGTCTCCGGCAACCGGAAGGAGGGGTGGTACACCTTCCTGCTGGTGGGCACCGATCAGGACGACGGCAATACGGATACCATCATGCTGGTCAGCTACGACACCGGAAATCAGGATATTAACATCATGTCCATCCCGCGGGACACCATGATTAACGAAAAGTGGGACATCAAGAAGATCAACTCCGTCTACTCCCGCACGGGCAACAGCATCGACTCTCTGGCCAGCCGGGTGCAGAAGCTCGTCGGCTTCAAGCCGGACTTCTACGTGAAGGTGGAGCTGGAAATGTTTGTGGAGCTTATCGACCTGGTGGACGGCGTGGAGTTCGACGTGCCCTATAACATGGACTATGACGACGACTGGCAGGACCTCCATATCCATCTGAAAAAGGGCCTTCAGACGCTGAACGGGAAGGACGCCATGGGACTGGTCCGTTTCCGGGGCTATAAAAAGGGCGACATCCAGCGGGTGGAGGTGCAGCAGAGCTTCATCAAGGCCCTCATCAGGGAGTGCCTGAGCATCAGGCACTGGGGCAAAATCAAGGCGTACATTGATCTTGCGATGGACAATATCGAGACGGACCTGGATTCCGGCTCCATCATCTGGTTTGCCGCCAACGTGCTGGGACTGAACGGCGTGCCCACGCTGAGCATGGACGACGTAACCACCTGCACCCTCCCCGGCGACTATTGGGGCAAGACCTGGAGCCGGGCCATCAGCCAGGAGCTGGACTATGTGACCATCTACCCCGGCAAGACAGTGGAGCTGGTCAACGAGAGATTCAACCCCTATGAGCAGAAGGTGACGACGGGAATGCTGGACGCCATGAGCATCCTGAAAAACGGCGACATTGCATCCTCCACCGGGAAGCTGCGGGACACCCAGCACAACGCCATTATGGCGGTACGCCGGGGCGAGGCGTACTATGACGACGACGGAAACATCGTCTATGGCCAGCCTCCGGCCAAACCGGAGCAGGACGAGGCGGGCAACTGGTTCATTCTGGATGAAAACGGCGCGGTGGTATATACCGACCAGGACGGCAACCCCCTGACGGCCGATCCCATCCTGCCGCCGGAGGATGAAAACGGACAGCCGGCGGTCTTCCCCACCACGCCCACCGACGGCAATCAGACCGGGAATTCCGGCGGGCAGACCGTCCCGCCTGACCAGACCGTTCCCCCGGACCAGACGCCGCCGGACCAGACCGTTCCTCCGGATCAGACCGCTCCGCCGGACCAGCCGGCGGCGGACCCCGGTCCGGCGGAGCAGGAGCCGGGACTGCCGGAGGAGCCCCCGCTGCCGGAGGAGGAGCCTCCGGCCGGCCCGGAGATGCCGGCATGGCTGCTGTCATAGCGAAATCAACTGAGAAGCTGAACCAGTTCTGAAAAATAAAAACAAAGTGAGGTAGAGGCGTATGACACCGAAGGAAATGGCGGTTCTGGCGGCAAAGGCGCTGGACGGACGGAAGGGCGAGGAGATCAGGATCATGGAGGTTACGGAGCTGACCACTCTGGCGGATTACTTCGTCATCTGCACCGGCTCCAGCAACACGCAGATCAACGCTCTGTGCGACGCGGTGGAAGAGAAGCTGGAAATCGAGGCGGGGGAGAAGCCTCTGCACCGGGAGGGCCACCGGGGCGGCATCTGGGTGCTGCTGGACTACGGATGCATGGTGGTCCACGTGTTCAACAGCGAGGCCAGGGAATTCTACGGCCTGGAGCGGCTGTGGAGCGACGGCAGGCCGCTGGACGTGGCGGCGCTGCTGGCAGAGTGATGAGGCGCAGACCGTCATGAATTTAAAGGACGCTTTCCGTGCGCAGAACAGGCTGCAATCCCTGATGGAGGAGGCCGGCCGCATCCTGCAGGACCGGGACAACATCCTGAAGACCACCACCACCCATCTGCGCAGCAGGGTCATGCCGGAGGCCGCGGACACCGTGATCGAAGTCGCTCCGCCCAGCGAATACGCAGGCCATATCAACCAGGTAGCCGCCTTCCTGATGGCCATGCTGGCCGAGCGGGAGAAGCTCAGCGCCGCCATCCACGACGCCAAGATGAAGCTGCCGCTGGACATGGACAGCGAGGCCGGTCTCAACAGGGCCCGGCAGGACCTGGCCAACACCTTCCGGCGGATGACCGCCATGCGGAACGGCGAGGTACTGCTGCCCGACGCGGGCACCGGCTACCGCTTCAACGGAGAGGGCAACCAGGTGAGCTACCGCTGTGACGCACGGGAGGTGACCACCATCAATTTTGACCGCAGTAAGATCCGGGGAATGGCCACGGAGCTGGGCCGCAGGGCCGACGAAGTCTCCGCACAGATCGATCAGTGCCTGGTCAATACGGAGGTAGACTACACGCTCCCCTTTGAGATGAACGACAACTTTGACGTGATCCTGTCCGACTATATCCAGCAGCAGTCCGGCAAATAGTCCTTTGCCCGCCGGGCGCGGCGGGCATGGCGGGATGGAGAAGCTGTGACGGCCGGTTCAGGTGCGGATGAATGATGATGCCGCACATCCTGCAGGAACATATGAGAGAAAAGCGTTTGGAATACGCTGGTGAAAAGAAAGCGCCACGCGCTTCTCCCCGCGTTCCGCGCAAACTGCGCTTTGCCTGCTCCGCCATGCTCCAGACGACAAAATCGCCCTTACGTCTCCCTCTCCGGTCTTTGGACCAGTATAAAATGACAAGTCGCCTCTGTCCGGACCGGAAGGCATCCTGTGGCTGCCTTATCCGCCCGGACGGGGCGGATAAGGGCCTGAGCGGCGTTGAAATCCCGTCATGCCCGCTGCGTCCGGCGGAAAACGGCATAAACCAGCGGCAGGCTTCGGCCTGCCGCTGGTTTGCGTCGAAAGGCGGCTGCGCCGCTTTTTTTGAATTATCAAATTATCTTTCGGCAATACCGAACGGCGAGTCTTGCCTGCTTAGCGGCTTTTCTGGTATACTGTTATTACAGCAACCTTTTCCTGCGAGGCAAAATGAAGAGTTCCCAAAGTCCTTTTTGCCGCTTTTTCTTTCAGGAAAAGAATGCCAGTAAAGACAGCACACGGAAGGAGCCCGTCATGAAGGATGTCTGCGCCAGGGAAATTACCTGTCTGCGCCTGTCCGTCACGGACCGGTGCAACCTGCGCTGCCGGTACTGCATGCCGCCGGAGGGCGTGTGCGGACGCCTCCACGATGAGATATGCCCGGCAGAGGAGCTGGCGGAGATCACCCGGCAGGCGGTCTCGCTGGGAGTGCGGAAAGTCCGGCTCACCGGCGGGGAGCCTCTGGTCCGGCGGGACATTCTGGAAATCTGCCGGGACGTGGCCGCGCTGGAGGGCGTGGAGGAGCTGTGTCTGACCACCAACGGCACGGCGCTGTCCCGCCTGGCCGCGCCCCTGCGGGAGGCGGGGGTGAACCGGCTGAACGTCAGCCTGGACACCCTGCGCCCGGACCGGTTTGCCGGTATGACCAGAGGCGGGCGGCTGGAGGACGTGCTGCGGGGGCTGGAGGCGGCCCGGAAGGCTGGGTTTTCCGGAATCAAACTGAACGTGGTGCTGATGGACGGATTCAACCGGGACGAAATTCCGGACTTCGTGGACCTGACGCGGCGGTATCCGCTGGAGGTGCGGTTCATCGAGCTGATGCCCATCGGCCAGGGGGCGGCGGAGCGGTTCCTGCCCGCCTCCGCCGTTCTGGAGGCCTGCCCGGAGCTGGAGGGCGTGGACGTCTCCGGGGTGGCCCGGCGGTACCGGACGCCGGGGGGCAGAGGGCTGGTGGGGCTTATCGAGCCCATGAGCCACCGGTTCTGCGCCCGCTGCGACCGGATCCGGGTGACGGCGGACGGGAAGCTGAAGCCCTGCCTCCACTCGGAGCAGGAGATCCCCCTGCGGGGGCTGCGGGGCGAGGCGCTGCGCCGGGCCATCCGGGAGGGGATCGAGAGCAAGCCGCCCCGCCACTACATGGCGGAAACCGGTCGCAGCGGCGCGGCGCGAAACATGAATCAGATCGGAGGATGATCCATGGAGCTGACTCATCTCAACCAGCAGGGCCGGGCCCGGATGGTGGACGTGACGGAAAAGGCGGAGACCTTCCGCACCGCCGCCGCCGAGGGCCTGGTCCGGATGTCGGAGGAGACGCTGGCGCTGGTCCGTACCGGCGGTCTGCCCAAGGGGGACGTGCTGGCGGTGGCGCAGGTGGCGGGGATTATGGCCGCCAAGCGGACAGACGAACTGATCCCCATGTGCCATCCCCTCCGTCTGACGGGGACCGACCTGTCCTTCTCCTTTGAGGAGGGGGCCGTCCGCATCCGCGCGGAGGTGAAGTGCCGGGGGGAGACCGGTGTGGAGATGGAGGCCCTGACGGCGGTGTCCGCCGCCGCCCTCACCATCTACGATATGTGCAAGGCCGTCCAGAAGGATATGGAGATCGACGCCGTCCACCTCTGCCGGAAAACCGGCGGAAAGAGCGGCGATTATGAAAGGGAGCGATGATATGGCTCACGTGGCGTCTGTCAATATCAGCGAAAAAAGAGGAACCGTTAAGCACGAGGTCCCGGAAATCCGGCTGCGCCTCCGCCACGGCATCGTGGGCGACGCCCACGCCGGGGACTGGAACCGGCAGATCAGCCTGCTGGCGGAGGAGAGCATCGACCGTATGCGCGCCGCCCTGCCGCAGCTGAAGCCGGGAGCCTTCGCGGAGAACATCAACACGGTGGGCATTGCGCTGAAAAATCTGCCCGTAGGGACCCGGCTGCGCATCGGGGAGACGGAGGTGGAGGTCACCCGGATCGGCAAGGAGTGCCACAACGACTGCGCCATCAAAAAGGCCGCGGGAACCTGCGTCATGCCCACCGAGGGGATCTTTGCCGTGGTGGTAAAGGAGGGGACCGTCCGGGCGGGCGACGCCATCACAGTAGTCGGAGAGGAGGTCCGGTCATGAAGCTGATTCGCACCCGGGACGCGGTGGGGCACGTGCTCTGCCACGATATGACCCAGATCATCCCAGGACAGTATAAGGACGCCCGGTTCCGGAAGGGACACGTGGTCCGGGAGGAGGACATCCCCGTGCTGCTGTCCATGGGAAAGGAGAATCTGTACGTCTGGGAAATGGTTCCCGGCATGGTCCACGAGAACGACGCGGCGGCGCGGCTGTGCAGCCTGTGCGAGAACGGGCACATGGTCCGCAGTCAGGTAAAGGAGGGCAAGCTGGAGCTGCGTGCCGGAATCGACGGCCTGTTCCGGGTGGACGGAGAGCGGCTGCGTGAGATCAACCGGCTGGACGACGTCATGATCGCCACCCGGCACGGCAACACGGCGGTCCGGAAGGGGGACAGGCTGTGCGGTACACGGGTGATCCCCCTGGTCATCGAGGAGGAAAAGCTGCGGCGGGCGGAGGAGATCGGAGGCGGCCGGCCTCTGCTGGAGCTGCTGCCCTGGAAGTTGAAAACCGCCGCCGTCATCGCTACCGGCAGCGAGATAGCCACAGGCCTGATTCAGGATGCTTTTACGCCGGTGGTGGAAGAGAAGCTGGCCGCCTTCGGAATCGAAACGGTGCGCAGGAGTACCCCCGGCGACGGCATGGACGCCATTTCCCGGGACATTCTGGAGGCCAGGGCCGCAGGCGTGGACCTGATTCTCTGCACCGGCGGCATGAGCGTGGACCCGGACGACCGCACGCCGGGAGCCATTAAAGCCAGCGGGGCGCGGATCGTGTCCTATGGCGCGCCGGTGCTGCCGGGGGCCATGTTCCTGCTGGGATACTTCGAGGACGGAACGCCGGTCATGGGGCTTCCGGGGTGTGTGATGTACGCGCGCCGCACGATTTTCGATCTGGTGCTGCCCCGCGTCGCGGCGGGCGCGGCCGTCACACGGGAGGAGATCGCCGCCATGGGCGAGGGCGGACTGTGCCTGGGGTGCGAGGTATGCGCCTACCCCAACTGCGGGTTCGGAAAGTAGAGTATGGGGATACATTCTTTTCCCGGAAGGGAAGAGAAGCAAAAGAACCTGGAGGAAGGGGTCTCTGGGCGGCTCCCGTGCCGGTTTTCGCGCCGACCGCCTGCGGCGGCGAAAAGGCCGGGAGCGGATCCGGACGGCGGGCCGGAAGATCTGTTCATGCTGAAAGGAGCGGTTTGAGATGTTTACGGCGGCAGTTGTAACGGTCAGCGACCGGTGTTTTCGGGGGGAGCGCCCCGACGGGGCGGGTCCCGCGGCGGCGGAGATGCTGGAAAAGGCGGGCTATCGGGTGGTGGAAACGGTCCTTGTGCCGGATGAGGAGGAACGCATCCGCGCCGCGCTGGTCCGTCTGGCGGATGAAAGAGACGCCGCTTTGATCGTCACCAGCGGGGGTACCGGCTTTTCGCCCAGGGACGTGACGCCGGAGGCCACGCTGGCGGTGTGCCGGCGGCTCACGCCCGGCATTCCGGAGGCCATGCGCGCCGCGTCGCTGGCCATCACGCCCCGGGCCATGCTGTCCAGGGCGGCGGCGGGTATCCGGGGGCGGAGTCTGATTGTCAACCTTCCGGGCAGCCCGAAGGCAGTCCGGGAAAATCTGGCGGCGGTGCTTCCGGCGCTGGAGCACGGGCTGGAAATGCTGAGGGGCGGAGAAGCGGACTGCGCCGCCGGCACATAAACAAAGAAAAAGCATCACCTTAACAAGGTGATGCTTTTTATGGAGCGGGCGACGGGGCTCGAACCCGCTACCTCCACCTTGGCAAGGTGGCGCTCTACCAGATGAGCTACGCCCGCAGAACATGACATATTATAGCAGATGATCTTGGACCTGTCAAGTGCAATTTTGATTTTTGTCACCCGAAATTCTTCTCTTTACAAACGGCCCGTCCGGTGTTATAATAAGCGTATCTCTTAAAATCAGTCACGCACAGTCTGCCTGCATATTTGCCGCCGGGTCAGGCTGATCCGGCCTGAAGTCCGTCAGGATTCCTGCGCCAGATCCCTTTGCGCAGCAAAAATCTGCGGTGCAGTCTGTATACGCCTGATGATAAGCTCTGAGAAAAAATAAACAACTGACCAGCTGCCGCCGCAGAGGTGCGGCACATGGAATGGGGTGAGATTCCCCGCGAGTCGGTCACTGTGATGCCTCCTCCGGCGCTCCGCCGGAGAGGGGATAAGTCAGATACATGGGCAGCCTGGTAATCAATTTTTCCGCCGGAACCGGAAGGATGCTCTTCCGGCCTTGCCGCATCTGCGGCGGGGCCGTGCGCGTCCCGCGGCTCCGGCCGGGGGACGCGTTGTGTTTCCTCCAGCGCCGGTGGGGCGGCGCCGGGAAGCAATATATCTCCTTTTTTTCATACCGGCTCTATGAAAACCGGAAGGGGCGACCAGGTCTCAAGACCGCCTGGACGCCCCTCCGGTTTTTTAGCGCTTGCTGGCCTCAATGCCCGTAATGGTCAGCTGCACGCCCTTATGGGCCGCAAATTTGCTGATCTGCTCCGCAAGCTCGTCCCTGCAGCTGTTCAGGAACGCCAGGGCGATGGCGTCCCTGGTGTCCTGGGGCATGGCGGAAATCATCATCTGGACGGCGTCGGAGGGCAGGTGGCCCAGCCCCTGCAGGATCTGGATGATTTTGCCGTCCCCTCTGGATGACCGCAGACGCTCCAGCACCACCGGGAGCGCCTGCTGGGCGATGCTTCCGTAGTCCAGATCGGAGATATTGATTTTCACTTCTAACATACTCTTTCCTTCCCAAATCATTATTTCCGGGCTTTCAGCACGGATGGAACTGTGTATTGAGGCTCAGAAGCTGCAGCGCATGCCGCACATGGAACAACATACATTTCTCTCCTCCTGCTCCCATCCTTTTTCTTTCAGGAAAAAGGATCTTTACGGTCCGGAATCAGCCGTGGATTGCCCGCAGGCGCGACAGAGAGCCCCTCAGGTGCTCCATGGCGGCGCAAATCTGCGCCGGAATTCGTAACTTTTACAGGTAATTGCCATAGCAGCCTCCCCGGAGTCCCTTTGTACGAAAAATGGCCGGAACCTGCCGGGGAATGCGGGGATGATTCTCTCATTATACTCCAAACCGGCGGGTTTCGCAATAGAAAATGGGAATGCAGTTTTGTGCTTTTTCTTTCATCCGGGGCAGGTTTGGCACAGCGGGCGGAGCGGCGGAAAACTGGCTGTGGAAATCGGAGCGGGAATATGGTATAGTATCTCTGTATCACCCCGGACGACTGCTGCCGGAGGCGGTGTTCAGCCGCGAAAATTGTATAAATCAGGAGGAATTCGTATTTTTACATAGGGGATAGTCATGATAGGCATATTATCGCCGGCGCGGCGGAATCCGCCGCAGTCCGATGGAGAAACGCAGCGGGAGGACGATGGAGATAAAACTGGAGAAATCGTTCGCCGCTGCTCCCGGCCGCCGCAAGCCGGCCGGACAGAGTTCGACGGTTGTAAATACAGGATCTGAGAGAGGAGAGTCTTTGCTGTCCGGCAGGCGAAGGAAACCGGGCCCCGGCGTCCTGTGACCGGGGCGGCAAAATCTCCGCGATCCGCTCCGGCATCTGCGCGGGCGAGCGGGCGGCAGGCTATCGGGGAACCCGCCGGCGGTAAGTTCGGGGGAGCGGATGCGCCTTCGCAGCGGCCGGGATTTCCGGAAATTCCTGCGGCAGTAGCATGTGGAGGAGGCCGGGATCAGGCGGGAGCGGTGACCGCCGCCAGTCAGGGCGGCTGGGGAACCGCAACGAATTTCAGAAACGAAGAAGAGCGTACCTCCCGGACAGGGGAGGTACGCTCTTTTGCGCATGAGCAGAAAAAAATATGGAGGTGGGACGTACATGTCAGGAATCACTTACGGCTATATCCGTGTTTCCAGCTTCGACCAGAACGAGGACCGGCAGCTCATCGCCATGCGCTCGCTGGACATCCCGGAGAAAAACATCTTCACAGACAGGCAGTCCGGAAAGGATTTCCAGCGCGCCCAGTACCGGCGGATGGTGGGGCGCTTCAAAACGGACGACCTGCTCTATATCAAGAGCATCGACCGGCTGGGGCGCAACTATACGGAAATTCTCGAGCAGTGGCGCATTCTGACCAGGGACCTGGGGGTGGACATCGTGGTCCTGGACATGCCCCTGCTGGACACCCGGCGGGGGAAGGACCTGATGGGCACCTTCCTCAGCGACATCGTGCTCCAGGTCCTCTCCTTCGCCGCGGAGAACGAGCGGACCAACATCCGCCAGCGCCAGGCGGAGGGCATTGCCGCCGCCAGAGCCAGAGGCGTCAAGTTCGGCCGTCCGGCCAGTCCCCTGCCGGACAACTTCCGGGAGGTCTGCCGGGACTGGCGGAACAGGCGCCTGACCCTCCGGGAGGCCGCCGCGGCCTGCGGGATGCCTGTGGGCACCTTTTACTCCAAGGCCGTCCGCATGGAGAGCGCCGGGAATGAGGGGTAGAATTCAGGGTATGCATCATTCTGCCTCGCAGGAGCTCCGGAGAACACCCGTTACAGCAGCAGGTCCGGCAGGCAGGCGGCCAGGAACATCACCGCCGCCAGCGCCAGTGCCAGCGCCATCAGCAGATACCGCCTGCGCAGCAAAAACACAACAATCCGGTCTTTTTTCATCTTGACCGCCCTCCCTCTGCGAATTGCTACAGTCTATGCGGGGGGACGGGCAGTTTATGTCCCGTCAGTCTGCGCCGATGAGGGTATAGCCGCCCGCCCGGAGCAGCCGGACGAAAGCGCCGCCATCCTCCGGCAGAACGGAGGCGATGATGCCGCCCCGTCCGATATCCTCCTGCCGGTGGCAGTCGGAACCGCCGGTGCGCAGCAGGCCGTGGAGGGCGGCGTACTCCTCTGCACGGTCGTTGCGGCTGTCGTGGCGGGGATTCAGGTTCATAACCTCCACGCCGTCCAGATAACAGGCAAAGGCGGGGGTGCAGCTCTTCCGGTAGGGGTGGGCCTGAACCAGCAGGGCTCCCGCCTCCCGCGCCAGAGGCGCGAAGGCGGCGATGCCCATATGGAAGAGCTTCTCCGGCTCCGCCAGCAGTTCGTCGGGGTAGCCGTAGAGCAGATAGTCGTTGCAGCACTCGTCAAAGCGCAGCTCCGCCCCCCTGTAAACCGTCAGTCCCAGCGGGGCGCAGGCTTCCTGCATCCGGCGGAAGCCCTCCAGAAAGGGGGTTATCACGTCGCCGGGGCGGGTGGTGTCGATGCCCAGGTACGCGAAGGTGTCCCGGTTGTAGTGGTCGGTCACGGCCACGGCGGCGTAGCCTGCCCGCGCGTAGCCCTCCGCCAGGGCGGCGGCGTCCAGATGGCCGCAGGCGCTGACGTGGCAGGTATGCAGATGGGTCTCGATCCGGTATTCGCTCATGTTCTTTCCCTCCCTGATTCCTCCAGAATGGTCAGTCTGACACCCCGCCTCCCACAGCACTCCCGGATCTCCTCCGGGCACCGGGAACCGGTGACGACCTCCGTCATGTCCTCCAGCGAAGCATAGGACATGAGGCTGCTCTCCCCGAACTTGCCCCCGTCCAGCAGAAGCCATGTCTGCCGGCTCTGGGCCACGGCCAGCTTCTTCAGCTCGTACTCAATGTAGGTGGAGACGTTCAGCTTCCCGGACGGGGACACGCCGGAAGCGCCCATGAACGCCTTGGCAAACTGGTAGCGGCCCAGAAATTCCAGCGTGCTCACGTCGGAAACGGAGTTGGTCCGCCGGTTCATGCTGCCCGGCAGGACGATGAGCTCCACGTTGGGCCTGTCATAGGCCTGATGGACCACGTAGAGGTTGCCGGTGACGATGGTCACATGCTTGCCGGGGTCCAGAAAGTCGATCAGGTGCATGGTGGTGGTGCCCGCGTCGATGTACAGGGTGTCGCCGTCTTCGATGCGCTCCTGGGCGTACCGGGCGATCCGGCGCTTTTCTTCGGCGCGGAGCCGGGCCCGCTGGGTGAACAGCGGTACCTCCTGCCGCTGGACCGCCCGGACGCCGCCGTAGATCTTTTCCACCGCGCCGGTGCGTACCAGATAGGCCACGTCGGAGCGGACGGTGTTCATGGACACGCCGAAGGCGTCCCGCAGCTCCTCCATGGCGGCGGAGCCCTGCCGGGTTACCAGCGCTTCCATCCGTTTTCGCCGGTCGTCCTTCATGGCGGCGGCCTCCTCTCCGTAAAAAACTGGAAATTTTGCAGCTCCATCATAACGCCTGCCACATAAATTGTCAACTGTTTTATTAAAATTGGTAAGTTTACAAAAATATAAAATTAATTTGCCAAAAAAATCACATTTGAAATTGACAGAAAAGGAAACAGATGTTACAATCACCCTGTAGAAACGCTTGCGGCGGGAGCCGCGCGATTATTTGAAAATGGAGGATGATTCATATGGCGAAAGTACGGGTAGGCGTAGCGGGTTACGGCACCATCGGCCAGCGGCTGGCGGACGGCGTGGCGATGCAGGAGGACATGGAGCTGGTGGGCATTGCCGATCTGGCTCCCACTCTTGCCATCCGGGCCCTGCGGGAGAACGACATGGTCGGGGCCAACAGCGTCCGGTATAACCTGTACCTGGTGGGCGGCGCGGACCGGGCGAAGTTTGACGCTCTGGACATCCCTGTGGCAGGCAGCTTCGAGGAGCTGTGCGGCAGGGTGGACGTCATGCTGGATTCCTCCCCCGGCGGCGTGGGCGCGAAGAACAAGGAGCTGTACGAGAAAATGGGCGTGAAGGCCATTTTCCAGGGCGGCGAGAAGAATTCCGTGGCCGACGTGTTCTTCCATGGCTACGCCAACTATGAGAAGGGCCTGGGCCAGAAGTATCTGAAGCTGACCAGCTGCAACACCACGGGTCTGATCCGCACGGTGGACTGCCTGGACCGGGCCGTGGGCGTGGAGAAGGTGGCCATCACCATCATCCGCCGGGTGGCCGACCCCGGCGACTATCACCGGGGACTGACCAACGCGCTTCAGATCGACCGGGCTCCCAGCCATCAGGCGGTGGACCTGATGACCATCATGCCCCACGTGGAGGCCACCGGCATCCTGGTACATACCCCCGTGACCCACGGGCACATCATCACCGTTCTGGCCTCCGGCAGGGACGGGAAGAAGATTACCCGTGAGCAGGCCCTGGAGGCCTTCCGCGCCCATCCCCGTATCCGCACCGTCACCATCGACGAGGGCTTCCTGGGCAACGCCAGCCTGTTCAAGTACGCCCGGGATCTGGGCAACCGCCGGGGCGACATGTATGAGATCGGCCTGTGGGAGGACAGCATCGTGGAGAGCGGGGACGATATCATGTATGCCATCAATATCCCCCAGGAGAGCGTGACCATTCCCGAGACCATGGACGCCATTCGCGCCGCTATGGAGATGCAGCCCACCCGTGAGACCGGTACGGCTGAGACCAACAGGTACCTGCGCATCGGCAGATTCAGGTAAACGGCCCCTGCGGGGCCGCGCAGACTGTGCATGACCCCTCAATGGGGTCATGCACGGCCGGTTCTGCGGAGATGAATACCGGAAAATCAGATTTATACCGGACCCGCCGCGCAGCGGCGGCAGGAGGAAAATTATGCGTTTTGGCATCAAGACCCTCGACGACGCCCAGGTGAAGGGCAGGACCGTCCTCTGCCGGGTAGACATCAATCAGCCCGTGGACCGGGAAAAAGGCACGCTGAAAAGCATCAACCGCATCGAAGCCTGCGTTCCTACCATCAAAGAGCTCTCCGACAGGGGAGCGAAGGTGGTTCTCCTGGCCCACCAGGGCAGCGACATCGAATATGGGAACTATTACACCACGAGGCCCCACGCGGCTGTACTCAGCCGCCTGCTGGGAAAGGAAGTCCACTGGATCGACGATGTGTGCGGCCCCGCCGCCCGGGCGGCGATCCTGAAGCTGGAGAACGGCGGGATTCTCCTTCTGGACAACGTCCGCTTTGTAGCGGAGGAGCAGACCCTGTTCGAGATGAAGCTCCGGCTGACCCATGAGCAGCAGGCGAAAACCCTGCTGGTGGAGAAGCTGGCCCCTCTGGCGGACCTGTACGTCTGCGACGCCTTCGCCGCCGCCCACCGGGATCAGCCCAGCCTCTGCGGCTTCCAGCAGGTGCTCCCCTCCTTTATGGGGCGGCTCTTTGAGAAAGAGTTCTGCACCGTGTCCCAGGTGATGGAGGCGCCGGTGCGGCCCTGCGTGTTCGTACTGGGCGGGGCGAAAATCTCCGACGCCTTCCTGATGATGCAGACCGTCCTGGACCGGGGCGTGGCGGATCAGATTCTCACCGGCGGACTGGTGGGAAACATCTTCCTCACCGCTCTGGGGAAGGAGATCGGACAGGGCAGCGTGGACTTCATCATGAAGTCCAATTACGGCGAGTACATTGAAAGGGCGAAGGAGCTGTACGGCCGGTATGGCGGGAAGATCGTCCTGCCCGCGGACCTGGCCTGGGTGACGGACGGAGAGCGCCATGAGGCCGCCCTGGGCGGCGTTCCGGCGGACATTGCCGCCGTGGACGTGGGAAGCGAGACCGCGAAAATCTACCGGGAGGCTATCCTGGGGGCGAAGACGGTGTTCGTCAACGGCCCCATGGGCGTATTTGAGCAGGCCCCCAGCGAGGCGGGGACGAAAGATGTCTGGCAGGCCCTGGCGGATACGCAGGCCCATACGGTTCTGGGCGGCGGCGACAGCATCACCGCCACGGAAAAATACGGCCTGACGGACAAAATGGGCTATATCTGCACCGGCGGCGGAGCCCTGATCCGGTTTCTGACCGGAGAGGAGCTGCCGGTAGTGAAGGCGCTCCGGCATGGAGCAACCCTGTGTGAGAATTGAGAGGTGACTGCATATGGAAGCGGCAAAGAAGAAGGAGGTCCAGGCGCTGGCCGTCAAAATCAGAATGGCCGCGCTGGAGGCGATCCACTCCCTGGGCTCCGGCCATCTGGGCGGGGCGCTGAGCATCTGCGACGTGCTGGCGGCGCTCTACGGCGGGGAGATGAAAATCGATGTGAGCAACCCCAGGTGGCCCGAGCGGGACAAGCTGGTCTGCTCCAAGGGCCACGCCGGCCCGGCGGTGTACGGCACCCTGGCGGTGAAGGGCTTTTTCCCCTGTGAGGAGCTCAAGACCCTCAACCGCCCCGGCACCCGGCTGCCCAGCCACTGCGACCGGAACAGGACCCCCGGCGTGGACATGACCACCGGTTCTCTGGGACAGGGAACCTCCCTGGCCTGCGGCATGGCCCTGGGCGACAGGCTCAGAGGCCGGGATTCCCGGGTGTTTCTGATCGTGGGCGACGGCGAGAGCAACGAGGGGCAGGTCTGGGAGGCCATGGCCTTCGCCAGCGCCAAAAAGCTGAGCAATCTGGTGGTGCTGCTGGACTGGAACAAGCGGCAGCTGGACGGCTGGACTGAGGACGTGTACCCCATGGGGGACTATGTGGCCAAGTTCGAGGCCTTCGGGTTTGACACGGTGAAGGTGGACGGCAACGACGTGGAGGCGCTGGCCCAGGCGCTGGAGCGCACCCGGCAGGGCGGCGAGAGGCCCTACGCCATCGTCATGGATACCGTGAAGGGCGCGGGCATTCAGGAGGTGGAGGATACCGTCATGAACCACAGCCTGACCGTCAGCGACGAGCAGTTTGAGAGATGGACCGCCCAGCTGAAGGCCCGGCTGGCGGAACTGGAGGGCTGAGAGATGGTAAAAATCGTATATACGGGGGAGATGGATCCCCGCCTGTGCAAGAGCGTGCTGGGGGAGACCATCCCCGCCCTGGCAGAAAAGGACCCGGACGTCATCTATCTGGACGCGGACCTCATGAGCTGCATCGGCACCGGCAAGTGGGCCGCGGCCCATCCGGACCGGGCGATCAACTGCGGCATCGCCGAGGCAAACATGGTGGGCGTGGCCTGCGGCCTGGCTTCCGCCGGTTTCAAGCCCATCGTCCACACCTTCGGCCCCTTCGCCTCCCGACGGTGCTATGACCAGGCGTTCCTCAGCGGCGGCTACGCCAAAAATGACATTACCATTATCGGCACCGATCCCGGCGTCACCGCCACCATGAACGGCGGCACCCACATGCCTTTTGAGGACGTGGCGCTGTACCGGGCACTGCCCGGCTCCACCGTCATCGACGTCACCGATCCCACGCTGCTGTCCAGCGTGCTGGGCCAGTGCGTGGACCGGCCCGGCGTGAAGTTCATCCGGGTGGGCCGGAAGCAGTACGCCAGGGTCTATGAGGAGGGCAGCGAGCTGCCCATCGGCAGGGCCGTGACACTGCGGGAGGGCGCCGACATCGCCATTTTCGCCTCCGGCATCATGGTCCACGAGGCCATGCAGGCCGCCAGGGCCCTGGAGGCCGGGGGCGTCAGCGCGGCAGTGATCGACATGTTCACCATCAAGCCTCTGGACGAGGAGGCCGTGGAAAGCTGGGCAAAGAAATGCGGCGCGGCGGTGGTGGCGGAAAACCACAACAAATACGGCGGCCTCTGGTCCGCCGTCAGCGAAGTGCTGGCCCGGCGCTGCCCCGTCCCCGCCGGTTACGTGGCCGTGGAGGACGAGTTCGGCGAGGTGGGCCCCCAGGGCTACCTCCAGGAGCGCTTCGGCCTGACCGCCGCCCATATTGTGGAGCAGGCAAAGGCCGTCCTCGCCAGAAAGGGCTGAGGCATGAAGCTGCAATTCGGATTGGGCGCGGGCGTTCAGGAGGCGGAGGTTCCGGAGAAGAACCTGCTGGGCGTGCTCCATGCCAACGAGGTGGCGCCGGGCCTCGCCGGAGAGGCGGAGGTCCGCCGGGCGCTGGCGGAGCCCATCGGGTCCCCCCGGCTGCGGGAAATCGTGAAGCCCGGCGAGAAGATCGCCATCGTCACCAGCGACCTCACCCGCCCCATGCCCACCTGTCAGGTTATGCCGGCGCTGCTGGATGAGCTGTACGCGGCGGGGGTGAAGGCGGAGGACGTGACCCTTGTGTTTGCTCTGGGCAGCCACCGGAAACAGACGGACGGGGAGCGGAAGCGTCTGGCCGGGGAGCGGGCCTGGAGGGAGATCGCCTGCGTGGACAGCGACCCTTCTGACTGCGTCCACATGGGCGTCACCGCCGCGGGGACCCCGGTGGACATCACCCGCACGGTGGCGGAAGCGGACCGGCGGATCTGCCTGGGGAATATCGAGTACCACTACTTCGCCGGGTACTCCGGCGGGGCCAAGGCCATCATGCCCGGCGTGTCCACCCGGGACGCCATCCAGTCCAACCACTCCATGATGGTCCGGAGCGAGGCCTGCGCCGGAGCGCTGGAGACCAATCCGCTGCGGATGGACATCGAGGAGGCCGGGAAGATCTGCGGCATCGACTTCATCCTCAACGTGGTCCTCAGCGAGCATAAGGAGATCATCCGGGCGGTGGCGGGGGATTCCCTGCAGGCCCACCGGGCCGGGTGCGCGTTCCTGGACGCGTTGTACCTCAAGGAGCTGCCCCAGGGGGCGGACATCGTTCTGGTCAGTCAGGGGGGCGCGCCCAAGGACCTGAACCTCTACCAGACCCAGAAGGCCCTGGACAACGCCCGCCACGCGGTGAATCCCGGCGGGGTGATCGTGCTCATCGGTTCCTGCAGGGAAGGCCTGGGCGAGCGGGTCTTTGAGGAGTGGATGACCACGTCTCCGTCCCCGCAGGCCATGATCGAGCGCATCGGCCGGGACTTCCAGCTGGGAGGCCACAAGGCCGCCGCCATTGCCATGACACTGGAGAAGGCGGACGTGTATCTGGTATCCGACCTGGAGCCGGACTTTGTTCGCTCCATCTTTCTCACGCCCCAGCCCTCCGTCCAGACGGCCCTGGATGCGGCGTTTGAAAAGCTGGGCCATGACGCCACGGTGCTGGCCATGCCCTGCGGCGGGTCTACCCTGCCCAGGATCATAAAGAAATAAGAACCTGTATCCACAACCGCTGAACGCCGTCCGGGCAGTCTTTTTCCCGCCTCGGCCTTATCGAAAGACAGCGGGTTGAGCGCAATTATTGATAACAAAAAGGAGAATTGCCGTTATGGATTACGCAAAGGAATCTCTCCGGCTCCACGAGGAGTGGAAGGGGAAAATCGAAGTCATCGCCACCGTACCGGTGGAGACCAGGGACGACCTCAGTCTGGCCTACACCCCCGGCGTGGCCCAGCCCTGTCTGGAAATTCAGAAGGACGTCAACAGGAGCTATGAGCTGACCCGCCGCCACAACCTGTGCGCCGTCATCACCGACGGCTCCGCCGTGCTGGGTCTGGGGGACATCGGCCCCGAGGTCGGCATGCCGGTTATGGAGGGCAAGTGCGTGCTGTTCAAGTCCTTCGGCGGCGTGGACGCCTTCCCTCTGTGCGTGAAGACCCATGATGTGGACGAGTTTGTCAACGCGGTCTACCTCATGAGCGGCAGCTTCGGCGGCATCAACCTGGAGGACATCGCCGCCCCCCGGTGCTTTGAGATCGAGCGGAAGCTGAAGGAGCGCTGCGACATTCCCATCTTCCACGACGACCAGCACGGCACCGCCGTCATCACCCTGGCGGGCCTGACCAACGCGCTGAAGGTGGTTGGCAAGAAGAAGGAGGACGTGAAGATCGTCACCTCCGGCGCGGGCGCGGCGGCGGTGTCTATCGTGAAGCTGCTGCTGTCCGCCGGATATCAGAACGTGACCATGTGCGACCGGAAGGGCGCGATCTACGCGGGCCGGGAGGGCCTGAACTGGATCAAGGAGGAGATGGCCCAGGTCACCAACCGGGAGAAGAAGGCCGGATCTCTGGCCGATATGCTGGTGGGCGCGGACGTGTTTATCGGGGTCTCCGCTCCGGGCACCGTCACCGCCGAAATGGTGAAGACCATGAACCGGGACGCCATTATCTTCGCCTGCGCCAACCCCACTCCGGAAATCTTCCCGGAGGACGCCAGGGCCGGCGGCGCGGCGGTCATCGCCACGGGGCGCAGCGACTTCCCCAACCAGATTAACAACGTGCTGGCCTTCCCCGGTATCTTCCGGGGCACCTTCGACGTACGCGCCAGCGACATCAACGAGGAGATGAAGATGGCCGCCGCCCGCGCGCTGGCGGAGCTGATCTCCGACGGGGAGCTGACCGCGGAGTATATCATCCCCAGGGCGTTTGACAAGCGGGTGGGACCCGCGGTGGCCAGAGCCGTAGCCGAGGCCGCCAGAGCCTCCGGCGTGGCCCGGATCTGATGGGAGGGTTGGACGATGTTTGATCCCGGAACTGTTCATCTGGGCATTGCGCCCATCGGCTGGTGCAACGACGACATGCCGGAGCTGGGGGCGGAGAACACCTTCCGGCAGACCGTCAGCGAAATGGCGCTGGCCGGATTTACCGGCTGCGAGATCGGCAACCGGTATCCCTCCGACCCGGCGGAGCTGAAGGCGCAGCTGGACATGCGGGGCATGCGCATTGCCAGCCGGTGGTTCTCCTCCTTCCTGATTACCAGACCCTGCGAGGAAGTGGAGGCGGAGTTCATCAGGGAACTGGAGTTTCTCTCCGCCGTGGGCGCGAACCGGATCAATGTCAGCGAGCAGAGCTATTCCATCCAGGGCCAGATGGAAACCCCCATCCTTACCGGGAACCACAGGCACGTGATGGACGAGCGGGAGTGGAGCCTGCTCTGCGAGGGCCTCAACAGGCTGGGGAAAGCGGCCGCGGACCGGGGCTTTAAGCTGTGCTTCCATCACCACATGGGCACCGTGGTCCAGACGGCGGAGGAGACCGACCGGATGATGGCGAACACCGACCCCCGGTACGTGTTCCTGTGCTATGACACCGGCCATTTCACCTTCGCCGGGGAGGATCCCCTGGCGATGCTGAAAAAATATGTGGACCGGATCGGCCATGTGCATCTGAAGGACATGCGCCTGCCCGTGGTGGAGGAGGCCAGGAAAAACAGCTGGAGCTTCCTCCAGGCGGTGCGCAACGGGGCCTTCACCGTCCCCGGCGACGGCAATGTGGATTTTGATCCGGTGTTCCGGGTTCTGGCTGACGCCGGGTATCAGGGCTGGCTGCTGGTGGAGGCCGAGCAGGACCCCGGGAAGGCGGATCCTCTGCTCTACGCGCAGAAGGCCAGAGCGTATATTCGGGAGCATACCGGACTGTAAGCCGCCGCAGGCGGCCCCACGGGGCCATCTTTCACTTTTGCTTCTTTTCGCCTGTGCGAAAAGAAGCAAAAGTATCCTCAAGGGACGTTTCGTCCCCTGCATTACCGGGGTTGTCTGTCTGCGCTGTGCTACTACTTTTTGAGGAGATGATTCGGATGACCTACTTTAACAGAAACGCGGAACTGAAACAGGGATACAACGCCTATATTGATTCTTCCGTGGACGACATGGGGACCCGGATGGACGTGGGACTGCTGGTCATGGAGGAGGGCGACACCTTCATCTTTGAAGACGCCCGGAAGGAAATCGCCGTGCTGCTGTTCGCCGGGAAGGTGACCTACCGCTGGAACGGGGAGGCGGTGGAGGCGGAGCGGCCGGACTGCTTCCATCACGAGGCCTACTGCCTGCTGGCCTCCAGGGGAACGAAGATCGAACTGGCCGCCCATGGGCACAGCGAGCTGTTCATCCAGAAAACCGTCAACGAGCGGGATTATACGCCCGTCATGTACACGCCGGAGACCATCCAGACCCAGCACGCCGGATCCAATGGCGAGCTGCTGGGCTGTATGCAGCGGGAAATCAAGACATTCTTCGACTACGAGAACGCGCCGTTTTCCAACATGGTTCTGGGCGAGGTGCTCAACTACCCCGGCAGGTGGTCCTCCTATCCGCCCCACCATCACCCCCAGCCGGAGGTGTACTTCTACCGCTTCGACTACCCCGACGGCTTCGGCGCGGGCTTCGCCAACGGGGAAATTTATAAGACCGGCCACAACGGGCTGGCGGTCATCAACCACGGCTTCCATTCCCAGACCGCCGCGCCGGGGTACGCCATGTGCTACGCCTGGGGCATCCGGCATCTGGAGGGGGACCCCTGGAAGAAGACCCGCATCGACGACCCGGAGCACGCCTGGCTCTGGAGGCCGGACGCCAACGACCATATCTATCAGGGCTAAGATTTTTCCATGTACGGATTCCTGCTGCTGATACCGTTTCTGCTCATCCGGTTTGGGCTGCTGTCCCTGCTGAACCGGGAAGCGGTGTCCCGCGCGGCGTATTTCGCGCCGGTGCGGGGAGGGGAGCGGGCCGCTTACTGGATTTATCAGATTTCCAATGCGGGCATATTTCTTTCCCTGTTCTTTCTGAGAATAGCGGCTGATTCCTCGTGGCAGTTTATTTTGGGGCTGGTTTGTTATATTTTGGGATTGTGCCTGTGCGCAGCCTCTGTGGCGGGATTTGCCTCGCCGGATCGGGAGGGGTTGAATACAGAGGGAATTTACCGTTTTTCCCGCAATCCCATGTATGTCTCCTACTTCATCTGCTTCTTGGGGATGGCGCTGCTGACCCGCTCCTGGCTTCTGTTCGGAGTTGTAGCAGTATTCCAGATCTCCTCCCATTGGATCATTCTTTCGGAGGAGAGATGGTGCCTCGAAAAATTCGGGACAGCGTATGAGCAGTATATGAAAAGCGTAAGACGCTACATCTGACATAAATGATAAAGGGTTCGTCAGGCAGGCCCCCCAGCACGGCGTGGGCCGTGCGGCCGACTTTAGACCCCAAAATAACCGCGCGAAGCGAACGCTTCGCGCCGCAGGCACCGAAAGCCTGAAGGGGCTCCCGTCAGGACCACCCAAAAGCAAGCGAAGCTTGCGGCAAAAAGTTTTTCTTTTTGATACTTTTTCTTTGTTCACAAAGAAAAAGTATGACTACCGACCAAAAGGAGGCACCCCATGAAAACGATCCGACTGACCATGGCCCAGGCCCTGGTCCGGTTCCTGGAGAACCAGTACATCCGCTACGACGGCAAAGAGCACCCCTTCGTGGAGGGCGTCATCATGCTCCCCGGCCACGGCAACGTGGTGGGCCTGGGCCAGGCGCTGGCCCAGGAGGCCCATCGGATGCAGGTCTGGCAGGGCAAGAACGAGCAGGGCATGGCCCACACCGCCGTGGCCTTCGCCAAGCAGTGCAAGCGCAAGAAGATCATCGCCGTCACCTCCTCGGTGGGGCCCGGCGCGGCCAACATGGTCACCGCCGCCGCCACCGCCACCGCCAACAATATCCCCGTGCTGATCCTCCCCGGCGACGTGTACGCCTGCCGCCAGCCCGACCCGGTTTTGCAGCAGGTGGAGCAGACCCACGACCTGAGCCTGTCCACCAACGACGCCTTCCGCCCCGTGTGCCGCTACTGGGACCGTGTTGTCCGGCCCGAGCAGCTCATGAGCGCCATGCTCAGCGCCATGCGGGTGCTGACCGATCCGGCCAA
>CAJULD010000008.1 GCA_910587505.1 uncultured Oscillospiraceae bacterium | reverse complement strand
ATAATATCCTATACTCAGTGTTTGTGCAATATTTATTTTTCAAACAAGGCCTAAGAAAATTTTCAAAAAATTCTGCCCGCCTTTTTTAAAGGGCGGCGGGGTGTGGACGTTAGGCGAAGCCTGATATTCTTTTTGTCCGGGGGTGGTATAAGCCATGCAAAGCCGGGACCTGGAAAAAATACTGGACGCCATGCAGGAGACCGGGGTCTATGTGATCCGGGAGGACGACCATCGGATCCTGTACTTCAACCAGAGGGTACGGCAGATCACGCCGGCGGCGAAGGTGGGCATGGTCTGCCATGAGCTGTGGCCCGACAGCTGCGCCAGCTGTCCCCTGCTGTCTATTGGCGAAAAACAGAAGAATCGATCCGTCTGTTACAGCAGCCCCTTTGGCCGGATCGTGGACATTGAGGCCACCCGTCTCCTCTGGGAGGATCAGATCCCCGCATTTTCCATTACGCTGACGCCGCATAAGGAGCCGTCCGCCTACGTCTATCACCGGCTGTTGCGGGCCAATCTCACCGACGGCAGCTATGAGGTGGTCCGGCTGGGCCGGAACGAACGCTGGGCCGAGGGCCGGGACGAGTCTTTGTGGGACTGGCTGGAGCGCTTCCTCCAGAACGGTGGGCTCCATCCGGAGGATGTGGAGCGCTTTCGGGCCTTCGTAGCGCCGGAGCATCTCCGCGCAGCGCTGCGGGGCCGGTCAAAGGCCATCACCTGCACCTATCGCCGGTGGGTGCGGGGCGAATTTCGATGGAACATGCTGGAGGTGACGCCGGATTTCGGCTATACCGACGGCAGCCAGCGGGTGCTGATGTACGCCAAGGACGTTCACGACGTCTTCCGGGAGGGACTGGAGCGGGAGGAAAGCAGCATCCGCCGGCAGGAGCTGATCCGCGCGCTGAGCGAGCAGAATTTCAGCATTTACGTCCTCGACCTGGACGAGGGCCTGGCGGACCCCATCCGGGTGGACGGGCAGATGCGGCCCATCAGCGGGAACCGCCTGCTGCGCTGGGAGGACGAGCTGCGGCCCCTGATTCTCAGCCAGCTCCACTGGGAATATCATGACGCCTTCGAGACCATGTTTTCCCTGTCCAGCCTGCGGCAGGCCCGGGAGAAGGACGAAAGCCGGGTGGAGCTGCTCTGCCAGCGGACCACGGACGGCGAGCTGTACAGCTATATCTCCGTCAACGTCTGCTTCAATCAGGACCGGAAGCACCGGCGCTACGCCGTGCTGGCCTTACAGGACACCGACGACCGGGTCCGGCAGGAGCTGGCCCGCAGCCAGTGGGACATGCAGATGGCCGCAATTCTCAAGTGCCGCTACAGCATGATGAACACCGTCCGCCTGGATACGGGGATGTGCGAGCGCATCGACCTGCGGCAGGCGGCCAGCACCAGGGATTCCTGGACCGATGACTACGCCCGGCATGTGGAGCAGGCTCTTTTCACCCTCGTTCGGGAGGAGGACGCCGCCGTATTTCATCAGACCATGTCCCTGGATCATATCCGGAACAGGGCGCTGGAAACCGAGGACTATTCCGAGGAGGTCTGCCAGTACCGGACCCGCGAGGACCCGCCCCGCTGGCTGGAGCAGCACGTGGTCTACAGCCGGCAGGCCGGAGAGATCATGGTCAATATTCTGGGCCGGGACATAACGGCGGAGAAGAGCCGGGAGGAGGACCAGCGGGAGCGGGAACAGGAGAAGCTGGACATTATCCGCAGCCTCAGCGGCATGTTTTTCTCTACATATTATGTCAATCTGCGGGAGGATACCTACCAGAGCGTCACCCACCTGCGGGAGGCGGGGGGCGTGCTGGGCGAGCTTGCCCGGTATACCGACGGGGTGCATGTCTACGCGGGAAAATACGTGCATCCGGATGACCGGGAGGAATACCTGTCCTTCATGTCTGTGGAGAATCTGCAAAAGCAGCTGGGCCGGGACCGGGAGCTGCTGGCCATGGAATACCGGAAACTGCCGGCCGGCTTCGCCGGCGCCGCGCCGGACCGGTGCAGCTGGACCCGCGCCACGGCGCTGCTGGTGCAGTCCGATGAACAGGGGCGGCCTCTGACGGTGCTCTACGCCACCCAGGATGTGACGGACAGCAAGCAGAAGGAGGAGCAGGAGCACCGCGCCCTCCAGGCCGCCTGTCAGGCCGCCAGCCATGCCAACGCCGCCAAGAGTGAATTTCTCTCCCGCATGAGTCACGACATCCGAACCCCCATGAACGGCATCATGGGCATGACCAGCATCGCCATGTCCCATGCCGGCGACCCGGAGCGCGTGCAGGACTGTCTGAAGAAAATCGCCATCTCCAGCCGGCATCTGCTGAATCTGGTTAACGAAGTGCTGGATATGAGTCAGATCGAGTCGGGAAAGATCGACCTGGCCGAGGAGCGCTTCCTCATTTCCGAGCTTATACAGGACCTGTCTGTGATTCTTCGCGCTCCCATTCAGGAGAAGCGGCACCGGCTGCTGGTCCATCCGCCGGAGATCCGGCACGACGCCGTGCTGGGCGACGCCACCCGGCTGCGGCAGGTGTTTGTAAACATACTGGGCAACGGCGTCAAATATACCCCGCCGGGCGGGCTCCTGGAGATTGAGATCCGGGAGAAGGAGTCCCGGCAGTATGGCTACGGCTGCTATGATTTCGTCTTCCGGGACAACGGCGTTGGCATGGAGGAGTCCTTTGTCCGGCGAATCTTCGACCCCTTCAGCCGGGCGGAGGATTCACGGGTCAGTACCATTGAGGGCACCGGACTGGGTATGACCATTGCTCAGAACATTGTGCGCATGATGGGCGGCAGTATTGAGGTCAGGAGCCGTCCGGGCGAGGGCTCCCAGTTCACGGTCACCGTGTTCCTGCGCCAGCAGGACGGAGCGGGCGGCGCCCCGCCGCCGGAGGAAGCGCAACAGGTACTTAACCTCCGCGGCCACCGCCTGCTGCTGGTAGAGGACAACGAGATCAATCAGGAAATCGCCTGTGAGATCCTTCTGGACGCCGGTGCTCTGGTGGAATGCGCCGGGGATGGCAGGCAGGCGCTGGACCGCTTCACCGAATCCGCTCCGGGATACTACGACCTGATTCTGATGGACATCCAGATGCCCGTGATGAACGGATATGAGGCTACCCGCGCCATCCGCAGCCTGCCCCGTCCCGACGGAGCCTCCATTCCCATTGTGGCCATGTCCGCCAACGCCTTCGCCGAGGATATCGGGGCCAGCCGGGCGGCCGGGATGAACGAGCACATTACCAAGCCTCTGGACGTTTCCCGGCTGATCGAATGCCTGAACCGCTGGCTGGGGGCGGCGCCGGATCGGGAGCGGGCGGACGCCGCCGCTCCCGGCGGAGAGGCAGCCCCGGACCTCCCAAAAAGCAGATAGGGCAGTCCCCCCAGAGGCATCGCCTCCGGGGGGACTGATGTATGTGGGAAGCATTCCGTTTTCAGCAGGTCCTCCTTCCGGAGATGCCTGTCCCACCGAAGAGATCCTGGCCGCAGATTGCCGGTCAAAGCGGCTGGCGGGAAAAAGAGTATACTTATTACCGTGGCGCTCACCAGACATTGGCAGACCCGTCGGATTTCTCCAACGGGCCTGCTGCTGGAAACCATGGATATTTGCTGCTTATCAGAGTCTGCCAAACAGGCTCAGTATTTTTGCAACGAACCATCAGAAAGTGTGTTTCATTCGAGACGATACCGGATCAGTCGCCAAAACTGATGCCCAGCAGTTTGGCCTCCTTGACAACAGAGGATTCCGGGTCCACCATTTTCAGCTTTCCGGCCACCTCCTCCAGGGGGACTTTGACGATCTCCCGGTTCTTATAGCCCACCATGAAGCCATACTCGCTTTTAAGGATCAGCTTCCCGGCCTCGCTGCCCAGCCGGCTGGCGAATACCCGGTCATAGGGGCAGGGGCTTCCGCCCCGCTGGGTATGGCCGGGCACCGTCACCCGGACCTCCAGACCGCAGCGCTTGCCCAGCTCTTCGGCAATTTCATAGGAAACGGAGGGATACGGAGATTTGGCCAGCTTTTTCCTGTACTCCTTCTTGCTCAGGGCCGCGTCCTTCCGGGAGATGGCCCCCTCGGCCACCGCCAGAATGGTGAAGCGGCTGCCGCCCTCGTGGCGCTCTTTGATTTTTTTCGCCAGTCTGTCGATATCGTAGGGAATTTCCGGGATGAGAATGATATCCGCGCCGCCTGCGATGCCCGCGTTCAGCGTCAGCCAGCCCACCTTGTGGCCCATGACCTCCACGATAAAAATCCGCCCGTGGGAGGCGGCGGTGGTGTGGATGCAGTCGATGGCCTCGGTGGCTACGTTCACCGCGCTCTGGAAGCCGAAGGTCATGTCCGTGCCCCACAGATCGTTGTCGATGGTCTTGGGCAGGGTGACGACGTTCAGTCCCTCCTGCCGCAGGAGATTGGCGGTCTTGTGGGTGCCGTTGCCGCCCAGAATGACCAGGCAGTCCAGCTGCAGCTTGTAGTAGTTCTGCTTCATGGCGGCCACCTTGTCCACGCCGTCCGGCCCCGGAATCTCAATGGTCTTGAAGGGGGTACGGCTGGTGCCCAGGAAGGTGCCGCCCTTGGTGAGAATGCCGGTAAAGTCGGCGTAGGTCAAAAGCCTGAAGCGTCCGTAAATCAGGCCCTGATAACCGTCCTGAAAGCCGTAGATCTCCACCTTCTCCCCGGAATTGAACAGCGTCTTGGCGACGCCCCGCATGGCCGCATTCAGAGCCTGACAGTCTCCGCCGCTGGTCAGCATGCCGATCCTTTTCATGAACAAGCCCTCCCAATTCATTGCTTCCTGACGGAAGCGGTATTTCTCTGTTATTATAGCGCAATTTTTTTCAGGGTACAAGGGGGGAGAAGCGAAAATCGTTGAAATCAATTTCCTCTTTCCCGTCCGGGGCCTGCGCGGCCCCGGACCCCGCAAGTGCTTTTTGCGCAAACAAAAACTGCCTCAAAGCCGCCAGAACCCGTGGGGCGGCCGCAGGCCGTCCCGCAGTCTTCAGGGAAGGAGTAAGAAGCTGAACCAACAGGCGGGAGCAGACATCCGGACGGAAAAATTTTCGTCCGGACTGCGTGAGAAAAGCCTGAAATCCGTCAGGATTCCTGCGCTTTCCTTCCCTGCCGGTCAAAAAATTTTCCCGTCAATCTGCGCACTTCGCCTGTTGGTACTGCTTCCAGGAAAAGAGAGGGGGAACCTCCCCCTCTCCTGTCCGGCTATGTAGCTTATGCAGACTTATTTCTCCTCTACGGAGAGAATTCCCATGGGGCAGGCCTTGGCGCAGATGCCGCAGGCGATGCACTTGCTGGGCCGGGCGTTCTCGACGGCGGGCATGACCATCACCTGCATGGGACAGCTCTTGACGCACTCGCCGCAGCCTACGCACTTGCGCTTGTCAATCATGTAAACGCCCTTGGCGTTCTGGGAAATGGCGCTCTCCGGGCACACGCGGGCGCACTTGCCGCACATGATGCAGTTTTGCACCTTGGGCTCGCCGTCCGGCCTGGCAACTACGCGGATGCAGCTGAGGTCGGGATTGAACTCCTTATAAAACGCCTCGGAGCAGGCGCGCACGCAGCTGAGACACGCCTTGCAGGGATTCTCTTTGCTGACAACCAGTTTTTTCATATAAGGATGGCCTCCTGTTTGTTGGAATGATTACTCCTCTATCCTACCAGATATATTGTTGAAATGCAAACATATTTTTCAGGGAAAGCGATTTTTGTCGGTTCATGGAACCGGTCATTCTTTCCCCGGTTTCCGCCCGCGCCTGGAGGCGGTCCTGCCGGACCTGGAGGAGGAGCGGCGATTTCCACCCGCCGGCTTTCCGTTCGGACGGGTGGTCCGCGCCTCCGCCTGAGGACGCGTCAGAGGCCGGACCAGACAGTCCTTCCCATATCCGATCAGGTCCTCCCGCCCCGCCCTGTGGAGCGCCTCGATTACCAGCCGCCGCAGCTCCGGGCGCTTCCATTGCAGCAGCGCTCTTTGCAGCGCCTTGTCGTGGGCGCTTTTGGCCACATACACCGGCTCCATGGTCCGGGGGTCCAGCTCCGTGTACCACATGCAGGTGGACAGGGTCCCCGGCGTGGGGTAGAAGTCCTGAACCTGCTCCGGCTGGCGGCCCGTTTTGTTAAGAAATACCGCCAGCTCCACCGCGTCCTCCAGCGTGCAGCCGGGATGGCTGCTCATCAGATAGGGTACCAGATACTGCTCCAGACCGTAGCGCTGGTTGAGCCGCCGGTACTTATCCTGAAACCGCTCATAGACCTCGAAATGGGGCTTGCCCATGTAGTCCAGCACCCGGGCGGAGCAGTGCTCCGGGGCCACCTTCAGCTGCCCGGACACGTGGTGGCGCACCAGCTCGGACAGAAACTCGCTGTTGCGCTCGCACAGCAGGTAGTCGAACCGGATGCCGCTGCGGATGAATACCTTCTTCACCCCCGGCACGGCCCGCACCTTCCGCAGCAGGGCCAGATAGTCGGCGTGGCTGGGATCGATGTTCTTACAGGGGGTGGGCGCCAGACAGGAGCGGTTTTTGCACATGCCGCTTTTCAGCTGCTGCCTGCAGCTGGGATGCCGGAAATTGGCGGAGGGTCCCCCCACATCGTGGACGTACCCTTTGAATTTCGGATCACGGGTGAAGCCCTCCACCTCCCGGACTACGCTCTCGTGACTGCGGGAGGTAATCATTCGACCCTGGTGGAAGGCCAGAGAGCAGAAATTGCACCCGCCGAAGCATCCCCGGTTGTGGGTGACGGAGAACCGGACCTCCTCGATGGCGGCCACGCCGCCCAGAGGCCCGTACATGGGGTGGACTTCCCTGGCGTAGGGCAGCTCCGCCACAAAGTCCAGCTCCTCCCGGGAAAGGGGCATGGCGGGGGGATTAACCACCAGCACCCGGTCCCCATGGGGCTGGAGGATGGCCCGGCCCCGGATGGGGTCGTGCTCCTCGTACTCAATTCTGGTGGCCAGAGCGTAATCCCGCCTGTCCGAAACCACCGCCTCAAAGGAGGGGACCGCGACGCTCCCGAAGGGGACCTCTGGCGCCCTGGCGGCGTAGGCCGTCCCCCGGATGTCCGTCAGGCGCTCCGCCGCCTCGCCCTTCGCCAGCCGCGCCGCAATCTCCCTGGTGGCCCGCTCGCCCATGCCGTAGACCAGCAGGTCCGCTCCCGCGTCAAAGAGGATGGACCGGCGCACCGCGTCGTCCCAGTAGTCGTAGTGGGCAAACCGCCGCAGACTGGCCTCCAGGCCTCCGATGATGACGGGCGTTTCCGGGAAGGCCTCCCTGGCGCGGCCTGCATAGACGATGGTGGGCCGGTCGGGGCGCAGGCCCATTTTGTTTCCTGGGCTGTAGGCGTCGGAGGACCGGCGCTTTTTGGCGGCTGTGTAGTGGGCCACCATGGAGTCGATGTTTCCCCCGCCGATGAACACGCCGTACCGGGGCTTCCCCATGGCGCGGAAGTCTTCCGCACTGTGCCAGTCCGGCTGTGCCAGTACGGCCACCCGGTACCCCTCCGCCTCCAGACAGCGGGCGATGATGGCCGTGCCGAAGGAGGGGTGGTCCACATAGGCGTCGGCGGTGACCACCAGAAAGTCGTAGTACCACCAGTCTCTTTGGGTCATTTCCTCCCTGGAGACAGGGAGGAAATCAGAGCGATCTGCCATAGAAGCCTCTTTTCTCCGCCGCGGCCGCAGGGGCGCGGCGGACGTTTGATCCGCGGCCCTGGGGGCCGCGCTGCTTTTTCTTTTCGATATCTCCGGGACCTGCTTTTGCCCCGTGGCAAAAGCGGGCAAAAACGCGCTTGAACCGCAGGCGCAGGTGAGGGGTTGCTCTGTCCCGCGAGCGACTGCTCCCTCTTTCGGGAGGCCGGGCCCTGAAAGACTTCGGCCGTCAGGCCGCCGCCCCGGCAGGGGCGAATCAGAAAGGAAGCGGGGGAGCGCAGCGCCGCCGGTTATTCCGCCGGCGGTATCTCCCGCACAATCCGTCTTAAATCCATCGCCATTTCTCCCCCGGAAGAAACGAATCCGTATCTGGCAAAATAACCCTCCAGCTCCTCCGGGCAGGTGAGGACCAGGGTCTCCCGCCCATGGGCTCTGGCGTACTGCACCGCCTGGCCCAGCAGCTGCACGCCATAGCCCCGGCCCCGGAGCGGGGGAACCAGCTCATATTCCGTGATCCGCAGCGCCTCCGGCTCCAGCGCCCCGGCGATCCGGCCCACAACATCCTCCTCCAGCATCGCCAGTGCGTCCCGGCCCTCTTCGTCCTCCCGGAGGGTCCGGAACCACAGCCCCGGCTCGGTGGCGGCGTCGTCTTTGTGCCAGCTCTGGCGGCGAAAGGTGGACAACTGGTCCGGCAGGTGGGACGCGTCGTCCCGGAAGATCACCCGGATATCCTCCCCGTCAACCTCCAGCAGGGAGACGGCGGTGTTGTCCCCGTGGCCGGTCCGGCCGATTTCCTCCAGCGTCATGCCCTCCAGCGTGCCCAGCAGGGTCCGGAGGGCCGCGCCGTGACTGGCGGCTGCCGCCGTGCCGCCGGAATTTTCCGCAGCGATACGGCGGATGCCCTCCAGCATCCGGTCCCGGACCTGGGAAAAGGTCTCCGCGCCCTCCACCTGCCACCGGTTCGGGCGCTTATTGAAATCCACGTACATCTCCCGGTCCATCCGCTCTATCTCGCCCCAGGTCATCTGCTCCCAGATTCCCAGCCGGATCTCCCGCAGCAGCGGCATGGGGCGGAAGGGCAGGTTCCGGGGCGCGTACAGGGCGGAGGCCGTGGTATGGGTGCGGGTCAGGTCGCTGCCATAGACGGCGTCAAGACGCTCGCCTTTGAACCGCTCCCGGAGGCAGGCCAGCTGCCGGTAGCCCTGGGGCGTAATAACGCTGTCATACTGGCCGTGGGCCACCCGGAAGAGGTTGCCCTCCGCCTCGGCGTGGCGGATCAGAAAAATTCTGGTAGTCATGTCTGCGGTCCCTCCGTTACATATTCCCGGAGGATGCGCCCTCCGGTCTCATAGGCCGCCCCGGCCTCCGCCAGAATGTCACGGTAAATGCGGACAGCCGCGGCCTGCCGCTGCCGGGCCAGCTCCCCGCCCCGCCGGGTGAGAAAACGGCCGTACAGGCCCTCCAGCTTGACTCTGTACTCCCGGAGGACGGAGTGGACGCCCGCCGGCTCCTCCGCCGTACCGTCGGACACCGTGCCGTCCGGAAGCAGGGTGTACAGCGGCTGGCCCACCTGTGCCGCGTAGAAGAACGTCCGCGCCATGCCGATGGCTCCGGTCACGTCCAGCTTGTCCGCGTCAAAAAGAATTTTTGCCTCCAGGCTGGCCGGCGGGTCGTCGGAACGGAACCGGTGGGTACGGACACAGTCCCGGACGTGGGCGGCGAAGTCTTCGGAAAAGCCGTGATCCAGCAGGAAGCGGTATGCCTTTTCCGCGCCTGCCCGGGCGTGGCAGAGGCCGGGATTCCGGAACTGCTCCTCCCGGCCGATGTCGTGGAGCAGGCTGGCGGCAATCAGCACGTCCCGATTGGCGGAGGGCTCCGTCTCCGCGATGGTCAGGGCCAGGTACAGCACCCGGCGGACGTGCTCGGCGTCGTGGGCGGAATCCCCCATGCAGGCGCGCATGCAGTTTTCCAGCAGGGCAAAGGTCTTCTGGTTCATTGTGATTCTCCTCTCCGGTCTGTCCTGCATATTATATAGGAATTGTCTGCATTTGGCAAATGATAAATGCCGGCCGCCGCGCTTATTTTTCAGGACGCCGGAAATACTACCTGCAGACCGGGAGAAGGAGTGGATGACATGAAAGGCTTTTTAAAGGGGATGCTGCTGGGCGCGGTGGCCGGTGCGGCGGCAGATCTGGCGATGCATACCAACACCGCCAGAAAGACTGCCGCCGGCCGGGCCATGCAGACGGCCACGGACGCCGTGGACGCCGCAGCGGTTTCCGTGAAGGAGACGCTGGACCGGTAAACGAGCGCATCCCGGCCCCCTGCCGCGTATAGCGCGGCAGGGGGCCCTGGTGTACATTCCTTATTTCAGAAAAAGGCGGGAGCGGATTCTTTTTCTGAGGGCATCAGAGGTTCTGGTGTCCCTGCCAGCTCTGGGCGGCGGCGCAGTAGGGGACGCCCTTGAGATTATGGAACTGGACAAACTTCAGGGAATAGAGGTCGCCGGAAATGTACCGCTCGTAATCGGGCTGATACAGGACGATATAGTCGCTTCCCACCGAGTGGAGGATGCCCTGCCAGGTGACGGGCTGATTGGGGCCCACCAGAAAGGTGGCCACCACGAAGTATCCGACGTTTCGATCCAGCAGGCTGCGCAGGGACGCCTGGTACGCTTCCTCCGCGTCAACGGGCATATGGGTATGGGCCATGTTTACCGGGTTCTTCATCCGCATGCTCTGGGCGGCTGCGCTGGAAGCGGCGTTACGGACCTCTCCGCCGTTCATACCGGGAATCGGCGTCTGGACGGCGCCCTGTTCGCCGTTCAGGGCGGGGTTGCCGTAGACCCAGCTTTCATTCTGACCGGCGGTCTCGTTGGGCATATAGTAGCCGGTTTCGTCCGGCGCGGCCGGGACGGGGGGATTGATCTGCTGCTGCATCATGTACCACTCCTTTTGACTGTTTATGTGTTGTAGTAGGCGCTTGTGGGGTTGTAAAAACAATGATCCCCAATGCGGGTCTGCCAGTAGCCCACGGCGGTGGGGAAATTATTGCGGCATTTGGGGCTGAAGGGGTTGTAGAACCAGAGGGATTCCGCCACGTCCGGAAGGCGGTTGCCGGCGATGGCCCAGTCGGCGATCTCATAATGAATCGCCTCGGGGCGCATGTTGTATATGTTCTGCGGGTTGTACGCGCCGCCTTCCGTTTCGCTGGCGCATACGAACTGATAGGGCTGGAAGATGATTTTCCGGATGCTGCCCTGCCCCACCCGCGCGTATTCGCCGCCTGTGGCGTGGACGCGGTTCATCACCACGCCGGCTACCGCCTTCATTCCGTCGGTTCCTTCCCCTCCGGCCTCGCACTCGATCAGCCGTGCCAGCAGTTCTCGATCAGAGTAAGCCATAGATTATCACTCTCCTGGTCATTCCCATTGTATGCCGGAGGGACACGGAGGGTGCAAAAAGAGAGCGAGGGCCAAAAGCCCCCGCTCTGCAATCATCTCCCGCTCTCTTCGCAGATGAGCTCGGGAGATAAAATCTGCTGCGTCCTGAAAATGAGGAAATCCTCCTCCGTGCCGCCGGCAGCCACCAGCAGCAGCGGCCGGTACAGAGGCGACTGCGCCGCCTGACACAGCTTGCCGCTGATGTAGGGAATCCCCGGCGTCTCCGTCTGCCGGAGGAGCAGGCGGTCTCCGTCCAGAACCAGCTTGATAATCCGGACGCAGGGCGTCTCAATGAATTCCAGACGGATGCGGAAGACCGGGCGATCCTCTTCGTCGCAGGTAAAGCGGCCCAGGGCCGCCGCGTGGAACACGTTCCCATGGAAATCCAGCCGGGTGACGGCGGGACGGCCCAGGCCGACGGGGAAGCGGTACAGCGCGTCCGCTTCCCGGTAAATCAGCTCCGGCAGTCCGCCTTTGATGCTGACGGCCACGGAGGAGACCCCGGCGGTATAGCAGTTGTACAGCGCCTGCAATGCCAGAGGCAGCAACCCGGCGGAGGCGGCGCGGCGATCCCGGACGGTGAAGGAGCGGTTGAGAAACGGCGCGGCGGCAGCGCCGGCGGGCTCCGTCTCCCGGCTGTAGGCGGATAATGCGCGGATACGGGCGGACAGTTCCTCCTGCGCGGCGGCGTCCTCGGGAAGCCGGGCGGGGAAGGCACCGCCAAAATACCGGCTGACGATTTCAAAATACCGGCTCTCCTGAAAATCCGTGTCCGCCCCGGCGTGAGTCAGGACGATGATCCCGGTGTCCAGAAAGCCCAGAACGTTTTGCCCCAGCATGCCGTTAAAGAGGAAAGTGTTCTCGTGCCGGCCCACCCAGATCTGATAGCCGTAATTGAAATCCCCGGTTTCCGCCGGCGGCTGGGCGTGGGCGGTAAGAGCGGCGGCCAGATACTCCCGGGACAGAAGTCGCCGGCCCTGCCACAGTCCGCCGTCCATTACCAGCTGGCCCAGCTTGGCCAGATCCTCCGCGCGGATATAGAGCCCCCAGCCGCCCTTTTCGATGCCCTTGGGGCAGGTCTCCCAGTGGATGTCCGTGATGCCCATGGGGTCAAACAGCCGCTCCCGGAGAAATTCCGTCAGACTTTTTCCCGCCCTGCGGCAGACAACGGCGGAGAGCATGTAGGTGTTCAGGCTGCTGTAGGCAAATTCCGCTCCCGGCTCACCCTTGAGGGAGTCGCTCAGGAACCGGCGGGTCCAGTCCGTTTCCGTCAGGGCTTCCGCCTCGGTGAACAGCACGCCGGAGCGCATGGTCAGCAGGTCCTCTACCGTCATGCCCTTCAACCGGCGGCGGAGACTGGCGGAGCCGTCCCCGTCAAAGATGTCCGCCAGCTCGTCCTGAACGGACAGCGCTCCGTCGTCCACCAGAAGCCCGATGGCCAGGGAGACCACGCTTTTGCAGGCAGAGAAGGTATACTTCGCCGCGCGCAGGTCCTGCGCGCCGAAGGCGGCCTCGCAGACCACCTTCCCGCTGCGGAGGATCATCACATCCTGTGTGTACAGATCCCGGCCGCGCTCCAGTTCCTCCAGAAAATTCCGGATATGCCGGGAGGAGATGCCCTGGCTCTCCGGCGTGACGCGGGGAAAGGGCTGCCGCGCCGCTTCCAGCGGAATGGCGGGTTTCTCCGGAACGGGAGGAAGGAAGGGCTCGGTGGAGACGCGCACGTCCATAATACGGTTGAGCAGCTGGAAGGTGCGGCTGGCGGTGGTAAGATTCATAGCGGACGCTCCTTATATGAAACCTTCTGTCATCTGTATACAATACCGCAAACGCAGGGACCGGTCAACAGAAATCTGTAGACATCGCAGGTCAGACCTGCTTCATCGCCTGCTTCAGCGCGGCCAGAAGCGCGTCCACGTCCGCCTCCTCCGTGTGCCACGCCGTGACGAAACGGATGCAGGTATGGGACGGGTCGATCCTGCGCTCTATTTCAAATTCCGCCTCTTTTTCCAGCGCCTCCACCGCGCCGTCCGGCAGGATGGGGAAAATCTGGTTGCTCTCCGCCGGTACCAGCAGGGGGATTTCCAGCGCCGCCAGCCCTGCCGCCAGCCGTTCTGCCATCCGGTTTTCATGGGCGGCCAGGCGTCCGTACAGTCCGTCCTCCAAAGCGGCGGCGTACTGCACACCCAGCAGCCGGCCCTTGGCCAGCATGGCGCCCTGCTGCTTCATGCAGTTACGGAACCCCGGCTGGAGGGCGGGATTGGGAATGACCAGCGCCTCGCCGAAGAGCAGCCCGTTCTTTGTTCCGCCGATGGTGAAAGCGTCGCAGGTCTCCCCGTAGTCCGCCAGCGTGGTCCCGCCAGCGTCCATGGCGCTGCCCAGCCGGGCCCCGTCGCAGTAGAGCAGCAGCCCCAGCTCCCGGCAGGCCGCCTGCAAAGCGGTCAGCTCCTCCCGGCGGTACACCGTGCCCAGCTCCGTGGTGTTGGAGATGTAAGTCAGCCGGGGGATCACCGTATGCTCGTTGAAGGGACCGGCCAGCGCCTCGCGAAGCAGCTCCGGCGTCAGCTTGCCGTCGGGGGAGGGCAGATGCAGGATCTTGTGTCCGTCCTGCTCGATGGACCCGGCCTCGTGGACGCAGATATGGCCGCTGGCGGCCGCCACGACCGCCTCGTAGGGCCGCAGAAACGCGCCGAGGGCGGTCTTGTTCGCCTGAGTTCCTCCCATCAGGAAGTGAACGTCCGCCTGAGGGCTGCGGCAAAGGGTCCGGACCGTCTCCGCCGCCTTCCGGCAGTAATGGTCCGTTCCATAACCAGCGGTCAGCTCCATATTCGTCCTGCACAGCGCCTCCAGCACCGCCGGGTGCGCGCCTGCGCCATAGTCGTTGCGAAAAAACAGCATGGGTTTTACCTCCTTCAATCTTCTTCCCCACTATAGCAGAATCGGGGGAAAAATGCAAACAGAGAAGAAGAGAAGCGGCAAAAAGCTGCTTCTCTTTCCGGAAACTGTCAGCGCCCCGGCGCTTTTTTCAAACGGACGGAATGGGGCGGTGCGCCATTCCGGATCACGGTCAGATCAGATGGAGTTTCTTATTCCATATTTTTCAGCGCCTTCCATTCATCCTCCAACATTGACATTAAAATATCATCAGCATATTTATCGCCGTTCATAACGGCGTCTCTCAAAACACCTTCCCGCTTAAACCCTGCATTTATATATACCTTTTCTGCTCCGGGATTAAACGAATACACGTCCAATTCCAGTCGATGCAACTTTAATTTTTCAAATGCAAAATCACGGGTTGCTTTTGTTGCCCAGGTACCAGTTCCTTTCCCTCTTTCTGCCGCCTGATAAAGCCCGATACGAAAATTGGCACAGCGCAAGTCCCAGTCAATTTCATTGATTACAGTCTCTCCGATAATTCTTCCATCGGGGGCTATGATCAAAAAGAAATACCTGTCCTTTTCTTCAATGGATTTTAAGAAAAAAGAGGTTATTTCTTCTTTGGTAAAGGCTGTCCTACAACCGGTCAATCGTGCGGTTTCCTGGTCCAGGGGACAGTAATTCTGTTCATAATAATCTGTGACATCCTCCGCTTTGGCCAGGCGTATGATAAATCCATCTTTCCTGCCAATAACATCCGTATTCATTTACTGCTTCCTCCTGCAAATCCGTACCGCAGCAACTTTGAAAATCGCTGCGGTCAGAGACTCCCGGGGAGCCCCAGGTGCTCCAGCAGGATCTTCAGCCCCATCAGGCACAGGATGATTCCCCCGGCCAGAGTGGCCTTATTCCTGTACCGGCTGCCGAACCGCCGCCCGGCGCATACGCCGGTCAGCGACAGCAGAAAGGTGGTGCAGCCAATCAGCGCCGCCGCAGGAAGGATCTGCACCTTCAAAAAGGCGAAGGTGATTCCCACCGCCATAGCGTCGATGCTGGTGGCAATGGAGAGCGCCAGCAGCTCCCGGAGACGGAAGCGTTCCTGCGTGCAGCACGTCTCCTCCTCGTGGAAGGCGTCCCAGATCATCTTGCCGCCGATGAAGCCCAGCAGCACAAAGGCGATCCAGTGGTCCACGCTGGTGATGTACGTCTCAAACTGCCGCCCCAGCGCCCAGCCCAGAAGGGGCATCAGCGCCTGAAAAAATCCGAAGGACAGGGCGATGAGCGCCGCCTGCCGCCAGCGCATCCGCGGCATTGCCAGACCCTTGCACACCGCCACCGCAAAAGCGTCCATACTCAGTCCCACGCCGATCAGAAAAAGCTCCGCAACTCCCATTGTTTTGTCTCCTTTGCATATTTTGTTCACCGGCAAAAAAAGATCAGGCACCGCCATGCCTGACCGGAATTTCCCATGCACGGCGCCGCGCCATACATGAGTCTCGTTTATTAAGACAGGCCAGGCCGAGGGCCAGTATGTTGACCTGTCGCGGGAAAAACCGCCACTACTCCCTCATGAGTATCCTGTTTATACCATATTCGGCGCTTTTTGTCAAGCCTCCCCGATATAATGCGGGCGCAGGTCTGTAGGAGTACAACAGGCGTGCAAATTTGCGGTGTCCCGTTGTTGACAACGCGGGCTCTCATGATATAATGGGCATACACATTCCTGCAGTGGCAGCGATGGAGGATAAAATGAACAGATTTCTGATGAAAAAACCGGCCGGTGTGACCGCCTCCCCTGTGGCCTGGTTAAGGCTGGCCGGAGCGGGAGGCGTCTCCGAAAACAGAGCTTCTCCCGAAATCAGGCGCGTGCAGATTGTGCGGCGGCAAAATGTGCAGGCACGCTGCGCGGGACTGATTCAGGGATAAGCCCGTAAAATCTGACAGGGGCGGTTTGCTCCTGCGGAGCCTTTCTCAGGCCTTTTTCCTGCGTTTTAATCAAAAACGGAAAGAGGCGTTATATTTATGAAACGAGTTGCGGATATGACCCGGGGACGGCCTTCGGGTCTGTTAATACGTTTTGCTGCGCCCCTGCTGGCTGGCAGCCTCTGCCAGCTGCTGTATACCGCGGCGGACGGCGCGGTGGTCGGGCAGCTGCTGGGGGTCCATGCCTTCGCGGCGGTGGGCGCTTCCGGGTTCCTGAGCTGGCTGGTTACCGACATGATCCTTGGTCTGACGCAGGGGTTCGGCATCCTGTTCGGTCAGCTGTTTGGGAAGAAGCAGTGGCCGCTGCTGCGGCAGGCGGTCACCGCAGCCGTGGTAATCGGACTGGCCGCCGGCGGAGGAATGACCGTGCTGGGTCTGGCGGCCACAGGGCCCGTACTGCGCATGATGCATACGCCGGAGTCCATTCTGCCCCTTGCCGCGGGCTACTTGCAGGTGCTGTTCTGCGGCGTTTCTGTGACGGTGTTCAACCGGCTTGCCTTTACGCTGCTTCTGTCTCTGGGAAACAGCCGGACTCCTGTGACCGGAAACATCGTCTCCTGCGTGCTGAACATCGTCCTTGACATCCTTCTTGTGGGCGTGCTGGACCGGGGCGTGCAGGGCGCCGCCGCGGCTACCGTGCTGTCCCAGCTTGTCTGCCTCATGTACTGCCTGATAAGGCTGCGGGATATTCCCGGGCTGAGGCCGGTGGATTTGCATCTGTCTCCGGCGCTTGTGGGATACCTGCTGCGCCTGGGCGGACCGCTGGCGTTTCGTAACGGAGTGATTTCTCTGGGCGGACTGTTTGTCCAGTCCGCCATCAACGGGCAGGGCACGCTTTTTGTAGCCGGTATGGCTGCCGTTGAAAAATATTTCGGCCTGATAAATTTGCCGGGCGACGCGTTGGAGGGAGCTTTCGCAAATTTCAGCGCGCAAAACTGCGGGGCCGGCCGCATGGACCGGCTCAGGGACGGTTTGCGGTGCAGCGTGCTGCTGGCGCTGGCCGGTTGGGGAATCATGGCCGCGGGGCTGCTGGTCTGGAGGCGGGAGCTTTTGGGCCTGCTGGTTTCCGGCAGTCCCGGAGATATGGAACAGCTTTTAAGCGTGGGCGGCGAGTACCTGACGATCCTGGTTGTGTGTATCCCTCTGATGAACCTGCTTTGCCTGTACCGCTCCGGTCTGGAGGGAATGGGAAGCGTCCTTGCGCCTGCGTGCTCCGGTTTTATAGAGCTGGGGCTGCGGATCGTGACGGTTCTGTTTTTGCCCAGACTGCTGGGCCGCCGGGCCATATACCTGGCCAACCCTCTGGGATGGCTGGGCGCGCTGCTTCTGCTGGCGGTGTCCTACCATCGGGTATACCGGCGGAAATCCGGAGCAGATATATGATTTGGCCTCTTCTGTAATGAGACGGGCCGCCAGAAAGGCGGCCCGTTTTACCGTACAAATTTCTCATTAATGCGTTCCATTTGCCCCGGCAGAAGCGGTATCAGCCCTCTTCCGCCACCAGACGGCAGCCGCCGTCCGGTTCCACCCGGAACGCCTCCTCCGCATCCGCCAGCGCGTCCAGCAGCGAGGCGTATTCCTCCTCTGTCAGCGGATAGGTCCGGCCGGGCTCCCATTCCAGCTCCAGCGTCTCCTCCACCCAGGCGCGGGCGGCGGGCCCTCCGGCGGAAACGGTTCCCGGAAGACTGTTTGAATGATCGTCTGCAAAGGGAGACGCAGCCTCCGTGGGCGCAGGCGCGGCGTCGCAGCAGGCCGGTTCGGCGGCGGATTCCACCGCGCGTTTCATCACGCTGCTTTCCTGCCCGGTCTCCTCTTCGGCGGGCTTCATCTCCAGGGAATCGGCTGAATCGGCCCCGCCGCTCGCCTGCGCCACCGGTTCTCCCGCCGGCGCGGGGACCGCCTCGTCGTATGCCGCCTCCTGATATACCGTCGTCTCCTCTGCTTCACCGGATTTCCGGGCACTCCAGGACGGCAGGGTCCAAACCGCCAGCAGCACGACGGCGCAGCAGGCCGCCAGCGCCGTCCACTGCCTCCAGTGGGGAAAGCGGATGACCGGCCTGTTCCGGGGCGTTGCCCGTACCTGATCCATGACCCGGTCCGCAAAGCCCTCCGGGACCGGGGCCTCCTCCTGCTCCAGAACGTCGTGAATCGCCACCAGATCGTCAAAATACTGCTGGCAGACAGGGCAGACAGCCAGATGCTCCGCTACCTCCGCCTTTTCATCTCCGGACAGCTCTCCGTCCAGAAACGCGCTGATAAGGAGCCCGTATTCCTCGCAGCTTTTCATGACCGGCCACCTCCCTTCCCCTGTTCCTCTGCTGCTTTAGACGGCAGATAACCGGATAGGTTCCCGTTTTTCAGCAGGATTTTTCTCAGCGCGCTCCGCGCCCGCGAGATCCGGGATTTCACCGTGCCCAGATCCACCTGCAAAACCGCCGCGATTTCCTCGTAGCTCAGCTCCTGTACCTCCCGAAGGGCCAGCGCCTGCCGGTGCGCGTCGCTGAGCTGGGCAAAGCCCGCCAGCACCGCCTCCCGCAGCTCGGCTGCCTCCGTCCGGGCCTGAGGAGAGGGGGCGGCGTCCACGGCGTCGATGCGCTGCCCGTCGCCGTCCAGACTGGTCTCCCCCCGCTGCCGCCGGGTGCGGCGGAGATGATCGATGGCGGCGTTGCTGGTCAGGCGGTAAAGCCAGGTGGAAAAGCCGGCCTCTCCCCGGAAGGCGGGCAGGCCCTTCCACGCCGAGAGGAAGGCCTCTTGGGCCACGTCCGCGGCATCCTCCGGATCGCCGCAGATCCGGAGGGCCAGATGATATACTTTTTTCTCATGCAGCCGCACCAGCCGGGAAAAGGCGTCCTCGTCGCCTGCCGCTGCCGCGCGGAAGAGTTCTTCAACCGTCATGCAGGTCCCTCTTGATCCCTTTCGTCACCCTGTACACGTCCTCCAGCGTTTCCATCCGGACGATCTGCTCCCTGTAACAGTTCGCGTGGGGCACGCCCTTCAGGTACCATGCGTAGTGCCGCCGGGCGATCAGCACGGCGATCTTTTCGCAGTTGTATTCCGCCGCCAGCTCGATCTGCCGCACGGCGGTGTCGCAACGCTCCGCCAGCGGCGGCCGCTCCGGAACAGGCTCCCCCGCCAGAGCCGCCGCCGCCTCCCGAAAGATCCAGGGATTGCCGAAGCAGCCCCGGCCAATCATGGCCATATCCGCTCCGGTCTGACGCAGAATCCGCACCGCGTCCTCCCCGGAAAAAACGTCGCCGTTGGCGATGACCGGAATAGAGACGGCCTCCCTCACCTCCCGGATGGTGGACCAGTCCGCCGTACCGCCATACATCTGCGCCCTGGTCCGGCCATGAACCGCCACAGCGGAGACGCCGGCCTCCTCCAGCATTTTTGCCAGCTCCACGGCGTTGATGCTGCCCTTGTCCCAGCCCCGGCGCATCTTCACCGTTACCGGGACGGGGGAGGCCTTCACCACCGCCTCCGCCAGCCGGGCGGCTTTTTCCGGGTCCTTCATCAGCGCCGCGCCGTCGCCGGAGGAGACCACCTTGCCCACCGGGCAGCCCATGTTGATGTCCAGCAGGTCCGCCCCGCTGGCTTCCACGGCGATCTGGGCGGCCTCCGCCATGCAGGAAATGTCGCTGCCGAAAATCTGGGCGGCAAAGGGGGACTCTCCCGGAAAGGGCCGGAGCAGCTGCCGGCTTTTTTTGTCCTGATAACACAGGGCCCTGGCGCTGACCAGCTCGGTACAGGTCAGCCCTGCGCCCAGTTCGGCGCAGATTTGCCGGAAGGCGGCGTCGGTGACGCCCGCCATAGGCGCCAGCGCCAGGCGGGAAGCGATGGTCAGCGGTCCGATCTGCATGGCGGCCTCCTTTGCTTTTCTCGAGGTTTGGTTGGTATTATAACATAGTTGCGGCCGTTCAGCAATAGCCCCTTTTCCTTATGAAAAGCAGGTCCGTGCCGCCGCGCCGCGGCGGCAAAGCGCCTTTTGCCAGACTTTGCCGAAAAGTTCTTGCGGCCGGCCCGCCCGTATGGTAGAATGGTCGCAAGGCGGTCTGTGGATTTCTCCGGAGGGAGAAATATGCCAATTCCGATGGGACCGGCTGAGAAGGAGGCTGTCTATGATCTATGAAACCATACCGGTCAGCGTCCCCGGCGCGGACGGGCCCGCGGAGCTGACCGCATATGCGCCGGAAAACGCGCCGGAGCTGGGCTCGGACCGCCTGCGGCCCGCCGTCATCATCTGTCCCGGCGGCGGGTATCACCGCCTTTCCGGGCGGGAGGGGGAGCCGGTGGCCCTTCGCTTTGCGGGGCTGGGGTTTGCCGCCTTCCTGCTGCGCTACCACGTGGCCCCGCAGGCCCGCTGGCCGGTGCCTCAGAGGCAGCTGCTCGCCTCGGTGGCCTGTGTGCGGGACAACTGGGAGCGCTATCATGTGGATCCTCACGCCATTATCGTGATGGGGTTTTCCGCCGGGGGGCATCTGGCGGGCTGCGCGGGACTGATGTGGAACCGTCAGGAGATCTACCGGCCTCTCCGCCGCCGTCCGGCGGCCTTCCGGCCCGACGGCGCGGTGTTGTGCTATCCGGTGGTAACCGGCGGGCCCTCCGCCCACCGGGGTTCCATGGAAAATCTGCTGGGGGAGCGGTACGACGAGCTGCTGGATACAGCATCTCTGGAAAAGCGGGTCACCCGGCAGGCGCCGCCCTTCTTCATCTGGCACACGGCGGACGACACCTGCGTCCCGGTGGAGAACGCCCTGCTGCTGGACGGAGCGCTGCGGGCGAAGGGCGTACCGTCCGAGCTGCATGTCTACCCCCACGGCAACCACGGCCAGTCTCTGGCGGACTCCACGGTGTTCGCCCCCGGTGAGGACTGGATGATCTCCGCGCCCTGCGCGGTGTGGGTCAGCCACTGCGCTGCGTGGCTCCACCGTCACTTCGGGGAATACGCCATTGCGCCCCATCCCGACGAGCAGGGGAAAAAGCTGAAAAAGTGAGCCTGATGCCATATACGCATTGAAGGGAGACGGCCCGAAACAGCCGTCTCCCTCCATTGTTCATATTTTTTCCTTCAGGAAAAAGTATGAACAGGAACGTTATGGCGGGCCTAAAGCCACTGATATTGCTGACTTTTTTGCCGGCAGCGAAAATTTACCTGTTATCGGAGAACAGTATCATAATATTTGTGATGACTTTTTCCTTTATTTGGAGTACAATACCAGATATTATATATTGCGGGAGGAATATCTCTTGAGAAAACTCAACGACGCCATCAACCGCTTCTGCGCGCTTCACCCCCGACTGGGGATTCCCGGTCTGATGCGGTATATCGTGGCCGCCAACGCCATTATTTTTGTGCTGAACATTTTCGACCGGTCCGGGCTGCTGCTCCGGTTTCTGGCCATGGACCCCCAGGCCGTGCTGCACGGGCAGATCTGGCGGCTGGCGACCTATGTCCTCATTCCCACCGGCAGCGACTTCTGGATTATCCTGACCTTTGTTTTTTACTACTGGCTGGGTGAGAGCATGGAGCGGCTGTGGGGCAGTACGAAGTTCACCGTCTACTATGTCAGCGGTATGCTGCTCTCGGCGCTGGCTGCCATTCTGGTCTATCTCATCGACGGGATTCCCGTCCCGCTCTACGGAGCCTTCTATGTAAATGCGGCCCTGTTTCTGGCCTATGCCTTTACCAATCCCGACGCCATGGTCTACGTTTTCTTCTTCCTGCCCCTCAAAATGAAGTGGATGGCCTATATCGAGTGTGCGCTCTATGCCGTCCAGGTGCTGCGCTGCGCCGCCGCCGGACTGTGGGGGATGGCCCTGATGCCCGTGATCGCCCTGCTGAACCTGGCCGTCTTTTTCTCCCCGGCCCTCTACCGGAAGGTGGATGCCGTCCGGGCTCACAACCGCCGGGAGGCGGTCCAGTTCCGCAAAGCGGTAAAAGAACAGAAGAAGCAGAAGGGCTATAACCATAAGTGCGAGGTCTGCGGCCGGACGGACACGGACTTCCCGGACCTCCAGTTCCGCTACTGCTCCAGGTGCGCGGGGTATCACTGCTTCTGCGGGGAGCACATCTTCAACCACGTGCACCATACGGAGTGACCCCTACTCCGGTTTCTGAAAAAGACAGGTCCACATGAATTGCAGGCCCTGTATGGTCCCCGGCACGCCATTTTGGTACTTTCGTATCTCAAGAACCTTGAAATGGGGCTGGAACAGGGAAAGCAGCCGTTCCCTGGTGAATGCGAGGCCGGAATTGAACGGGTGGTCATAGTATTCCCAGTCGTCCATCTCCTCCCCGCAGTCCTCGCCCCAGGCGAAGCAGGTCAGGCCGAAATATCCGCCGGGCTTCAGCAGCTTTTGGAGGAGTTCCAAATATGTGAGACGCCTGTGCGGGGCCAGATGGTGCAGCAGGCCCGCGTCATAGACCAGATCGAAGGAACCGGGGATGTCCGCTTTTATCACATCTTCGCAGATCCACTTCACCTGCACGCCGGCTTCGGCCATGAATCGCTTCGCGTTTTCTATCGCCTCGGAAGAGAGGTCGCAGGCGGTGACATCAAGCCCCTGCCGGGCCATGTAGATCGCGTTTCGGCCCTCGCCGCACCCCAGCTCGAGGGCAGATCTGACCGGCGCTCCGCTGCGGAGAAACGCGGCTAAATTCTCGTCCGGCAGGGTGTTTTGGGTCAGGAATGGCACAGGGCGTCCCCGCTCTTTGTAGAACCGGTCCCACTGGACCCCGGCTACCTTCTCGTCCAGCAGGTCCAGAACATCAGCGTAAGTGTTGATATAAGGCTTCATTCCCACGCCTCCCACACCTCCGGGCAGTAGCCCACGGTGACCTGTTTTCCGTTGCGGACGATGGGGGTAAGAAACAGCTGGGGATTCTCAAACAGCTTGTCCTCCGCCGCGTCCGGGGTGATATACGCCATGTACAGGTCCTGATAGGCCCTGCATTTGGTGTTCACCAGCTGCTGATAACTCAGCTTCTGCCGGACGCTGCGGTACTCCCCCGGAGAGAAGCCCTTTTTCGGCAGGTCGATGTACTGATACCTGATGCGCCGCTCCTTGAACCACCGTTCTGCCTTTTTGGTATCGAAGCACCTGGAGGACCCGAAAATCTGGATATTCATGACAAAAGCTCCTTTGTGAATATGATATGGAGGATCATTCCATGGAATACGAAATTGTCAATCTCCGGGACTGTCCGGAGCGGAGGGAAGAGGCCGCGGCGTGGTTCCACGGCAAATGGGGCATTCCGCTGCAAGCCTATCTGGACAGTATGGCGCAGTGCCTTGCCGGCGGAGACCCGGTCCCCCAGTGGTACCTGGCCATGGCCGGCGGCCGGATCGCCGGCGGTCTGGGCGTAATCGAAAACGACTTCCACGACAGAAAGGACCTGACGCCCAACGTCTGCGCCGTCTATGTGGAGGAGGACTGCCGCCGCCGGGGCATCGCGGGAGCGCTGCTGGGCCACGCCGTCCGGGACATGGCGGACCAGGGCGTTTCCACGCTCTACCTGCTGACGGACCACACGTCCTTTTATGAGCGGTACGGCTGGGAATTTTTCTGTATGGCCCAGGGGGACGGGGAAGACAGGCTCAGCCGGATGTACGTCCATCGGATAAAGGGGGAAGTCCTATGACGGATGCAGTCAAAAAATTGAGGGAATGGACGGAGCAAAGCGAAAATATCGTCTTTTTCGGCGGAGCCGGGGTCAGCACGGAGAGCGGCATCCCCGATTTCCGCAGCACCGACGGCCTCTACAACCAGGAGTACAGCTACCCCCCGGAGACCATCCTGAGCCACAGCTTCTATGAGGCCAACCCGGAGGAGTTCTTCCGCTTCTACCGCAACAAGATGCTCTACCTGGACGCCCGGCCCAACGCCGCCCACAAAAAGCTGGCGGAGTGGGAAGCGCAGGGCAGGCTGAAGGCCGTCGTCACCCAGAATATCGACGGTCTCCACCAGAAGGCGGGCAGCCAGAACGTCCTGGAGCTCCACGGCAGCGTCCTGAGAAACTACTGCGTCAAGTGCGGCGCGTTCCACGGCGTGGAGGCGGTGCAGGGCAGCCGGGGCGTGCCCCGGTGCCGTTGCGGCGGGATCATCAAGCCGGACGTGGTCCTCTATGAGGAGGGGCTCAGCGAAGACGTGATGATGCGGTCCGTTTCCGCCATTCGCCGCGCGGACGTGCTTATTATCGGCGGTACGTCTCTGACGGTGTACCCGGCGGCGGGGCTGGTGCGGTACTACCGGGGAAACAGGCTGGTGGTCATCAACAAAACCGGGCTGGGGACCGGGGCCGATCTGACCATCACGGAGCCTATCGGCGAAGTGATGGCGCAGCTGTAAGAAGTATATCACAAAGTGTGCAGAGAGGGAAGCATGGAAAAAACAAGACGTCTGGGCAACGATTCCTTTTACGGCCAGATTTTCAGGCTGGTCCTGCCCATTATTATCCAGAATCTGCTGAGCGCCGCCGTCAGCTCCGCCGACGTGGTGATGCTCAACTATGTGGGACAATCCGCCATTTCGGCGGTGTCCCTGGCGGCGCAGTACGCCAGCGTGCTGTTCATGGTCTTCTATGGTCTGGGCACCGGCGTGACGATTCTGTCCGCCCAGTATTACGGCAAGGGCGATATGCGGGCCATCCACGTGGTGGAGGGCATTGCCCTGCGCTTCTCCATCCCCATTTCCGCGGCCTTCGCGGCGGCGGCGCTGGGGATGCCGGAGACGATGATGCGCCTGTTCACCAACGACGGGGAGCTGATTGCCATCGGCGCGTCCTACCTGCGGTACATGTCCGTGGCCTATCTGTGCTGGGGCGTCATCGAAGTTTATCTGGCGACGCTGCGGAGCGTCAACCGGGTGACGGTCAGTACGGTCCTGAACATACTGGCATTCTCCCTGAACATCCTGCTCAACGCGGTGTGGATTTTTGGCCTTTTCGGCGCGCCGAAGCTGGGCGCCATGGGCGTGGCCCTGGCCACCAGCCTGTCCCGGCTCGTTGAGCTGGGGGCCTGTGTTGTGGTATCCCTTCTGAGCAGGGACGTACACCTGAACCTCCGGTACCTGTTTATCCGGAACAGGCCCCTGTTTTCCGATTTTGTCCGGCTGTCTCTGCCTGCTCTGGGCAATGACATCAGCTGGAGCGTGGCCTTTTCCATGTACTCCGTCATTCTGGGCCACCTGGGCACCGACGTGGTGGCGGCCAACTCCTTTGTCATTGTGGTACGGAACTTCGGCACCATTCTCTGCTTCGGCATGGCCAGCGCCGGGGGCATCCTGCTGGGGAACATCATCGGGGAAAACAGACTGGAGGAGGCCCGGGAGGGCGCAGGGAAGCTGATGAAGCTGACGGTCATCACCGGAGCCATCGGAGGACTTATCATTCTTGCGGCGATGCCGCTGGTCATGGCCTATGCCGGGGAGTCGCTGTCGGAGCAGGCCATGCGTTATCTGCGGAACATGTTGCTCATCAACACCTACTACGTCATGGGCGCGGCGGTGAACACCACGCTGATTGCCGGTGTGTTCCGGGCCGGGGGTGACAGCCGGTTCGGGTTCATCTGCGACACCATCGACATGTGGGGCTACGCCGTCCCCCTGGGATTCATCGCGGCGTTTGTGCTGAAGCTGCCGGTCATGTGGGTGTATTTCCTGCTGTGCACCGACGAATTTGTAAAATGGCCCTGGGTCATCAGGCACTACCGCAGCGGAAAGTGGCTGAACAATATCACCCGGGAGGGACTGTTTGCGGAGGAGACAGAATAATCGCAATTAAAGGGCATAACCGCCCAAAAGGCCCCGGAGCCGAAGCTCCGGGGCCTTTTTGCGCTATGTTGTTTGCTTGTGTTACAGCAGGCTCTTCTCGTCGGCCTTGCTGAACAGGTGCATGACGTTGCCGCCAAAGGTGATGTTGATCCTGGCGCCGTAGCCAAGGTTCTTCTGCTCGCCGGTCAGATCGATGGTGGGCAGAATGATGATGGCGTCCTTACCGGCGACATTCACGTGCATGTGGATGGTAGCGCCCATCAGCTCGGTAACGTCCACGGTGGCGGACAGAGCGTGGGGAGCGTTGGCGTCGCACATGGTGATGTGGTCGGGACGGATGCCTAGGGTGATGTCCTGGGGCGCGGTGTTCTTGCTTTTCAGGGTGGCCTGCTTGTCCTCGGGCAGCTCCATGCGGGCGCCTGCCACGGTGACATAGTAGCCGTTGCCGTCCTTCTCCAGCCTGGCGTCGAAGAAGTTCATCTGAGGCGTGCCAATGAAACCTGCCACAAACAGGTTGGCGGGATGATCGAACACCTGCTGGGGAGTGCCAATCTGCTGGATGAAGCCGTCACGCATAATGACGATGCGGTCGCCCAGAGTCATGGCCTCGGTCTGGTCATGGGTAACGTAGATGAAGGTGGTGTTGATCTTCTGACGAAGCTTGATGATCTCAGCGCGCATCTGGTTACGCAGCTTGGCGTCCAGGTTGGACAGAGGCTCGTCCATCAGGAACACCTTGGGCTCACGAACGATGGCGCGGCCGATGGCCACGCGCTGGCGCTGGCCGCCGGACAGAGCCTTGGGCTTGCGGTCGAGGTACTGGGTGATGTCCAGAATCTCGGCGGCTTCCTTGACCTTGCGGTCGATCTCGTCCTTGGGAACCTTCTTCAGCTTCAGGGAGAAGGCCATGTTCTCGTAGACCGTCATGTGGGGATACAGAGCGTAGGACTGGAAGACCATGGCGATGTCGCGGTCCTTGGGGGCCACGTCGTTCATGACCTTGCCGTCGATCAGCAGCTGGCCCTCGCTGATCTCTTCCAGGCCGGCCACCATGCGCAGGGTGGTGGACTTACCGCAGCCGGAAGGACCAACCAGAACGATAAACTCCTGATCGGCAATGTCCAGATTGAACTGCTGGACGGCGACGACGCCGCGGTCGGTGATCTGAAGATTGGACTTCTTCTCGGGAGCGTCGCCCTTCTTCTTTTTTTTCTTCTTCTCGTCGCCGCTGTGGGGGTAGATCTTCATGACGTTCTTCAGGGATACAGTTGCCATCTTCCAGGCGTTAGCGAAAATGCCTCCGCAAATTCCGCCTCGGACCAACGGAGCGGGCCGCCGGTCCATTACGGCATGTCTCCACAATGCCGCACCGCACGCCTACGCGGGATACATCCTTTCTTGTCAGTCTGCCGGGCCATTTTGTGGAGTGGCGCGGCAGCTCATGATTTGATGCCTGAACGCGCAGGAACAGGCTGATTATAGAATAAAGGGAACGGGACAAAAAGTCAAGGCGCTGAAAAATTTTCGGCGTTTATACCAACAGATGGCATGAATTATGTGCATTCTGCCAATCGCCGGAGTCCCCCCGTCACAGCTGCCGCAGCGCCGCCTCCAGCGCGGTCTTCTGGGTGGTGCCCTCGTCCTTCATCTTGATGACTCTGGCGGGGCAGCCCGCCACCACGGCGTTTTCCGGAACGTCCTGGATCACCACCGCTCCGGCGGCCACCACGGCGTTTCTTCCCACGCGGACGCCCTCGATTACCACCGCGTTGGCTCCCACCAGCACGCCGTCCTCGATAACGACCGGCGTGGCGCTGGCGGGCTCGATGACGCCGGCCAGCACGGCTCCGGCCCCGATGTGGCAGTTTTTCCCCACCGTCGCCCTGCCGCCCAGAATGGCCCCCATATCGATCATGGAGCCCGCGCCGATAACAGCCCCGATGTTGATGACGGCTCCCATCATGATGACGGCGTTGTCGCCGATTTCCACCTGCTCCCGGATGATGGCGCCGGGCTCTATACGGGCGTTGATATTTTTCAGGTCCAGCATGGGAATGGCGCTGTTGCGGCGGTCGTTCTCAATAACCAGATCCTCGATGCTGTCCACATGGTCCGCCAGAATGGGGCCCAGCTCCCGCCAGTCGCCGAAGACCACCTTGCTGGCCCCCTCGCCGAACACCTGGGCGGAGGCATAGTCAATGGGCTTCCGCTCCCTGATATGGAGCTTCACCGGGGTCTTTTTCTCAGCGGAGCCGATATACGCGATAATTTCCTGAGCGTTCATCATCCTTCTTTTCCTCCAAACAGAATGTCCTGCAATTCATACCGCCCTTTGGGCATCCGGCACAGCCGCCGGGCGGCGTGGAGCGCCCCGTTGACAAAAATCTGCCGGGAGGACGCCCGGTGAGTGATCTCAAAGACCTCGTCGGGGCCGAAAAAGCTGACGGTGTGCGCGCCCGCCTCGGTACCCCCCCGAAGGGAGTGCATGCCGATCTCCCGGCGGTCCCGGGGGCCGGTGACGCCATGGCGTCCATAGACCGGCGTCCGGCTGTGGCGGGGATCGACGGCGTCCAGCAGCAGCCTGGCGGTGCCGCTGGGCGCGTCGGCCTTCTGATTGTGGTGGGTCTCAACGATTTCAATGTCAAAATCCGACAGGGTTTCTGCCGCCTCCGACAGGACCCGGCGGAATACCGCCACTCCCAGAGAGTAGTTGGCGGAGTGGATTACCGGAGCGAAGCGTCCCAGATCGTCAAAGACAGCCAGCTCCGCATCGCTCAGTCCGGTCACGCCGGAGAGCAGCGGGGTCCCGGTGCTCCGCACATAGTGGGCCACGGCGGGCAGGGCGGCGGGAGCGGAGAAATCGACGGCAACGTCCGCCACCCGTCCGATGGTCTCCAGATCGTCCAGATTGCCGATATCAATGACGCCGCCCAGCGCGTCCCCGGTGGCCAGGGCGGTCTGCTCGATAAGACGGCCCATGCGGCCGTGTCCAATCAGCAAAATTTTCACTTCACCAGCCCCGCTTCCTCCAGCAACGCCTGCAGCCGGGCCTGATGGGCCGGAGTCATTCCGCACAGGGGCAGGCGGAAGGGACCTACGTCCATACCCATCTGATTCATGGCGGTCTTGACGGGAATGGGGTTGACCTCCATGAACAGGCCGTTCATCAGATTCAGGTACTTCACAGCAGTGGCCGCGGCCTGCTCCCGCCGGCCTTCCAGATAATCCGTCACCATGTCGTGACATGCACGGGGCATGATGTTGGCCCATACGGAAATCACGCCGCTGCCGCCGATGGACAGCAGGGGGAGGATTATGTCGTCGTTGCCGCTCCAGAGGGCAAAGTCCGGCCCGATGCAGTGGGCGATCTTCATGGCATAGGACATGTCCCCGCTGGCTTCCTTGATGCCGCAGATGTTGGGATGCCGGCTGAGGCGCTCCACGTTCTCCACGGAAATGGAGCACCCCGTCCGTCCCGGCACATTGTAGAGGAGGCAGGGAATCTGCACCGCGTCGGCCACAGAGGCGAAGTGGCGGTAGATGCCCTCGGGATTGCCCTTGTTGTAGTAGGGGGTAATCAGCAGCAGGCCGTCGGCTCCCAGCTTCTCCGCCCGGAGACTCTTCTCCAGCATGGTCCGGGTGGAGTTGGAGCCCGTTCCGGCGATAATGGGCACCCGGCCCGCCGCCGCCTCGATGACGCAGCGGAGAGCGGCGTCATCCTCCTCGTGGGTCATGGTGGAGCTCTCGCCGGTGGTGCCCAGGGCGAGGATGGCGTCGGTCCGGTTTTCAATGTGCCATTCGGTCAGTTCCCTCAGCTTTTCGAAGTTTACCGATCCGTCGGCGTGGAAGGGGGTGATCAGGGCCACGATGGAGCCCTTCAGATTGCGGATATCCATTGGTACATTCCTCCTGGCTTATTCCTGCCTGAAAATAATGAAACGATATCGGGCCGGCTCTCGCAGAATAAAAAACGACCGGTGAGTATCCACCGGCCATGAAAGACGCTGTTTCATGCGAGCAGATAGCGCACCCGGAAGACCCGCTGGTCTTCCGGACAGTGACGGAGATCTTTTCCCCGCCCCCATCCGCAATTCACGCCTGAACTGCGGATTCGGCGGACTTGCCTCCCCTGCGGTCATCGCCTGCCGGCCTGTCGCAGCTTCTTCGCATCCGCAACCTCTATCGTATTAGTCGTTAGCATATCACAGTTTTTATCCCTTGGCAAGGGGGAAAATGTACAAAACAGAAGGAAACCCGATTTTACCGCCTCAGCGGAGCGGCCCGCCGGAAGGCGGGCCGCTCCGCTGGGCTATTGAAAGGGAAACACTCCCATGATGCTCATACCAATGATGCCCCCCGCCACGGCCAGCAGCGCCAGCCCCGGAACCCGCAGCATCCATTCATAGTGCCTGGGGGCGGCCTTCTGGCCGCCCGGCCCCCGCTTGTGGAGCATCCACCACAGCGGGCGGCTGAACCCCACCAGCAGCGTCCCCGCCATCAGGCAGAGCATGGCCAGCATCAACGCAGTATCAACACGGTCCATTGTCACGCCTCCTTCGTTATCTCTCTACGATCCTGTAGTAGGTCCGGGCCGTCAGCAGGTACACCACGCCGTAGGCCACGAAGAACACCGCCGCCGTGCTCAGCGTGCACAGGGCCGTCAGGGTGGTATTGTGGATATAGAACAGGGTCAGCAGCTTCTCTACCATGTTGAAGTCAAACAGGATATGGACGGAAGCCACCACGATGGGCAGGAAGAACACCATCAGGATCTGGCTGTGGATGCTCCGCCTGACCTCGCCCCGGCTGAGGCCCACCTTCTGCATGATCTCGAAGCGGTCCTTGTCCTCGTAGCCCTCGGAGATCTGCTTGTAGTAGATCATCAGCACCGTGGCCAGCAGGAAGATGAAGCCCAGGAACAGACCCAGGAACAGGAAGCCTCCCGCCAGGCCGTAGGCGTTCGTCTCGCCCTCGCTGCGCAGGCTCCAGCTGCTCGTCTTCCAGGAGCCGGTCCCCTCATAGAAGCTGCCGTCCGCTATGGCGTCATAGTGGCGTGTCTGCAGCTCCTCCAGTTCCTCCTCGGCAGCGTCCACGTCCAGATAGGCGTACCACCACATACTGCTGCAGTCATCCGGGTATGCCTCCGCCTGCCTGGCCCAGATGTCGTTGATGGCGGCGTCGTCCGGGACGACAACGGTGACCAGTTCTGTGATCTGGGGGTCGAAGGCGGGATTACGGCTGAGATGCTTTACGATAGGGAAGCTGGATTCCCCCAGCTCCGTGCCCGCCGTGTCCACTGTCCAGCGAATGGTCAGCGTATCCCCCCTCACGCCGTAAGCCGCCGCCTCGCCGGGGGCAAGGTCCAGCGTCTCGCCGGTAACGGCGGTATAGTTGTCCTCCGTAATGAAGGTCATCATCACCACCCCGCCTTTTGCTGCATCGTTGAACCGGTCGGTGGTGTATACGCCGTCCACGATCTTTCCCGCGCCGAAGCCCAGGCGGCAGCTGGTGCGGACGTTCTCCACACGGTAGCCCTGATCCTCGACAAAGCCGGTCTGGACCGCCAGCATGGCGTCGGGGTCGAAGGGCTCCCAGTTCTCCTCACCGGCAAGAGGCACAGGGAAATAGCTCACGGAAACATTGATATCTCCGGGGTACTGCTCGTTAACGGCGTCCGCCGTACCCAGGTACAGCGACAGGGTGCCGGAGAGCATGACCATCACCATGGTACACAAAATGCAGATGTTGGCAAGCCCCACGGCGTTCTGCTTCATCCGGTAGAGCATCCCGGAAACGCCGATGAAGTGGCTGGTCCGGTAATAGAATCCCCTGTTCCTCCGCAGAGCCTTCAGAACGAAGATGCTCACGGCGGTAAACAGGCAGTAGGTGCCGATGATGACCAGCCCCACCGCCAGAAAATAGGTCACAATGGCGTCCACGCCGGTCCGGGTGGTGACGGCAATGTAGTACCCCCATCCCAGAGAGACAATTCCCAGCAGAGTCATGAACCACCTGGTTCTGGGCTCCCGCTCGCCCACGCTGCCGCCGTGGAGGAGCTCGATGGGCCTGGAGACCCGGACTTTGTTGAGGTTCACCAGCAGCGTCACGCCCAGCAGGAGCAGGAACATCCCCGCCGTCCAGGCCATGCCGTTCCAGCTGATATAGAACCCCAGGGGAACGGGCATCCCCAGCATCTGATGGAGAATGAGGCTGACCAGCTTGTGGAAGATCAGGCCCGTCACGATGCCGCCGCCGATGCCCGGCACGGCAATAATGACCGTCTCAATGGTCAGCACCACGGCGATATGCCCTTTCCCCATGCCCAGGATGTTGTAGAGGCCCAGCTCCTTTTTCCTCTGCTTCATGAGGAAGCCGTTGATATACAGCACAAAGATGGCGGAGAACAGGAAGGCGATCACCTGGCCGATGTTCATGAAGATTTGCACGTACATATACCCGTTAGGCCGTCCGGGGGTCATGTTTTTCACCCCGGGGTCCCGGCACAGGGCGGACATGATATAGATGGCGGCCACGTCCCCCAGCAGGGCCAGGATATAGGGGATGTAAAACCTCCGGTTGTTCCGGATGCTCTGCATGGCCAGCCGGGGATAGAGGCTGGAGTTACGCATCTTCCTCACCTCCGGCGGCAAGCAGGGTCAGAGTGTCGGAGATCTTCTGGTACATTTCCTCAGTGGAGCTGACGCCCCTGTAAATCTGGTGGAACACCTCGCCGTCCCGGATGAACATGACCCGCCTGGCGTGGCTGGCGGCTTTGGTGGAGTGGGTGACCATGAGGATGGTCTGACCCTCGCCGTTGACCTGATCAAAAAGGCTCAGAAGGCTGTCGGTGGCCTTGCTGTCCAGAGCCCCGGTGGGCTCGTCGGCCAGGACGATTCTGGGGCCGGTGATGAGCGCCCGTGCCACCGCCACCCGCTGCTTCTGGCCCCCGGAGACCTCATAGGGGTACTTTTTCAGCAGCTCGGCAATGCCCAGCCGCCGGGCCAGGGGGAGCAGGCGGGATTCCATCTCCTTCCAGGTCCTCCCCGCCAGAACCAGCGGGAGGAGAATATTGTCCTGGATGGAAAAGGTGTCCAGAAGATTGAAGTCCTGAAACACAAAGCCCAGATGGTCCCGCCGGAAGGCGGCGATGTCCTTCTCCCTGATGGTGACGATGTCGCGTCCGTCCAGCAGCACCTGCCCGCTGGTGGGCTTATCCAGGGCGGCAAGAATGTTCAGCAGCGTGGTCTTGCCGGAGCCGGACTCGCCCATAATGGCCACGTACTCGCCGGGCTCCACGGCGAAGTTGACGCTGGTAAGCGCCTGGACATGCTGACCGCCGAAGCGGGTGGTATAGATTTTTTTCAGATCGCGGACTTGCAGGATTGGCATGACTTTTTCCTCCTTGGGGTTTGTTTGCAGGCATTATTATACCTTATCTTTTTTCTCCGTTCCATCGGTTTACCTTACAAAATAGGAAGAAAGCTTACATTGATGTAAGATTGGAAGCGATTCTCCCGCACTCCGCGCGCGAGCTGAAATTCCGGGGCCGCAGAAAGCAGATGGAGGCCGCCCCGTAGGGGCGGCCTCCATGTTTTCATTTTGCATATTCGACAACTTTTGTCTCCCGGATGACATGAACCTTGATCTGTCCGGGATACTCCAGCTCGCTTTCGATCTTCCTGGCCAGGTCCCTGGCGAGAATCACCATCTGATCCTCGCTGACGGCCTCGGGCCGGACCATGACCCGGACCTCGCGGCCCGCCTGGATGGCGTAGCTCTTCTCCACGCCGGGATAGGTCCCGGTAATTTCCTCCAGCTTCTCCAGACGCTTGATATAGTTCTCCAGATTCTCCCGCCGTGCGCCGGGCCGGGCCGCGCTGACCGCGTCCGCCGCCTGGACCAGGCAGGCCATCAGTGTCCTGCACTCCACGTCGCCGTGGTGGGCCTGAATGGCGTTAAGGATGTCCTCTTTCTCCTTGTACTTCCGGCAGAACTCCACGCCCAGCATCACATGGGTTCCCTCGTACTCGTGATCCAGCGCCTTGCCGATGTCGTGGAGCAGTCCCGCCCGCTTGGCGGCGTGGACATCCAGACCCAGCTCAGAGGCCATGAGTCCCGCGATATGGCTGACCTCGATGGAGTGCTGCAATACGTTCTGCCCGTAACTGGTGCGGTAGTGGAGACGGCCCAGCATCCTGACCACCTCCGGGTGAAGGCCCCGGACGCCGGTCTCAAAGGCGGCCCGCTCGCCCTCGCTTTTGATGACGGCGTCCACCTCCCGACGGGCCTTTTCCACCATCTCCTCAATGTGGGTGGGATGGATGCGCCCGTCGGCAATCAGCTTCTCCAGCGCCACCCGGGCCACTTCCCGGCGGACCGGTTCGAAGCAGGAGACGGTAATGGCCTCCGGCGTGTCGTCGATGATGAGGTCCACGCCGGTCAGGGTCTCGATGGTGCGGATGTTGCGGCCCTCACGGCCGATAATGCGGCCCTTCATCTCGTCATTGGGCAGGGGTACCACACTGACGGTGATTTCGGACGCGTGATCGGCGGCGCAGCGCTGAATGGCGGTGGCAACGATTTCCCTGGCGCGCTGGTCGGCTTCCTCCTTGGCGCGGGCCTCGATTTCCTTGATCTTCAGCGCCGTCTCGTGGGTGACCTCGCCCTCCACCTGGGAAATGAGGTACTGCTTGGCCTCCTCCACGGTAAAGCCGGAGATACGCTCGAGCATCTCGGTCTGACTGCGCTTGATGAGATCAATTTCCTCCTGGGCCTTGTCGGCGGCGGCGTGCTTCTGGGTCAGGGCTTCCTCTTTTTTCTCAATGTTCTCGGTCTTGCGATCCAGGTTTTCTTCCTTCTGCTGTAACCGGCGCTCCTGCTTCTGCAAATCGGCGCGGCGGCTCTTCTCTTCCTTTTCGTATTCGGTGCGGCTGCGCAGGATTTCCTCCTTGGCCTCCAGAAGAGCTTCCCGCTTTTTCCCCTCGGAGGCCTTGATGGCCTCGTTGATGATGCGGCGCGCCTCTTCCTCCGCGCCGGAGATTTCCCGTTCCGCAAACTTCTTGCGGTGAATCTGTCCGGCAACAAAGCAACCGATACATGCCAGAATCGCGACCACAAACAAGATTATGACCCAGAACAGGCCAATTTCTAATTGTGGCATGAAACAATCTTCCTCCTGTTTTTACTTTTGTTTTATGGTATGGGGCTTTTTGCCCGTCCGGCGAACCGCGCCGGACGCGGAAATAATCGGCGGATACCCCTTTTTATCCGCCGACAAAAATCCTATTCAATAATACTCGCTCCACCTGCATTCTGTCAAGCAAAAACAGCACAATCCGGAAAACATTTTTCAGAATTTATGCATCCGGTGGGAACCTGCGGGCCCTCCGGATCCCCGGGAAAGCTTACAAAAAGGATAAAACTTTGATACAAACAGGATACATATTCCCCGGATAATGATAAAAAACGTGAGAATTCTGTCGCCTGTTCCCTGTTAATGGAGGAATTGCCATGAAAAATATTGTCAGCCGGACCGCCGCCGCTGCGCTTCCCCCTACCGGAATTTGCCGGTTTTCAGATTATTCGACGGCAACTACCTGAAAAAGCACCCGTCGGGAAATCATAAAAAAGCGCGTCTGCCGGAAGCTCCCCGGCGGACGCGCTCTTCTATCCGTCCGGCCTATTGCAGGTTGCCTGGCCCGAAGCCCTGGGGGAGCAGCTGCCCCAGCGTGAAAATCTCATACTGCTCCCGGCTGACGGCCAGAATGATCTGAAAGCTGTCCGGGCTGCAAAACTCCATCATTACCTGCCGGCATACACCGCAGGGGGCGGCGTACTCCGTCAGCACGCCGTCCTTTCCTCCTGCGACGCATATGGCCCGGAAGGACCGCTCTCCCTCGCTGACGGCCTTGAAGAAGGCGGTGCGCTCCGCGCAGTTGGTGGGCGCATAGGCGGCGTTTTCGATGTTGCAGCCGGTATAAATCTTTCCCTCCGCAGTCAGGAGGGCCGCGCCCACCTTGAAACGGGAGTAGGGGGCGTAGGAAAATTTCAGCTGGGAGATGGCCGTTTCAATCAGTCTTTCCACCATTGCCTGATCCATTTTTTACCGCCTTTCTTACCCGTTTTCCGTTACCAGCTTTACGATCCGGCTGGAGCCCAGACGGTCCGCGCCCAGTGACAGGAATTTCTCCGCGTCCTCCAGGGAGGAGATTCCCCCGGCCGCCTTGATTTTCACGCCGGGCCCGATGTGCCGGGCGAACAGCGCCACGTCCGCGAAGGTGGCTCCCGCCCTGGAGAAGCCGGTGGAGGTCTTGATATAGTCCGCGCCGGCCGCTGTGACCAGTTCGCACATCCGGATCTTTTCCTCCTCCGTCAGCAGGCAGGTCTCAACGATTACCTTCAGGATTCTGTCCCCGCAGACGGCCTTCAGCGCGCGGATCTCCTCCTCCACAAGAGAATACTGTCCGTCACGCAGCCACCCCAGGTTGATAACCATGTCGATCTCCGACGCGCCGTGGGCAAGGGCCTCCCCGGCCTCGAAGACCTTGGCGGCGGTGGTCGGGTTTCCGTTGGGAAAGCCGATGACCGTGCAGATCGCCGTTTCCCCCCGGACATACCCGGCGGCCTGCTTCACATAGCAGGGCGGTATACAGACGGAGGCGGTCCCGTACTGCGCCGCCTCGCCGCAGACCTGCCGGATCTCCTCCCATGTGGCGGTCTGGGAAAGCAGCGTGTGGTCCACGTGCCTTAAAATTTCTTTCCCGTCCATATTTATCACCGCGCTTCCTTTTCCCGGTCCGTCCGGATCAGCTGCCGGATGGCCTCCACGGCCACCTGGATGGCCCCGTCGGTGTCGTGGACCACCGGGTTCTCCAGCCCCAGCCGCTCCCGCTCCTGGTTGGCCACCACCAGGAAGCATGCGCCGCAGCGGACATGCAGGCAGCCTGCCGCAATGAACAGCGCCGCCGACTCCATTTCGCTGGCCAGACAGCCCATGCGCTTCCAGGCCTCCCATCTGCTGAGCAGCTCATAGCTAACCGGTTTGACCTCCGGCTCGTGCTGGCCATAGAAGGAGTCCTTGCTCTGGACCACCCCGGCGTGGAAGGGGAAGCTCTTCCTTTTCGCGGCGGCCACCAGGGCGTTGGCCACCGTCAAATCCGTCACGGCGGGATACTCAATGGGCGCGTATTCCCGGCTGGTGCCCTCCATGCGGATCGCGCCGGTAGCGACCACGATGTCGCCGCTCTGCACCGGCGTCTGCATCCCGCCGCAGGTACCCACCCGGAGGAAGGTGTCCGCGCCGCACCGGACCAGCTCCTCCATGGCAATGGCGGCGGAGGGGCCGCCGATGCCGGTGGAGGTGACGCTTACCTTCACTCCGTCCAGCGTGCCGGTATAGGTTACGTACTCCCGGTTGTCCGCCACCAGCACGGGATTGTCAAAATGCTGTGCGATTTTGACCGACCGTTTGGGGTCTCCGGGAAGAATCACATAGCGGCCCACCTCGCCGGGGGCCACCTGAATGTGGTAGAGGCGGCTGGCGTCTTCGGAATAGTTTTTCATCGTCTTTCACCCATCCTTCTTTATCTGATGCTGAAACGGAGAAGCTGTACCAACAGGCAAAGTGTGCAGGCTGACGGGAAAAATTTTTAACCGGCAGGGAAGGAAAGCGCAGAATCCTGACGGATTTCAGGCTTTGCTGACGCAGTCCGGACGGAAATTTTTCTGCCTGGATGTGTGCTCCCGCCTGCTGGCAGAGCTTCTGACTGCCGGTTTTTTCATTATACCATACCCCGCCGTTATAGAACAGAGCGTCCGGCCTCTTTTTCGGGATTGATTTTCAATTTTGTCGCAACAGTAAAATTTTGCGCCGCTTTTTTGTGCATTGTGGGTACGCTCATTTCCCGGCGCAGCGCCGATAAAGGCTTGACATTTTTCTATTATACGATATAATCTAATTAACCATATTACTTTAGGTGGTTTTTGAGATGACATATAGACTGATCTGCGATAGCTGCACGGACCTGCCCACAGAGCTGCGGGCAGATCCCTGCATCCGAAAAGTGCCCCTCACCATCCAGGTGGGCGCGGAGACCGTGGTGGACGGCGAGGACTTCCGCCAGGGAGAACTGCTGCAAAAAATGCGGGCCTGGCCCGACGCGCCCAAGACGGCGTGCCCTTCCCCCTCCATGTATCTCGAGCAATTTCTGGACGGTGGGGATAACTACGTTATCACTCTGTCCGGTCAGCTCTCCGGCTCCTACAACGCCGCCATGCAGGCACGGGCCATTTACCGGGAGGAGGGGGGCGGGGGGAACGTGCACGTATTCAACTCCCGCTCCGCTTCCTCGGGACAGGCGCAGATTGCGCTGCTGGTCCGGGAGCTGGCGGGCCGGGGTCTGCCCTTCGCCCAGGTGGTGGAAAAAACGGAGGCCTATATCAACCGGATGAAGACTCTGTTCGTGCTGGAAAATCTGGACAATCTGCGAAAGAACGGGCGGCTGACCAGGATGCAGGCGCTGGTGACCGGTGCGTTGCGGGTGAAGCTGCTGTGCGGGGCCACGCCGGAGGGAGAGATTGAAAAGCTGGGTCAGGGCCTTTCCATTCGGCAGACCCTGGCGCGGATGGTGTCCCGGATGGCGGAGGACGCGGAGCATGCGGGGCGGCGGCTGATTCTTGCCCACTGCAACTGTCAGGAACGGGCGGAGTCCCTTCGGGAGACAATTCAGAAGCGCTGCCGGTTCGGCGAAATCCTGATCGTGTCCACCGGCGGCATCTCCACGGTGTACGCCGACGACGGAGGGATTGTCGCCGCATATTGACGGTGGAGCATCCCTCTTTTCCGGGGCTTCCTGCCCGCGGGGCCGCCTGCGGCGGCCTGACGCCGTCAGGAGGGCCTCCCTGCGTAAGAAGCTGTACCAACAGGCGGGAGCAGGCATCCTGACGGGAAAACTTTCCGTCCGGACTGTGTGAGAAAAGCCTGAAATCCGTCAGGATTCATGCGCTTTCCTTCCCTGCCGGTCAAAAATTTTTCCCGCCAATCTGCGCGCTTCGCCTGTTGGTACAGCTTCTAACTTTTTGCTGCTTTTTCCGTAAGGAAAAAGCAGGTCCGCCGCCGGCAAGACGGCAAAACAGGTGACCGGGCAGCAAAGCTTCCCGGTCATCCTTGCGTTTTCCGGCAGAAACGGATATAATGAGAGCGGGACTGCCGGGAGGAGGAGAAGGGCATGAAGAAGACGCTGCGAAATGGAGGCGGCCTGGACGGCGCGTATGATCCGTCGCTGACCGCGCTGCGGGGGCTTTTTATCCTGACAATCGTACTTTACCATGTCGGGGACATGTTCGACGGCTGCTTCGCGCCGGTTCTGGGCATTTTCTATACCTGCGGCGGATATCTGGGCAACTGCTTCTTCTTTCTGCTCAGCGGCTTTTTACTCAGCGGCTCCTACCGGGAGAGAATCGCCGCGGGGCAGATTACCTTTTTCGCCTTCCTGCGCCGCCGCCTGGTAAAGATATATCCCCTCTATATCCTGACCAATCTGTGCATGCTGTTCCTGAAGGCCTGCACCCACAGCCTTCCCGCCTCCGGCGTCTGGAAAACCACGCTGAAAATCGCCCTGACCACCTCCTGGGGGTGGTTTGACAACGTATATCCTTACAACCTGCCCACTTGGTTTGTCAGCATCCTGCTGCAATGCTGGGTCGTCTACTACTGTGTTGTCAGACTGTCCGCCGGACGCCCGGCGCTTTACCGCTTTCTGACCGGAGCGCTCAGCTTATGGGGCTGCCTGCTGATTTTTCTGGATATCCAGGCTCCGTTCTGCTATGTTCAGAACGGGGAGGGCTTTCTGAATTTTTTCCTGGGCGCGGGGCTGTATGAAGCAGTTCACAGCATACGGAGCGCCGCCGCGGCAAAGACGCGGCGGCTGGCGGCCGGAGGAGCCGCCCTGTGGGTGCTGTTTCTGTGCGGCGTGTGCATGTGCTGTGCGCGGCTCCTCTCCGGCAGCATGATTCCGGCTGTCAGCATCCTGGTCTGCGCGGCGGCGGTTTTCTGCGCCCTCTTCCTGCCGCCGTGCAGGCAGCTGCTGAAAATGCCGGCGCTGCGCTGGCTGGGAACCATCAGCGCATCCATCTATTTCTGGCACTCCCCCCTGGCCCATATGTTCATTATCGTGCGGAACCGGGTTCCCCTTCTGAAGGGGCTGCGGCCAGAAGCGCAGTTTATTATTTACTGGGTCCTGCTGCCCATCGTGGGAGGGCTTTCCTGTCACGGCATAGAGCGTCCGGCCTCCGGCGTCAGGGACTCATAAAAGAGATCCCTTCCGCTCTGCCGCCATCGCCTCCAGCGCCTGGCGGGTGTCCGCGTCCGCCAGTTCCTCCGCCGCGGTCTCGAACAGCAGCAGCTCCTCCCGGTGACGGCGGATGACGCTGCTGCCGCCGTGATCCTCCCGCAGAGCCAGCAGCTCCGGGAAATAGGCCGCGGGAAAGATGCAGGGGTTCCCCCGGACGCCGCCGTGGCTCAGTCCCACCAGCTTGTCCGGGTGGGTCAGAAAAAAATCCACCTCCGCCGCCACGGTTTCCCGCCGCAGCAGGGGCTGGTCCGACACCTGGAACAGCGCCGCGCCGCATTCCCCCATCGCCTCCAGCCCCAGACGGATGGTGTGGCTGATGCCCCAGTCCGGATGGGGATTGCGGACGGGGAGAAACCGGAACCGCCTCGCCAGATCCTCCACCTCCGGATATTGGGTTACCACCGCCACGGTGGAAAATTTTTCCGCCGGAACCGCCTCCAGCGCCCGGAGGATCAGCGGCTTTCCGCCGAAATCCGCCGCCAGCTTGTTCTCGCCGAACCGCCGGGCGTCCCCGGCGGCCATGACCACGCAGCCAATTTTCATCGCTTTCTTCCTCTCTGACAGGCTGCCTGTAGTATACCCCGCCGGGCCGCGTCCAGTCAACCGCTGCGTTATACAGAAATTAAAATAGCGGCGGAGGGATATTGATCCTGTACAGGCGGCCGGCTTTGTGCTATAATTATAAAAATCACCCGGATTTTCTGAAAAATTTGTCTTTCTTACCGAACCGTTCTGAACGGAACAGACAGGAGGCTGATGCCCTATGAGCAAAACCGCAGGTCAGAGCAAGCTCCGTGTGGACGCCTTTGACAAGGCCTCCGGCCGGGCAAAGTACACCGGTGATCTGTGCGGCCGGGAGGCCCTGGTTACCCGGATCGTCCATTCCACCATTGCCCACGGCATGGTCCGGTCGGTGGACGTCTCCCAGGCGGAAACGGTCCCCGGCGTGGTGAAGATCTTCACCTGCTTCGATGTGCCGGACATCCCCTTCCCCACGGCGGGACACCCCTGGTCCACCGACCCCCGCCACCAGGACGTGGCCGACCGGCTGCTGCTGAACCGCCACGTGCGCTATTACGGGGACGAGGTGGCCGTGGTGGTGGCGGAGGACGAGGTGGCCGCCGGGCAGGCAGCCCGGCTGGTGAAGGTGACGTATGATGAGTATCCCTTTGTTCTGGACGTCCAGAAGGCCATGGAACCGGACGCCCCGCTGATCCATGAGGAGTACCCCGGCAACGTCCTGGCCCATACCTCCATAAGGAACGGCGACTACGCCTCTGCCAGCAGGGAACCGGGACTTATCCGGGTGGAGGGCTGGTACGACACCCCCACCGTCCAGCACTGCCATATCGAGAATCACGTCTGTACGGCTTACATGGAAGGCGGCCGGATCACCGTCACCTCCTCCACCCAGATTCCCCATATTGTCCGCCGGATCTGCGGGCAGGCGCTGGGTATCCCATGGGGAAAGGTGCGGATCATCAAGCCCTATATCGGCGGCGGCTTCGGCAACAAGCAGGACGCGCTGTACGAGCCTCTGTGCGCCTGGCTGACCACGCAGCTGGGCGGGCGGCTGGTCATGGTGGACTGTTCCCGGGAGGAGACCTTCGTCTCCAACCGGGTGCGCCACGCCATCCGCACCCATATCATTTCCTGGGTCCGGCCGGACGGCAGCTTTGCCGCCCGAAAGATCGAGTGCTTCTCCAATCAGGGCGGCTATGCCTCCCACGGCCACGGCATCGCGGCCAAGGGTATGGGCGCGTTTCCCCAGATTTATCCCTGCCCCAACGTGGAAGGCGACGCCTGGACCGTGTTTACCAACCGTCCCGCCGCCGGGGCCATGCGGGGCTATGGCATCCCACAGGCCATGTGGGCCGGGGAGAGTCATATCGACGACGTGGCCAGAGCCCTGGGCCGTGAGCCTGTGGAGTACCGCCGACAGATCGTCATGCCCAGGGGGTATGTGGACGGATTCAGCAAAAACGAGAACTACTTTGACTCCTTCCGGCAGGTCATGGACAAAGGCATGGCCGCCATTGACTATGAGCGGAAGCGGAAGGAGTACGCGGACCAGACCGGCCCGGTGCGCCGGGGAATCGGCATGGCCCTGTTCTGGTACAATACCGCGGTCTGGCCCATCTCCCTGGAGTCCTCCTCCTGCCGCATGGTACTCAATCAGGACGGGTCCGTCCAGGTGCAGACCGGCGAGACGGAGATCGGTCAGGGCTGCGACACCGCCTTTGCGCAGATGGCCGCCGACGCTATCGGCATTCCCTTTGAAGACGTTCACATTGTCTCCACCCAGGATACCGACGTGACTCCCTTCGGCACCGGAGCCTACGCCTCCCGGCAGACCTATGTGGGCGGCTTCGCCCTGCACCAGACGGGCGGGATTCTCCGGGACAGGATTCTGGCCTGTGCCGAAGAGCTGACCCGGCAGGCCCGGGAGAATCTGGATCTCGTGGACGGAAGGATCGTCCGGATCACCGACGGTCGGGAGCTGATGACCCTGGGCGAGCTGGCCACCGAGGTCCTTTACAGCCTGGAGCACTCCCGGCACATCACCGCCGAGAGTACATATCAGATCAAAAACAACGCCTACTCCTTTGGCTGCACCTTTGCGGAGGTGGAGGTGGACATTCCTCTGTGCAGGGTGAAGCTGCTGAACATCGTCAACGTCCACGACTGCGGAAAGCTCATCAACCCCGCCCTGGCGGAGGCCCAGGTCCACGGCGGCATGTCCATGGGCATCGGGTACGGACTCTCCGAGCAGCTCCTCTTCGATGAGAAGACCGGCAAGCCTCTGAACAACAACCTGCTGGATTATAAACTGTCCACCTTTATGGACCATCCAAATCTTCAGGCCCTCTTCGTGGAAAACCCGGAGCCCACCAGCCCTTACGGCACTAGGGCTCTGGGCGAGCCTCCGGCCTGCTCCCCGGCCCCGGCCATCCGGAACGCCGTACTGAATGCAACCGGCGTTGCGCTCAATGACGCGCCCATGACGCCCCATGTTCTTTTCAAGGAATTCAGCAGCGCGGGGTTGATTTGATCTTCGCGCGCTCCGCGCGCGAACGGTAAATTCTTCTTGTCTTAGCCCGGGGGCTCCGCGCCCCCGGACCCTGCGCCTGCTTTTTGCCCACGAGAAAAGCAGGCAAAAGCGTGCCAGAACCTACGGTTCTGGACTCCCTTTTTCGAACATTGGCTGCAATAGAAGAGTTGCTGTGCCCCGTGAACGACCGGTTCTTCTTCTGGTAGACTGGCGCTTGAAGGACTTCGGCTGCCGCCCTGTTAAAGGGGGGACTGCCCAGCAAGGGGGTGCATCGCCGGGAGCTCACCACGCTTGAAACGGTAGAGTCTGCCGATGACCACACTAAAACAGACGCAGAAGACCTGTAAGCGGCCGGCAGTTTGTTTAGACCGGGCAGGCCATGCCACGGGCGCAAAAAAATAACCCCCGTCATTTGAGGGATTCTTAAGGGACGGAACGTCCCTTAAGCGAGCTTTTGGTTACTTTTCCCTCGCGGGAAAAGTAACCGGGGCTTGGGGCGCGAAGCCCCAGTGGTATCAAATCGAATATTTTGCCCTGCCGCCTGCGGCGGCAGAAAGGAAGAATAATACGATATGTATGATTTGAAAGCATTATATGAGGCTCAGAGCGTCCAGGACGCGGTGCGCCTGCGTCTGGAGCACCCGGAGGCTCAGATCCTCGCCGGCGGCACCGACGTGCTGGTCCAGATACGGGAGGGCAGGCGGGCGGGGAAGGAGCTCATCTCCATCTACGGCATCGATGCTCTCCGGGGCGTGGCTATCGACGGGGAAGAAAACATCCGCATCGGCTCTCTGACCAGCTTCAGCCACATTACCGGGGACCCCATCATTCAGAAATATATCAACGTCCTGGGCGAGGCCGTGGACATGGTGGGCGGGCCCCAGATCCGCAACGCCGGGACCATCGGCGGCAACACCTGCAACGGCGTCACCAGCGCCGATTCCGCCTCTACTCTGTTCGCCTGGGACGCAGTTATTGAACTGACAGGGGAAAAGGGCGTCCGGCGGCTTCCCATTCAGGAATTTTATATTTCCGCCGGGAAGGTGGACATCCGTCCTGATGAAATTCAAACCGCCATCCTGATCCCCAGGGCCAGCTATGAAAGCTGTTCCGGGCACTATATCAAGTACGCCATGCGGGACGCCATGGACATTGCCACTACCGGCTGTTCTGTAAACGTGGTGCTCAGCCCGGACAAAAAGACCATTCTCCGCGCCCGGATCGCCTACGGCGTGGCGGGCCCCGTCCCCCTGCGGTGCGGGCACGCGGAGGCCGCGGCACAGGGGAAGCCTCTGACGGAGGAGACCGCGGAGGCCTTCGCCGCCGCCGTGCTGTCGGACATCCGCCCCCGGGACAGCTGGCGGGCCAGCAGGGCATTCCGGGAACATATCGCCGTGGAGCTGGCAAAGCGGGGACTTCTGGAGTCCATCAGACTGGCGGGAGGTGAGCTGGCATGAGCAACCGGTACAAATTGATCCGCTGCACCATCAACGGCAGGGAAGTGGAGCAGATGGTGGACGTGCGGGCGTCTCTGACAGACATGCTCCGCAACGACTTCCGGCTGACCAGCGTGAAGAAGGGCTGCGAGGTGGGCGAGTGCGGGGCCTGCAACGTCCTGATTAACGGGGAATGCTTTAACTCCTGCCTGTATCTGGCCGCCTGGGCGGACGGGAAGAACATCTGCACACTGGAGGGGCTGATGGGTCCCGGCGGAGAGCTGGCGGATATCCAGCAGGCGTTCATCGACGAGGCCGCCATCCAGTGCGGGTTCTGTACGCCGGGCTTCATTATGACCGCCGTGGAGATCCTGGAGCGCGGGAAGGAGTACACCGATGACGAGCTGCGCAGGCTGCTCTCCGGCCATCTGTGCCGCTGCACGGGGTACGAGAACATCCTGCGGGCGGTGAAGAAGGCCATGCTGAAGAGACTGGGGAAAGCATAACAGCGAGTCGGGAAAACCGGGCGGGCTCCCCCGCCAATCAAAATTCATCGGTTTTTCCCGGAAAATGCTTGCAATTTCAGGAAGAGTTTAGTATGATGCTGTTCAGGAGCCGCAGGTTCTGAGAAACCGGTCAACACGCCCGGCTCACAACCGGCGCATGTTTCGACACGCCCCTGCGGTCCCGGCGGCCGCAGGGGATTTTCCTGCCAACAGCACCGGAAGAAAGGAGACTTATTATGCAGACCATCCGCAATCATGCCATGACCGTGACCGTCGATGAGATGGGCGCGCAGCTTATGTCCATCACCGCTGCCGACGGAACGGAATATCTCTGGAACGGAGACCCCGCCTACTGGTCCGGCCGTTCCCCCATCCTGTTTCCCTATGTGGGCCGTCTTACCAACGATCGCTATACTTACGGGGGCAGAGAGTACGAAATGACCCGCCACGGCTTTGCCCGCCGCACGGAATTCTCCGTTCTGGCCCAGGGAAAGGACCATATCACGCTGCATATGGAGGACACGGCCGAAAGCCGGAAGGGCTATCCCTTTGCCTTCCATTTCGACGTATCCTACGTATTGGAGGACAATATGCTGGTAATCGTCTACGCCACAGAGAACATGGACAGTAAAGTCCTGTTTTTCGGAGTGGGCGGACATCCCGGCTTCCGGGTTCCTCTGGAGGCCGGCAAGTCCTTTGACGACTATCGCCTGACCTTTGACCAGCCCTGCCGGCCCAACCGCGTCCTGCTGGGCGAAAGCTACATGATAAGCGGTCAGGAGGCGCCCTATGCGTTGGAAAACGACGTGCACCTCCCGTTACATCACGATCTTTTCGATCATGACGCAATCATCCTGAAGAATTTTGCCCGCAGCGTGACTCTGTCCGCAGGCGAGGGCAGCCGGGGCGTCTCTCTGGCCTGCCCCAAGATGCGCTATCTGGGCGTGTGGCACCAACCGAAAACCGACGCGCCCTATGTATGTCTGGAGCCGTGGGTCAGCCTTCCCTCCCGGGAGGGCGTGGTGGAGGACCTGAGCCAGCAGTTTGACCTGATCTCTCTTCCCCCCCGCCAGAGATATGAAAACCGCTGGACCGTGACCATTTTCTGAGAGATGTCCACCGTATATCAGATGCTGCTGTCCAGTCCGGTGGGACCGCTGACGCTCTCCGCCTCAGAGACTGCTCTGACCGGCATCGACTTCGGAGATACGCGGCATGAGCCGGTGAACGGAGCCTCTCCCGTGTTGGCGCAGGCCGCGGAAGAACTGACGGAGTATTTCGAGGGGCGGCGGCGGAGCTTTACCGTTCCGCTGGCTCCGGAGGGGACGGCGTTCCAGAAGGAGGTCTGGGCGGCGCTGCGGGAGATTCCCTATGGCGGCACCGCCAGCTATGGAGCCATTGCCGCCCGGATCGGCCGGCCCGGAGCCGCCATTGCGGTGGGGCAGGCCAACCGGCGCAATCCCATTCCGATCATCATCCCCTGCCACCGGGTCATCGGGACCGACGGGCAGCTGGTGGGATATGCCGGAGGCCTGGAAATCAAGCGGTCGCTGCTGGATAGAGAGCAGTAGAAACAGAGCATCCCGCTCTCCGTTGCGGAGAGCGGGATGCTCTGCTTAAAGGGGACAGGCCGGCCCCTGCGGGTCAATATGCTTTTATGAAAAGTTCATACGATCCTTTTTCAGGGAAACGAACATATATCTCTGCCTTACGGCTTTTCCCTCCACTGTTCTCTGCCGCCGTTGGACCACACCACCTGGTTCCGTCCGAACCGCTTGGCGTCGTACAGCATCGTGTCCGCCATTTTCAGATAGGATTGATATTCGTCGCCCTGCCTGGGCATCAGAGTCACGCCGCCGGCGCTGATGGTGACCCAGGGATTAACGGAAGGATCGTGGGGAATGTGCAGGCCCTCTACTGCCTGCCGGACAGTCTTCATAAAGGCAAAGGCCGCCTCTGCGCTGTTTCCGGCGAAGACCGCAACAAACTCCTCCCCGCCGTACCGGGCGAAGAGGTCCGTGGAGCGCTGAAAGAAAGCGGATGCGGTTTTTGCCACGGAGGAGATGACGTGATCCCCGGCCTGATGTCCGAAGGTGTCGTTGTATATCTTGAATTTGTCGATATCGAGCATGCACACGGAAAAAGGCAGACCAAACCGAATGGCCTCCCGCCATCTGGCGTCAGCCTCTCTCTCGTAAAACCGCCGGTTGGCCACGCCGGTCAGGCCGTCAATGGTGGCCTGCTGCCGGAATTCCTTCTGATAGTGATACAGCTGGATATGGGTGTTGACCCGCGCCCGGATAATCACCGGATTAAAGGGCTTGGCTACATAGTCCACCGCCCCCAGCAGGAGTCCCCGCTCCTCATACTGCACGTCCGCCAGACTGGTCAGCAGGATGACCGGAATGTACCGGGTCTGCTCTGCGGCCTTCAGCTCCTTGAGTACCGCGAATCCGTCCATGTCCGGCATGATGACGTCAAGAAGGACCAGGGAGAAGTCTCCCTCTCTGACCAGCTGAAGGCCCTCCTGGGCCGTGTTGCAGGTGGTGACCTCGTAATCGTCTTTCAGGACGGAGCACAGAAACTGGGCCTGGACGGCGCTGTCGTCGATCACTAAAATTCTGTCCATGGTATCTCTTTCATCCTTTCATGCGTATCGTCCGGCCGCCGGGTGATCTTCACTCCGCCCCGTTCTGGGAATCGCCGGCAATATTTCTGGCCACGTATACAACGGTTTTGGGCAAATCGTCCGTCCCGGTCTGGGCCAGCACGGCGGTGGCCCGGACCAGCCCGCCGCCCTCTTCCGGCAGCTTGTGATACTCCACCTCCACATAGGGCTGCCACCACCGCAGCGTCTGCCGCAGGTTCTGGACGCTCATGGTCTCCAGGTACCGGGCCCTGTCGTCGGGATGGATGAAGTTGTTGGCATAGAGCTGCAGCGCGGCGGTACAGTTCACCGCATCTCCCAGCACGGCGCCGATCCGCCGCTGCTGGGTCACCGCCCGGAAGGTATCGTGCTCCAGGTCGATGTAGTAGGTGGAAAAGAACAGACGGCTCAGGCTGGTAATCATATAGGACTGATCCTCCAGGGCTCTGCGCTGGCTCTCCTCCTGCGTTTTCTCTTTGGTGACATCCTGTCCCAGAATATTGACCATCACCTGCTCCGCCTGACGGCTGTAGAGAATGTGCAGCTCGATCCAGCGCACCTGCTCCCCCCGCAGGCGGTACAGGCAGACCTCCTCGTCATAGTCCGCCACGCTCTCCGCCGTTTTCCGCAGATGTTCCAGGGACAGCATGGACCAGAAGCGCTCCGCGTCGTCGGGGTGGACAAAGCGCTCCAGAGCCGTCCGGATGTACTGGTCATAGTCCCCGGTCAGGGTGTTTTCCGGTCCGGCGGCGCGTTTGAGGTCCATACGCTCACACAGACCGCTGTCCAGATACACCGTGTTCATCATCTGATACCGGCATTTCAGGATGGCCGCCATTTGCATGTCCCTCCTGGTGAGGGCCAGCTCCCGGCGCATTCGGCCATCCACATCCTGAAGGGCCAGGACCGTATAGCTGTCCCCCTTCAGCTCCCGGTTGAAATAGGCGGTCACGGATATATACCGGTATGTCTCTCCGCTGCGCCACTGGCAGAGCATCCCGGATTTCGGCTTCTCCTCCGCCTTCGCCTGCCGCAGGCCCTCCAGAGAGAACCGGCGGGTAAACTCCTGCCGGTAATCATCGTGGAGCCGCGCGGCGATGTGTTCTTCGGCCAGGGCCTCCCAGGGCCGGGCAGTCAGGCTGTCCTGCATCTGTCCGTCCACGCGGATGGGATTGGCCTCGCCGGTGTCAAGATTAATGGTATAGATGTTGAGGTTCCGCTCGCCCAGACTGCGGATCAGCTCCTGTACACGGGCGGTAAGCCCCTCCCGTTCCAGTCCCTCCCGCAGCACGTCGTGAACGTCCTTGACGCAGATGATGGCGGAGCGCACCTCGCCCTCCCAGGTCTGCTCCGGGATGATTTCCATCAGGTTCCAGCGGTACGAGTCCCCCGTCCGGCGGCGGTAGATCAGAGTCTGAGCGGTCTGTCCGGCGGCGGGGCCGGCGCGCATATGCTCGAGCCGGGTAAAAGCGGCCACCCGTTCCGCGTCATCCGGATGAATGGCGCCGCCGGTGGCAAATTCCTCCATTTGCCGGGACAGGGATCCCTCGCCGGGCTGCCACCCCTCGGGGTCCGATTTCAATATGTCGCAGCGGTCCAGCGTCAGATCCGCGTGCAGAATTTTCCGGTAGGCATACCCGGCGGTATCTGTCCGGGGCGCCACGGTCACCACAAAGGCCGGAATCTCGCCCTTCCACCTGGTGCGGGTAGCGGTGATGTCCACCACGCCGCCAAAAGGATCGTTATAGCTGACGGCCCGGCTTTCCGTCCCGTTTCCGATGGTCCGCAGCGGACAGCAGCTGCACGACCCCGCCCATACATCATGGCAGGCCATGCCCAGCTCCACCTCCGGCGAAACCTCACGGACCCGTTTATTAAAATAGAGCAGCCCGTGGTCCTGCTCCCGGATGACATAAACACCGGTTTCCGGCATGGCGCTGAGGATCTGTTCGTAGTCCCTGCTTTCCATTGTCATTTCCTCCAAGCGACACAGGGAATCCGTTTCCCCGCTTCTGGTTCCATCTGCGCATCTTTGATTGACAAGGGCAAAGACGGAGGCCGGCAAGGCCGCAGGATGCGGGCGGGCGCCCGCCGGATCCGGGAACGGAGTCCAGCGCCCGTCCGGGCCGCTGGCAGGCGTGTTCCCCCTGTCAATTGAAGGTACAGCTAGGCGATTATACCACAAAAGGAAGGAAGAATCAATCAAAGGTTGACGTTTTCCGGAAAATTTTGCGGTCTCCCTCCAAAAAGGCATAGAGAATTGCTCTTCGCGCAACTCTCCATGCCTTTTCTCTTAGAGCCTGTTGTACGCCTCGATGCCCTTTGCCAGCAGGTCCATGGCCCGCTCCAGGTCCTTCTGCCTGAGTACATAGGCAATCCGAATCTCGTTGACGCCCTTGCCAGGAGTGGCATAGAAGGGCCCGCCGGGGGCAAACATTACCGTATCCCCGCCGTCGTCAAAGTCCGTCAGCAGCCACTTCTGGAAGTTGTCGGCGTTGTCCACCGGCAGGGCGGCCATCAGGTAAAAGGCCCCTCTGGGACATTCGCAGACGACGCCGGGAATCTCCTTCAGCCTGGACACCACGGTATCCCGGCGGCGGCGGTACTCCTCCCTGACGGCGGCAAAGTATTCCGGTCCCACGCTGTACAGAGCGGCAGAGGCCACCTGGTCCAGCGTGGCCACCGCCAGACGGGCCTGACAGTATTTGAGAGCCTCGCCGATGAGCTCGGTGTTCCGGCTGATGATGCATCCGATGCGCGCGCCGCAGGCGGAAAAGCGTTTGGAAACGGTGTCAATGATGACCACGTTCTCCGCCGCGTCCTCAAATTCACCCATGGAGTGCAGGGGCTCGTTCTCCTCATAGACGAACTCCCGGTAAGCCTCGTCCCCGATAAGGAACAGGTCGTGCTCCCTGGCGATGTCCACGATCATGCGCATTTCCTCCGGCGTAAGGACGTTGCCGGTGGGGTTGCCGGGATTGGTGCACATGATGGCGCGGGTGCGCCCGTTGATGGCGGATTCGATCCTGGCCCGGTCGGCGTAGAAATAGCCGTCCTCCGGAGAGGTGGGGATGGGGCGGATGACCGCGCCGCAGGTGTTGACCATGGTGTTGTAGTTGGGATAGAAGGGCTCCGGAATGATGATCTCGTCCCCGTCGTCCAGAATGCAGTTGAAGACGATCTGGAGCGCCTCGCTGCCGCCGGTGGTAATGAGGATCTGGTCCCTGGTGAAGCGCATCCCGTGCTTTCCATAATATTCAAGAATGGCGTCAATGAGCACCGGCATTCCAGGAGACTCGGCATAGGCCAGCACCGGCAACCGGAAATTCCGCACGGCCTCAAAGTACTGGGGCGGCGTTTCAATATCCGGCTGGCCGATGTTCAGGTGATAGATCCTTTTCCCCGCCTCCCTGGCCGCCACCGCGTAGGGGTGGAATTTGCGCATGGGAGAGAGACCGCATTTCTTCACTTTGCTGGAAAATTTCATAGTTGTCGTTTCCTTTCCTGCCGCTCCGGCCCGCCGGAGCAGAGGCGTCCGGGGTTAGAGACTGTATTTATTTCTTCAGGGTATCCACCCATTCGCCGTACTTCTTCACATTGGCGTCCCGCTCCGATGCGTCCGCGCCCCTGGTCAGAATATAGACCTTGATCTTGGGCTCGGTGCCGGAGGGCCGGACGATGATGGAGGTGCCGTCCGCCAGCTCGAAGCGCAGGACATTGGAGCCGGAGAGCTCCATCGTGGTTCTGGTTCCATCGGCGCAGTTGACGACGCTGCCGTCGGCATAGTCCTTGAACTGGACCACCTTCACGCCGGAAATCCCGGCGGGGGGATTCTCCCGCAGGTCCTTCATCAGCTTCGCCATGTCCGCCAGACCGTCCAGGCCGGGCATCACCAGGTTGTGGGTTTTCTCGCCGTAGAAGCCGTGCTTCTCGCAGAGGGCTTGGTAGGCATCCAGAACCGTCATGCCCCTGGCGTAATAATAGGCGGCCATTTCGGTGAGGAGCAGCGAGGCCGTGACGGCGTCCTTATCCCGGACGAAATCGCCCAGCATGTAGCCGTAGCTCTCCTCGTAGGAGAACACCACCCTGCCCTCGCCGCTGCTTTCCAGGGCGTTCTTCTTTTCGGCGATGAACTTGAAGCCGGTGAAAGTGTCGAAGCAGGCGGCCCCGCAGCTCTCGGCCACGGCCCTGGCCATTTCGGTGGTGACGATGGTTTTCAGGGCGACGGGGTTCTCAGGCAGCTTGCCAGTGCGCTTCATGGCCCCCAGCAGGTAGTCCAGCAGCACCACGCCGGTCTGGTTGCCGGTCATGACCCTGTACTCGCCGTCCTTGTCCCGGACCATGATACCCACCCGGTCGCTGTCCGGATCGGTGCCCAGAATGAAGTCCACGTCGTTGGCCCTGGCCAGGTCCACGGCCAGATAGAAGCCCTCGGGATTCTCCGGGTTGGGGGACTTGACGGTGGGGAAATCCCCGTCGATGACCATCTGCTTCGGCTCGCAGAGCAGGTGCTTCACACCGGCCCGCCTGAGGGCCTCGGGGACCAGCCTGTGGCCGCAGCCGTGGAAGGGTGTGTAAACCAGCTTGAAGCTGTCCGCCACGGCGGGGATGGCGTTGGCATCCACGGTCATGGCCATGACCTCCTTCAGGAAGGCCTCGTCGGTCTCCTCCCCCATGACGGTGATGAGCCCGGCCTTCACGGCCTCGTCATAGGGCATGGTTTTCACGCCGGTGAAGATGTCAATCTTCTCCAGCTCTCTGGCAATAGCCTCGGCGTGCTGGGGGGGCAGCTGGGCGCCGTCCTCCCAGTAGACCTTGTAGCCGTTGTACTCCCTGGGGTTATGGCTGGCGGTAACGTTGATGCCCGCCTGACAGCCGTAGAAGCGCACGGCGAAACTCAGCTCCGGGGTGGGGCGCAGGGCATCGAAGATGCGTACTCTGATCCCGGCGGCGGCGCAGACCTCGGCAGCGGCTCTGGCAAACTCCATGCCGTGGTTGCGGCAGTCCATACAGATGGCCACGCCGCGCTCTTTGGCTTTCTCTCCCTCGGCACAGATGACGTTGGCGAAGCCCTGGGTGGCGTGGCGGACCACATAGAGATTCATGTGGTGCAGGCCCATGGCCATGGTGCCCCGCAGTCCGGCGGTGCCGAATTCCAGGGGACCGTAGAACCGGCTTTCGATCTCCCTGGGATCGTCCCTGATTGCCTCCAGCTCAGCGTGCTCTTCGGCGGTCAGCACCTCGCTGTTCAGCCATTTCTGATACTCCTTCAAATAGTCCATTGGGATCGTTTCCTCCTTCTCTTTTTTGGGATATAACGTTGTCTGTCATTGTACCAAAAATTCTCCTGCGGTTCAAGGGGGACCATGGGTTTTTCCGGAATTTCTTTCGGAGCGGACCAGCCGCATTACGTCCTCGCCGTGGACGTCCTTTTCTCCGGTGAAGCGGAACCCGGCCCCCTGATACAGCCGGACAGCCCCGCCGTTGCCCGGGATCACGCTCAGATATACATCCTTTTTCGGATGCTCCAGCGCCAGCCGGTCCAGCATGTGCCGCAGGGCGGCCCGGCCATAGCCCCGCCCCTGATAGCGGCGATCGATCAAAAACCGGTCCAGCCATAGCCTCCCTGTGGGAAAGTATTCCCGGAAGAACCAGCCGTACATGGCGAAGCCGATCAGCGTCCCGCCGTCGTACAGTCCGACCGGACGCCAGTTCTGAAGTTGTCCCGCCTCCTCCAGGCACTGCTCTACAGGCTCGATGTAGCCCCGCTGCTCCGGCAGGAGCTGCAGGTCCAGGACCTGGTCCCGGATGTCCGGGGTAACGGGAACGGAATGGATATTCATCATAATAAAGTATATGCCTCCTCTCGCGGCAGACGCCCCGTCTGCGGGGAAAAAGAAAAAGGCGCACCTCCCGGAGGTACGCCTGCCAACGCTTTTACTTTATCAGAGATCCCGCCCTGTGTCAAGCCGTCCTGCCGCAAAAAAGAGGTCTCCCGCGAATATGTGGAATTAGATATTGAAATGGGGAACAATTTACAGTATACTCAAACGTAGAGACAGCCAGTTGACGAACAACAGGAGGCGCTATGGGCAACACAATTACTTCCATCGACCATCGCTCCCCGGCGGAGCGGGCCGGAATCCGCACGGGAGACAGGCTGCTCGCCATCAACGCTCATCCGGTGGAGGACGTGCTGGATTACCGCTTTTTCGGCTACGACCGGGACCCGGTGCTGGAGCTGGAGGCTCCGGACGGCTCCCGGCGGCAGGTGCGGGTGAAAAAGCCGGAGGCGGAGGAGCTGGGACTGAACTTTGAGACATACCTCATGGACGAGCCCCGCCCATGCTCCAACCACTGCCTGTTCTGCTTCGTGGACCAGATGGCCCCGGGGTGCCGGGACACGCTGTATTTCAAGGACGACGATGCCCGGCTGAGCTTCCTCATGGGCAACTATATCACTCTGACCAATCTCTCGCCACGGGAGGTGCAGCGGATCATCGATCTGCGCATCAGCCCCATCAACGTCTCCGTCCACGCCACGGACCCCCGGCTGCGCGCCGCCCTGCTGGGGAATAGGGCGGGGGGCGAAAGCCTCGGCCACATGAAGCGCTTCGGAGAAGCGGGCATCATCATGAACGGCCAGATCGTTGTCTGTCCCGGCTATAACGACGGGGCGCAGCTCCAGCGGACCATGGAAGACATGGCCGAATGGGGTTTTGCCAGCTGTTCGGTGGTGCCGGTGGGCCTGACGAAATACCGGGAAGGGCTGTCAAAGCTGCGGCCCGTGGACCGGGCGCTTGCCCGGCAGATCATCGGGCAGGTCAACGCCTTCGGCGAGACGTGCCGGACGCGCTATGGGAGCCGGATGTTCTTCTGCTCCGACGAGCTCTATATCCGGGCGGAGCTGCCCCTGCCGGAGGAGGACTACTACGGGGACTACGTCCAGATTGAAAACGGCGTGGGGATGCTGCGCAGCCTCATTACCGAGTTCGAGGCGGGGCTGAGGCTGGAGGACGGGCCTGTGGAGGCTTCGCCGTTCACCATCGCCACCGGGGTCAGCGCAAAGCCGTTTTTGCAGGAGCTGGCGGACAGGGCCAGAGAGAAAACCGGCGTGACCGGTCAGGTTATCGCCATTGTCAACGACTTTTTCGGCCACACCATCGACGTGGCGGGACTGATTACCGGCCGGGACCTGGTGGCCCGGCTGAAGGGCCGGGACCTGGGCGGGCGGCTGCTGATTCCGGTAAACATGCTGCGCCACGGGGGAGACGTGTTTCTGGACGACCTGCACGTGTCCGATGTGGAGCGGGCGCTGGGGGTGCCGGTGACCGTGGTGGAGCAGGACGGGTTCGATCTGCTGGACGCCATTTTGGATCGGAAGTGATCTGCCGTCCTCCGCCCGGCAGGGCAAAATTTGAATTAAGAAAAAATTTCCCTGGCACCCGAAGGGTGCGGAGAAGGAGCTATAACCATGCCAAAGCCAATTGTTGCCATCGTCGGCAGACCCAACGTGGGCAAGTCCGCCCTCTTTAATAAGCTGACCGGCCAAAGAATCTCCATCGTCGAGGACACCCCCGGCGTAACAAGAGACCGGATCTATGGGGAATCCGACTGGAACGGCAGGAAATTCACCCTCATCGATACCGGAGGTATTGAGCCCCGAACCGACAGCGAAATTCTGACCTTCATGCGGGAGCAGGCGGAAATCGCCATCGGCCATGCGGACGTGATCGTATTCCTCACCGACATCAGAACCGGGCTCACCGCCTCCGACCAGGAGGTGGCGGGCATGCTGCAAAAAAGCGGCAAGCCCATCGTCCTGGCGGTAAACAAGATGGACTCCACCGGGACGGTGAACCCGGATTTCTATGAGTTCTACAATCTGGGCCTGGGGGACCCGATTGCCCTGTCCGCCGTCCACGGCCACGGGACGGGAGACCTGCTGGACGAGTGTGTGAAGTATTTCCCTCCCGAGGGAGACGACGAGGAGGACGACGACCGGATTCAGGTGGCCATCATCGGCAAGCCCAATGTGGGGAAGTCCTCCCTGACCAACAGGATTCTGGGCCAGCAGCGGACCATCGTCAGCGACGTGGCGGGGACCACACGGGATGCCATTGACAGCAGTTTTGAAAATGAGACGGGGAAGTACGTCTTCATCGACACCGCCGGAATGCGGAAGAAGTCCAGAGTGGATGAGAGCATTGAGCGCTACAGCGTGCTTCGCGCCCAGATGGCCATTGAGCGGGCGGACGTGTGTCTCATTCTCATCGACGCCCAGGAGGGGGTCACGGAGCAGGATACCAAGGTAGCCGGCATGGCCCACGAGGCGGGCAAGGCCAGCATCATCGTGGTGAACAAGTGGGACCTCATCGAAAAAGACGGCAAGACCATGGATAAAATGCGCCAGGATATCCGGCGGGATCTGGGATATATGACCTACGCGCCCATCCTGTTCATCTCCGCCATGACCGGACAGCGGGTAGAGCGGCTGTTTGAGCTCATCCAGTACGTGAACAACCAGGCGGCTACGCGGATCACCACCGGGATGCTTAACTCCGTGCTGGCGGACGCCCAGACCAGGGTACAGCCGCCCACGGACAAGGGCAGGCGGCTGAAGATCTACTATATGACCCAGGCGGGGATCAGGCCGCCCCACTTTATCTGCTTCTGCAACGACGCGCGGCTGTTCCACTTCTCCTATCAGCGATATTTGGAGAATCAAATACGGAATGTATTCGGGCTGGAGGGGACGCCCATCAGAATGACCATACGCCAGAAGGGCGATAAGGAGGATTGATTGTCATGAGTATGCAGCAGGGACCGGAAATCCTTTCCTGGCTGAAATTTGCCGCTGTTTTTCTGCTCCCCATCGCGGTGGAGGCGTATTTCTGCGGCTGCTTCAACGGAGCGGTCATCGTGTCGAAGTATATCCTGCGGGACGACATCCGCAATCACGGCAGCGGCAACGCGGGACTCACCAACTTCTACAGGACATTCGGCGGACCGCTGACGCTGGCGGTCATTCTGACGGACGTGCTCAAGGCGATTGTGGCGGTATGGCTGGGCGTACTGTGGCTGGGGCAGATTCCCAACGGGGAGTTATTTGCAAAATACTGGGCGGGGCTGTTCTGCCTGCTGGGGCACATGTTCCCCTGCATGTTCCGCTTCAAGGGCGGCAAGGGGATCCTCTCCGGCGGGGCCATCGCCATCATGATCGACTGGCGCGTCGCCCTGGTGGTCTGGGGCGGGTTTATCCTGCTGGCGGTGCTGACGAAGTACGTATCCCTGGGGTCCGTGTGGGCCGGAGCGAGCTTTCCGTTTATCAGCTGGTACTGCTACCCCCACTGGGAGATCGTGGTGCTGTCCTTCATTATCGGCGGACTGGTGGTGTGGCAGCACCGGGCCAACATCAAGCGCCTTCTGAACGGAACGGAGAACAGATTTGCCCTGCGCCACAGTAAAAAGGGCTGAGAGGCTGAACCAACAGGCGGGAGCACACATTCTGACGGGAAAATTACCGTCCGGACTGCGTGAGAAAAGCCTGAAATCCGTCAGGATTCCTGCGCTTTCCTTCCCTGCCGGTCAGAAATTTTTCCGTCAATCTGCGCACTTCGCCTGGTTGGTACAGCCTCTGAGGGCATATCCCTCAATTTGAGGATATGCTCCTGCCAGAACAAAGTGTTGCGCTAAAAATTTTTAATGCTTTTCTTTTTTAAGGAAAGCGTGTACACCTGATTCAGGGAGGTTCGTATAATGCGTATCACCGTACTGGGCAGCGGGGGCTGGGGCACTGCTCTGGCGCTGCTGCTGACGGACAACGGACACGACGTGACGCTGTGGTCCCATTCGGCCCGGCGCAGCGCGCTGCTGGAGCGGACCAGGGAGAATCCGCGGCTGGCCGGGGTGCCGCTGCGGCCGGAGCTGAAGCTGAGCGCGGACATGGAGAGCCTGCGGGAGAGCGGACTGGTGGTGCTGGCTACGCCGTCTTTCGCGGTAAGAGAGACGGCGCGGAGGGCCGCGCCGCTGCTGCGGGAGGATGCGGTGGTGGTGTCCGCCGCCAAGGGAATTGAGAAGGACACGGCCCTGTGCATGACCCGGGTGATCGAGGAGGAGCTGGGCGGCCGGGGCCGGACGGCGGCGCTGTCCGGCCCGTCTCACGCGGAAGAGGTGGGCCGGAGGGCGCCCACCGGATGCGTGGCGGCGGCAGGGGATATGGCGGCGGCGGAGCTGGTCCAGGACGTGTTCATGAACGCCCGGTTCCGGGTATATACCAACAGCGACGTGCTGGGGGTGGAGCTGGGCGGCGCGCTGAAAAACGTGCTGGCTCTGTGCTGCGGCATCAGCGACGGCATGGGCCTGGGGGACAACGCCAGGGCCCTGCTCATGACCCGCGGCATGACGGAGATGGCCCGGCTGGGCGTGGCACTGGGAGGCCGGAAGGAGACCTTCGCGGGGCTCAGCGGCATGGGGGACCTCATTGTGACATGCACCTCCATGCACTCCCGGAACCGGCGGTGCGGCATCCTCATCGGGCAGGGCAGGTCCGCCCGGGAGGCTATGGACGAGGTGGGGGCCGTGGTGGAGGGCTACTATGCCACCCTCAGCGCCTACCAGCTGGCGGAAAAGGCGGGGGTGGAAATGCCCATCTGCCGCTGCGCCTACGAGGTGCTGTATGAGGGGAAGTCCGCCCACGAGGTGATGGACGGCCTTATGCGCCGGGACAAGCGGCGGGAAACGGATGAGAGCTGGATCTGATGCGGATTGAAGAAGTCAGGAGATCTGAGCGGAAAAAAGGGCGGTTCCTGGTCCGGCTGGCGGACGGGGACATCCTGCGGGTGACCGAGGAGGAATTGCTGAAGTTCGGGCTGTGCGCCGGGCTGGAGCTGGACCGGGAGACACTGGAAGCGCTGAAGGCCTCCGCCAGAACGTCTTCCGCCAGAGCCGCGGCGGCCGGTATGATCGGGAGCCGGGCCCTCAGCAAGCGGGAGCTGACCCGGCGGTTGATTCGGAAAGGAAACGGGGAAGCCGACGCCCAGGCGGCGGCGGACTGGCTGGAGGACATCGGAGCCGTGGACGACGCGGGGTACGCCGCCGCGTTGGTCCGGCACTACGGCGGGAAGGGCTACGGGCCCGCCAGAGTCCGCGAGGAGCTGCGCCGGAGGGGCGTGGACCGGGCGCTGTGGGACGGGGCCCTGGAGGAGATGCCGGAGGCGGCGGAAATACTGGACGGGCTGATTCAGAAGAAGTGCAGGGGAGAGCTGTCCGATCCGAAGGAAAAGAAGCGGATCAGCGACGCGCTGCTGCGGCGGGGGTTCCCGTGGAGCGACATCAGAGCCGCCATGGGGCGGTATACGGAAATGATGGAGGACGAATGATAACAGACGTCAGGTTTTATGAGGAGATCGAGGATGCGCAGCTGAAATTCGCGGTTATTATTGCCCGGTCCGGCGGGAAATGGGTATATTGCCGGCACCGGGAGCGGACCACGCTGGAGATTCCCGGCGGACACCGGGAGCCGGGAGAATCCATTGGGCAGACTGCCAAACGGGAGCTGCGGGAGGAGACGGGGGCAAAGGATTTTTCTATCCGGCCCGTGTGCGTCTACGCCGTGGCGCGGGACGGCCAGCGGCCGGAGAGCTGCGGAATGCTGTTCGCGGCGGAGATCGATACCTTTACAAAGGAACTACATAGTGAAATCGCTGAGATTTTTCTTCTGGATGAACCGCCGGACGGGAACTGGACCTATCCGGAAATCCAGCCGCGCCTGCTGAAGGAAGCTGCAAGGCGGGGGATTGTTTGAAAGGGAGGCCGCTATGCCATATCAACTGCACTTCATTTCTCTGGGCTGCGCCAAGAACGTGGTCAACTGTGAGCAGATGATGGAGCTCTGCCGTCAGGCGGGGCATACGCTGCTGCCCGCCCCGGAGGGGGCGGACGCGGTAGTCATCAACACCTGCGGCTTCCTCTCCTCCGCCAGCGAGGAGGCCATACAGCATATTCTCCAAATGGCGGAGCTGAAGGCCCAGGGGAAAATCAGAAAAATTCTGGTGACCGGGTGTATGACCCAGCGGTATGGGGAGGACGTGCCTACGGAGATGCCGGAGGTGGACGGCATTCTGGGGGTGGGGAGCTATAAGGACATCGTTTCCGCCGTGGAGGACGCGATGTCGGGAAAGCGCCCCCGGTATTTTGGCGATATCAATGCGCCGGTGGACGAATTCGGCCGGGTGCTGACCACGCCGCCCTGGTACGCCTATCTGCGGATCGCGGAGGGATGCGATAACTGGTGCGCCTTCTGCATTATCCCCCGGCTGCGGGGGAAGTACCGGAGCCGTCCCATGGAGAAGGTGATCGAGGAGGCCCGGAGACTGGCGGCAAGAGGCGTGAAGGAGCTCATCGTGGTGGCCCAGGACATCACCCGGTATGGAACCGACCGGGATGGGAAGCGCCATCTGGCGGACCTGCTGGAGGCACTTTGCAAAATGGATTTTCACTGGATCCGGCTGCACTACCTTTACCCGGACCAGATGGATGATCATCTCATCGACGTTATCGCGCGGGAGGAGAAGATTCTCAAGTATCTGGATATTCCCCTCCAGCACTGTAACGACGGGATCCTGAAAAAAATGAACCGCCGGGGAGACAAGGCGTACATTGAGGCCCTGCTGGACAGACTGCAGGAGAGAATCCCGGGACTGGTGCTGCGAACCAGCCTGATTACCGGCCTGCCGGGGGAGGGCGAGGCGGAATTCGAGGAGCTGTGCCGGTTCCTGTGGGACCGGCGGCTCCTGCGGGCAGGGGTATTCCCCTACTCCCCGGAGGAGGGAACCCCGGCGGCAAAGATGGACCGGGTGGACAGCGGGGAGGCGGAGCGCCGGGCGGAGCTGGTGGTGGACATCCAGTCCCGGATCATGGACGAGTGGAATGAGGAGATGCAGGGGGAGGTCGTGGAGGTCCTCTGCGAAGGCTTCGACGGGCAGTCCATGATGTACACCGGCCGCAGCTGGGCGGAGAGCCCGGACATCGACGGGAAAATCTACTTCACCGCTGACAGCGGGCCGGAGGCGGGAACCTTCGTCCGGGTCCGGATCACCGGGGCTATGGACGGAGAGCTGACGGGAGAACTGGTGGAAGAAAGTGAGAATGCGAAATGAACCTGCCAAACAGGCTGACCCTGCTGCGGATCGTGCTGATCCTGCCGTTTTTACTGGTGCTGTACCTGGATATTCCCTTCGCGTCCTATATCGCTCTGGCGATTTTTATCATTGCCAGTCTGACGGACATGCTGGACGGCCAGATCGCCCGGAAACAGAATCTCATTACGGATTTCGGCAAATTTGCCGACCCTCTGGCGGACAAGATGCTGGTAACGGCGGCCATGCTGTGGTTTGTGGAGATCGGGCGGATGCCCGCCTGGGCGCTGCTGATCGTGATCGTGCGGGAGTTTGCCGTCAGCGGCCTTCGGATGGTGGCCAGCGACAAGGGCCGGGTCATTGCCGCCGGGTGGTCCGGGAAGATCAAGACCGCTTCCACCATGGTGTGCATCGTGCTGATGTTTCTGCCCATTCCGTCCGCGCTGAACACGGCGTGCGTAGCGGTGATCGTGGCGGCTACTATTTACTCCGGCGTGGAGTATTTCATAAAAAACAGGGACTGCCTCAGCGAAATGTAGCGGCACGCCTCCGGAACCCCGGCGCGGTTCCGGAGGCGTACCGCTTTCGCCGCCTTTGTAGGAAAGGAACAGACAAAAAATTGCAAATTTGTCCATTTCTCCACTTGCCATCAGAGGGTTTTATTGGCATAATAAGTCTATCAAAACACCGGACATGATTTTATTTTCAGGAAAGGATGGTACGAGCGATGCAGGAGTTACAGGAGCGTATCCGCAGGGAGGGAAAGGTCCTTCCCGGAAACATCATCAAGGTGGACGGGTTTCTCAATCACCGGGTGGACGTGAAGCTGATGGAGGCAATTGCGGACGAATTCGCAAAATATTTTGACGTAGGGAACATCACCATGGTCCTGACCGCCGAGGCCAGCGGCATCGCCCTGGCGACCATCTGCGCCCAGCGGTACGGCGTGCCCATGGTCTTCGCCAAGAAGGCCAAGAGCGACAATATTGAGGGCGGGCTGTATCAGAGCGAAATCTTTTCCTATACATACAAGAAAAAAGTGACTCAGATTCTGAGCAAAGAGTGGCTGACGGCGGCGGACAGGGTGCTGATCGTGGATGACTTTATGGCCAACGGCGAGGCGGTGCGGGGCCTGTGCGACCTGGTGAGCCAGGCAGGCGCGGAGCTGAAGGGCATCGGTATCGCCGTGGAGAAGGGCTTCCAGGGCGGCGGCGACCGGCTTAGGGAGATGGGGCTCAATTATCACGCGCTGGCCGTGATCGAGAGCGCCGACGAGAACGGGATCGTGTTCCGCGAAATCGAAAACAGGTAAACGGAAGGAGGAGTTCTGATATGGCCCATCAAACGATCATTGTGCTGGATTTCGGCGGACAGTACAACCAGCTGATCGCCCGCCGGGTCCGGGAATGCGGCGTGTACTGCGAAGTCAAGCCCTATACGACGCCCCTGGCGGAGCTGAAAAAAATGGACCCCATCGGGTTCATTTTCACCGGCGGCCCCAACTCCGTCTATCTGGAGACCTCGCCCCATGTGGACCCGGAAATTTTTGCGCTGGGGATCCCTGTGCTTGGCATTTGCTACGGGTGCCAGCTGATGGCGTATACGCTGGGCGGCAGGGTGACCGCCGCTCAGGACGATTCTGCCCGGGAGTATGGCAAGACGGAAACGTTCTACGACGTATCCTGCCCCCTGTTCAGGGGACTGCCGGAGCAGGGCGTCAGCTGGATGAGCCACGGGGACTATATGGAAAAGGTACCCGAGGGCTTTGTGCTGGCAGCCCGCTCCAGGGCCTGCCCCAACGTGGCCATCGCCGACGTAAAGCGGGGATTTTATGGCGTGCAGTACCACCCGGAGGTCAATCACACGGAAAACGGCCTGAAAATGATCCGGAATTTCCTCTATGAGGTCTGCGGAGCCAGGGGCGACTGGACCATGGAGGATTATAAGCGGACCGCTATTGCCGCCATCCGGGAAAAGGTTGGCGGCGGCCGGGTTCTGCTGGCGCTGTCCGGCGGCGTGGACAGCTCGGTATGCGCCGCGCTGCTGGCGGAGGCTGTGGGCGAACAGCTGACTTGCGTGTTCGTGGACCACGGGCTGATGCGGAAAAATGAGGGGGACGAGGTGGAAGCCGCCTTCCAGCCCTGGGCCATGAATTTTGTGCGGGTGGACGCCGAAAGCCGGTTTCTGACGAAGCTGGCCGGTGTAACGGAACCGGAAAGGAAGCGCAAGATCATCGGCGAGGAGTTCATCCGGGTCTTTGAAGAGGAAGCCGGAAAAATCGGCGCGGTGGACTTTTTGGCTCAGGGAACGATTTATCCCGATGTGATCGAGTCCGGCACAGGGGACGCGGCGGTCATCAAGAGCCACCACAATGTGGGCGGTCTGCCGGACTATGTGGACTTCAAGGAGATTATCGAGCCGCTGCGCCTGCTGTTCAAGGACGAGGTGCGGCAGCTGGGGCGGGAGCTGGGATTGCCGGAGTATCTGGTCAGCCGGCAGCCCTTCCCCGGACCGGGTCTGGCGATTCGGGTCATCGGGGATCTGACCAGGGCGAAGCTGGACACGCTGCGGGACGCGGATGCGATTTACCGGGAGGAGATCGCCGCGGCGGGACTGGCAGGGAGCGTCAGCCAGTATTTTGCCGTGCTGACCAACACGCAGTCCGTAGGCGTGATGGGGGATGGCAGGACTTATGATTATACGCTGGCGCTGCGAGCGGTGACCACCAGCGACTTCATGACCGCCGACTGGGCCAGGATTCCCTATGAGGTTCTGGACCGGGTCAGCACCAGGATTGTCAATGAGGTTCCGGGAATCAACCGGATTTGCTATGATATCACCAGCAAGCCGCCGGCGACGATTGAGTGGGAATAAATTGATTTTTAGAGCGCGCACTATATATTGCGTTTGATGTGAAAAATACCACGACGCAGACACAAAATGTTGTGTTGCGTCGTGGTACTCTTTTTCTCTGGCGTACCGGAAACGTACCGTTTGCTTCAAACAGCTCCTTTTTCGGCCTGTTCGAGCCGTTCTGACACGTCCTCGAGGGAGTCGATGCCAACGGGGGCTGCTGGGGGCTCCCCCCTGGCCCGGCGGTCCAGATCATCCGCCATCCCCTGCTTTTTGTCTGGGTACAGATGGGAGTAGGTTGCCATGGCCACCTCCACCGTGTCCCCCAGGCGCTCGGCCACGGCCACGATGGAGTAACCCAGGTCCACCAGCAAGGCGGCATGGCTGTGCCGGAGGTCATGTATCCTGATTCGTTGGATTCCGGCCGCCTCCGCAGCACGATCCAGCTCCCGGTTCAGGGTGCCGTGGTTGAAATAGAAAATGCGATCCCCCGGCTCGATTTCGTAGAGGGCGGAGATGTAACTCTGCACCTCGCCATAGAGAAACGTCGGCATGGGCACCTCCCGGACGCTATTGTCAGTCTTGGGCGGACCGGGGGCATCCTCCCCCGCCTCCCTGTGGTGGGTCTTGTTGACCCTCACCATCTTGGAAGGGAGAATATCTGCAGGGGTCAGCGCCAAGCACTCCCCCACCCGGAGCCCACACCAATACATGATCTGGAACGCCACCCTGAAACCGGGCTTCGTTACTTGCTCCAGGGTGGTGTCAAACTCGGCGGTCGTCCAGAAGTCCATTTTGCGAGCCTTTTTCTTCCCCATGAAGCCGGCCGGCAAGCAGGGATTTTGCCGCAGGCCGTAGTACATCACCGCATAGTTGAAAATGGCGGATAGACGGCTGTTGACGGTGCGGAGGTATGAGGGGGCATACTTCCGCCCGTTGTGCGGATTGATAGCGGATATCATTTTGTTCTGCCACTTGCGGACAGTGACGGCATCGATCTTGTCCACCTGCAGCTTGCCGAAGAACGGGAGCAGCCAAGTGTTGATGATGCTGTCCTGGGTCCCTCTGGTGGTTCCTCGGACACGATGATCAGCATCCTCCTGGTAGAGCTGCACCAAGGAAGCGAAGGACATATCGCACCGCTTCTCCGCCTTCAGCAGAAATTCCCGCTCAAAATCCTGAGCATCCTTTTTGCGCTCAAAGCCCTCCTTCTTTTTCTTTTTCCGATTCCCGGTCCAGTCCAAATACCAGAACGACGCCATCCAGCGGACAGCTCCATCCTTGGTTGTGTATTTATAAGCAGGCACGAAACCACCCCCCTTGCAAGACCGCCCCGGCCGCCAGCCGGGGCGCTTTTTTTATTCTTCAGGCGGTTGAGACTCCTGACGCTCGGTCTTGGCCTGCTCATCGGCCAGCCGCAGCAGATCCATGTACTCCACCACCCGGCGCTTTGATTTCTTGGACAGACGCTGGAACCGGCCGGCCAGCGCCAGAATCTCCGGGTCCTTGATACAGTCCAGGAGCAGAGTTCGGTTTTCCTCCGAAAGTGTGTCGGCCCCTTCCACCAGGGCAACGGCATCCCAGACGATTTGCGGTGTGGCGCGGGATGTGCCGCGCTTCCGGTCATCAGACAGCCCCAAAATAAAATCCGCTGATACTCCATCGAAGATGATGACAAGCTGACGGAGCGTATCCTCTTGGAGCTGGATGCCGCCATTTTCGTATTTGGACACCACCGAGGGCTGCACCCCGAGCCGGGCGGCTAATTCCTTTTGGCTCAATCCCGCTTCTTTGCGGAGCATAGATACTCGATTCATAACATACACCTCCAATTGTCCCTTTTATTTTACTATTTCTTTTTGAGAAACACAAGGAGAAATTTGCCGGAAAAGAAATTTCTTTTGAAAACGGCTTGACATTCCTAAAAGGAAGTGTTAGTATAGGACTACGCAAAAGTTCCTTAAAAGAATTTTTCAAGAAAGGGGGGTCAAGGATGGCAAACAGGATGCGGGAGTTACGACTGGAGCACCATGAAACGCAGCGGGACCTGGCGGAGCTCTTGGGGCTTAAATCCGCAGTCCTTTACTGCAAACGGGAGATCGGCTATCATCCCGTAACGCTGGAGGAAGCCTTCAAGCTGTCCCTTCATTGGGGGCTTACCATTGAGGAGATTTTTTTTGCGGATGAAGTTTCCTTAAAAGAGAGCTCCGCCTAATCCGAAAAAAGTTTACCACAAGGAAGGAGGATAATAAATGCCCAGAAACGCCACGAAAGCGGCTGACAACGTGTTTTATCTCGCACGAAAAGCGGCGGAAAAGTGCAACGACCATCTGGGAAGCCGTGAGGGTGCGGCGGAGGAAACCGGCATTGACCGTACCCGCCTGGCCCGCATCGAGGCCGGGGTCCTCGTTCCCTACCCCGAGGAAGTCCTGATGATGGCCCACGCCTACCAGGCCCCCCAGCTCTGCAATCACTACTGCGCCAGTCTCTGTCCGCTGGGCAAAAAGACGATCCCGCCCTGCGAGCTGCTCCAGATTGACCGCCTGGCCCTCAAGGTCATGTCGGCCATGCAGGGGGCCAGCTGTGTACAGCAGATTATTCTGGAGATTGCCGGCGACGGCCAGATCACCCAGGACGAGGTCCCCCAGCTGGAACAGGTGATGAAGAACCTGGAGACCATGGAACGCGCCTCGATGGAGCTCCGCCTTTGGATGCAGAAGTACGTCGGACAATAGGAGGGCCCACGCCATGGCAGATATCGAACGGAAGGAGCAGGAGATTCCCAAGTACGTCAAGGTCCGGGAGGTCATGCAGTTGTGCGAGGTCAGCGAGAGCCGGGCCTACCGTATCATGCAGCAGCTCAACAAGGAACTGGAAGCCCAGGGCTTTGTTACCACCTCGGGCCGGGTGTCCCGGAAATACCTCATGGAGAGGCTTTACATTTAGCAGAAAGGAGTTGAATGCGGTGAAAGTGAACGAGCGGCTGATCTTCGCAGTACTGGAGCTGATTATTATCCTCTGCCTGACGGGCATTACCTTCGAGCTTGGCCGCGCTTTTGCGCTGGCGGAGCGGGGATATAAAGCCTGCGGCGGTGAGTACCTCATCTTGGCGATCCCGGCCCTCTACTATGCCGGGAAGAGGACTGTGAAGGATTGGCTGGCGGACCTCCGGGAGATTCGGAGAGGCGGCAACCCCTGGAGAAAGGAGGAGTAAGCGCCATGCCCTATTACATCATTTGCCCTCACTGCGGCAGCCACCTTGACCCCGGAGAACGGTGCGACTGCCAGGAAAAGGAGCAGCAGGAAACTGCTGACGAAACAAAGGAGGATAAATCAGCATGACGAACATCATCAAGGTTCAGTTTTTCAAGGGCGGTACCCCGGCGGGCAAAGCCTACAGCTACTATACGCCGGAGCCGGTGGACGTCGGGGACATCGTGGACATCAAGACGAACCATGGTACCGCCCGCGCCATGGTGGTCCAGGCGGACGTGCCGGAGAAGGAGATCGCCGCCTTCAAGCCCGCCGTCAAGACCATCATCGGCAAGTCGGCCTGCCGGTGCGAGGAGTGCGCCGAGTTCACCGCCATCGGAGAGGGCGACCACATCTGCGGCGCTGATCCGCACAAGATGCCGGTCAGCGAGTACACCCCTACGGAGGACTACTTCTGGTGCAAAGGTGCCCATTTCTCCAGCCTGGAGGGATAGGCCATGCCGAACCCAAAAGCACCGCGGTTTCTGGTGGATGTAAGGGACGAAGCCTCCGGTTACCTGGGCCGTGAGCTGACGGACTCCGAGTGGGCCGAAGCCTACCCGCCAGCGGCACAGAAGCTGTCCCGCATCATCCAGCTGTACGGAGACGACGGCGGAGATCGCCGTCAGCCCTGGTACCTCGGAAAGCTGGTGCAGGAGCACATCGCATTCAGCATCATTTCCACCTACTGCGCCATAAGCGCACAAAAAAAGACCGCCTCCGAAGAGGACGGCCTTCTCACCACCACAAATATAACACCTAAATTCACTAACTGTCAATCCTGAAAGGAGATGCGGCATGAAAATCAACACCCTGCGGCTTGAGAATTTCCAGGGCATCAAGGCCGCCACATTCGACTTCAAGGGCCAGAGCGCCAGCGTTTACGGCGATAACGCCACCGGCAAGACCACCCTGTTCAATGCGCTGACGTGGCTCCTTTTTGACCGCCCCAGCACCGGGGCCAAGGGCTACACCCCCAAGACCAAGGGCCCGGACGGGGACGTTCACTACCTCGACCACGCCGCCGAGGCGCAGTTCACCATGGACGGCGGACGGCTGGTGACGCTCCGAAAGGTCTTTCACGAGAACTATAAGAAAAAGCGCGGCTCTGCTACGGAGGAGTTCGACGGCCACAGCGTGGACTTCTTCATCGACGGTGTTCCCGTCAAGGAGAAGGAGTACACCGCCGCCCTCCTGGGCTTCTGCGGCGGGGCCGAGCAGATGAAGATGCTGACCATGCCCCACTACTTCCCGGAGGATATGCCCTGGGAGGCCCGCCGGAAGATTCTGCTGGAGGTCTGCGGGGATGTTACCGACACCGAGGTGATCGCCAGCAACGGCGAACTGGGGGAGTTGCCCACCTACCTCCTGATGCCGGGTACCGCCGACCAGCACTATACGGTGGACGAGTACAAGAAGATTGCTGCCGCCCAGAAGGCCGACATCAACAAGCAGCTCCTGGGCATTCCTGGCCGCATCGACGAGGCGCAGCGGGCCATCCCGGAAGAGACCATTGATGTGGCGGCCATTGACGCCCAGCTCTCGGCCCTCCAGACCAAGCAGGATGGGCTGATGGAACAGAAAGCCGCTCTCCTGGCCGGGGACACTGCCACAGCGGAAGCCCGCAAGCGGGTGGCCGCCGCCGAGGCGGCGCTGGCGGAGGCCCGCACCGCCCACCTCAACCGGGCGGCAGAGGCGAATCAGGGCACCCAGGCTTCTATTACGGCGCTCCAAGGGCGCATCTCTACGGCCATGAGCGGGAAATACCACCTCCGGGCGGAGCTCGACCGCCAGAACATGAACCTGGAACGGCTTCAGGGCCGCCGGGCGGATCTGCTGCAGGAATACGCTTCTATCCAGGCCGAGACCTGGGACGAGGGGCAGGCGGTCTGCCCGACCTGCCACCGAGAGCTCCCCGCTGAGGATGTAACCCGGATGCGGGAGGCGTTCAACATCGGCAAGAGTAACCGCCTCCAGTCAGTCAACCAGCAGGGCCAGCGGGAGGCCAGCAAGGAAATGATCGAGGGCCTTCAGGCGCAGATCGCCGGGCTCCAGACGGAGTTCGATGCTGCCGAGGCGGAGCTGAAGAATCTCACCGATGAGCAGGCTTCGCTGCAGGCCAAGCTGGTGACGCCCACGCCCTTCGAGCAGACCACAGAATACGCCAGTCTCGCCGCCGCAGTGGCCGCCAGCAAGGCCGCGGAGGCTGGGGCGGGCCAGACTACCACCACCGCCCTGGAGGCCTTGAACGCCCAGATTCAGGCCGTCTACGCCGAGTCCCGCGAGCTCCAGCAGCAGAAGGGCAAAGCGGATCAGGCGGAGGCCCAGCGGAAACGCATCGCAGAGCTACAGGATCAGGAAAAGGCTCTGTCGGCGCAGTACGAGGAGCTGGAGAAGGGGATTTACCTTTGCGAGCAGTTCACCAAGGCCAAGGTCAGGATGCTCACCGACCGCATCAACGGGAAATTCAAGAATGTCCGGTTCCGCCTTTTCTTGGAACAGGTGAACGGCGGTGTCAAGGATGACTGCGAGGTCCTGGTGCCCAATGAGGCGGGCTCCATGGTTCCCTTCCGGGATGCCAACAACGCCGCTCGCATCAATGCCGGACTGGAGATCATTGAGACCTTGGCCTATCACTGGGGGATTTCCATGCCGGTATTCATTGACAACGCCGAGAGCGTGACCCGGCTGGCGCACACGGCCATGCAGACGGTCCGGCTGGTGGTTTCCGATCAGGATGCCAAGCTCCGCCTGGAGTTGAATGATGCGAAGGGAGGCGCGGCGGCATGATCTTCGGAAAGCCCAAGGCCACCGACCCCTACCTGACACGGGCCCTGGAGGCCATTGATGCTGAGAAGTTCTCCGAGGCCCAGCAGATTATCCAGGATGGCGCCATCGACTACTTCGACCGCTTCAAACCGGCCGCCGCCACTATCCCGGTCAAGGACGCTCCGCTCCTGATCCACCTCTACCGCCACATGGCCGACGAGCTGGAGCGGGCCGATCCGGTGGCCGCCGCCCTGGCTGAGAAGCTCAAACCCATCAAACTGCCGCCGATTACCTTTACCCGGCGGAGCAAATAAGGAGGATATGAAAATGGCAACCAATCAGAGAACGCAGACCACTACCGCCCCCGCTCCGGCTCCCGCACCCCAGGCCGGGGCCCTCCAGCCCCAGGGTGAGCAGAAGCCTAATATGTCCGAACGGTTCACCAGCAAGGTGATGATGGAGTTCGGCAGCAGCGTCGGGGCCATCCAGGTCACCGACTACCAGCGCCAGCTGATCCAGGGCTACTTCGTCGCCATTGACCGGGCCCTGAAGGCCGCCGAGGAAGAGCGCCTGCGGAAGAACGACAACAACCGGGATCACAAGTACGACAACCCCCTCCCCGTCACCTGGGAGAACGTGAACCTGAACGATCTGGCGCTGGATGTTGTCCACTACGCTCGCATGGGGCTGGACATGATGCAGAAGAACCACCTGTTCGCCATCCCTTTCAAGAACAACAAGGCGCAGAAGTACGACGTGAACCTGATGCCCGGCTACAACGGCATCCAGTACATCGCTGAGAAGTACGCCCTGGAAACGCCGGTGGCGGTCACCATTGAGCTGGTCTACTCCACCGACACCTTCCGCCCCATCAAGAAAACGGCGGGTGTCCGGGTGGAGAGCTACGAGTTCGCCATCAACGACGCCTTCAACCGTGGTGAAATCGTTGGCGGCTTCGGCTACATCGAGTATCAGGACCCGCTGAAGAACAAACTGGTCATTATGACCCTGCGGGATATTGAGAAGCGCAAACCCAAGTATGCGTCCGCCAACTTCTGGGGCGGCACCCAGAAGGTCTGGGAGAACGGAAAACAGGTCGAGCAGCAGACCGATGGCTGGTATGAGGAAATGTGCCTGAAAACCATCAAGCGGGAGGTCTACAGTGCCAAGTATATGCCGGTCGATCCCAAGAAGGTGGATGACAGCTACCAGTACATGAAGCTCCGGGAAGCCAGAATTGCGGAGCTGGAGGCTCAGGATGTGATCGACATCTACGCTAACGGCGAGGTTATCGACACCACGCCCCAGGCTCTGCCCGGCACCCCCGCCCCAGAACTGCCCGCACCGCCCCAGGGCTTCGAGGTAAACCAGGGCACCGGGGAGATCACCAAGGAGCCCGCTCCTGCCGTCAGTACCGGGGCTCCCCAGCCGACTGCCGGAGCGGCCACGGCGGACGGCCAGACTACCATTGGCGGGCCCTCGTTTTAATGGAGATCAAGGCTCTCGCATCCGGCAGTACAGGTAATGCCTACATCGTCGGAGACGGGCAGACAACGGTGCTGCTGGATGCGGGAATACCCGTAAAAGCCCTCCAGGTCGGCAGCGGCTTCCGCCTGCGGCAATTCGCTGGGTGCTTTATCACCCACGCCCACAAGGACCACAGCAAGGCCGCCGCGGGCCTTGCCCGGCTGGGGATGGATATCTACACCAGCCAAGGCACCATAGACGCCTGCGGCCTGGCGGGGCACAGGATGCACCCGGTGAAAGCCCTGGAGGAATTTCAATTGGGAACTTTTCAAGTTCTACCTTTCGATGTGGAGCATGATGTACCAGAGCCCCTTGGTTTTCTGCTCACCAGTACGGCTACCGGGGAAAAGCTGCTCTACTTCACAGACACCTATTTTGTGAGGTACCGCTTTACCGGGCTGACCCACATCATGGCTGAGTGCAATTACTCCCGAGAGGGCATCCAGCGCAGCGTGGAGGCGGGCTACATCCCCATTGAGCGGGTGCCGCGCCTAATGAAAAGCCACATGAGCCTGGAACACCTGCTGGATATGCTCCGGGCCAATGACCTGCGGAGGCTGCAGCAGATCTATTTATTGCATCTGAGCACCGACAACAGCGAAGAACAGCGATTCCGGGAAGAGGTACAAAAGCAGACCGGCGCAGAAGTGTACGTCTGCTGACAGGGAGGTTATCCGCCTATGGCAAGGACACGAAGCATAAAGCCCAGCTTTTTTGACAACGAGCTCTTGGGCGGACTCTCTCCCTTGACCCGCCTCCTATTCATTGGCCTATGGGGGCAGGCGGATAGGGCAGGCCGCCTTGAGGACCGGCCGCTCCGGCTGAAGAAAAACATCCTCGGCTACGATGACGTGACCGTTGCTGATGTGGACAATATGCTGGAATCCCTGAACACCAACGGATTCATCATCCGCTATCAGGTGGAAGACCGGAGTTATATTCAGGTAACAAAATTTGAAAAGCACCAAAACCCACACATCAAGGAAAAGCCCAGCGAGATTCCTCCGCCTCCCAGCTTGGTGGAGGATGAGGGCGGCTCAGGTACGGGGCAGACAGAGGGGACCGCTAACGAGGGTCTGGGCGCAGTGATGTCCCTCTTCTTGGACAGGATTAACCCGACACCCTCACAAACAAGCCTGGATGAGCTGAAGGGGTACGTCGAAACCCTGAGCCCGGAGGTTTGTTTGAAAGCCATCAATAAAGCCATAGATGGCGGCGCAGAGAAGCAAAACTGGAATTATATCCGCGGCATTCTGCGGAACCTCGCCAAGCAAAAGGTGCGGAGCGTTGCGGATTGGGACAGATTAGAGGCAGAAAGGGAGCGACGGAAAAATGGAGCAAATCGGAAAGGTCCTGGACCAGACCATGGGCAGAACACTGGACCGCCGGGAGCAGAGGGGGCGGGGGCTGGGATTGGCGGGTTCCACCCTGCCGAGAGCGCAGATGAATGAGCCGGAGCCCCTGCCCGAGCAGTACAAGATTCACCCGAATGATGCGAAGGCCAAAGGCTACACCTACAATTCGGAGCCCCCAGCCTCAGAACCATGCCCCTACTGCGGTCGGATGCTCTACCACTATGGGGCCATTATGCCGGGGCAGAAACACGTTTTTACTTGGTTCGAAGAAACGGAGCATTGCACTTGCCCCCAGGCCCAGGAGTATTGGAAGCAGCAGGAGGCCGCCCAGAGGGCCGCTGAAGCGGCGGAGAAGCGCAGGAAAGAGCAGGAACGTATCCAAGCCCGCATCGGGCGGCTGATCAAGGACAGCGGCATCCGGGGACGCTTTCTGAACCGAACCTTTGACCGCTTCGAGGTCACCAACGTCAACCGCAAAGCCTACAGTGCTGCTAAGAGGTATGCCGACAGCTTCCCCATCATGCTTCCGGTCAAGGATGAGCGCGGGCACATCACCCCGCCGGCCAAGGAACGCAACGGCCTGTTTATTTCCGGCACCAAGGGAACCGGGAAAACCCATTTGGCGGCATCTATCGCCAATCAGCTCATCCAGGGCGGCACTCCGGTGATTTGCATGACGATGATTGACCTGCTGGCTCGCGTCAAGCAGACCTTCGACCGACCGGGCGAGGCTACCGAGGCAGAGATCATGCGGATTTATGAGGAAGTCCCCCTGCTGATCATCGACGATATCGGAACTGAGCAGCCCACCACTTGGGGTATTACCCAAATCTACACCATCATCAACGCCAGGTATGAAGCCTATATGCCCATCATCATCACCACCAATTACTCGGGAGAGAACCTGATCCGCCGCATGACCCCGGACCGGGACGATGGCATTACGGCAGCCAAGACCATCAGCCGCCTTACGGAGATGTGCTCTGGCATCGAAATGATCTGGGATGACTGGCGGACGAAATAAGGAGGACCACATGAGCAACAGAAAAAAGAACTGCCGCCGGACCGATGAGGAGCGGGCAGTCCATGATCGGGCGACCCGGCTCCGCAAAATGACCGATGCCCAGCTCTGCGATTTCATCGACAGCACCTATGGCCGCGGCATGGAGGAAGGCGCCAAGCTGGCAGACCGGCAGGGGGGCGCAGCGCAGCCCAGCATGGAGGGGGCCCGCCTGTTCGTGAAGTTTCTGGAAGGCCGCACCGGCACCGGAAACCGAATCGGCAAGGGGACGGTGCTCTACATCACCAAGGAGCTGGAGAACGCCATCGCAGCCGGAATATTCGGAGGGGCGATCTAATGCGGAACAGCCTCGCCAACCGGGGCCGCCCCTTTGAGGACCTGCTGAATTTGGCACACAGCCGGTACCAGGCCAGCGGCCAGGCTTGTGTACATAAGGTGCCCACCGAATTTCTCCCGCTGCGGGACCGCCGTGGTCGGGTTACAGGGTGCAAGGTGGAGCACAAGAGCTGCGTGGACTACCTGGGCCGCTACTACAGCATCCCTGTGGCGGTGGAAGCCAAGCACACCGAGAACGGCCGCATCCGCTTTGACCGGGTGGAACAGCATCAGGCGGAGTATTTGGATGATTTCTGCCGAAGCCCTGCCGCCGTCGGCTTGGTGGTGGTCAGCTTCAGCATGAGGCGCTTCTTCGCTGTACCGTGGCCTTTCTGGCGGGCGGCAAGGGAAGCCTGGGCCATCTCCCCGCGGCGGGGCGGAAAGGCGCTTGTGGAGGCATACGGGGCCTCTTGGCGGACTCCTGGGCAGGCCAGCGTATCACCGGAGCTGCTGCTCCCGGAATGGGAAATCAAGCAGGGCGGGAAATGCGTCCTGCCCTACCTGGACATAATCAATAACCTTTTTGCAGGGAGGGATAAACCCCATGGAGCGGAGTGACATCACTGTGGAGCGGTTCAACCTTGGGCAGATTCGACGCACAGTCAAGGCCCCCATTATCTGCGTCTACAACAGTCCGGCGGATTATCCCGGCCAGTTCGTTGCCCGGCTCTGGGACCTCGACAAACCCACCCGGTATGTCGCCGTTGCTGGAACGCTGGAGGCGATCCGGGAGGCCATCCCGGATGATTTAATCCGCTTCCGCCGCGACCAGAGCGACGATCCCTGCATTGTGGAATCTTGGATTTAGGAGAATAGCCATGCGGTGCAGTATTTTCAACTGCGATAAAAAGCACATGAACCAGTGCTGCGCGTTGTGCCCGGACCTGCGCCGGTGCAAGAACCCTTGTCTCAACCATCCTGACCGCTGCGGTAAACTCCGAGCGGAAACGCCCAGAGAGATCGCCGTTGCTGCTGGTGTCCGTTACATCGGCAAGAATGAGGCGGCCCGGATACTGGACTCCGGTGAAACCACCGGGGAGTATAAGCCGCTCGGGCGATTTATCCGCAAGGCCGGCAGGAAGTTTGTCGGTATCGACAACAGGGATGGGGACGCCTGGACAGAGGAGTTTTCTACTGAAGCTGCGTGCGTTCGCTGGCTGGTTGAAGATGTGCCGAGAGAGGAGTGCGGGCCATGAGCGACCACGATGACGGGATATTCAGAATCCCGGCCCGGAGATGTAAACGCTGCGGCGGCCTCCTTACCAGCTCCCAAGCCCTCAAGGACGGCTACGGCCACACCTGCAAGATGAAGGTGCGCCATGAGGAACTGGCAAGGGAGGAAGCCAAGAACCAGTACAGCCTATTTGACACAACAAAGGAGGGTCAAGTGCCTTGAACTCGTACATACCAACCCATCTGTCCCTGTTTTCTGGAATAGGGGGCCTGGACTTGGCGGCAGAGGCTGCGGGCTTCAGGACGGTGGGCCAGTGCGAGTGGGCGGACTATCCAACCAAAGTATTAGAGAAACATTGGCCGGAGGTGCCACGCTGGAAGGATATCCGAACGCTTACAAAGGAGAGTTTTTATGAGCGGACAGGATTACGAACAATTGAGCTTATTTCCGGGGGATTCCCCTGCCGGCCATTCAGTGTGGCCGGGAAGCGTAGAGGCAAGGATGATGACCGTTATCTCTGGCCAGAAATGCTTAGAGTTATCAATGAGCTCCGGCCCACTTGGGTTGTTGGAGAAAACGTTGCTGGAATCGTCAACATGGCGCTCGACCAGGTGCTATCTGACCTGGAAAACCAGGGATACCAAACAAGGACGTTTATTATTCCGGCTTGCGGTGTCGATGCCCCGCACCGGCGGGACCGATGCGCCATCGTGGCCTACTCCAACAGCATCAGACTGGAAATGTCGGGGCCCAAACAGCCACCAGCAGGGACTGCCGGAAGCGGTAAGGATGTGGCCGACTCCAAGAGCAAACAAAGTCGGGGGATACAGCAGCCCCAACTTCCGACCAACATTAGAACAAGCAGTCAAGGTGGATGCGGCGCGAATGTGGCCGACACCAACAGCGAGGGATTTCAAAGGCGCCAACAGCATCGCCCACCTGACACGAGAAGGGAAGCGAAACCATACAGATCAGCTGGCCAATGCTGTCAAGCTCTGGCCTACCCCGACCAGTCGATGCGGGACGGGAGCTTCGCAGGCAGAGACACGTCAGGGCGGCCCGGACCTGCAGACGGCGGTGCGGATGTACCCCACCCCGCAGGCGAGGGATCATTTTCCGCCGCACAGCCCGGAGTATATTGCGAAGAAGAAGGCGGAGGGTCATGGGATGGCGAACCTGAACGATACGGTTGGTGGCCAGCTGAACCCGACGTGGGTAGAGTGGCTCATGGGATTCCCTCTCGGGTGGACCGACTTAAGTGCCTCGGAAACGCCGTAGTCCCAGCGCAGTTTTTTCCGGTATTTCAAGCGATATACCATGTTTTCTATGAGGAGGCTCAGTTATGAGTATTGTTTGTATCGGCATTGGCGATGCCGTAATGGGTTGCAGGACACACGGTCCTGATGGCAAGGTAATCAAAGAGACCAAGGCCCATTGGGATCATAACCCGGAGGGCGGCTCGGTGGCCATCTGGACTACAAACGGAGAAACAGATGAGCCTGAAGCCCCAGCGGATTTGTACGGAGATTGGGATGCCGCCCACTACCTCGCCAGAGTGTTGGAACTTCTCCACCCTCACCGCCAGCTCAACGTGCCGGATCTGAAAAGCATGATCCTGGCAGCAGAGAAAGACGGCTATGGCCTCTGCGACTACTGCCAGCGACATGGCTATGACTGCCGCGACTGTATCATTACCGAATGGAAGGAAGAACACCATGATGAATAAAAGCGCAATCGACTGGTGCGACTTCACCTGGAACCCGGTAACCGGATGCCCGAAAGGCTGCCATTACTGCTATGCCAGGAGGCAGGCCCGCCGCTTTTGCGGTGATGTCCGTCTGAACTTGGCCTCGGAGCAGATTACCACCATCACCACCACGAACGGGAGAGCTCACGTTCTGGAGCAGCCGTTCAAAAACGAAGCGGGAAAGCCTGTCCTGTTTCCGGCGGCCTTTGGCACCACCTTTCACCGCTACCGGCTGGCCATGCCGGCGCAGAAAAAGAAGCCTGCGAACATCTTTGTGTGCAGCATGGGCGACCTCTTCGCCCCCACAGTGCCCACCCGGTGGATCGTGGATGTGTTCGACGCCTGCGAGGCCGCTCCTCAGCATAACTATATGTTCCTCACCAAGTACCCGGAGAGGTACAAGGCGCTGGAGCAGGTGGCGCTCCTCCCCCACGGAATCAACTTCTGGTATGGCACGACGGTCACCAGGCTCGCAGAGTTGGACCGAATCGCCAGCATCCCGCCGGCCGCCCACCGCTTTGTGAGCATTGAGCCCATCATGGGCGAGATCGACCTTGGTATGGCCCTGGAGCCTGTCGATTGGATCATTGTTGGGGCGGAAACCGGGAACTGGCCGGGGAAGGCTCGGCCTTATAAGGAATGGCTGGACGCCCTGGTCGGATTTGCCCGGCGGAATAGCGCCCCCATTCTGCTGAAGGACAGTGAGGAGCTCCGGGACGTTTGGGGCGACGATCTGATTCAGGAGTTCCCCAAAGGGCTGGAGCCCATGACCACCGACAACACCCTCCCCCATTGCAGACAGTGTGAACACGCCAGCTCCATCAAGCAGGGGAAGCGCGGCATGGCCTATGCCTGCGAGATCGGCTGGGAGACCGAAGACTATGATGACCGAACCGAAGCCCGACACATCCCGGGCCGCTATACCCGGTCCTCTCCGCCCTGGTGCCCCCGAAGGAAGGAGCCGACTAAGAATGGGGAGAAATGACGAACAGACGAGCCTATTCCCACCGCTTCCTCCACCGTCCCGCGCTACTTATGGCAGCGGAATCAAGCAGGCCCCGAAACACCCCGGTCGCCGCGGCACACCGCACATGGATGCCATATACCTGGACCAGATTCTCCCCCTGGAGGATTATGACAAGATCATTGTTCTATTTTCTGGCGGTAAAGATAGCCTGGCTTGCGTTTTGGATCTCCTGGAGCGCGGGGTGCCAAAGGAGAAGATAGAGCTCTGGCATCATGACATTGATGGTGGGCACCCTACCCGGTGCATGGATTGGCCTGTTACGCAAAACTATGTCAGGGCTGTGGCCGAGTATCTGGGCATCACCCTGCGGGTGTCTTGGCGGGTGAATGGATTCTGGGGCGAGGTGTACCGTATCGGTGCCAGCTGGCCTATCCGGTACATAGACCCGGCCACCGGGGAAGTTTTGGAATGTAGGCTGTCGGAAAAGCAAGTCCGCTCTGCCCAGCTCCGAGAAAAAATCTTGGACGATCTGGAACGAGAGGAATTGGAGGGAATGGGGCACCGCATGAAGTTTCCGGCCAAGAGCGGCGACCTCGCTACCCGGTGGTGCAGTTCTATCCTGAAGATCACCGTGGCTGACTCAGTAATCCGTAATATGGCACTGGAAGACTTAAAGTCCTTGGGAGACTGCCGGAAGTTTCCGGCTAAAGGGTCCATTGCCAACGGGCGCTACTGCAGCCCAAATCTCAAACGCGAGGTTGCTGATAGCCTGCTCCGAAATATGGATGAGCTAAAGGTGGATGGCCAACGCATGAAGTTTCCAGCAAAATCCGGGTGCCATCAGGGGCGCTGGTGCTCCGGTTCCCTCAAGGCCCAGGTGGAAAGCAAGCTCTATTCCGATATTGACGAGCTTGCCCAGGATGTAAAGATTCTGGTGATTTCTGGTGAGCGCCGTCAGGAGAGCACCGGACGGGCCAAGTACAATGAGATGGAAATCCACCGCACCAACGCCACGGCAAAAGCTCATCGGCTGGTTCATCAATGGCGCAGCGTGATTGATTGGGATGAGGCACAGGTATGGGACATCATCCGGCGATACCGAATCGCTCCTCACCCATGCTATACCGTAGGCTGGAACCGCTGCTCCTGCATGATGTGTATCTTCAGCCTGCCCACTCATTGGGCTGGAATCCGGGAACTGTTCCCAGAGCGGTTCGCAGAAGTCGAGGAAGATGAGCGCATCCTGGGCTTCACCTTGGACAATTCAAAGACCCTTGCAGAGTATGTAGGGACTGCACAAAGTTGCGTCTGCCATGATGATCCGCAGGCCATCCACCAGCTAACCAGCGGCGATTTCTCTGTAGATGATGTGGAAAAGTCGGAATGGATTATGCCAACAGGTGCCTTTCATGGGGCTGAAGGGGGCCCATGCTGATATTTCGGAGGAGGGGCAGATGAACGCAGTCATTAAATATCCAGGTTCAAAATGGTCCTTAGCGAACTGGATCATTTCCCATTTTCCTCCGCACCACAGTTATCTGGAACCCTTCTTCGGCAGCGGGGCGGTGCTGTTCACCAAGCCTCGCTCCAACATTGAAACAGTCAATGACCTGGACGGCGATATAGTAAACCTGTTCTACTGGATTCGAGAGGAACCGGAGCGACTGGCGCGGCTAATCCGCTGGACTCCATATGCCCGCAAGGTCTACGACAGGGCTTTTGAGATGCAATACGCAGAAACAGAGCCGTTACGCCGGGCAGCTGATTTTTGCGTCCGCATGATGCAGGGCCACGGTTTTCGCACCACAGGTGAGAAGGTAGGATGGAAGAATGATGTCCAGGGCCGCGAACGGGCCTATGCCGCCAAAGCGTGGGTGGATATGCCGGATACTATCTTGCAGGCGGCAGAGCGGTTACGAGGCGTACAGATTGAACACACCCCGGCGGTAGAGTTGATTCGGAGGTTCAACTTCCCCAATGTGCTGATTTATTGCGATCCTCCCTATCTGCGCTCAACCCGCCACATGAAAAAGCAGTATCGGCATGAGATGACGGATGAGGACCATAAGGAGTTGCTGGGTGCTCTGAAGGCTCATCAAGGGCCTGTGTTAATCAGTGGGTACGCCAGTGAGATGTATGACTCGGAGCTGGATGGGTGGCGCAGAGAAACCACAACAACTACGGATCAAACCAGCCGGGTGCGGCAGGAGGTCCTATGGATGAATTTTCAACCCAATGGGCAAGAGAGCCTTTTCTAAAACTGGAGGGGAGTCATGAGCGAGAAAAAGTACATTGATGACCGGGGCTGGAAATACCGGGTCATGAGCGGCCTCGGTGAGAACACTTTCAAGGCCCGGTACCAGCGGCCGGAGAAAAATGGCGATATCGGTTGGAAGGGGCTGGCCGCCGTTCCGTGGCGGGAAACCCGTGAGGCAGCCCAGGCCGACCTTGACCAGCTGGCCGAGAAGAAAGGGTGGAAAATATGGATGGGATGAAAGCACTCACCATCTGGCAGCCCTGGGCCTCGCTGTTGGCCTGCGGCGGGAAACGGTTTGAAACCCGATCATGGGCGACGACCTATCGCGGGCCCATCGCAATCCACGCTGCCAAGAAAGAGACGTTCGATGCCCTGCGTATGCTCCCTGTTCCGCTTGCCCTCAAGATGAAAGAGGTTATCGGAGCTGAGTGGAAAGACCTGCCCACTGGCGTGGTCATCGCCACCGCGACTTTGATCGGATGCCACGAAATTGACCGAATCCGGGAAATACGCTGCGCTCCGCAGGAAACAGGCTGCTGGGACTGCAACCGGCCCGGAACCTGGATTGATGCCACCGACCAAGAGGTATCATTTGGGGACTGGACGCCGGGGCGCTACGCCTGGGAATTCTCTGATATGAAGCCCATCGACCCGGTGCCCACCAAAGGGAAGCAGGGTCTTTGGACCTGGGAGGTGTGAGTAATGCCGTTGCTAAACTATACGACAAAGGTCGATGTCTACACCACCCTGGGCGCCATCCAGGGCCAGCTCGTAAAGCATGGCGCAAAAAAAATCATGCAGGACTACGACGATGAAGGCCATATCACGGCACTGGCGTTCATGGTGGATACACCTGCGGGGCCGCGGGGGATTCGCCTCCCCGCCAATGTTGACGCTGTACACGCCGTCCTGATTCGGCAGAAGGTCAAGTGTGATCGGGAGCAGGCCGAGCGCGTGGCCTGGCGAATCGTCAAGGATTGGGTGGAAGCCCAGATGGCCATCTTGGAGAGCGAGATGGTGCAGATGGATGAGATATTCCTTCCCTATATGCTTAACAATACCGGGCAGACCGTTTTCGAGGCGTATCGGAATAATCAGCTTGCATTGGAGGGAGGGTGACATGAACAAGTGCGAGAGCTGCCAAAAATATGTGGACTGCTCCAGCGGCAGTGGCCTCACATGGCCATGTGGTGCGTATGTGCCACGGCCAGAAACGGTCACACGCTTTGACAAGATCAGGGCCTGTCAAACCCCGGAGGAGATGGTGGTGGAGCTCAATGCGAACAGCTGCCGCTTTTGTCCCAAAGCGTACTGGAGGAAAGAAGCGGACTGCACAGTCCCGTGTGGGGAATGCATTGCCACATGGCTACGGGAGGGGGCGGAGTAGTCATGCTGGAAAAGGTAACTGCCACCGCCATCAAGATTGCCCTGGCTGAGAAGCACTGGAAGGACTTCTTTCTGACAGAGGTCAAGAGCGGACCCACCCAGCTTGCCATGCCCGGCGGCCTGAAAATCCTCGATGGCTTGGCCGTCCGCAAAAGCTGGACCAACCCATGCTTTACTGGCTACGAGGTGAAAATCAGCCGGAGCGATTTCCTGCGGGACGCTAAATTCTACACCTATGAGGAGCTGTGCAACTGCCTTTACATCGTATGCCCCAAGTGGATGATAGATAGGACGGAGCTTCCAGAGAGCGTCGGCCTCATGTACTACGATCCGGAGAAAAAGACCATCACCACAAGGAAAAAGGCCATCTTCCGAAAAATCGAGTACAGCCCGGAGATGCTGCTCTACATCATCTTCTCCCGCCTCGACAGCGACCGCTACCCGTTTTTTTCCGAAAAGCGGCAGTATTTCGAGGAATATCTCGCTGGGAAGCGGGAAAACAGGCACCTTGCTAATTCTATCAAGGCGAAAATGGTCCAGGACAACGCCAGGCTTGAAAAAGAACTTGAGCAGTTGCGCGGATTCCAGCAGCAGTACGAGGCGCACAAGGCGATCATGCAGGTCTTGGAGAAACACGGGATTTGGGGATACTCGGGAAAGGGCATTGCCGGAGAGCTGGACGCAGCTCTCACCAGAAAGTGCCCGGAGGATATTTCCAGCGTCCGGCAGAGCATGGAGCATATCGTTGAACGACTAAAACGAATGGAGGAAAAGGCCAATGAGTCAGCGCAAAGAGAAACAGCTCCGGCAGCTGGAGCGCCGGGTGACAGCCCTGGAGAATCAGGCTGCCGCCAGGCAGCGGGAGGCTGAAAGGATGTGGCAGATACATATTCAGCCCGCTGAGAGCGCGGTAGATGCCCCCTACACCCCCGCCAAGGATCGGAGCATCCTCCGGCGGATCGTGGACTTCTTCAGGGGCGGTGATTCCGATGCCCTGTGAGCCTTTTTTCAGCAAGGGGAAGATGGTGGGCTTCATGTGCAGCAGGGGCCGGGGGAAACCTAAGCCCCCGCCCTGCTACAAATGCGGCAGGCCCTCCACCAAGCTGTGCGATCACCGGGCCATGGAGCCCATCTATGGAACTCTGAACGGCCGGCGGATTCTGAAGAAGTGGGTGCCGAGGCTGAACACCTGCGACCGCCCCATGTGCGATGCCTGCGCCAACCATGTCGAGCCGGATACCGATTACTGCGATTTTCACAACACGGAGATTGCCAGGGCCGAGAGCACTAAGGCCGAGGCTCTCCACCAGGAGCGGCTTCGGAAGATGGGAATGGAGGAAGATGAATGATCAAACTGTACGATATCACCAACTGGCCCAAGCAGGGGTTTGATGAAACGAAATATCCTTGCATCGGCACCATAGATGCCACCCCCAAAATTGGGAGAGTGCTGGATGTTGCTGGCCAGCAGTTCAGAGTCGGCATCCTGAACCGCAAGGATGGGTATGCTGGCGTCCGCCCTCTCGCTACCAGCCTGAGTGCTTCCCCGGAGCCGAGGGAGTTTGAGCCGAATATCATCTGCCCCTACTGCGGGAACATTGACTCGGCCTCCTTTGAGCGCAGCGACGAGGACACAACTGAGTGCGGGGAGTGCGGCGGAACCATCCACTATCAGCGCATCGTCACCGTCGAGTATACAACCGAGCCCGTGAAGCCGCCTAAGCCGATCCGGGCGCATTGGGTGAAGGGCACCTGATAAATCGCCGCGCTGTTGGGGCTGTCGGTGGCGCTGGCGGCCCCAAGTGATGCGGTTGGGGGAATGACCCCACCCCAGCCGCAAGAGCCCCCACAGGCCGCCTGTGGGGGCCGTCAGGGGTAAGAGACCAGTTTCAAGGAGGAGCGCAATGAAGAGCACAGACAACGCAGGGGCCGCCGGCTTTATGTATGCCAGTGTCGCTTCCAGGATCATGGAGCAGGCTATCCAGCAGGGCGTGGAGGCCGGTGTAAAGGCGGGGGCGGAGTACATTGAGGGCCAAAGGCGCCAGGCCAAAAAGGACCGATACGACCGGCGGCTCCATAACACTCGCCTCCTCCTGAAGAACTACCGCCGCTTCCGGGCTCACGTCAACGAGGGTGTCAGTTCTGAGAAGAAACCCAGCGGCAAGCGGCCCACCGAGAGCGCAATCAGTATTTTGGATGACTTGGATGAGTTCAGCTACCGCGACGGGCTCTATATTGAGAGCATCAAGCGTAGCCAGGAGCGGACCGCCATCATCCTCCGGCACATCGATAAGATGATGGAATACTACCGGATCGACTGTGACCTGAACGGTACCGAGGAGGCCACCCGACGCTACAAGGTGGTGATGGCCAGCTATATCAACGATCCCAAACCTACCCCCCAGGAGATTGCTGAAACCTTCGGCATTGAGCGGCGCACCATTTACCGGGACATCAATATCGCTATGAAGCACCTGACTGCCCTTATCTTCGGTATTGATGGACTCCGCATTGACTAACATGACGCAAAAACCCCGCAGGACAAAAACCGGGCACTGACAGGGCATTTCAAGAGTGCTAAAATGTTACTATGGAGGACTGAACAAATGGCAAAACGCAAACCACAAGAGCCGCCTGCCAAGCTGGACTACAGTACCCAGGCGGAGCCACGGGCCGTCACCGCTGACGGCATTCCGGTGTTCTGCTCCCACGATGCGCTGATCGCCATCGAGGAGGCGGTACCGAACCCCCGGAACCCGAACCAGCACAGCGAGCAGCAGGCTGACGTGCTGGGCAACATCATCCAGGCCACCGGCTGGCGGCAGCCCATCACCATCAGCAAGCGCAGCGGCTTCATTACCAAGGGACACGGCCGTCTGATGGCGGCGCAGCGCAAGGGCTGGAAGCAGGTGCCGGCCGATTTCCAGGAGTACGCCACCGAGGCCGAGGAATGGTCCGACCTGATTGCGGATAACCGCTTGGCAGAGCTCTCCACCATCGACAACGAGCGTCTGGTGGATCTGATCAAGGAGATCGGAGACGATGTGCCCATGGAGCTGACCGGCTTCTCCAATGAGGACATCAGCGATATCATCGCCGCGCTGGAAAAGGCCGGTGAGGTTGCCGAGGATGTTGAGGATGACAAGGCCGACGCTGCCGAACCGGAGGAAGGGCCCACCATCACCCAGGCCGGGGACATTTGGCACTTGGGGGCTCACCGCCTGATCTGCGGCGACGCCACCGACGAGGCCACCGTGGAACGGCTCATGCAGGGTGAAAAGGCAGAGCTCGTGAACACCGACCCGCCCTATGGTGTGTCCTATGTCAGCATCAGCGGCCGGTTCGATGATGGCATTATGAACGACACGCTGACTGGCGACAGCCTTTTGAACACGCTTCTGATTCCGGCCTTCAGGAACTATGTGAAGCACACCACGGAGGAAGCGGCTTTCTATATTTGGCACGCGAGCAGCTCCAGGCGTGATTTTGAAGATGCCATGATGGCTGCCGGGATCATCGAAAAACAGTACATCATCTGGGTGAAAAACAACTTTGTCATGGGCCACGCTAATTACCACTGGAACCACGAGCCTTGCTTCTATGCCGAGAAAGCGGGCCACACGGCGCACTGGTATGGCGACCGCACCCAGAGCACCACATGGAAAGCGACCCTCCGGGACGAGGACGGGGCCGCCACCACCCTTACCGGCGGCATCGTGATCACGGACGGCGAGGGCAACAAGCTCTATTTGACCAGCGATCCGCCCAAGGGTAAAAAGATACGCCGGATTCGGCTGCAGAAGGGGCGCAGCGTGTACCTGTTCCAGCCGGACGGCAAGACCACGGACACCTGGGAGGTCACCAAGGACGCCCATGTGGACCATCCCACCCAGAAGCCCGTGGAGCTGGCGATCCGGGCCATCAACAACAATACCAAGCCCGGCGACTTGGTCATTGACTTCTTCGGCGGGAGCGGCAGCACCCTCCGGGCGGCGGAAATGACCGGCCGTCGCTGCTACACGCTGGAGCTGGACCCCCGCTACTGCGACCTGATCGTAAAGGGCTACATCGCCCTGACCGGCGATGTGAGCGTGGTTTGCGAGCGGGACGGAGCCAAGATCGCCTGCACAGATCTGTTTGACCCGAGTGTGTAGGCCGCTGGGCGGGGGAGTGATCCCCCGCTTATTTTTTAGACCGGAAAGGAGGACACAGGAACATGGCGAATAACAAACGTCCCCAGGAGCCATCCGCCGAACCGTGGGAGCAGATAACCGGGGAAACCGTACAGCAGTACGAGAAGTTTTGCGCTTACCGGGATATGCGGTACATTGCCCCGTCAGCTACCGGGGACCTGCCGCGGCTGGATTTTACCCGTGAACGCAGCATTCGGGGCCTTGCCAAGAAGCTGGGCCTGAGCCGGAAAACCCTGGAGCCTTTGAGTGCCCGCTTTCAGTGGGTGGAGCGGTGCGAGGCATACGACCTGTATATCCTCCGCCGTCTGAAGGAAAAGGGCGAGGCGGAAATCCTGAAGATGCACGAGAACCATGCGGCGATTGCCGCCCAAATGCTGAAAAAGGCCATGCGGCGGCTCCTGACTATGCAGGAAGAGGAAATCGCCGCATCTGATATGGTCCGCATGGTGGATGTGGGGGTGAAGATCGAGCGGTTGAGCCGCGGGGAAAGCACAGAGCGCCAGGAGATCGGCGGCGAGACTACGGTCCGGCACAGTGGCGAGGTGTCGGTGAAGCCGGGGAACGGGCTCGACCTATCCGGCCTGTCTGATGAGGAGCTGGGGAACCTTGAGCAACTCCTTAGCAAACTTCATCCAGAGTAGGGCGTTTGACCCGGATGCGCTGCAGGCCGCCATCAAGAAGGAGCGGGCGGAGCGCAGCCTATCTGAGTTTATCCGCCAAGCCTGGCCGGTCATCGAACCGGGCACCACCTACATCGAGAACTGGCACACCGACCTCATCAGCGAGCACCTCCAGGCCGTCAACCTCGGGCAAATCCACCGCCTGATCATCAATATTCCGCCGCGGCACATGAAAAGTATCCACGCCACCGTCAGCTATCCCGTCTGGACCTGGCTGAAGGCTCCAGAGAAGCGTTTTATCAAGGTCAGCTATTCCGATAACCTCTCCCGGAAGCACAACATCCTCTCCCGTGATATTATCCGCAGCATCTGGTACCAGACAAACTGGAGTGACCGCTTCCATCTGAAGGACGATGTGAACCGCCAGAACGAGTTCCGAAACGACCACCAGGGCATGATGATGTCCACCAGCGTCGGAGGCGCCTTGACCGGCGAAGGTGGCGATGTGATCATCATCGACGATCCCCAGAATCCCCTTATGGCCAACAGCGAAACAGAGCGGCAGAACAGCATCAACTTCTTCAAAAACACCCTCCAGACCCGTCTGAATGACCCCAAGACCGGCGCGATTATCATCATCATGCAGCGGCTCCACGAGAGCGATCTGACCGGCTATGTGCTCTCGGAGGGCCTGGGCTACACCCACCTGTGCCTTCCAGCTGAAGCCGAGGAGCGCACAGTGATCACCTACCCTATCAGCAAGCGGGAGGTGGTGCGGGAGCAGGGGGACCTCCTGAACGCGGCCCGCTTCGACAAGGACGTGCTGGAGGGTCTGAAGAAAAGCATGGGCTCCGTCCAGTATGCCGGACAGTTCCAGCAGACCCCCGCCCCGGCGGAGGGCATCATCTTCAAGCGGGACTGGATGAACCAGCAGTTTACAAAGAAAAGCCTCCCCTACCTGAGTATGATTATCCAATCCTGGGATATGGCCTTCACCAAGAGCGAGGGCAGCGCCAAGGTGGCCGGATTCATCATGGCGCGGGCCGGGAGCAATATCTACATCCTGGACCTGGAGAACGATAAAATGACGTTCACCGAGAGCGTGGCGGCGGTGCGCCGTCTCTCCGGGAAGTGGCCCAGGGCTCGGGCCAAGGTGGTGGAGAACAAGGCTAACGGCCCCGCCATCGTGGATCTGCTGAAGAAGGAGATTCCCGGCATGGTGGAGTTCAACCCCAAAGGCAGCAAGGAGGAGCGGGCCATCTCCATCACCCCATACTTCGAGGCGGGCAATATCTGGTTCCCGGACCCCAAGGAGGCGCCTTGGGTGAATGACCTGATCCGGGACCTTCTGATTTTCCCCAAGGGCACCTTCAAGGACACCGTTGATGCGCTGGTGCAGGGCATCCTCTACCTCATGGACAAACCGTCCGTGACCGGCCCCCCGCAGGCGATGGATAATCTGACAAAGGAAAGCTACTGGCGCACATAGTCCGGTAGGTGTATCATGTAAGCATGATACTTGCATGGTACTTGTACCATGCAAGAACCAGGGCCGCATGATGGGAGTCCCTTATGAGCCCCATACCATACGGCATACCACAGACAAAGGAGAACGATTATGAACAGATTAGCGACTATTTTCAGCATCATGACAACCACCGGTGTCCTCCTGGCCGCCGTGTCCGGCGCGGCCTGGTTCATAGCGGCCCTCCGGCATCGGGAAACGGCGGCTAAATCCATCTGCCTGGCCGGTGTTATCGTGGCTGTGCTGGGCTTCATCCTGTTCCTGCGGAGCTATGACAGCTCACTGCACCAGGAGCGGACGCAGGAGCCGGAACCACCCACCACCCAGAGCGTATCGCCGGAACAGCCGCAGGAGCCCGCACAGGGGCCCGTTTTAGGCCCGGAGGCCAGTACCCAGGGGAATACCCCTGCCGAGCCGCAGGAGCCCACAGAGCCCCCCCAGGAGCCCGGACAGGCGGCAAGTGCTGTAAACCCGCTGCTGGCGCTTGATGTTCAGACCCGCCCGGTAATGAATGGGTTCAAAACGGAGCGGATTGGAACCTGGGCCTATATCGAAACCACTAAGGAGTTTATGGCCGGAGTGACGGATCAGCAGCTCTATGACTTCCTCTCCGAGCTGTCCGCCGAGGAATACAACTGGTTCAACGTGTTTTTCGAGGATGGAACCGGCCTGTGGACCATCTCTCCGGTGTTCGTCGAATACGGCGAGGCCGACCGGAACGAGGGCGGGAGCGTGGAGTACATCGGGGAACCCGAGGATTGTATCTTTACATTCTCTGACGGCCATTATTCTACTGAAAATTAACGATTGTCCCTCTGTTTTTACAAAAAATTTCCTCGAAACATGGTATAATTCCACCATCCCAAGCGCCAGAAAGTCTAATGGTATAAAGTCAAGTAGGTGATGCAAGGAAAATTTGAGAAGA
>CAJULD010000007.1 GCA_910587505.1 uncultured Oscillospiraceae bacterium | reverse complement strand
GGGAATTGGGGATCGACTGGGAAGAAGTAAAGGCGGATTACCGCCAGGTCCTGGACGGTCACGCCTCCTATGGATATATTGGGCAAGCTTGCTTTCTCCAGGCGATTGACGACTGTCTGCGAGAATTTCAGTCTGTTGGCCATCTGTTTCTGGTTTCGGTTCAGTCTCGTGTCAATCTGCTTGACCTCTTCAAGAATTCCGAAAGTGCTCATACACAAAAAAAATTTGAACTTGTTAGCAATCCTAAATCAGAGCTTTCCTACAGATATTTTAATAAACATATACAACAGCTTCCACCCTGGGGTTACGACGGTTCCAATTCTGATTCAGAGGAGGGCGAGCGGGTCAGCATAGACAAATTGAAGCCTATATCGCAACATTTGCTTACTGGATATGTAGAGGGAGGAGTCCCTTATTTGAGAATTGCATCCTTCAGCCAGTGGGATGACGCTGCGCAGACCAGGCTTGAGGACTTTTTCTCAGGTATCTCTCAGGAAGAACATCTCATCATAGATGTCCGTGGAAATAGAGGTGGAGATGAAGGTGGCTGGATGTTGGGAATTGTGCCATTTCTGGCACAGGCACAGCAGAGATATGAATATATTGAGCTTTGGGCAGCCAGGTCTGGGTCGCTGAATCTGATGCTGGATCCTGAATTTGATAAAAGCCGGGGTTTTATTACACGCTATACCGATGATTCATGGCAGGAAGACTTCCCTTATATTTCGCCGGACATGGTAACTGGCATGGATACATTTTTAAAAGTCCCAAAGATGACTTTTACCGGCGAGGATGTGCCGGATAGATTTCATGGAAAGATATGGGTACTTGTTGACAAATACTGCTACTCTGCGACGGAAAGTTTCGTTTGCTTTTGCAAGGAGACGGGATTTGCAACGCTGGTCGGCACGAACACCGGAGGAAGCGGGAAAGGTGCTGCGCCCTATTATATGGCACTTCCCTATTCGGGGTTGATCGTTGCGTATGAGACATATTTGTCGTTTAACTTAGACGGAACCTGCAACGGCACTTCCGGGACCGTCCCTGATATTGTGCCGGAAGAGGGGCGCGGCGCGTTGGAAACATGCCTGATGGCGATCAATGGAGAACTCCGTTACTGATGCGCCCGCGGCACACCGGCGTCTATAGAGTCTGCCAGGCACAAAAGACAAGACTGCCACAGGCGGTCTTGTCTTTTGCGTGTCAAAAAAGTGGCTGCGCCACTTTTTTGAACAGGTCCCGCTTCGCTTTGCGCCGCATTTGTGGCCTGTAGCACACAATTCGCCGCCCGCTTCGCGTAAAGGTTTTTCCCCCGTGGGCCGGCAAATGCCGGCTTAGCGCGAAAAACGACGTACACGCCGCGGAAAAAAGGCCCTCCAGACGGCGTCCAATGATTGTGAATGCAGGTTCCGCTGTGACTTGGCGGAAAATCCCTCTGCCGCCCTTTCCGCAGCGGCTGGAAAATTTATGTATACTTTTGGGAAAAGCTGTGGTATACTATATCAAATGGCTTACGGCGCGGTATGCCGCGCCTCCTTTCCTGTTTTTCCCAGGCCGCTGCGGGCGGGCCTGTGATAAATATCTTTATGCTGTGCGCCGCGGGCGGCGCAGCATCGAAAAGTCATCCATAAGCGGGCAGAGGCTTCCCGGCAACCCATGATGCGAGGTGCGGTTGAAAAAAGGAGGCTCTTCCCGTCTGTTTGTGTTGCGCTTTTCATCCAGAAATTTGATTGATATCACAAAAAGGAGTGCAATATTTTGGCAGAAAAAATGAAAATTATTCCCCTTGGCGGTCTCAACGAGGTTGGCAAGAACATGACCGTGTACGAACACGGCGGAGAGATCATTGTCGTGGACTGCGGCATGGGCTTCCCGGACGGGGACATGTACGGCATTGACCTGGTGATTCCCGACGTAACCTATCTGGTGAAGAACAGGGCGCGCATCCGGGGCCTGTTTATCACCCACGGCCACGAGGATCACATCGGGGCCATTCCCTATATCCTCCGGCAGGTGAACATGCCGGTGTACTGCACCCGCCTGACGGCGGGGCTCATCAAGCTGAAGCTGGAGGAGCACGGCCTCGCCAGGCAGACCAGGCTGGTCACTGTGGAGGCCGGCGAGATGATCCGGGTGGGCAAGTTCTACGTGGAATTCATCCACGTGAACCACTCCATCGCCGATTCCGTGGCCTTCGCCATTCACACCAGCATGGGCGTCATCATCCACACCGGCGATTTCAAGATCGATTCCACCCCCATCGACGGAGACGTGATCGATCTGGGCCGCTTCGGCGAGCTGGGGAAGGAGGGCGTGCTGGCTCTGCTGGCGGACTCCACCAACGTGGAGCGGCCGGGCTATACCATGAGCGAGTCCATTGTGGGCAAGACCTTTGACCGGCTCTTCACCGGCTGCCGGCAGCGAATCATCGTCACCACCTTCGCTTCCAACGTCCACCGTATCCAGCAGGTTATCGACGCCGCGGCCGCCTGCGGGCGGAAGGTGGCCGTCTCCGGGCGCAGTATGGAAAACATCATGAAGGTGGCCACGGAGCTGGGGTACATGAAGCTGCCCAAAAACACCGTGCTTGACCTGAACAAGATCAGGTCCCTGCCGCTGGAGCAGCAGGTTCTGGTCACCACCGGCAGCCAGGGGGAGGAAATGAGCGCCCTTTACCGTATGGCCTTCTCCCAGCACCGGCAGATCGACGTGGGTCCCGGAGACCGGGTCATCATCTCCGCCTCCGCCATTCCCGGCAACGAGAAAACCATTGGCCGGGTTATCAACGAGCTGTTCCGGAAGGGCGTGGACGTGATCTACGACCGCTCCGATCCCCTCCATGTCTCCGGCCACGCCTGCCAGGAGGAGCTGAAGATCATCCATGCCCTGACCCGGCCCCGGTTCTTCGTTCCCCTCCACGGCGAGCAGAAGATGCTCCGCCGCCACATGAACCTGGCCATGGAAATGGGGATGAACCGGAAAAATATTGTTCTGGCGGACATTGGCAGCGTGATCGAGCTGACCACCAGGACCATCAAGCTGGCGGAAGCGCCCGTTCCCTCCGGCTCCGTACTGGTGGACGGCAGCGGCGTAGGCGACGTGGGCGCGGTGGTCCTGCGGGACAGGAAGATTCTCGCCGAGGACGGCATGGTGGTGGTGATTCTGAATCTCCAGCACGGACAGCTCATGCACGAGCCGGAGATTATTACCCGCGGGTTTATTTATGTAAAGGAATCCGAGGATCTGATGCGGGAGCTGGGGGAGGTAGCGTCCTCCGCCGCGCTGTCTGCCCTTGGCAAGGGCGGACGGGATACCGCGGAGCTGAAGAGCACGGTTAAATCCGCCATCAGCGGCTATCTTTTTAAACATACCAGGAGGAGTCCCATGGTCATTCCGGTGGTGAACCGGCTGTGATCTTTTCCGGGGCCTCTGCGGCTCCCGCGGGGCCGCGGAGGCGGCCTCAGCGCAAAAGCGCCGCAAGGCAGCGGACGGGCCCGCAGGTATTTTTCCCTCTCGGGTAAAGTACCCCCCACCCCGCCCCGGGCGAATCTGAAAAGAAAAAGCGGAGGCGGCGCCCGGCGCCGCCGGGAAAGGAGGAGTTGCCATGCTGGATCTGGAAAACAGCCGGATTATGGAAGAAATCGAGGAACTCTCCTCCCGAAGACGATGGCAGGAAGTCCGGGAAATGCTCCTTCTCTTTGAGCCCGCCGACATCGCCGCCATTCTGGCGGAGCTGCCCGAGGACCGCCTCCCCCTGGTCTACCGCCTCCTCCCCAAGGAGCTGGCCGCCGAGGCCTTCGTGGAGATGGACCCGGAGGAGCAGGGGCTGCTCATCCAGACCTTTTCCGATACGGAGTTGAAGGAAGTGCTGGACGAGCTGTATGTGGACGACACCGTTGACCTGATTGAGGAGATGCCCGCCTCCGTGGTCAAGCGCATTCTCCGGCACACCGACCCGGAGACCAGGCGCAGCGTCAACGAAATTCTGAAATACCCCGAGGACTCCGCCGGGTCCATCATGACCACCGAATTTGTGGACCTGAAGCGGGACATGACCGTCGCCGACGCCCTCAAGCGCATTCGCCGCACCGGCATCGACAAGGAGACCATCAACATCTGCTATGTCACCGACCCCAGCCGCCACCTGCTGGGTCTGGTGTCCATCCGCACCCTGCTGCTGGCGGACCAGGAGGACGCGATCGAAGAGATCATGGAGACCAACGTCATCTCCGCCGCCACCATGGAGGACAGGGAGGACGTGGCCCAGAGCCTGAGCAAGTACGACTTTCTGGCCATGCCGGTGGTGGACAAGGAGAACCGGCTGGTGGGCATCGTTACCATCGACGACGCCATTGACGTCATGGAGGAGGAGGCCACCGAGGACTTTGAGCTGATGGCGGCCATTACGCCGACGGACAAGCCCTATCTCCGCTCCGGCGTGTGGGAGACGGTGAAAAGCCGTCTGCCCTGGCTGATGCTGCTGATGCTGTCGGCCACCTTTACCGGGGTGGTCATTTCCAGCTTTGAGGGTTCTCTGGCGGCCTGTTCGGTGCTCATCGGCTTCATCCCCATGCTCATGGGGACCGGGGGCAACTGCGGCAATCAGTCCAGCGTGGCCGTGATCCGCGGACTGAGCCTCAATGAGATTGACTTCGGCGACCTGGCCAGCGTGGTATGGAAGGAGAGCCGGGTTGCCCTGCTGTGCGGCGCGCTGCTGGCGGCGGGAAACTTTGTCAAGCTGCTGGTGGTGGACCGGCTGCTGCTGCAAAACGCGGAAGTGACCGCCCTTGTGGCCCTGGTGATCTGCCTGACGCTGGTGTGTACGGTGTTCTGCGCCAAGGTGGTGGGGTGCCTGCTGCCTCTGCTGGCGGAGAAGATCGGACTGGACCCGGCGGTGATGGCCGCTCCCTTTATCAGCACCATCGTAGACGTGCTGAGCCTGCTCATCTACTTTCAGTTTGCCACCCACCTGCTGGGATTATAGCGTACAAAGCCAGGCGGTCTTCCCCGTTTCCGGGAAAGACCGCCGATACTTTTTCTTTCAGGCAAAAAGATTATCTCCCGCTGACCTCTCCCGTTCTGCCGTCAACGTAGTAGGTATAGGTATCCGTCTCGATCTCCCAGGAAGGCAGCAGCCGGGGCTGAGCGGCGCCCTGAAGCTGATAGACGCACCGGGCGTCCACCACCTCGCTGCACACCACGCCGGAGGCGTTCCGGTAATCCAGGAACTTCATCAGGGCGGTCACGCAGGTCATCTGCGCCCCCTCCTCGACGGCGGCTCCCTCCAGTCCCACGTGCGCGCCGGTAACGGAGGTCAGCCGGCCCTGCTCAAAGAACATCTCCACGCCGCAATTCGTCACCCGCACGCCGTTCACCAGCTGCCCCGCGTAGACGCTTCCCGTCCCGTCCTCCACCTGGAGCCGGGGCGTCTCATAGCTGAACCGGCGGCAGAACTCCCCGGCGAAGGCCTCGATGTCCTCCACCGGCAGGTTGAGCCGGGCGCCGTAAAAGCTGCCTCCGGCGCGAAACTGAATGGTTCCCCCGCCCGCTTCATAGCTGTAGATTCCGCCGCCCTGGCTGGTGGAGACGGCGCCGCCGCCCAGCAGCGTGGAGGCAATGGCCTGCTCCGTCTCCGCCTGACGGGACAGCGCCACAAGCCCCAGGGGCTTCCGGAACAGATCGATATCCTCATTCAATGTCAGCCGGCTCGCCTGATACAGCTCCCGCAGCTGTCCTTCGGCGCGGTTTTCCGCCCGCAGCGACTGGAACTTCTGATGACCCACCGTCAGCAGGAGGCAGCCATTGAACAGGAGCAATATGACGATGGCAATATTTTTCAGGCGGCAGGTCTCCATACTTCTCTCCCTTTCGTTGCACGGGGCGGTCAGCGCAGCCACTGGGCGGCCAGCCGCCCGGAGCCGTCGTCCTTATAACCGACAGACAGCTTTGCGCCGGGATGGGCAGCGGCAATGGCCTGCGCGATGTTGACGGGAATCAGTCTTGTGGCCTCTTCCTCCTCCAGCGGCGTGTACATCCGGCAGCGGTAGGCGAAGGACGCCACGCTCCCGCCGCGGAAAGTCACCGTCAGCGCGGCGCTTTCATCCGAAAACCGGACCGGAACGCTTCCCGCCTGGTAGCAGAAGGAAACCGACGTCTCCTCCTCCCCTTCCTCCACAGACCAGAGGTGCAGCGGCGACGCGCCGGTGCCTTCCGTCAGGGCCTCGGCCAGCCGCCACGCGGCGGCCAGCGTCTCCCGCATCCCCTGGCCGGAAACCCGGTAGAGGGGCAGGCCGCTCTCGCCCCGGCTGGTGAAGGTCACGCCGCCATCCGGGCTGATCCGCAGCGTCCGGGGCGACTCCTCCACCACCTCCGCGCCGCTGCTCTCCGTGTAGCGGGAGAGGGTGTGGGCGTTGAAATCCAGAGCGGTCAGCAGGTTATAGGCGGAGTAGCCTGCGGGCAGCTCCGCCTGCACGTCCGGCAGCGCGTCGATTTCCCGCCGCAGCACGGTGTAGGGCTCCAGGGCGCTGTAGCCCGTCTCATAGGAAAAATAGGCCCCGTTGGGGGGAAAGCCGTCGCAGACAGACCGCACCGCCGAGGCCGGCAGCGCCGTGCCGCAGGAGAAAATGCCGCCCTCCCCGTCCAGCAGGTACAGGGACGCGGAATCCCCCTCCCCGGCGGTCAGCGCCATGGCCTGGACCGTCAGGTCAAATTCCGTCTCACCCCCCAGCCAGACCGCCACCGCCTCCAGCGGCAGCCGGCCGCACACCGGCTCCAGATACAGTCCCGGCCCATCCAGCGCCGAGCGCAGCGCGTCGTCCTCCGCCTGCCCGGTCAGGCTGGCGGACCCCAGCGCCTCCTGAAACAGCGAGGTCACGGACTGCAATACATCGTCGTCCGCCCGGAGGCACAGCCGGCCGAAGCGGCCATACTGGCTGTCCCCGGTAATCATCAGACTGACGGCGGGAAACATGGCCTCCGGCAGCGCGTTCTCCTCCTGCCCGTCGGAGGAGGGGGCCGCGGAAAACAGCGTCTGCTCCGGCAGGCGGATATTCTGCAACAGCAGCAGGCGGCCGAACAGGAGCAGCGCAGACAGCGTCAGCAGCACCAGCGCCAGATTCTGCAAATGATCCCTCATCCGCTTTTTACTCATGGCGCGCCTCCTCCGGCTGCCGGATGGGGAGCATGATCCGCACGGTGGTGCCGGGGCCGTCATGGGAGGTCAGGGCAATAGTGCCGTGGTGGCGCAGCACGATCTCCCGTGCAATGGACAATCCCAGACCGGTGCCGCCGCTCTCACGGGAGCGGGCCTTGTCCACCCGGTAAAACCGGTCAAAGATCCTCTCCCGGTCCTTCTGGGGAATGCCGATGCCGGTGTCGGAAACCTCGATCCACACCTGCCTGCCCCGGACGCCGGCGTCCACGGTGATGGTGCCGCCGTCGGGAGTATACTTGATGGAATTGCCCACCACGTTCATCATGACCTGCTCCAGACGGTTGCGGTCCCCCACGATCATGGGCAGGGTGTCGCCATACTGGCGCAGCAGCGTATGTCCCCGGCGATGGGCCTCCAGCTCCACCGCCCGGCACACCGATTCAATCGCGTCATAGAGGGAAAAGCGGACCATTTTGATCTCCGCCCGGCCGGAGTCCAGGCGGCTGAGGGTCAGCAGGTCCTGTACGATCCGCGTCATGCGGTCCGTCTCGCTGATAATGATATCCAGGAAGCCGTTCTCCATGTCCCGGGGGATGTCCTCCATGTCCCGGATGGTCTCCGCATAGCTGCGGACGTTGGTGAGGGGGGTGCGCAGCTCATGGGACACGTTGGCCACGAACTCCTTGCGCATTTCCTCATTCTTCCGCTGGGCGGTCACATCGTGCATCACCGCCATGGCCCCGCCGCCCTCTCCGTCGGAGACGGGAGCCAGGTACAGCTCCAGAATCCGCTCCCCCACCGTCAGCTCACGGGATGCAAAGTTGGGCCGCTGGAGGCTCATCACCGCTTTCAGCGGCAGCTCCTGCCCGAAGAGGGCGTCGTAATCGTAAAACGACACCTCCCTCCCCAGCATCCGGCTGGCGGAGGGATTGCTGGTCAGGATGGCCCCGTCGCTGGCAAAGGAAATCACCCCGTCGGTCATGTGGAGGAAGAGGGTGTCCAGCTTGTTCCGCTCGCTGGCCACCTCCTCCAGCGTGTCCTGGAGGACGGCGGCCATGTCGTTGAAGGTGTTGGTCAGGATGCCGATCTCATCGGAGGACTCCACCTCAATCGTTGTGCCGAAATCACCGGCGGCCACCTGCTCCGCCCGCCCGGTCAGCCGTTCGATGGGGATAATCATGGTCTTGCTGAGCAGGAAGCTGAGCAGTACGGAAATCAGCAGGCCCACCAGCAGCGCCTGAACGATAATCAGGAACAGCTGGCTGTTCAGGGAATTGACCGTATCCCGGTTGTCATAGATATAAATGATATAGGCGTTTTCTCCGCCCACAATGGGGATGGCCACGTCCATATAATTGGCGGTAATGTCGCTTTCCGCGCCCACGTCCTGACTGCCGGAGGCGATACTGGCCCGCGCGGACAGAAGGTTGGGGGTGGATTGCAGACTTTCCAGTCCCGACTGGCCGTCGCTGCCCCCCAGAAACGCGCCGGTGCGGCCGTCAAGGATATAGTAATTGCGGGTATTGGAGTTCAGCCCCAGGTCGCCGGCCTTGGCCTCGATCATCTCCTGGATGGTCTGCACGCCGTCCGGCTGGGCGGCCTCCAGGCGGAGGCTGTTGACGAAGGCGGTGTTGGCAGGGTTGGAGGCGTCAAAAACGGACCGGACCTGATCGTAGAATTCGTTGATATAGAAGCCTGTGATGTTCGTCATCATAAATGCGCCCACCACCGTCATCAGAGAGGTAATCAGCAGCAGCATGATTAAAACCAGCTTCATATGGAGACTCCGGAACATGGCGGCTCCTTTCCCTGGGCGGGGCTGCGGCCCTGCCCCTCGTTTGATCTGCGGCCCTGGGGCCGCCTCCGCTTTTTCTCAGATTCGCCCCTGCCGGGGGCGGGGGCGATCTGTACTTTTCCTTTGCGGGAAAAGTACCGGAAGCGCCCTTAAGGGACGTTCCGTCCCTTAAGAATCCCCTGTATTGCGGGGGTTATTTATGGGCGCAACGTGGTTCTCCGTCCTCCGGCAAGCGCCCATCAGAACCTGCCGTCCTTCTGCGTCTACCCACGGACCATGCCGGCAGTCCCCACCGTTTCCGGCGTGGCGAGCTCCCGGGTCGCTCCCGTCAGACGGCCCCCCTGCTGCGCAGTTTCTCTTTCACAGACCGGCAGGCGGGGTTCCTCCACTACCCGTCTCCCGGAAGAACGGGTGGTTCACGGGGCAGCGCAGCTCTTCACTTGAACCCGGTGTTTGAAGCAAAGGAGGTCCGGGGCCGCGCAGGCCCCGGAAGAAACGAAAAGAAAAATCAGGGGGCGGCGGGGGCTTCTCCCCCGCCTATTCGATGGATTTCAGCGACTCCGCCATGTCGATCTTTCGCAGGCGGGGCCGCATCCCCAGGGAGATGACCAGCGTAAACGCCATGGTCATCAGGAAAGAAATCACATAGCTCAGCGGCGCGATCCGGCAGGCAAAGGTCATGGAATCGATCCTGACCTGCTCCATCACGAAGGCGTGGAGCGCCTTGCCCATCCCCAGTCCGGCAATGCTGCCCAGAACGGAGAGCATGTTGATCTCCCGGAAGACATAGGACGCCACCTCATTCTGGTGAAAGCCCAGCACCTTGATGGTGGCGATTTCCCGGACCCGCTCCGTCACGTTGATGTTGGTCAGATTGTAAAGGACGATAAAGGCCAGCGCCGCGGCGCACAGCACGATCACCACCACGATATAGTCCAGCCGGGAGAGCATGCTGTCCACCCGCTCCCGCGTGGAGGCGTTGACCGTCACCGCGCCCACATCCTCGTCCTCCAGCAGCAGCGCCCCCTCCTCATAGGGGTCTGCGCCCTCGTGGGCCAGCAGATACAGCGTATTGTACTCCGGCTCCTGCCCCAGCTGTCCGCGGAAGGTCTCCGGGGAAACATAGGCGTAGTTGAAGACATAGTTGTCGCAGACCGCCGAGACGGTGACCTGCATGGACCCCAGCGTGCCGTCCCGCAGCTCCACGCTGTCGCCGGGAGCCACGTCCAGACTCTCCGCCAGCCCGGCGTTCAGCACCACCTGTCCCTCGCCGGGGCAGGATACCGGCGCTTCGCCGCTGTGGAGGGAAAGGAAGCCGTCCAGCGTACCGGTGGAGGAGACCACCAGATAAACGGATTTGCTGCCGCTCTCCGTCAGCACGTCCACGCTGCCGCTGTGGACCAGCAGGGCGTTCTCCTTTTCCCAGCCGTACCGCGCCAGATAGTCCTCCGCCGTCTCCCGGGTCTGGCCGTCCTGGAAGGTGACGGAATAGTCATAGAGGGTGATTTCATCGAACTGATCGTCGGCCACGTGGGCGATGGAGTCCCGGACGCCGAAGCCGGTGCACAGCAGGGCCGTGCATCCGCCGATCCCCAGCACCATCATAATGAGGCGGCTGCGGTAGCGCAGCACGTTCCGGACGGAGACCTTATGCAGAAAGCTCAGGCGCTTCCACAGGGGGGTGATATACTCCAGAAACACCCGGCGGCCCGCCCTGGGCGTCTTGGGCCGGATCAGGTCCGACGCCTGCCGCTTCAGCTCCATCCGGCAGGACAGCCACGTGGCCCCCATGGAGCACAGCAGGGCCGAGGCGAAGGACACCGCCGCCAGATCCGGCAGCACCCCGTGTTCCAGCGGGGCAAAGCCGTAAATCATCCCGTAGATCTCCCAGATCACCCACGGCAGCCCCACCACGCCCAGGACATACCCCAGCGCGCTGCCCACCAGGGCGGCGGAGCCGGAATAGAACAGGTATTTGCTCATGATCTGCCCGTTTGCGTAGCCCAGCGCCTTCAGTACGCCGATCTGGGTGCGCTGCTCGTCCACCATGCGCTTCATGGTCGTCATGCACACCAGCGCCGCCACCAGGAAGAAAAACACCGGGAACACCACCGACACCGCCGCCACAATGGAGGTATCGTTCTCAAAGCAGGCATAGCCCGTGTTCTCGTCCCTGGTCAGAACATAGGTGGTGGCCCGCTTCAGGTCCTTCAAGTCCTCCCTGGCGTCCGCCAGCTCCTGTTCCGCGTCCGCCAGCTCCTGCTCCGCGTCGGCAAACTCCCGGTCCGCGTCCGCCCGGCCATCCTCGTACTCCAGCCAGCCGTCGTCCAGCTCCCGCCGGGCGTCGGAGAGCTCGCCGGGAGCCCGGTCCAGCTCGTCTCTGGCGTCATCCAGCTTCTGCTGGGCGTCCCGCAGCTCCCGCCGGGCGTCATCCAGCTCCTTCTGCCCGTCCGCCAGCTTCTGCCGGCCATCCTCCAGCTCCTGCGCGCCGTCGGCGTACTCCGCCTCCCCGTCCTGAAGCTTCTGCCGGGCCTCCGCCAGCTCCCGCTCTGCGTCGGCTTTCCCCTGGTTGTACTCCGCCCAGCCGTCGTCCAGCTCCTTCCGGGCGTCGTCCAGCTTCTTTTTTGCCTCTGCCAGCTCCTTCTCGCCGTCAGAGAGTTCCTTCCGGCCCCGCTCCAGCTCGGCCCGGCCCTCCTGGAGCTGCCGCTCCGCCTGAGCCAGCTGTGCCACGCCGCTCTGATATTCCGCATAGCCGGACTCGTACTCCCGCAGACCGGCCTCATACTGGACGCGGCCCGCGTCCAGCTTCGCCTGGTTCTCATCCAGCAGCGCCCTGGCGGCGTTCAGCTGCGCCAGGGCCGCCGCGACACCCGGATCGGCCGCCGCCGCCTGCTCCAGCGTCATTCCCGGCGGCACGGCGGCCGCCAGCCGGTTATAGCCTTCCTGATACTCCGCGTAGCCCGCCGACAGCTCCGCCTCCGCCTTGTCCAGCTGCGCCCTGCTTTCGCTGAGCTCCTGCTGGCCGCTTTGCAGCCTGGCCCAGGCGGCGTTCAGCTGGGCCTGTCCGGCGTCAAGCTCCTGCTGGCCGCTGCGAAGCCCGTTTTCTCCCTTTGTGATTTCCTCTCTGGCGTCCTCCAGCTTTTGCAGTCCGTCGTTATACTCCGCCAGACCGTCGGCGTACTCCTGCTCGCCGTCCTGAAGCTTCTGCCAGGCCTCCGCCAGCTCCCGCTCCGCGTCGGCTTTCCCCTGGTTGTACTCCGCCCAGCCGTCGTCCAGCTCCTTTCGGGCGTCGGAGAGCTCCCGTTCGCCGTCGGACACCTCGGCCTCCGCGTCCGCCAGCTCCTTCTGGGCGTCCGCCACCTTCTGCCGGCCGTCGTTATAGTCCCGCAGGCCCTGTTCGTAGTCCTCCTGGCCCTGGACGTAGTCCTTCTGCCCCTGCTGGTAGTCGGCCTCGCCGTCGGTCAGTTCCTGGTACGCGTCGGAGAGCTCCTGCTCGGCGTCCGCCTTCTCCCGGTGGTAGTCGTCCCAGCCGCCGGCAATTTCCTCCTCCGCATCGGCGATCTTCTCCATGGCCTCATCGTACAGCGCGTCGTACCGCCCTTCGGCCTGAACCTCCAGGAAGTCCTCCATTTCCGGCTCCAGGCCGTCGATCCACTGGTCATACGCCTCCGTATAGGGCGCGGCGGCGTCCTCCAGCGTCAGAAACACCTCGTGATAGGCCTCGAAGTCAAAGCCCTCCTCCGGTATGTACACAAAGGCTGCCACGCTGCCGCTGCCCAGGGAGCTGGTACCCCGCTCATAGTTGAGGTAGCAGGGGGACCAGGCCAGTCCTACCACGGTGTACTCCTCATACCGCAGCAGCTCCCTGGTGTCCTCGCTGTTGCTCTCCTGCACCGGCAGCACCCTGCCCAGGTCCTCCGGCAGAAAATACTTCGCGTCTCCCAGGCACTCGTTGGGCGCCTCGGGCATCCGGCCTGCGGAGAGCTTCAGGGTATTTATGTCCGATGTGATGGAGTGGGCCTTCACCACCGTCTCATGCCCCTCCTGAATTTCCGTGAGGAAATCGGTGAACACCGCGCCCTGAGCGGCCGTCACGTTTTCCAGGGCGGCGAAGGCCGCCACGTTTTCCTCCGTGAAGCCCAGTGTGGACAGCAGGCGGAAATCGTACAGCTTCTGCTCCCGCAGATATTTCTCCCCTGTGGCCATCATGTCCGGCTGGCAGGCCCGGAGCCCGGCGAAAAATCCCACGCCCAGCCCCACAATGGCCAGAATTGCCAGATAGCGGCCCATGCTCTGCCGGATCTCCCGCAAAGCGGAGCGCAGCAGCGTCTTTACCATTCGATTTCCTCCACCGGGACCGGCCGGTCATTGATCTTCTCAGAGAGAACCGTCCCGTTCTTCACCTGAATTACCCGGTCCGCCATGGCGGTGAGGGCGCTGTTATGGGTAATAATGATGACCGTCATGCCGTTTTTCCGGCTCATCAGCTGCAAAAGCTTCAAAATGGACTTCCCGGTGCTGTAGTCCAGCGCGCCGGTGGGCTCGTCGCACAGCAGCAGCTTTGGATTCTTCGCCAGCGCCCTGGCAATGGCCACCCGCTGTTGCTCTCCTCCGGAGAGCTGGGCGGGGAAGTTGCTCAGCCGCTCCTCCAGTCCCACGCTGCGCAGCACCTGGGCCGCGTCCAGGGGGTCCCTGCAGATCTGGGCGGCCAGCTCCACGTTTTCCAGCGCCGTCAGATTGGGCACCAGGTTGTAAAACTGGAATACAAATCCGATATCGTGGCGGCGGTAAGCGGTCAGCTGCCGGGCGTTATAGGCGGAAATTTCCTCATCCCCCAAGAAGACCTGTCCCTCGGTCAGTGTATCCATGCCGCCCAGAATATTCAAAAGCGTGGTCTTCCCTGCGCCGCTGGGGCCCACGATCACGCACAGTTCGCCCTTTTCCACACAAAAGGTGGCGTCCCGCAGAGCCTCGATCTCCACCTCGCCCATACGGTAGACCTTTTTGACCCCGTCAAACCGGACAAAATTTCTCATTTCTTCACCCCACCTGCATTGTCCCGTAATTCCGCAGAATAAACAGGACCATTATATCATACATTGCGGCAAAGTGGTTAACTTTTCGTAAAAGAAATCCAGAAAATTTTCCCGTTTTTTCTGCGTTTCCCTCTTGCCACCGGAGAAGATCCGTGTTACAATAGCTCTATCTCTGAAAGGGTGAGGTCATTGCTATGACGGCCAGGCTGTTCGCTTACTATTTTACCTTTATCTGCTGGAAGTAGATAAGGGTTGTTTTGCTGCGGCGAAAAGCCGGCGGGGAAATCCATTCCGGGTCTTACAGTGAAACAACACTGTAAGACCCGTTTTTTTGTAGCCAAAAATTTATGAGCAGGAGTGTTTTATCATGATCGTTATTCTGAAAAAAACCGCAGAGCGCCAGCAGGTGGAGCTGTTCGACAGCTGGCTGCACAACATGGGTCTGGAGACGCATATGTCCGTGGGTGAGAACCACACCATTGTGGGTCTGGTGGGCGACACCTCCCGGGTGGACATTGAGAGCATTCTGGCCCTGGACATCGTGGAAACCGTCAAACGCATCCAGGAGCCCTATAAGAACGCCAACCGGAAATTCCATGAGCAGGACACCGTTATCACGCTGTCCAACGGAGCCAAAATCGGCGGCGGACATTTTCTGGTGATGGCCGGCCCCTGCTCCGTGGAAAACGAGGAGCAGATCATCTCCGTGGCCCAATCCGTCAAGGCTGCCGGAGCCCAGGTCCTCCGGGGCGGGGCCTTCAAGCCCCGCACCTCCCCCTACGCCTTCCAGGGGCTCCACGAGGAGGGCATCCGCCTGCTGATGAAGGCCCGCGAGGCCACAGGCCTTCCCATCGTTACCGAGATCATGGATGCCAAGCATCTGCCTCTTTTTGAGGACATCGACATCATCCAGGTGGGGGCCCGGAACATGCAGAACTTCGAACTGCTCAAGGATCTGGGCAGGCTGCGCAAGCCGGTGCTCATCAAGCGGGGCATGGCCAATACCCTTCAGGAGCTGCTCATGAGCGCGGAATACGTCATGGCCGGGGGCAACGGGCAGGTGATCCTCTGCGAGCGGGGCATCCGCACCTTTGAGACCGCCACCCGGAATACCATGGATCTCTCCGTTATCCCGGTGCTCCATCAGCTGACCCACCTGCCGGTAGTGGTGGACCCCAGCCATGCCACCGGACGCTGGGAGCTGGTGGCTCCCATGGCGCTGGGCGCGACGGCCTGCGGTGCGGATGGTCTGATTATCGAGGTTCACAACGACCCGGAGCACGCCCTGTGCGACGGTCCCCAGAGCCTCCGGCCGGAGAAATTTGCCGGCCTGATGGAGAAGGTCCGGGCGATCCGCCCCTACTCCGACCACTCCTTCACCACCGGGGAAACTGTAGCTGACTGATAATTCCCGGACCTCCTTCTTTTCGGTCCCCGGCGGCAGGCGGAGAGCTGCGCTGGTCCGTGAATCTCCTTCCCTTCTTCCGGGAGACTGACGCTTGAAGAACTCCACCGCAGACTGTCCCCGGCGGCAGCTTTTCTCGTGGATGAAGAGCAGGGGCCGGCAGACGGGCGGAGGGGCCCGCCCCCGCGGGGTTCCGGGCACGCAAAAAGGAATGGGGAAATCTGAGAAGCTGTACCAACAGGCGGGAGCACACATCCTGACGGAAAGTTTATCGTCCGGACTGCGTCAAAAAAGCCTGGAATCCGTCAGGATTCCTGCGCTTTCCTTTCTTACCGGTTGAAAATTTTCCCCGTCAATCCGCGCACCTCGTCTGTTGGTACAGCTTCTGAAAAGAGGACAGGAGCGGAGCGGCCCCATGGGGCCGCTCCGCAAAACTTTTCCGGAGAGTTGCCTTTTTTCCGGCAACTTTTCCTCTTTTTTTAACCCATGTTGAGGGAAGACAACCTCCGGGTTTTTATGTACTGAAGCAAGTCGATGCCCCGGCCGGATATCAGGCCAGCGCAGTCGGGCTGCCCAAAGGACTGCCGCAGCGCACCTTGACAAATCAATCCTGAAAAATTTCTGATCCCTTTTCTCAGGGAGAAAAAGGATCAGAAAAAGAATCAACCGTATACGTCAAAACCATACTGGCTGGGCGCAGGCACGGCGGCCAGCATGTCGTTAATCAGGGTCTCCGCCTGACTCTCCATGCTGTCCATTGACTTTTTCATAATCGCCGTATCATAAGCCGTGGCGAGTTGCGCCTGACTCATGCTCATGCTGGCGGCGGCGATGCTTTCCATCATGGTCGTGATCTCCTTTCCTGTTGGTTATGGACAGGGGACCGTCCGCCGGTCCCCGAAGTCCCTGTTCCGATTCTCCCGTATTCCGGAGAATTCCTCCCGGAAAATCAATCGAGCGGCAGCAGAACGATCTCCCCGTCCTCCGTCTTCTGATAGAGCGTGCTCAGGTCGCTGCTGAGGTAATAGGTGCCCATGTACACATTGGTGGCGTTCCGGGCGTCCTGCAGATACACGTTGATCTCCCGGCAGGAGATGCCGTCAACCAGCACCCAGCCCTGCTGCGGGAAGACCTCGTAATCATCCATGTCGTCCCCCTCCAGCCCAATCCGCTCGGGGTTCAGAGATTTGAAGTAATCCCGCTGCTCCGACACAGAGGTGGGAGGGGCTTCCTCCGGTTCCTCCGGGACCTCCGGCTCCACCGGCGCAAGGATTCTTCCGTCCACGTAGGTCACCTGAATGGCAAGGGCGTACTCCGACCAGCCTACCACCACGCGGAAAATCCGGCTGCCGCCGTCCTCCGTAGTGGCCGTGGCAACCTTGCCCAGAATCACCTCGCCCGTCAGCGTATTCAGCGCGGGCTCCGCGGTGACCCGGTGATTTTCGGCGTCGATCACGGTAAAGCCCTGCTCGGCGCCCATCAGCACCTTGACGTACCGCTCTGCCAGAAGGGCCGGGTCGTCCATCTGCCGGTAGTGATAGGTATGAGAAATATCCAGCTTTTCCGAGATGGCCTTATCGGTAGGCGCGTCTACGGAAAACAGGATTGCCTCCCCTTCTTCCAGGAGACTGTCCAGTGAAACGACAGTATCCTCTCCGCTCTCGCCCAGAGTGTATACCTCCAGCGCACCCTCCTCCTTCTTGCAGGCCGTCAGCAGGCACACGGCCGCCAGCGCCAGCAGAAGAATCTTTACTTGTTTTTTCATCTAAAATATCCTCGTTTCCCGAGGGGACAAACACGTCCCACAGTAATATGAGGCGGCCGGACAATTATTGGCCGCGGCGAATGGTCACCTGATCGTTATTGCGCAGCTCCTGGGTGAAGGGACAGTCCGCACCGTTCACCTGCAGCACCAGAGGCGCGTCCAGCGTCTCAAAATCAATGCCGGACCGGTCCAAAAGGTCCATCAGACAGTAGGGCTCCCCCCTGCCTGGCAATACCAGCGGCTCTCCGTTCAGATAGAGAAACAGGGGTTTCCTGGCGGAGGGCGGCGCGGCGGGCTCCGCCTGCCACGCAGGCGCGGGAGCCTCCGGCTCTTCCTCCGGCTCCTCTTCTGCCGGCGCTGCAACGGTGGAAATCACCTGATCTCCGGAACGGAGCGGCGTATCCAGCGCAGCCGGCCGGCCATTAATCAGCACGCCGCCGCTGTAATCCGCTCCCAGCAGCTCTCCCGGCGTGCGCTCCGCCGATGCGCCTGGAACAGCGGGCGTAAATTCGATGGAATCTCCCGCATACACCAGCGCCGACGGCGCGGTGTCCTCTCCGTTGCGCCGGAGGACGCAGGGCGACGCGCTCTGTCCCCGGAAGGTCAGCCGCTGGCCGTCCACGGTAACGCTCAGCGTTCTGCCGGTACGCCCCACCAGATCCGAAGAGGTGTACCCGTTCATCATCAGCAGATCCAGCACCGTCAGCGTGCCGCTGCGAAACAGTTTGGCCGGCTTGCCGTTGAGGAGGATGCGGTAGCTGTCGCTGATCAGCCCCAGACCCGCGGACACGGCAATTCCCAGGGGCGTCGCGTACTCCGGATCGTTGAGCTCATACTCCCGCGAAAACGCGCTGATGTCATAGTTGTTGCCGGCAAGAGCGACGCGGCGTTCGTCCATGCCCAGCTCCTGGGCGACCAGCTCCCGCAGTCCCAGCAATTTGCTGCCTCCGCCGGCCAGGAACATGGCGGAGGGCGGCGCGCCGTTGATGCCCGTCACCCGCTGGGCAATCTCCTGAGCCAGTGTCTTGGCCGCCCCCTGGAGGGTGGCCTGAATCTCCGCTCCGGAGACGCTCTGCTCCAGTCCCAGCACGTCCCGATAGGTAACGGTGGACTCGTCAAGCTGCATCTTCATCCGCTCCGCCGTAGCGAAGTCGATAAGAAAGCGGCGCATCAGTGTCTCCGTGATTTCGTCTCCCGCCGTGGTCGCCATGGTATATCCTACCACCGCGCCATCCCGACAGATGGCGATATCCGTCGTGCCCGCTCCAATATCCGCCAGCACCAGATTCAGCAGCCGCAGATCCGCAGGAATCACCGCATTGAGGGCGGCAATGGGCTCCAGGGTGAGGCTGGCTACCTCCAGCCCCGCCGTCTCCATAACGGTATACAGGCTCTCCACCACTTCGCTGGGCAGGAAGGTGGCCACCACCTCCGCTTCCAGCTGCTGGCCGTTATGATCCTTCAGCGTGGCCAGCGGATAGCGGTCCAGCAAATAGCCGGACACCGTGTAACCCACCAGATAGCTTCTGCGCTGGGGGTCCTGCTCACCGTCAAGATGACCCTCGGCGTCGGCCACCGCGCCGCTTTCCAGCTGGCTGATGATGTCGCTGCCAATTCGGGTAACCTGGGGCAGCTCCATGGCGTAGTGGCCCCGCTCTGTGCGCAGGGCGCGTCCTGCCGCTGCCACGCACACGCGGCTGAGGCGGCAGCCCAGCTTGGCCTCCATCCGTTCGGTGACGCGCCGCGCCACTCTGGCCACCTGCTCGATGTCCTCGATCTGGCCATCCAGCATGGCCCGGCGGCCGTGCTCCTCCTTCTCAATCGCCAGGACCTCCAGCCGCTCGTCCGTCACCCGGCCCGCCACGCCGATGATGCTGCGGGTCCCGATATCCAGCGCATAGACCAAGCTCTGGTCCTGCTTTTTCCATTCTTGGGGCATCGCTCTCACCTCATTCCTGCACCGGCGAAGGGGCAATAGTGGATATGGCATCCCGTTCCTGCGGAACGCCATATCCACTATGTATCAGGGGTAATGGTCCCCGTCTCCGGAAATCAATACTTGGGGCCGCCAAAGGGGTTGTCGTTGCGGCCGCCCAGCATCAGCGGGTCAGAGGAGGGCGCTTCGGACCAGCCGTCCCCGCCGGAATAGCGGGACGCGGCGGGAGCGCTTCCGGAAAGACCGCCCTTGTTGCCCACCTGGAATTCGGCCATCAGCTGGTGCATGATGCTGGCCTGAGAAGACAGCTCCTCGCTGGCGGCGGCGCACTCCTCGCTGGTGGCGGAGTTGGTCTGCACCACGGCGGAAATCTGGTCGATGCCCTCGGTGATCTGGGCAATAGCGGTGGTCTGGCTCTCCACGGCCTCCGTGACCTGATCCATCAGGGCGGTCACGCCGCCGGCCAGAACGGTGGTCCGCTCCAGGGACTCGGTGACCTTGCCCACCACATCGGCGCCCTCGTGGACGGCGGTAATAGAATTCTCAATCAGGTCCTTGGTGGCCTTGGCCGCCTCGTCGGACTTGCTGGCCAGATTGCGGACCTCGTCGGCCACAACGGCGAAGCCCTTGCCGGCGCTGCCCGCCCGGGCGGCCTCCACGGCGGCGTTCAGAGCCAGAATGTTGGTCTGGAAGGCAATGTTCTCAATGGTGGCGATGATCTTGCCGATCTCCTCGGAGGAGGTGGAAATGTTCTGCATGGCCACGTTGAGCTGCTTGACGTACTCGTTGCTGGCGTTCACCTGCTCGCCGGCCTCGGCCACGCTGGCCTGGGCCTGCTCGGCGGAAGCGGCGGTCTGCTTGGAGCTGTTGGAAATGTCATTGATCGTGGCGGCAAGCTCCTCCACGGCGCTGGCCTGCTCGGTTGCGCCCTGGGCCAGAGACTGGGAGCTGTTGGACACCTGCTCGGAACCGGCGGACACCTGGCTGGCGGACTGGGAGATGTTGATGATGGTGTCGCTCATGCGGACCACAAACTGGTTGACGCTCTGTTGAATGGGAGCCAGATCGCCGGGGAAGGTAGCCGTGAGCTCCACGTCAAAGTTGCCCTTGGCCATCTGCGTGGTCGTATCGGAAATATCCTGAATGACGCTGTGAAGCACACTCTGGCTGGTGCGCAGGGCGTCGCACATCTCGCCCAGCTCGTTCCTGCCGTTGAACTCCACGGGCACATTCAGATTGCCCTGGCTGAAGCCCACCAGCGCGTTGCGGACCTGGGTGCTGGGCTCCACCAGACTCTTGATGATCCGCAGCGCCATGAGCAGCACGATGACGGTGGCCACGACCATCACGCCGATGATAATGGCAAGCGCAATGTTGGAGGTCAGATTCTGCTGTTTGATAATGGCGGCCTGCGCGGTGGCCAGAGCCTCGGCGGCCTTCTGTCCGGCCTCGGCGGCGGCGTTCAGCTTGGGCGTACAGTCGGAAACGATCAATGCGGCGGCCTCTGTCTGGCTGGTGCGGACCACCTCGGCGATATGCTGGGCGTCAGCCTTCCAGGACTTGATGGCGTTATCGAAGGCGTCCAGCGTGCTTGTGTCTTCCAGCGGGAAAATGCTCTTCAAATTGGCAAACAGCGTGTCCAGCTCTTCCAGCCTGGTGTTTACAGTAGTCAGGGCGGTCATATCGCCGGACAGGACCACATCCCGCAGGTTCCGGGCCGCGATGTTGTAGGTAATGCGGCAGTCCGCAATCCGCTCCGTGGCCCCCACATATTTGTCGATAATTTCGGTGTAAGAACTCTTCTGGGAGTTCATCAGCAGCAGGGAGGCCACAATGATAATGACGGAAATCAAAATCGTTGTGCCAAAGCCTACGATCAGGCTTTTCTTGATAGACATGTTCTTGAAATTCATGATGCGCTTTCCTCCTAATTTTTCCCCCGGACCGGTGGTCTCCATCGGCGGGCATTTCTCGCCCGCCGGTAGCCGGACAGGCTCTCTTTTCTGCCCCTGAGACAGCCCGGCACGGCGGCAGAAGCTCCACGCCGGGTCTGAACAGATTGCATCTATGGCAGCCGGCCTATCCCACGATATCGCCGTACTTCCCGTTTTTAACGTCTCCCGCCACCTTTCCGTCCACCAAGGTAATGACCCGCCGACGCAGGATGTTCACGTACTGACTGGCATGGGTGGCCATGACAATGGTGGTGCCGCGGGCGTTGAGCTCGTTGAGCAGATGCAGCAGATCCCAGATGACGTCGTCGTCCAGATTCGCCGTCAGCTCATCCAGCAGCAGAATCGAGGGACTGTTGAGCACCGCCCGCGCCAATTCCACCCTCCGGCTCTCTCCGATGGACAGCTCCGCCGGATAGCAGGCCTCTACCCCCGGCAGTCCCACAATACCCAGCGCCTTCTTCACGGCCTCCCGGCCCTTTCTCCGCATCATGCCGGCGGCGCTGGCGGCCAGCATCAGATTTTCCCCCACGGTGCGCTTCCGAATCAGCAGCCCCTGCTGGCTGACCACGCCGAAGGTCCGGGCGGCCCGCACCCGCCAGGGGCCGATCAGGCGGGCCATGTTGGCATTATTGAGACAAACCGTTCCCTCGTCCGGGGCCAGCTCGCCGCTCATCAGCCGCAGCAGCGTGCTCTTGCCCGCTCCGCTGCTGCCAATCAGGAAGACGAACTCCCCCTGCTCTACCGTCAGACTAACATCCCGCACCGCATAGGTGGGCCGCCGCTCCTCCATATACCGCTTTGATACATGCTCCAGATGAATTTCCGCCATCCCGCGGCGCCGCCTCCCGTTCTCGCAAGCGTGCCTGTTCCGCCGGCCGGGGCTGGCGAAACAGGTCACGGCTCCTTACTTTTATAAAACGAGTTCTCTCCCGCCATACGCAGGCTGACCCGCCGGTCCAGCGCCACCACCTGTTCCAGCAGGCGGCGGGTCTTGCCCGCCTGCTCCAGGAAAATGCGCTCCCCGTCGCTTCGGGGCTCCCCGTCCGGCGACAGCAGGTCTTCCACCCGCTGCCAGTCCGCCTCTTCCAGAGAAGCCCGGCGCTTTTTGCTCCCCCGGTCCACCTCCGCCAGAAGCCGGATCGGGTCCTGACGCATGGCCAGCAGCATCCGGGCAGAGACCTGGTCGTTGCGGTCCAGGGTTTCGGACAGTTGTCGGGTGAGGTCCTCTACCTCAACAAGGTAATTATACTTCTTTCGCTCCAGAACTGTCAACTCCAACCAGTCATCTTTTGTCATGCCTGGCCGCCTTTTCCCAGCTGACCGCTACTGTTTTTTTCCGCGGTGCGGAACGCGTCCCGCATATCCCCCAGCATGGGGCGGAGCCGCTCCAGCTCCTGCCTGTTACGCCCGATCTTGATTCGGCCCAGCTGGTAGGTGAAGTATTCGTACATCCGGCCGAGCTCCTGGCTGATGGGGTACTTGTGGTCCAGAGTCTCGTCCAGATAGTTCACGATGTCCGTGCACCGGTCAACAGCGGCTTCAAACGCGGGAAAGTCTTCCTTATCCAAGGCGATAGAAGCCATTGTCGCCCGCTTGACCAATTCGTCATACAGCAGCAACAGCAGCTCTCCGGGGGTCATAGACCCCACGGACTGCTGCTTGTACTGCTGGTACCCTCTCCTATCCATATGGGACGCCGCTCCTTTCTGTCATCCGCAGCCGCCTCAGCCGCCCATCAGGCCGGCCAAGGTGGAGCTTTGAGAGTTCATCTGATAAATGAGCGTCTCCAGCTTGCTGAACATGCTGGTATACTTATCCACCTGGGCAGACAGCTTATCCTGCCACTTTTCGGCATCGGCATAGAGATCGTCGATCTGATCCTGCCAGGCGTTGTTCATCAGGGTCAGGGAGCTCAGGGGCGTGCCGGCCTGCTGCACCAGAATACCCTTGTTGGCCCCGGTGAGACCGGCGTAACGGTCCAGCTGGACCTTCATACCCTGCATGATGCCGTTGGAGTCGGCGCCCGCGCCGGTGGAACGGGTGAAGAGATCCGCCACGGCATCCGGGTCGCTGTCCAGCATCTCCCGCAGCTTGTTTTCGTCCAGAACAATGGAGGAAGAGCCGTCGGCGGCGGAGTAGGTGGTGGTAATGCCCATCTGCCGCAGCAGCGCCTCGTCCGCGCCGCCGGGGGAGAAGACGGAACGCATCCGCTCATACAGCGTGGAGAGGTTGCTGTCGTTGAACAGCAGGCCCTGCTTGGCCTTCTCCTCGTACTTCTGGATGGCGCTCTCGCTCATGGTGGCCTTGTCCTCCTCGGAGAGGGGCTCATAATCGGAGAACGCGCCGTTGGCGCTCTTGCGGTAAGGCAGGGTGGCATACTGGCCCCGGATCTCCGACATCATCTCGTTATAATCGGCGATCATGCTCTTTACCGCGTCCACGATCTTATCGGAGTCGGTACTGACCTGGAAGGTGACCTCGTCGCCCTCCTCCGCCTCAAAGGTGCTCTTGAAATTGATGGTCATCCCATCAATGCTGGCGCTGTTGGTAGCCCGGGTCATGTTCAGCGTCTGGCCGTTGACCTCCACCTGGAACTGGGCGTCCTTGCCGGGGGTGTAGGCAATCGAAGGCACATATTTCTGGTCCAGGGCGAGGTCAACCCGTCCAAGATCCGGATCGTCCACCCATGTCTCCAGACTGACCTTCGTGCCGCTTTTATCATCTGTAATTTCCAGCTGGCCCGTGTACCTGTTGTACGCGGCGGTGCAGCCGTCATTAAAGATTGTCTCGTTCAACTTGTTAACGACGTCCTCGATCGTGTCATCCTTTCCAACGGAGATGGATGCGAAGCTGTGGTCGTTGAATTTGAAGTTAACGGTTTCTCCGTTCAGCCAGGGAGCGCCGTAGGCTTCGCCAAAGGCAACATCGCTGTTGTCGTCGAACTCTGTCGAGCCGAACAGGGCCTCCGCCAGACCTCCGCTGATGTCAATCTGATTCTCCGCGCCGGTATCCCTGCTGGTGAAGGTAAAGGTCCGGGTGGTCTGGGAGTAGCTGAGCTTCACGCCCGCGTCGGAGTTGTTGATATCGCTCATAATATCGGACAGCTTGCTGTCCTCGTTGTAGTTGCCGACCTTCTTGCCGTTGATGACGAGCTCATACAGGTCCTTGCCGTTCTCATCCTGAAGAACCTTGCCCTTTTCGTCGGTGGCTCTGGTCATCTTCTCCCAGTCGATCCTGTTGTTCCTGGTCAGCTCGCCCAGAGTCTTGCCGGTGTTGAGGTAGTTGGTGGCCACGCTGCCGATGCCCAGGGCCCTGCCCGCGTCGGTGTTGATGACCATGCTGGAATTTTCCGGAGCCTGAATCTTCAGCTGCAGGGACTTGACCCCGGTCTTCTCGTCCACGGTCCCCTCGTTGGAAACGGTGATCTTGGTACCAAACTCCTTCTGCACGGCGTCGTTGACCATGCTGGCGTAGGCGTCGGCGTACTCCTTCTCGCTGACCTTTTTGGCGTTTTTCGTCTCATAGGCCAGCGTGGTCCGGCCGTCCTTGTCCTTGCCCAGCGTGGGAGGCGTCAGGGTATAGGAGCCGTCGCTGTTCTTTTCCACCCTGGGCATGTAGACGGTCTTGCTTCTGCCGTCCAGGGAGATGTTCATGGTCTTGCCGGAAATCAGACTGGCCACGGTGGGCGTCTGGGTAAACCGGGTGGAGGCGTTCACCTGAATGGAGTTGGGCTTCTTCTCCGAGGCATCGTCCAGATCCAGCCCCAGCACAGATTCCACGGTGCCGCTGGCCCCGGAGAGATACACGCTGTTGCCGCCGCTGGACTTGTCGCTGAAGGTAATTTTTCCGGAGGCGTCCGTCGTGACGTCGATCAGGTCCGAGGCCGCCCTGGACTCGCCGCTGGACAGGGTAATCTTCTGATCGCCCAGCTTCTTCTGGATCATCTCCTGGAGCGCGGCGGCCTTTTCCCCCCTGGACAGGCTGTTGTCGATCATGTCCGTGTTGGGGTCGAATACCACGCTGACCGTCTTCCCGCCGTAGTTCAGCGTCAGAGAGCCGGACAGCGTGCCCATTTCCACCGTGTCATCAAACTTCACGCCGTTTTCGGCGGTGACGGCAAAATCGGAACCGATGTCCAGGTTGCTCTTCGTGCTGTACCGGGCGGCGGTGGCCAGCTGGGTAACCTTATTGAGCTTGATATCGCTGTCCGTGCGGCCGCTGGCGGTAACCTTATCGGCGTATTTGCCCTGGGCGGCAACCTTGATGGCGTTGTTGAAGAAGGAGGAGCTCATCAGGTTGGTGGAGGAGCTGTAAGAGGTGTATTTATTGGCAAATGCATTCATCCTGGTGATGATGCTGCGATAGGCCTCCTGCTTCCATTCCAGCTTGGTGGCCTTGTTGTTCAGGGTCTGAATCTTGTTCTGGTAGCTTTGCACCAGTCCTTCGATCATGCCCTCGGTATCCAGACCGCTGGCCAGTCCGCTGATGACGTTGGCGCTGTTGTAGAGGCTGCTGGTAAGGTTATTCCTACTGACGCCGCCGATAGATGCCATGTCAATCTCTCCTTTATCATAAAGTCACAAGGATCTTTTTGAAAATTTGCAGAAAAAGAGAATCTCCCTCTGTACTTTTTTATCGTCACGTAGTATAGTAAAGTTAAGAGCCACCGAAAAGATTTTGCAGAGCGGAGGGGATATTTTGTCTGCTGTTATCACAATCACCAACCAGAAGGGCGGCGTAGGAAAAACCACCACCTCCTGCGCCCTGCTGGCCGGCCTGCACGAGATGGGCCGCCGGGTACTGGGCGTGGACCTTGACCCCCAGGGAAGCCTCGGCTTCTGTCTGGGACTGGACATCGACAACTGCGCCACCGTCTATGACGTCATGAAGGGCAGCCGCAATATCAGAGAGGTCATCGTGCCCTCAGAGTGCGGGGACATCCTGCCCAGCAACATTCTGCTCAGCGCCGCGGAGCTGGAGTTCAACCGGGCGGGCCGGGAATTCCTGCTGAAAAACGCGCTGGCGGAGGTACAGGACGACTACGACTATATCATCGTGGATACGCCGCCGGCGCTGAACGTGCTGACGGTGAACGCCTACGTGGTCTCCGACGGGCTGATTATTCCCATGGCCCCGGAGATCCTCAGCCTGCTGGGCGTGGCCCAGATCCGGGAAACCATCGACACCGTCCGGCGCTGCTACAACTCCCGGCTGAAGGTGCTGGGCATTTTGCTCAACAAATACAACCAGCGCTTCACTCTCAACCGGGAGGTGCTGGACATGGCCGGGCAGATCGCCGCTCAGCTGGACGCCACCGTCTTTCAGGCCAAGATCCGCACCAGCGTCTCCGTGGCGGAAGCCCCCGCCCACGGGGAGAGCGTTCTCAGTTATGCGCCCGCCTCCAAGCCGGCGGCGGACTTCCGGGCCCTGATTGACGAGATCGTCAAGGCCCTGCCCGTCTGAAGCCCTCTTCCCGGGAGCAACGGAAAAACGAGAAACTGCTAAGGAGAGATCTTATCCATGGCCACCGCAAAAAAGAACGCCAAGAGCAGCAAGACTGCTCACGTATTGAATCTGCTCGCCCCCGGCGGGGAAAACGAAGCCATCCGGCCCCCCGCCGTCTCTCAGGCGGAGCCTGCCGCTCCCGCCGCGGACGCCGGACCCGCTCCGGTCATCGACGCCGCTGCGGATGCCGCCGGCCGGCCTCTTGCGCCGCCCATTCTGGAGGTGGCGCGCAGCAACGACGAGCAGGTCTCTCTGCAAATCAGGGATGCGTTGGAGAACGAACTGCTCTCCGCGCTGTCCGGTTCATCTGCTGCTGTGCCGGAGTCCGGGTTAGAGCCTGAGCCCGAGCCGGAACCTGAGCCTGAACCTGAACCCGAACCTGAGCCGGAGCCCAAACCCGAGCCGGAGCCGGAGCCCAAACCCGAGCCGGAGCCCGAGCCGGAACCCGAGCCTGAACCTGAGCCCGAGCCCGAACCTGAGCCCGAGCCCGAACCTGAACCTGAACCTGAACCTGAGCCCGAACCTGAACCTGAGCCGGAGCCCGAACCCGAACCGGAACCTGAGCCGGAGCCCGAACCCGAACCCGAACCCGAACCCGAACCCGAACCCGAACCGGAGCCCGAACCCGAACCCGAACCGGAGCCGGAGCCTGCGCCGGCATCCAGGCCTGCGCCCAAGGCCCCTCCCGCCCCCGATCCCAACGAGCTGATCGTGGTCAATGTGATGGAGTCCCTGGTGGAAGAAAAAGCGCCCCGGTATATCAAAATGTTCGGCCTGTGTCCCTGTGAGCGCTGCGCGGCGGACGTCAAGGCGCTGACGCTGACCAACCTCCAGCCCTCCTATATCGTGCGCCGGCGGACGGAGGCCCACGCCATGCTGACCGTCTATGAGAGCCGGTATAACAGTACGATTTTTGCCCAGCTCACCCGCGCCTGCAAAATCGTTATGGACAGCCCCCGCCACGACCGGGAACAGGCGCTGCTGTAAGTGCCGGAGCATGTGGACAGGAAAAACCCCGCAAAGAGCGTCGGAGACGCTCCCTGCGGGGTTTTTTCATCTTTTCCTGTAGAACAGCCGCCCTATGCCGTTTCCCGCAAGGACGGCCGCCGGATAGAACAGGGCGTATCCCCACGCCGTTTCGTTATAGTAAAGAAGGACCGTCGGCGCAAACAGGAGCAGCGCTACAGCGGGAAGCAGCAGGCTGAATCCACACCGGATTCCATAGATCACCGCCGTCAGAAATGCCGCCAGCGGCATGACCGCCAGCATCAGCAGCATCGCCGCCCCCGTATCCCGCGCCAGAAGCGGCAGCAGATAGAAATTGATCCCCAGCGCGGCGGCACAGGGAAGCATCTTAACCAGTTTTTCCTTCATGTGTCCTCCTCCGGCAGAAACAGCTCCTCCACCGTGGTATGCAGGTAGCGGGCCAGCCTCATAGCCAGCCCCAGAGTGGGGTCATACTTATCGTTTTCCACCGCAATAATGGTCTGCCGGGATACGCCCAGCGCAGCGGCAAGATCCTCCTGCCGGTATCCTCCGGCCCTGCGAAGCTCCCTGATCCGGTTTTTCATGTTCTGACGCACAGCAGCACCACAGCCGCGATAATGGCCGCCGCCCCACACGCAACGGCGCACCCCAGAGCAGCCAGCTTCGCCAGCTGGCCCGTCTCACAGGAATCCTCGTCGTCCTTTACGGCATTGCGGGTCAGCGCCAGCTGGGAAGCGCTCTGGATCAGCACCGCCGCCGTCAGCAGAAGGCAGGGCAGCAGATTCAGCCGCGTCTGCCGGGCATAGACCTGCCAGCTCTCGTAAAAGGACCAGAGCGCCAGCGCGGCCACCAGGAAGAGATAGGCGTTCCGCTGGGCCCGGAGCAGAATGTGGCGCTCCATTTCATCCATCCTGCGGATTTTTGGTTTTTTTCCACCGGGTTTCATGGATGCTCCCCCTTTCCAATGTAAAGAACCCTTTACATTGCTATTCTATCACTGTACTTCCCCGATGTCAAGAGCTCTTTACATTCTGGCAGAAAAATCAATTTGGCAGGCGGACTTCCCCCCTCCACAGCCCGGCAGGCAGGCGCACGGCAGCGCGCATGGCCCGGATTTCTCCTCATGCTTTCCTGCCTTTCCTGCAACAAGGACCGGATTCCTTCGGAGAATCCGGTCCTTAGAAGCTTTTACGGTTTATTCCTCCACGTTGCTGTGGATCAGCTGCTGCCAGATGTTGTCCACTTCATCCAGGCACTGGAAATAAATCTCCGGCAGCCGGTCCATGGGCAGGCCCAGCTCCTCCCCCAGCCGGTTAATGGCGGGCCAGTCCGCCCGCTCATAGGCCAGGATCAGATCATACAGCACGCCGCAGCGCCCCTCGTGGTTGAGCAGGGCGTCCTTCACGTCGATGGAGATGGCAACCTCCGACAGGATATCCTCCAGCGGCGCGGCAATCAGGAATTGCAGCGTGGAGAACATTCCCATCAGGTAGGCGTCGCCGCGGCTGACAGGCATATTCTTTGCATAGCGCATCAGCTCGCTGGCAAAACTGGCGCGGGTAAAGGAGAGCCTCAGCATCTCCTCCTGACTCTCCTCCAGCTCGCCCTTCTCATTGCGGCAGCCCATAAGGTAGATCCACTGCCGCAGCTGCCCAAGGCCCAGAATCGTCACCGCCTGGTGGACGTTGGTGGCCCGGTTGCGCAGCGCAAAATAGGCGGAGTTCACAATCCTCAGCAGACTGTAGGTCAGGCTGGCATCCATGGAGATGATCTGCTCGATCTCCTCCACCTCCGGCTCGTCCCTGGTGATGGCCACCAGCAGGCGGAAAAAGTTGCTCTGCAAATAGCTGGCGGAATGGACGGCAGTAAACATCTGCTCCGCGGCGTAGCGGCCGCACATGGCATCCGCACCCAGAATGAAGGCCTTCTGATACAGTTCCTCCGAGTCCACGCCGGTAACCACGCACTTTTTCCCCATGTCGTGGACCATCCCCGCCAGGCGGCGGATGCTGGCGTCGTCCGCATGGTGCAGGTCCATCATCACATAGTCAAACTGCCGCAGGTTGGAGATGAAGCGGGGCGCGAACTGGAAGTCCTTGACCGCGACGGAATATCCCTCCTGACGGTAGCGCTCCACAAAGCGCATGGCCAGGGGATGAATAATCACGCTTTCCCCCACCTCGATCACCAGCTCCTCCGGCGCAAACAGCCGGGGCGTCTGCTTCATGAGCAGATTGGTGGTGAAGGTCATGAAATTCAGCGCGCCCTTCAGCGTCTTATCGCTGGCCTGAGTCAGGAAATTGTAAACCGTTTCCGCCGCCGCGAAATCCTGCCCGGACTCCCCGTTATACCCGGCGTTCTCGCCGGTATAGCGGATCTCATAGCCCAGAACCGAGCCCTGCAGATCCTTGATGGGCTGGCGGACAATGTACTTTGTCTTTGCCATATTGGCCATAGTGCTATCTCCTCTCCTACCTGGACGCAGCCACTCTCTCCAGCAGATGATCCATCACGTCCACCAGATGCCCGATCTCCGGCTTGGTCAGCTGCTCGTCCGCCCCCAGCTGCCGGCCCTTGATGCGCATCTCCTCGCTGATGAGGGAAGAGAAAATAATAAGAGGAATCTCCTTGAACCGGGAATTGTCCTTCACCAGCTTGGTCAGGCGGTGCCCGTCCATCTGGGGCATTTCGATGTCGGTGATAATCAGCGCCACGTCGCGGCTGAGGTCCCCGTTCTGAGGCAGCGCCTCCAGGGCCTCCCACAGCTCCCGTCCATTGGAGAACATCTTCAGATTGACATAGTTTGCCTTCCGCAGGGAGTCGCCGATCATCTTGCTGAGCAGAACGGAGTCCTCCGCCACCCAGATGGGCTTGTCGTTGCGCTCCCGGGGCCCCAGACGCTCTACCTCGGACATCTGAATGGTGGTCTCCGGAGCAATCTCCGCCACGATGCGCTCAAAGTCCAGGATGGTCACCAGGTCGCCGTCGCACTGGGCAATCCCCGTGGCCACGCCCTCTGCGCCGCCGGACACCGTCTTATCCGGTTTCTGGATGTCGGTCCAGGAAATGCGGCTGATCCGGTCCACGGTGTGGACCCGGAAGGCAATGAACATCTTGTTGAAGTTGGTGATGATAAAAATGTCCTTGGGGTGCTTCTCGCTCTCCACTCCCAGATACCTGGGCAGATCCACCACGGTCAGCACCGCGTCCCTGGGCTTGAAGATGCCCTCCACCGCCGCATGGGCGTGGGGCATGGGTTTGACCGGTTCGGAGATCATGATCTCGCGGACCTTGGCCACATTGATGCCGTAGAGATTCCCTCCGATGGTGAACTTCATGATCTCAATCTCGTTGGTACCGGACTCCAGCAGGATCCGGCTGTTTTGCGTATCAGCCATTTTCTGACACTCCCCTCTAAATTTTTCCCCGGTCTGACGCAGAATCCGCTTAACGTCTCCGCGCGCACGTCACGGGACATGAAACAGACTCTCAGAAAAATACATCCTGCCGGCCGTAAGACCGGATGCACCCCTGTCCGCTGGCCACATCAAAAAGCAGGGTGCGGGCCACCTTGCCTCCCACATCCTCCGCAATGAGGCGAAGCCCCTCCTGCTTGAGGATGGTGTGGACGCTCTCAATATTCCTCTGCCCAATATTGCCCAGACTGCCGCCGCTGACCTCGAACATTTTTGCCCCGCCGGCAATCTTCACCGTGATCCGGCTTTTCAGCGCCCCCTGCGCAGTCATCTGCCGCACTGTTTCCCGAATCCCGGTATCTGCGTATTTCAAAGGATTTTTCCGTCCCGTCTCCATATTCATCGGCAGCATTACATGCAGCAGCGCGCCCAGATGGAGGGCCGGGTCCTGAAAGCACAATCCGATGCAGGAACCCAGCGCGTATGTAATCAGCACGCCGGAGCCCTTGAGCATCTTCATGTCCGCAATTCCAACAGTAATTTTTTCGTTCATTCCGCAACGCCCAGCTTTGCCAGTAAGAAATTGAGGGACCGCACGTCCGGTGAGAGCAGCAGGTGGCAGGGGACCTGCTTGTTGTCACAGACAAAATTCGCGCCGATTGTCATGAGGTAATCGCTGGTTCCGCCATACATCGCCATGGGCACGGCCAGAATGGCCCCCTGCATATCCACCGCGAAGCCGGGCACCGTCAGGTTGACAGACATGCCGGACAACCCCGAAAGGGCGTTGATAAAGGTGGAAATCAAAATGTTGCCCACTTCAATCAGGGTGGACTGGTGCATCTCATCCAGCTCGCCGTAATCACTGATCTGCACGCCCAGCATGGCCTCCAGCACCAGGTTGATGAACTCCAGCTTCTGCACCGACAGCATCACGCCGCTCATCTGACCCCCCATGCCCACCAGCACGCCGGCCGTCACCGCCTCCGGACCGCCGATCCAGTCGATGGCCTCGTTGTAACCCATGATCCGGACCTCCGGCAGGGTGATGCGCACTTCCTTCTCCAGCAGCTGCTCCAGCGCGGTGGCGGCATTGCCGGTGCCGATGCTGCCAATCTCCCGCAGGGTGTCCAGTTCCAGAGAGCTGAGCTGGTCAAAACTTTTGATGTTCATATTCCGCTCTTATCCTCTCAGATTGTTGAAGGTTGTCTCAATCTCGTCGGTGGTCGTCACCATCTTCAGACAGTAGCCAAAAGCCCGCTGGGACTCGATGACCTTGATAAACTCCTGGGTCAGGTCCGTATTGCTCATCTCCAGCAGCCCCCGCATCACCTGTCCCGTGCCCAGATACAGCTGCCCGTTGAGGTCCGTCGCCAACAGGCGGCTGCCGTCGGCGTGCTGCATCCCGTAGTGGATGGCATAGTCGAACACGCCGATATCCAGCTCCGCGTCCCGGTTCTCCGGATCAATGACAATGAAATTCCCCTGGGGGTCCAGCACGCAGCGTCCCTGGTTGTCGCTCAGCCGCCAGACGGAGGTTTCCTCCGGCTCGATGGGGTTCCCCTCCTCGTCCAGCTCCGGCTCCGCGTCCTCCGGAGGAGCCACCAGATACTCGTTCATTTCAAAAGACCCGTCCCTGGTGAAGGAAATCTCCTGGGTGGCCGGATCAAACAGCGCGAAGAATCCGTCTCCGTTGATGGCGAAATCAAACGTCAGCCCGGTCTCCTTGAAGCCCCGCGGGGTAAAATCAATGGGAGCATGGATCATCCTGGCTCCGGTGCCCTTGGGCAGCCGCTCCCCGTTGAGGCCGTCCACGTTCCGGTTCATCAGCTCGCCGAACGCCGCCCGCTCGCAGCGGAAGCCCTGGGTGTTGATGTTGGCAATGTTCTGGGACTGCACGTTCATGCGCAGCTGCTGCTGATACGCTCCGACGGCCGCGCTGTAAAACGACATGTTCATGGGACGCGCACCTTCCTTTCCGTTCTTATCCTGTCAGGCCCGGCCTTTAGAGTCTGCCGAGCTCCGTGGTATCTTTGGTAATGACCTGATCGTATATCCTGCTGACCTCCGCCGCGCTCTGAATCGCCCGCTGGGCGCTCATCATGGAGACCATCTCATGGACCATGTTGCTGTTGGAGCGCTCCACCATCTTATGGTGGATGACGTATCCCTGACTCTCCTGGGGCTGGCCGCCGGTGAAGAGGCCGTGGTCGTTGCGCTCCAGCGCGCCGTTGTCCTGGAAGGCAAAAATTCCCAGCGTGGCAATCAGGTTGCGGTTTTCCATGGTATATATGCCGCCGTCCTGGTCCACGTAAATATTATCCGTGGGCATCTGAATCGGCTGGCGGTTGTCGTCCAGCACCCGGCCCTGCCCCGGCAGGACCAGATAGCCCTCCTCGTCCAGATTGAAGCTGCCCGCCCGGGTATAGGCCACCTGCCCGTTCCATTCAATGGCGAAAAAGCCGTCTCCCTCGATGGCGAAGTCCAGCGGCAGCTCCGTCTCCTCCAGGGACCCCTGGGTATAGTCGGTGTACTGCTGGTCGGGAGCCAGAATGTAGCTGATCTGCCCCAGCTCGGTGCTGTTGACCTTATCCTTGTTTCCCACCCGGCTGAGCATCACCTCTTTAAAGGCGGTGCTGTCGGTATACCGCTCGGTCTTGTAGCCGGCGGTGGAGATATTGGTCATGTTGTTGGCAATCACGTCCAACCGGCGGCCATGGCTGAGCATGGCGGAGGTCAGCTGGTAAAATCCTCGGAACATAAGTAGTCTCTCCTCTCGCGGCGGGAATCACTTTTCCCCGTTCATGTACTGTTTCATATACAGCTTCAGCTTCTGGATCGCCCTGGAATGAATCTGGGAAATGCGGGGCTCGCTGACCTCCATCACCTGGGCAATTTCCTTCATGCTGAGGTTTTTCCGGTAATACAGGGACACCACCATCTGCTCGTTCTCCCGCAGGGAGGCGATGCCCTCCGTCAGAGTATCCAGCAGCTCCCGGCGCAGCAGGGAGTCCTCCGGACGGCCCGCGTTGCCGCTGTCCGCCACGTCCACGCCCCCCTGGTCCTGATCGTCCAGAATGGAGTCCAGACTCAGGAGGTTGCACAAAGCGGAGTTGGCCAGATTCTCCTGATACTGCTGGCTGCTGATCCCCAGGCGGCCGGCAATCTCCTCGTCGGTGGGACACCGGCCCAGCTCGGCGTAGAGCTCCACCCCGGCCTGATCGATCTCCCTGGCCTTCCGCCGCACGCTACGGGGCACCCAGTCCTGCCGCCGGGCCAGGTCAATGACCGCGCCCCGGATGCGCTTGGAGACAAAGGTCTCAAATTTGATTCCCTTGTCCGGGTCAAACTTGTCAATCGCCCCCACCAGGGCCAGCACGCCCTCGTTGATGATATCGTCCACCTGGGCGAAGCTGGAATAGATCCCCCGCACCTGCAGGGCAATGGACTTGACAAGCCCCACATACCGCAGGGCCAGGGGCCACTTCAGGTCCTGGCAGCCGCTGGCGTGATAGAGCATGAGCAGGTCCTCCTTGCTCATGGCCTCCAGCTCCGGCTGCGTGTACCCCAGCTCCTCCAGCGTCAGCGCCGGGCGTCCGGCGCTCATACCGCCGCCGCCTTTCGCGAGGCCCCGGTATCACGGAGCAGGGTGATGTTCCCCAGGGACTGGATCTGCACGTCGCTGGTCACTTCGTTGAAGGCGAGGACATACAGATTGGGATAGAACTGGGCCAGCATCCGGGCAAAGTACACGCGGATCACCTGACTGGTCAGTACAATAGGCGTCTGCCCCAGATCGTTGAACTTTTTAATCAGATCCGCCAGCTGGGTGACGATCTGCTGCATGAGATCGGGACCCATGGCCAGGTAGATACCCTGCTCATTCTTGCTCAGGGAGGCAATCACCCGCTTCTCCACCTCGGCATCCAGCGTCACCACCCGCAGCTGACCATGCTCGCAGAAGCAGCGGGTAATCGTGCGGCTGAGCGCGCCGCGGACGGTCTCCGTGACCATATCCAGGTCCCTGGTTCCGCTCAGCGCGTCCACGGCGGTTTCCAGAATGGTGCCCAAATCCCGGATGGGCACGCCCTCCCGCAGCAGATTGCGGAGGATGCGCTCCAGCTGGGCGTAAGAAATCAGGTTGGGAACGGCCTCCTCCACCAGCTCCGGCGAGGTGCGCTTGAGGTTCTCCACCAGCTGGATCACCTCCGCCCGGCCCAGCAGCTCATAGGCGTGGGAACGGACCACTTCGCTCAGGTGGGTCTGCATGACGGACAGCGGGTCGATAACGGTGTAACCGTAAATCTCCGCCATTTCCCTGTTCTCCGGCAGAATCCACCGGGAGGGGATGCCGTAAGCGGGCTCCACGGTCTCAATCCCGTCGATCTCGCCGGTGGGATTGGCAGGCTCCAGCGCCAGATAGTAGTCCACCAGAATCTCGCCGCGGGCCACCTCCTCGCCCTTGATCTTCACCACGTACTGGTTGGTGCCCAGCGCGGAGGAGTCATGAAAGCGGATGGAGGGGATGACGAAGCCCATGTCCTGGGCATACTGGCGGCGGAAAATGACGATGCGCCCGATCAGCTTGCCGCCGCTGTTTTCGTCCACCATGGGGATCAGGCTGTAGCCGAACTCCATCTCGATGGGGTCCACCGTCAGGAGGGTGTAAACGTTGTTGATATCCTTATAGAACTCGTTGGCACTGGGCTGCGGCGCTTCCTCCGGGGGCGCGGCAGCGGCAGCCTGGGCGGCCGCCTCCTCCACCTGCTGCCTGTCGGCGCGGGTGCTGATAAACCACCCGGAGGCCGCCAGTCCCAGTCCCACCAGCAGCAGCGGAGCGTGGGGCGTGCCGGGGATGCATCCCAGCAGGGCAATCACCAGGCCCGCGGTCAGAATGGCCTTGGGCTGGCCCAAAAACTGCCGGACCACGTCGTCGTTGAGACTGCCGTCGGACACCGTGCGGGTAACCACCATGGCGGTGGCCGTGGAGATCATCAGCGCCGGGATCTGGCTGACCAGACCGTCGCCGATGGTGGCGATGGAGTAGGTCTGCAGCGCCACGCTCAGCTCCATCCCGCCCATGGTCACGCCGATAATCAGGCCGCCCACAAAGTTGATGGCCGTGACGATAAGGCCCAGGGTGGCGTCGCCCTTGACGAACTTGGTGGCGCCGTCCATGGCGCCGTAGAAATCGGCTTCCTTCTGGATCTTGGCCCGGCGCTCCTTGGCTCCCTGCTCGTCAATGAGTCCGGAGCTCAGATCCGCGTCGATGGCCATCTGCTTGCCGGGCATGGCGTCCAGGGTGAACCGGGCCGCCACCTCGGAGACGCGCTCCGCGCCCTTGGTCACAACGATCAGCTGGACCAGCACGATAATCAGGAAGATGATGACGCCCACGACGATATTGCCCTGGGTAATCATGTTGCCGAAGGAGAGAATCACGCTGCCCGCGTCGCCGTTGAACCCCAGAATCCGCCGGGTGGTGGAGATGTTCAGTCCCAGCCGGAACAGGGTGGTAATCAGCAGCAGAGACGGAAAAATCGAGAAATCCAGCGCGTCCGACACCGTCATGGTAATTACCAGAATCAGCATGGACAGGGAAATGTTCACTACCAGCAGCACGTCCAGCAGCTGCACCGGCAGAGGAATCACGATAAACAGGACGATGACAACTACCGCAAGCGCTATGCCGTTTTGGAGAATTCGCTTCATGGGCACTGTCCTTTCCAGAAATTGGGTCCTGATGTCCTGAAAATATGCAAACGCCCTTCCGGGCAGATTGTTTCCATTTTACGGGCGGGGCTCTTCCGCCTGATCCAGTTTCAGCACGTATACCAGAATTTCCGCCACAGGGCCGTAAAACTCCATGGGGATCATCCGGTCCAGCTCGGTGCCGGCGTACAGCCCCCGGGCCAGCGGCACGTTTTCCACGACGGTCACGCCGTTTTCCTCCGCCACCGCCACAATGCGCAGCGCCAGCTCGTCGAGCCCCTTCGCCACCACCACCGGCGCGTCGTCCGCGTCCGGCTTGTAGCGCAGCGCCACGGCCACGTGGGTGGGGTTACGGATGACCACGTCCGCTCCGGGCACCTGCTGCATCATGCGCTGCTGGGCCCGCTGGCGCTGAATCTGCTTGATCTTCCCCTTGACCTGGGGATCGCCTTCGGTTTGCTTGTATTCTTCCTTGACTTCCTGTTTGGACATCTTCAGCTGCCGCTCGTAGTCCCACCACTGATACAGGTAGTCCGCTCCGGCCAGCACCGTGAAGGCGATGACCACCCGCAGAATCAGGCTGATAATGTCGTCAAACAAAATGGCGCACGCCTGGCCGATCTCCATATCCAGAAACCTGGAAAAGCCAACGGCCACGCTCTGGAAATAGTCGTAAATCAGGAACAGCAGAATGGTGATTTTCAGCATGCCCTTCAGGGCCTCCACCACGCTGCGCAGGGAAAACAGCCGCTTGAAGCCCTGCAGAGGGCTGATGCGGTTGAATTTTGGCTTCAGAGACTCGGTGCTGACCAGCAGTCTGGTCTGGGCAAAGGTGGCCGCTACGGCCAGTACGGCAGTCACCCCCAGAAAGGGCCCGGCCACCATGACCGCCGTCAGAATGCATTTGAAAAGCAGGGGGCGCAGAATGTCCGGCATGGACGCGGGAACCGTCCCGGAGATATAGCCGAAGCAGGTGCGAAACAAACCGTCCGCCTGCTCCGTCACCATGCCGCTCATCAGCTTGAGCATCACCAGACTGCCCAGAAGGGTGGCGACGGCCACCACATCCTTGCTCATCATGACGTTGCCCTTTTTTCGTTCGTCCCGTCGCTTTTTAGGGGTTGCTTTTTCGGTTTTGGAATCACCGGCCACCGCTCTGTCCCCCCTTTCGCAAACCGGACGCCCGCGCAGGCAGGGGAACTATCCCATTCCGACCAGCAGCCGCTGGATTTGCAGCAGCATCTCGTTTTCCGCCTGCAGCAGGTACTCGCTGAACGGGATCATCAGCAACAGCAGCAACAGCAGTCCAATAATGACCTTCAGCTCGATATTGATGGCAAAGACGTTGATCTGCGGAATCACCTTCATCAGGATGCCCATGCCCACCTGCCCCAGCAGCTCCGCCGCCAGAATGGGCATACAGAGCTTGATGCCCATCACCGTACAGGTGACGAACAGCTCAATGATGGACTGATAGACGTCCTGCCCGAATCCCGCCTGCCCATAAGGCACAATCCGCCCCGCCGTCAGGAAAATACGAAGCAGCGTATGATGCCCGTTGCCCGCAAAGAACAGCAGCATCATCAGAATGTTCAGCAGCGAGGCGGTCACCGTGGTGGACGCCTGACTGCCGGGGTCATAGGTCTTGCCCATGCTCATGCCCATCTGGATATCGATGGTCTCGCCGCCCAGCAGGGGGATATAAAAGAAAACGTTCATCACAATCCCCACCAGATACCCCATCCCGATCTCCAGGAAGAGGAGCACCCCCAGCTCCAGAATGCTGTCCGGAACCGCGGGACGGTAGGTGGTCATGGTAAAGGCCGTCATCCCCAGCAGCAGGACCAGCCCGCTCTTGACAATGCCGGGGATGCTCTGCCGGCCAAACAGGGGATTGAAGAGGACAAACCCGCTCATGCGGGCCAGAATCAGAAAAAACAGGGTTACCTGCGCCCAGTCCACGCCGCCGCCCCCTAACTGAGCATCAGCTCGAAGAGGCTTCGGGCGTAGTCCAGCAGCGTCTCCATCATCCATCCGCCGCCCACCAGCAGGACGGTGATGACCACCGTCAGCTTGAAAATAAAGGACAGGGTCTGCTCATGGATCTGGGTGACCGCCTGGAAAATCGCCAGCAGGACGCCCACCGCCATACTCAGCAGCAGCATGGGCGCGCACAGCTTGATGACCACCCAAACGCCCTCCCGCAGTACCTCCGCCACCATCGCAGTATCCATTTTCCCACGCCTCCTTTATGCCTAGTTCACGGTCCGTATCAGAGTGGAGAACAGCAGGTGCCATCCGTCCAGCAGGATAAACAGCAGGATCTTGAACGGCGTGGAGATCATGGAGGGGGGCAGCATAATCATGCCCATACTCATCAGGGTGGAGGATACGATCACGTCGATGAGCATGAAGGGAATATACAGCAGGAAGCCAATCCAGAAGGCCGCCTTCAGCTCCGAGGTCACAAAGGCCGGCGTAATCACCGTAATGGGCAGATTGACCGCCTCCTCCAGCTCCTCTTCCGTAGCGGGCGCCGTCTCTCCGGCCATATTGCAGTACAGCTCCAGGCTGCCGATTTCCGTGTTGCGCAGCATGAACCGCTTCAGCGGCAGCTGGGCCCGGTCAAAAAACTCCTCCTGACCGATGGTTCCCGCAACATAGGGATCGTATGCGTCCGTCTTGATGCTGCTGAGGGTGGGCGTCATGGTAAACAGCGTCAGAATCAGCGCCATGCCCACCAGCACCATATTGGGCGGGGTCTGCTGGGTGCCCATGGCGGTGCGCAGAAAGGAGAAGGATATCACGTACCGGGTGAAGGAGGTCATCATGACCACCAGCGTCGGCAGCAGCGTGACAATCACCAGCAGCAGCGTTACATCCAGGGCCTGCAGGCTGTCGCCATTGACGTTGATGATCGCGTCAACAGGCATCCGCTCTCTCCTCCTCTCGCCTCATTTCTTCTCCCGCAGCTTCCGCAGCATGTCGCGGAAATCCGCGGGTCCTCTCCCCGCCGTGTCGCCGGAGGATGGGGCGCTCCACATGGCCCCCTCCTCCTCAGTCAGTTCGGCCAGCAGAGAGAATCCGGAGGGAGAACTGCCAAGTAAAAAGTACCGGTTGCCCAGCCGCACCGCCAGCAGGACCTGATCCCTCCCCACCGGCAGCCGCTCCAGGACCTTTATCTGCCGCTGGGCCGCCGGGACCCCAAACTGTCCGGACAGCCCCGTGCCGGCCCATCGGGTGAACATCCAGCACGCGCCCAGCACCAGAAGCAGGACCAGCAGAATCCCCAGCAGCGAGAGCAGCTCCCAGGGCATCAGGGCTCGCCCACGATGGAGGTAACCGTTTTCAGCACCCGCTCGATTTTAAAGGGCTTGACGATAAAGTCCTTCGCACCGGAACGGATGGCGTCGATGACCATGGTTTCCTGACCCATGGCGGAGCACATGACCACATTGGCGTTGCCGTCGGCGGCGCGAATCGCCTTGAGCGCCTCCAGACCGTCCATGTTGGGCATGGTGATATCCATAAGGACCAGGTCCGGCTTCAGAGCGTTGTACTTCTCCACGGCATCCGCACCGTCCACGGCCTCATGAAGGTCCGTGTATCCTGCCTTGCTGAGACCGTCCTTGACCACCTTGCGCATAAAAGCGGCGTCGTCAACCAAAAGAATCTTAGCCATTACAATACACCTTTTCCCTTTACATTATTGTTAGTATTAATGCGTAGTATCTATGTCATACTGCCAAATTCATCAGAATTTTGTCAGTTCATTGATGTCGGGTTTTTGCAGAATCTCCGTGATGCGGATGCCGAAGTTGTCGTCCACCACCACCACGTCGCCCCGGGCGATGCACTGTCCGTTCACCAGCAGGTCCACCGGCTCGCCGGCCAGTTTGTCCAGCACCACCAGCGAGCCCTTGGAAAAGGCGATGATATCCTGGATCTTCCTTCTGGTGCGGCCGATCTCCACCGCCACCTCCAGGGACACGCCCATGATGAGGTCCAGGTTCTGCTTCTGCTCCTGACTGAGCAGATTCTCGTCGCTGAGAGGCTCCATCCTGGGCTTCTGGGTGCTGATAACCTTGGGCTCCGGCGGCGCGGGCTGCGGCTGGGGCGGCTGGGGCGGATACATGTAGTAGGGAGGATACGGCGGATAGGGCGGATAGCCCCCCTGTCCGGCGGGCATCTGGGAATAGGGCGGGTAGCCGGGATAGCCGCCGGGCGCTTCCCCACCCGGGGCAGGCGCGGGAGCGGGCTGCTGCGCGGGAGCGGCCGGCGCAGGCTGCGGTGCGGCGGCTCCGCCGCTCATCAGCCGCTCGATCTCCTCCTGGCTCAGCGTGCCGCCGGAGGAGGCCGCAGGCGCGGGCTCCGGCGCGGAGGCAGGCGCTCCGCCGCTCATCAGCCGTTCGATCTCCTCCTGGCTCAGCGTGCCGCCGGAGGAAGCCGCAGGCGCGGGCTCCGGCGCGGGGGCAGGCGCAGGCGCGCCGCCCATCTCCGCCTCCACGTCAAGGCCCATCCCGGCCACCAGCTCCCTGGCCAGGTCCACGCTCATGACGTTCATGAACTCGCTTTCCACCACGCCCTCGATGCTCAGCTGGAAGCTGACCACCACAATGGGGCCCGACTGCACCGGGAAGTGCTCATCCTTGACCTTATCTAGGTCGTCCAGCTCGAAGGACTCCGGCGTGGAGATGTTCACCATCCTGCCCAGCAGATCGCTCAGAGCGGTGGACGCCGCGCCCATCATCTGGTTCATGACCTCGCAGACCACGCTGATGCTCAGTTCGTCCAGCTGGAATTCCTCGTCGGGGGTCTCCGTGCCAAGCAGGATGTCCACAATTGCTTTCACATCGCTGCGCTTGAGCATCATGATGTTGCTGCCTTCCAGGCCGCAGACATACTTGATCTCCACGCCGATGGCGGGCTCAATCCGCCCCAGGGTAAAGTCCTCCGCGTTGATAACCTGTACCGTGGGGGTTGTGATATCCACGCGGTGGTCCAGCATGTTGGAAACTGCCGTAGCGGAGGAGCCGAGGCTGATATTCATGGCCTCCCCGATGGCGTCAACCACCATCGGGCTAAATGTTATTTCTCCCATCAGAATACGCTCCTTTACGCCTTAATGTATGTCTCACCGATTTTCACGGCCATTTGCTTGTTGTAGATGCCCATGCGTCCGTCGAACCATCGCCTGCCGCTGATGTTGAGGAATATGGGGGCGTCCTTGGGCTGCTGAATGTCAACGACGTCGCCTACGTTCAGATGATAGATATCCCGCAGCTGCAGCCTGGTCCGGGCCAGCTCCGCGATGATCTCCAGATCGGAATCCCGCAGGGAATCAAAGATCTCCTCGGATTTGTCCTCCCCGCTGCTGCGGTGCCCGGTATCCTTGCTGATCTCCGTGAAGATATTGGTCAGCATCTCCCCCGGCAGACACATGCTCAGCCGACCGCTGCTGTTGGGGAACCGGATGTCCAGTCCCACAATGACCACCGTGTCGTCATAGCCGATGAGCTGCACCAGGGTGGGGTTGGTCTCCGTGCGGACGTAGGAGAAGTTCAGGGTGATGTAGTTCTCCCAGCTGCGGCCCAGGAAATTCATCATGTCGCTGATGATATCCTTATACATATTCAGCTCCAGGTCCGTCAGCTTGTAGTCCGCGTCCAGACTGTCGTCCGGCTCTCCTTCTCCGCCCATCATCCGGTCCATCATGGTCAACAGGACCGGCGTGGCCAGGTGGATCAGGATCGGCGATTCCTCCTGAAGCTCCTCCCGGTCGATTTTTGCCAGCGCCAGAACGTCTCCCTCCCGCAGGGCGTTGGAGAACTCGTAGTAGTGCAGCTCCTCAATAGACCCGACCTCAATCTCACAGGTGGAGTGGAACATGGCGTTCAACCGGGAATTGATGACCCGTGTGTAATTCTCAAAGATACTGTTGAGAATCTTCAGCCGGTCCTTACTGAACTTCCTCGGGCTGAAAAAGTCATATTTTTTATATTTTTTCTCAGAGGATTCCTCTTTCTTTGTACCCTCGTCGAGAGTTCCGCTCTGGGCCGCGGCCAACAGGGCGTCAATCTGGCTTTGCGATAAGACTTCTGCCATATTGTCTCCTCATTCCCAACTTTGGATTCCAGGGTGTCTCCCCCCACCGGGGTCAGGGGCGCTTTTTCATCGGGCGCGGCGCAGAGCCTACTCCGCCCCGCCCGTCATGTTCACGGGATCATTCGGGTTCTCCCGATTGGTAGTGCTGTAATACTCGGCGACGCTGCCGTCGAAGGGGCTGTCCAGCTCCTCGTCAGTCAGGGCGATTCTGATCTCCACCCGGCGGTTCTTTGACCGCTCGCTCTCCTCCACGTTGCCCGCCACAGGAAGCCACTGGCCGTTGCCCTCGCATGTAATGCGGGCCCCCTGAATGCTGGTGTTCTCGTACAGGAATCCCGTCACCTCCGCCGCGCGCTCCGCGCTCAGCCGCCAGTCAAAGTAGGGATCGTAGACCTTTTTCTGGCTGGTGGCGGTGTGGCCGCTGACCCGGATCTCATCGATGAAGGGCTTCATCTCCTCCAGCATGGGACACAGGCCGCCCAGCACCTCCCGGGCTCTGGCAGTCAGCTGGTAGCTGTCGCCGCCGAAGAAAGCGTCGTCGCTGAAGCTGATAAACATAAATCCGTCGCCTTTGCTGTAGCTGACGGAATCGGAGCTCTCCTGTCCGGCGGAATACTCCTCCAGGTACTCCAGGATCATCTCCTGCAGTTCGTTGACCTCGTCCTGGGTCATGGGCATGTCGTCGCCCAGCTCCGCGTCGTTGGTGCCGTCGGGCCCCAGAGGCTTCTCGTCTACGTTGACGTTCGCCTCATTGTTGAAGCTCTGTACGATTATCATCCACTTATCCTCGCTGATGGTGGACATGGAGTACAGCAACACGAAGAAGCACAGCAGCAACGTCACCATGTCGCCATAGGTGTCCATCCAGTTGGCGCCGCCCTCGCCGCCCTTTTTCTTTTTGATAGAAGCCATGTTTCCTTTACCTCAATGCACGCCGCCGCTTACTCAGCGGCCTCGCCGCCCTTCCTGGCTCCGCCGCCCTCTCTCTGGCGCTGGGCCACGAAGGTCAGCAGCTTCTCCCGCAGGGCCTTGGGATTGCTGCCCGCCTGAATGGACATGATGCCCTCCACGATAATCAGCTTGCAGAGCATCTCCTCCTCGTCCCGCTGGCGCAGCTGGGAGGCGATGGGGCCGAAGACCATGTGGGCCATGACGCACCCGTACAGCGTGGTCACCAGAGCGGTAGCCATGGCGGGACCCAGATTGCCGCCGCCGCTGGCCACGTCCATGGCCTTGAGCATGTTAATCAGACCCACCAGAGTACCCACCATGCCGAAGGCCGGGGCCACGGAGCTGCCCTTTTCATACATGCCCGCGCCGAAGTCGTGCCGGGCGGAGGACTGCTCAATGTCGTTCATCATGATCTCACGGGCCTGGTCGGCGTCGTTGTTGTCCACGATGAGCATGATGCACTGCTTGAAGAAGGGGTCCTCCTGCTGGTTGCCCTTTTCTTCCAGAGCCAGCAGGCCGTTCTTCCGGGCCACCTGGGCCAGCTCCACCAGCTCGTCAATGATGGCCAGGGGATCGTTGCCTTTGGTGTTCATGAGAATCTTGATGTGCTTGGGGATGTCCTTCAGCGCGGAGGGCGGGAAGGAGGCGATGATAATCATGATGGTACAGCCGATGGTGATGAACACGCTGGCCGGGTCCCAGAAGTTCCCCACCTGCTCGGGAGTCAGAAGCCCGCCCTCGCCGCCGAACATCATACCGACGACCATGACCGCCACAGCGCCTATAAAGCCAATGATATAGGTAATATTCATATCTTATCTCACCCGTTTTAACTCCCCGGTGGGGGGAGGGATAGTTCTTCCGCAGGGCGCATTTGAAGCACGTCCAGACCCGCCGCCGGGCCTCGGCATCCCTCAAACGCGCCCCCGCCGGACGCGTCAGCGCTTGTCGGTTACAGTAATGATCCGGTGGACATCCTGCACCTTGGCACTGTATTCCTGAATCTTCCTGATAATGTCCTCCGGCGTTTCCTTCACAATGAAGTAATCGCGGTTCATCATGACGATCTTGGATTCCGGAATCATTTCGATGCTTTCGATCTGGTTGTGGTTGACAAGGAAGCGCTCGTTGTTCCGCTTGGTCAGGACGATCATGGCGTACTCCTTTCTTCTTCCCCGGCCGCCGTTACGGCGGCCGGGGATATGGGGTTACTGCTTACCTGGGGCTTACCGCTTCATATTGACCAGCTCTTCCAGCATGGAGTCGGTGACGGTGACGATGCGGGTGTTGGCCTGATAGCCGCGCTGGGTGACGATCATGTTGGCAAACTCCGTGGCCACGTCGGCGGTGGACGCCTCCAGACCGCTGCCCTGGATCTTGATGGACTTCATCTGGCCCAGCAGGTTTTTCAGCTCGGGGGTATAGGCGTCGTCGCCGTCGCCCTCCACCAGCTTGGCGTTGTTGAGGTAGGTGCCGGACGGGAAGATGCCGCCCGCAATGCCCACGGTCACATCGCCTGCGCCTTCCTGCGCCTTGTAGTAGGGACCGCCGGTGTGGGTCACGCCGTTGGGGGCGGTCACCTGGGCGATGGCAATATAACCGACAATCACCGTATCGCCGTTGTCAGCGGTACCAATGATGGCGCCGTTCTCGTTGACGCTCAGGCTCTCCAGGTTGACCTTCTGATCGTCCCGGTTGGGAATGGCTCCGCCCTTTTCAAAGAAGTCCTCACTGCTAAATTCGGTTTCTCTGTTATCCTCGCTGTTCGGGGCGTTTGCTCCGGGAGGGACGGTATCCGCAAACGCGCCCGTCTCCGGATCGTAGTAGCTGGGATCGGCAAGAGACAGATTCAGCCGCTCGTTGCTGCCCTCCTGATAAGCGCCCAGCACATTATACACCGGGTCGCCCGCCTGCCACTTATAGGTTTGCGAGGTCGGATCGTATCCGCCGTTTTCCTCCGTAGGCTCCACCGCCTTCAGCGGCGTGCGGAGGGGCACCAGCTGCGTACTGAGGATCAGCTTATCCTGAATGTTTCTTCCTTCAATTTTTGCCTGCGCAATCTCCGCTTCGGTTGCGCCCGGTTCATACTCCGGATTATACACCATCTGGAAGCCGTAGACAACGTTGCCCTGGCCGTCGGTGATATACCCCTTGGGGTCGATGTCGAAGTCGCCGGCGCGGGTCAGCATGGCGCGGTTGTATACCTCGCCGCTGTCGAGCACCATGTCCTTGGTGCCCACCATGAAGAAGCCGTCGCCGTCGATCATGCAGTCCAGACCCCAGCCGGTGGGGTTGAAGGTGCCGGGGGCCATGTTCAGGTCGATGGAGCCCACCTGCGCGCCGTAGCCGATCTGGGAGGGGGTGTTGCCGCCCCGGATGGCGGTGCCGTCGCTGCCCGCCCGGCGGGTGGTGTACAGGGACTCCTGGAAGATCATCCGCTGGGCCTTATAGGCCGCGGTGTTTACGTTGGCAATGTTGTTGCCGATGACGTTGAGGTTGGTCATGTGGGTCTTGAGGCCGCCAATGGCGGCATACATTGCTCCAGTCATGCGATCAAAATCTCCTTTTATACCTTTTAGCGCCGCCGCTCTCCCGTCAGTCGGACGGGAGGGCAAAGCATCCTGAAAAGGTCCTGCTCTTTCTTATTTCAGAAGGACAGCGCCGTCAATATTGGTGAAAATGTTCTCCCGCATCTCCTCCTGAGACATGGTGGTAATCACCCGCCCGTGAGGGATGTTGATGATAAACGCTCTCGTGGCGTCAAAGGCCAGAATGTTGGTGGCTCCCTTGGCGCTGGCCCGCTCCACGCTGTCCGCCAGCTGATCCATCAGGGTCGGCGTCACCTCGATTCCCCGTTCCTCCGCCCGCGCTCTGGCGTGCCTGGAAAAGGCCACGGAGAAGCTCTCCTGCGCCGGGGAAGCGCTCTCGATTTCCCGCTGGAGCATCGCGCCGAACTGGCTTCCCGCTTCCCTGCGGTGTACCGGCTGCACCTGCTCCACCTGGCTGAGCCGGTCTATGGGTGTGATTCGATACTCTGCCATACTTTCATCCTCTTTCCGGCGAGATGCGGAGAAGGGATCTTATCCCAACGCTTTCGCAACCGTCGTGTCAGCGACATCCATTCCGCTGTCGTTTTCCTCCTTGTCGGGAGGCTCTGTCCCATCCGTGCCGGGGGTGGTGGGTACGTCCGTACCGGGAGCGCCAGGCGCGTCCGTGTCGGGGGCAGGATCAGTACCGCCGTCTTCTCCGGGCTTATCGGTTCCCTCCGGGTCCTTTTTGGGAGGCAGCTTGCCCACGGCCATGATCTGATTGAGTGCGTAGGTCTCGTCGCCGACGAAGATGACCCGCTGGCCATTGTACAGGCCCGTACCGGTGACCACGCCCTCTTTCTCGTCCACCAGCTCGCCCTTGGAGTTGTAGACGGGCAGCGTCACGGTCTGGCCCACCAGAGAGGCGGTATAGTTGAGGATGTTGGCCTCGGTCATGTCCTCCACCCTGGTGTTCATCTCGGTGATGGCCTGCATGACCGTCATCTGGATGATCTGGTTCATCATGTCGTTGGTGTCGGCGGCGTTGTCAATGGTCTGGTTCTGGAGCTGGGTCACCATCAGCAGCAGCATATCCTCAAAGGAGAGGGTATTGTTGGCCTGGTCGGAATCCCGCTCTACGGTCGTAGCCCGGAACTGGCTCTTAACCTTCGCAATTTCCGGGTTATAATAGTCGTTCAGATCCAGAGGATTCTTGAACATATCCGAAATATTGGTGCTCATTGCGTCACTCCTCTATGTGTTACTCCTCCGTGCCGAACAGGCCCAGACGAAGCTTCTGCATAAATTCCTCGCCGCTGTGCTGCTCCTCGCGGCGCTCCTGCTGCCCGCGGCCGTGCTGCTGCTGTCCCCGTCCGTCGGGGTCCGCCTGCCGGAAGTTCTGCTGCTGGCTCTCTTCGCCCCGCTGGACCTCCACATGGACTTCCTCATGGCCGTAGGCCTGCAGCGCGGTATGCAGTCCGTTCATGTGCTGGTTGAGCAGGCTCTCCGCCCTGGGCGTGGCCGCATGAAGCACCACCTGCAGAACGCCGTTGGTATCCCTGGTCATCTCGATAACCAGATTGCCCAGGTTCTGGGGGGTCAGCCGGATCTCAATTCGCTCCTGCCCGGTCTGTACGGCGGTGCGGATGACATCGGCCATCTGATTGTCCAGCTCCGGCTGCCGGGTGTCCACGGTCTCGAACCGCTCGCCTACCTTCACGGGCACGGACTGGGTCTCGCGGAATACGGGCCGCTCCGCCGCCGGGGCTTCCTCCGCCGCGGGCTCCTCATCCAGCTCTGCGTGGACTTCCTCCGTCCGCTCGGGTTCCTGGGTCTGCTCCGCCTGACGCTCGGGGGCGGCCTGCTGCACCGGGGCCTCCTCCGGGGCTGTCTGCGGCTGGGGAGCCGCTTCCTCCATGCTCTGCCGGAAGTCCCTGGGCTGCTGCTCCATGGACACCTCCGCGCCGATCCCGGCGTCAACGGAAGCCTCCATCTCCGGGGCCTGCTCTCCCAGATCCAGCGCCGCGCCCTCCACCGTCTCCTCGGGGATGGGGGTCAGCACCGGCTCCGCCTGCTCCACGTTCTCCACGATCTCCGGGCGGAACAGGTCCAGCACGCCAACGGCGTTGGGGTTGCCGGTCAGATTTTCGGCCTTCAGCTCCTCTTTGTCCTTCACGGGAAGCTCAGGGTTGCCGGCCTCCTCCACCGCTTCCCTGGCATCCTCCAGGGGCTTGTCCTGTGTATCCTTATCGTCGCCGGGCTTTTCCGTCCTGTTTCCGGACTTCTGGAGCATCTCCTGAAAACTGACGCCGCTTTGTCCGCCCTGGTTCCTGCCTGCGGCGGGCACGCCGCTCATGGTGGCGGCCAGCTTCTGCATCTGCTTCAATAATGCGTTTTCTACGGTTGTCACTGTCTGGTTTCACCTCGCTTCTTACAATTAAATGAGATCAAACATGCCGGGGTCAAAATCCCGGTTCTCCTCATGGATGAGGTACTCTGTCAGGGTCTTCCAGCCGTCCCCGTCATCCTTTGCGCCCGGATCCAGGTCCACGAAAATGCCCAGCCGGTTCAGCCGCTGCCGGAACAGATCCAGCTGCGAGCGCCGGGGATCGTCCGCGTCCATCTGACTGATCTGCCGGGAGAGGCCCGCCACGGAGGAAACCAGGTCCTTCCGTCTGCCCTCCGCGCCGTCAGTGGCGCGCATCCCCTCCAGAATGGCGTCCAGGGTGTCGATGACAGCCTGCTTTTTCTTCTCTTCCCCGGACTGCTCCAGCTGAAGCCGCATCCTCTGGAACATGTTCTCATAGAATGCGCTGTCGGGGTCCGCGATCTGGTCGATGAGGCCGCCGGCATGATCTGCGGTAACGGTAAACCTGTCGTACTGCGCTCTCAGCGTATCTTCCACCGATGTGCCCGTCGCCCGGTAAACCACATCGATCAGCGCGCCATACATCTCCATGCGCTGCAGGGCTCTCTTCGCGCCCTCCTGCGTACCGTCTCCGACCTCACACCCGGTCATCATCTGCGCCAGCCAGGCCACCATGTCGCCGCTGCCGGACGCGCCATCCTCCAGGAAAGGGGTGTTCCGGGTATACCGTGCATCCAGGCCTTCGATTCTCATCACCGGAAGCCCGCTGTCGCCAGCCTCCTCCCGGACCTCACCGCCATAGCCGAAATAACCGGCCTCGCCTCTGTCGAGTACGCCTCTCTGCACCAGATCGTCCAGAAACGCGTCATACGTCTCCTGCGTCATGTTCCGGAAATCGTACTTCCGTCCCAGCTCGCGGACTTCGCCGTCCGTCAGCTTCGGACGGCTGCTTTTGCCGTAAGCCCTGGTGCGGTTGACAGTCAGGTCATCGACGTCCTTACGGAAGGAATTTTTACCCTGGGTGGAAGGTGCTGCCGCCGCGGATCCGGCGGCGTTGGGGAAATAATTGCCGTAAATGGTCCCAATGTCCATTGCTGCTCTCCTTCGTCTTTGCTCCGCGCATCCGCGTGGGTAAGTCGTCCGAAGCGGCTTTGCGCCGCCTTGCCCGCTCACCTCCCTTCCCGCTGGAATGGGAACTGCGCCTGAGACCGGCCTCACCACCTTTCCTGTTTTCCGCAATGTATTCCCGGTTCTGTGTATCTGAGAAACGTCCCGGAGGGACGGTGCTCACCATCTTATGCGCTCTGAGCCTCCATGATGCGCCTGGTAGTCACGAACTCATCAATGAACGCTTCCTCGCTCTTCTGGATGGCCCTGTTGTAATTCTCCAGCTTTTTCTCCCGCAGCTTCTCAATGGAGGAGGTCTCCTTCTTTGCCTCCACCACCTCGGCCCGCTTTTTCTCCGCCTGCCGCCGCAGCTCCTCCAGGCGCTGGTGGGCCTCCTCGATCTGCCGCTCCATGGCCCTGAGGTACTGCTCATATTTAATGGCGTCCAGAATGCTCAGGCCCTCCAGCTTCCGCTGGTTGAACTCCCCGGACATCGCCCGGTAGTCCGCCTCCAGCATCTCCACCCGCTCCTCCTGCTGCCGCACCTGGGCCAGAATGGCCCCGTGCTCCGTCTGGAGGGAATCCAGAATCTGCTGCTTGTATTCCAGAACCGTCTCAAGAGAAAACCGGAATTTCTTCATATACTTTCTCCTGCACTCCTTTATCCCTTTGCCGCGTCCGTCACCGCATGATCCTGCGCAGCAGCTCCAGGCTCTCGTCGTATGAAAAGCTCTCCCTGATCCCCTGCATCAGAAAATCGTTGATGGCATCGATCTTCCCCAGCGCGTGGTCCAGCTTGGGGTTGGTCCCGGTCTTGTACGCGCCGATGGACACCAGATCCGCGTTTTTCTCGTACACGCCCATGATGTCCCGCAGCCTGCTGGCCAGCTGCCGGTGCTCCGGCGAGACGATCTCCACCATCAGACGGGAGATGCTGGCCCCCACGTCGATGGCGGGGAAGTGGTTGCTGTTTGCCAGCTGCCTTGAGAGCACGATATGTCCGTCCAGAATGCCGCGGACCGTGTCCGCAATGGGCTCGTTGGTGTCGTCGCCCTCCACCAGCACGGTATAAACCCCGGTAATGGATCCCTTTTCAAAGTTTCCGCTGCGCTCCAGGAGCCTGGGCATCTCCGCGTACATGGAGGGCGTGTACCCCCTCGCCACCGGCGGCTCGCCGATGGCCAGGCCGATTTCCCGCTGGGCCATGGCGAAACGGGTCAGGGAATCCATCATCAGCAGCACGTCGTACCCCTGGTCCCGGAAGTATTCGGCAATGCTGGTGGCCACGCTGGGGCACTTCATCCGCAGCATGGCGGGCTGATCGGAGGTGGCCACCACCAGAATGGAGCGGCGCATGCCCTCCTCGCCCAGATCCTTCTGAATGAACTCCAGCACCTCGCGTCCCCGCTCGCCCACCAGGGCGATGACGTTGATGTCCGCCTTCACGTTCTTGGCGATCATGCCCAGCAGGGTGGACTTGCCCACGCCGGACCCGGCGAAAATGCCGATACGCTGTCCCTTGCCGATGGTCAGCAGACTGTCAATGGCTTTCACCCCGAACTCCATCCGCTCCCGGATGGGAGGGCGGGTCATGGGATTTATGTAGCCGGAATCGATGGAAAAGGTGTCCCCCCGCCCGAAGGGCTCCAGACCGTCAATGGGCTGGCCCAGGGCGTTGATTACCCGCCCACGGAGAAAGGGCCCCACCGGCAGAGTCAGACGCCTGCCGGTGTTGCGGACAAAGTTGCCCGCGGATATCCCACTCATATTAGCATAGGGCATGAGCAGAATATGGTCGTTTTTGAACCCCACCACTTCGGCGGGAATCTGGCCTCCGGATTCGTTGGAATAGATCCGGCAGATGTCGCCGATGGCTGCCCTGCCGCCGGAGGCCTCAATGGACATGCCCACGATGTTTTCGATTTTCCCGGTGCGGCTCATGGTCTCCGCCGACCGGATCTGTGGAATCAGTTCGCGGAACATATTCGTCCTTTCCAAGAGTTGCCAAACTAACGCCGCCGGCCAGGGATCGCGCCTGTTACAGCCCGCCCATCTGGTCCCGGAGCAGGTCCCGGATATTGGTCATCTGGGTGGAGACGCTGGCGTCAATGATCTCCTCCGGCGTTTCCACGATGCAGGTGCCGCCCTCGTCGTCCCCCATGGGAATGATCTTGATATGCTGGCTCAGCGCGCCCAGAGCGGTGGTCAGAGCGGGGGAAATCTGGGCGGCCCTTCTGGTGTCGCAGCCGGAAATGTAAATGTGCACCCACTCCTGCCGCTTGAGCCGCTCGGTGGCCGTCTGGATCATCCGCACGATCACCTCGCTGCTGCTCTTGAGGCTGATGCGCACCACCTTCTCAGCGATGGCAATGCACAGATCCAGCAGCTCGTCCTGCGCCTGAAGCAGAACCTCCTCCCGGGCCATGTCCGCCTTCTCCAGAAAGGCCTGCACCTCTTGCTCCAGCCGCCGGGCCGTGGCCTCCATGTCCCGCTGGGCATCCTCCATGGCCCTGGCGGTACCCTGGGCATAGCCCTCCCGGTACCCCTCGTCCCGCGCGCCCATGCGAATCTCTTCCTGCTCCGCCTTGGCGGCGGCGCGGGCATCAGCCAGGACCTTTTCGGCATCCTCTCTGGCCTGCCTGAGAATCAGCTCCGCCTGAAGCTGGGCATACTGCACAGGGCCGCCGGTCTCCGGCGGAGCAGGGGCAGGTCCGCTCTCAAAGGGCGGCTCCTGTTCTCTTTCGGGTTCCGGTGCGGGCGCCTCCACAGGAGGCGCGGCCCCGGTCTCCTCCGGCTCCTCCTCCCCGGAAAAGTCCTCCAGGGGGAGAGGCGCATCCATCTGGAGGTCCTCGGCGTTGGGAAACTGATACGCCCTGGCATCCAGCAGGCCCTTGAGAATATTACGCAATGATATCGTCCTTTCCGCCCTTCAGGATCACGATCTCGTTTTTCTCCTCCAGATCGCGGATGACGCCGACAATACGCTGCTGGGCGTCCTCCACGTCCTTCATACGGACATTGGTCGTGATCTCCAGATCGTCCCGGATGCTCTCCGCCATACGGGCGGACATGTTCATAAACAGCTTGTTGGACACATCGCCGTTGGCGCTCTTGAGCGCCAGCACCAGATCCCTCGGGTCGCAGTCCCGGACGAAACGCTGGACGGACCGGTCGTCCATGGTGACGATATCCTCGAAGACGAACATCCGCTTCCGAATCTCGTCGGCCAGGTCCGCGTTGTCCACGCCCAGCCGGTCGAAGATGGCCTTCTCGCTGGAACGGTCCAGGTTGTTCATGATGCCAGCCACATAGTCGATGCCACCCACCTTGACGTTGGAGGTGGTAAGCATGCTGGAGAACTTCTTCTCCATCTCCGCCTCGATGATCTTGACGGCGGTGGGGGAGGCGCTCTCCATGGTGGCGATGGCCTCCACCACCCGCACCTGCCGCTCCGGCGGCAGCTGCTCGATCACGCCCGCCGCCTTGCCGGGGTCCACATAGCTGAGCACCAGCGCCATGGTCTGGGGCCGCTCGTTTTGCAGGGCGGAATACAGGCTCTTGACGTCCGCCTTGTCCAGGAAGGCGAACTCCCGGTTCTTCAGGCTCTTGGTCACCTTTTCCAGCAGGCTCTGGGCCGTGGCCACGCCGAAGGCCTTCTCCAGCACCGCCCGCGCGTACTCCAGGCCGCCCTCGGTGACCGCCTTCTGGGTCATGCAGTTCTGGTAGAACTCGCTGAGCACATCCTCGGTCTGCCTGGCATCCAGCAGGCCCAGACGGGCCACCTCCAGCGTCAGCGTCTCCAGATCGGAGGCCTCAATGTGCTGGTAGATGAGGGACGCCTTATCCGCCCCCAGGGAGACGACGACAGCGGCGGCCTTCTGAGGCCCGGTCAGCTCAGGCTTTGTAACATCAGCCATCGTCTTCTCCTCCTCTCAGCCAGTTCTTCAGCATGAGAGCCGCCACCTCGGGATTGTTCTGCACAAACTGGCGTACCGCCTTACGCAGCTCCATACTCTTTTCGGTATTGATATCCATAATATCCGCACCGGACGTGGGCGGGACCGGCTCGCCGTTTTCGTCCAGCGGCGGCGCAATGCCCAGCTCGTCGAGAACCCCCGCGGCCCCCAGCTCGCCCAGCTGCTCTTCGATAATCCGCTGGTCCTCTTCCTCCTGCTGCTTCTTCTTCTTTCTCCGGATGCTGAGGATCACGATCACCAGCACCAGGATCAGCAGCAGCGCGGCTGCCGCGATAATGACATAGGGTACGTACTCCTGCGGAATCAGGCCCTCGTCAGGCTCGGGCAGAGGCTCGGTGGGGAAGGGCGCGAGCAGCACGCTCACCTTCTGCTCCGGATTCTCTCCGCCGATGCGGGCCGCCGTGGCCACGTGCCGGCTGAGCTCCTCCACATTGACGTTGGCGGCGCTGTTGGCCTCAGAGTTGATGGTCAGGGCCACGGAAACGTCGGAAATCGTGGGCATCACCCTGACCTGCTCATGGACCTCGTCAATCTTATTGTCCTTCTCATAGCTGCTGCCGGCGCTGTCGTCGTCGCCCAGGGTCTGCTCCAGGTCCTCCATGTAGGTGGGCAGATCGGAGTTGGAGTTTGTCCCCACCACGCCGCCGATGGGCTCCAGACCGTCCCGGGTGACCCAGAACTGGCCCAGCTCCCTGCCGATCAGGCCGCCGTTCTCATAGGAGCCCTCGGGCTGGTGATAGCTGGTGGACTCCACAAACCTCTCACTGACGTCCACCTCCACGTTCACGGCCACATACACATTCTCTTCGCCGTACAGCGGGTCCAGAAGGTGCTTGATCTGGGTACGCAGGTTGTTGGCGTGGGCTTCCTCCAGCTGGCGCTTAAGCTCGATGGCGCTGCCCACGGAGGCGCCGGTGTCGCTGTAGGTATTGCCCATGCTGTCCGTGATGACCACGTCGTCAATGGTCATGCCGGACCAGGCGTGGCTCACCATCCGGCGGATGCCGTCGGCCTGTCCGTCGGTGAGGACGTAGCCGCTGCGCAGTTCAAGGAACACCGTCGCCGTGGTCTGCGTGGAGATATCCTCCAGTACGTAAGTCCGGTCCTCCCCCGGCGTGATGGTCACGCTGGCGTTCAGCACGCCGGTCATGCTGCGGATGTTGGCCTCCAGCTTCTCCTGTGTGGCGATGAGGAAGGCCGTAGCCCGCTCGGAGGTGGTGGACATGCTGCCCACGTGGTCCCAGTAGGACCCGTACAGGGTGCCGTCCTTGGGGTAGCCCTGCTGGGCCAGTTGGGTCAGCAGGGAGGTATACTGATCACTGCGCACCATGATGATGCTGTTTTCCACCCGGTAATCCGTGAAGCCGTTCGTTTGCAGATACGTCGTGACCTCCTGGATTTCCGAGGGCGTCATGTCCTGATACAGCGCCGTATAGGGCTTGTTGCTGGTCAGAACCGCCACAGCCGCCACGGCAATCAGAATCACGGCCAGGGCGACCGCCAATATGATGCGCAATTTCTTGCTCATATTTTTGAAAAAGTCTTTGACCTTTTCCCAAAGACCTTTCAGCTTTGAGGTATCCACAGGCAATTCCCCCGGCCCTTTCTATGAAATGGACGCACCGTTTTCTTCTTTACAGGTTGATGCGGCTGAGCTCGCTGTAGGCGCTCAGCGCCTTTTCCCGCAGCTGCACAAACAGGCTCATGGAAGCCTCCGCCTTATAAAGAGCCATGCTCAGCTCCGCGGGGTTGTCCAGCTGGCCGGTAGAGAGCAGATACTCTTTCCTGGACACCTCGTCCTCACTCTCCCGGAGATTGTCAATCACGGCCTGGAACACATCCCTGAAGACGTTTCCCTCCGCCGCCCGGGGACGGGCCGGCTGCGCCTCGCGGGCAGGAAACGTCTCCCACAGGGGGGAAATCCTCTGCAAATTCGTATCCATAGCAAACTCCTTCAGATGTTCAGATATTGTACGTTTTTATGGCCGGAAACGGCTTCTGGAAGGCATTCCCAACGCCTCCCAAAACATGGAGAATTGGGCCCGCCGACCTGCTGCTTTCATCGACCAGACCCATCTCTCTGTCTATCTCTATCTGCCAATTTCCAGACCGGCGCTGACTACGCTCTTGAGCACATTAAACGCCGTAACGTTGGCGGAATACGCCTGGCTGGCGGCCATGGCATCGGTGATCTCCTTCACCAGATCCACATTGGGCAGCTCCACATAGCCCTCCTCGTTGGCGTCCGGATCCGTGGGATCGTACTTCAGCTTGAAGTCGGAGGTATCCTCCCCGATGTCCACCACCTTCACGCCGCCGGTCACCTCGTGGCCCACGTTTCTGACCAGGCCGTTGCGGAAAAGCTGGGCCCGCATCATGGCCTCCCGGAAGGTGTTGCGTCCGTCCTGCGCCTGCAGCACCGTTACCTTCCGGCGGTAGGGTCCTCCTTCCCCGGTACGGGTGGTGTTGATGTTCGTCACGTTCTCGCTGATTACGTCCAGCCGCAGATGCTGGGCGGTAATACCGGAGCCGATGATGTTTATACTGCTGAGAAATGCCATACGCGCTCTCCTTTATCTGTCCGGGTTCCCCTTCGGGAACGGTTCTCCCGCCCGCGCCGCTTACTGGCCGCGGATGGCCATAATCAGGCGGGACATATCACTGTTGATCGCCCGGTAAACATGCTGAATCTGATAAGCGTTGCGCACCAGCTCCATGGACTGCTCGGCCACGTTGACGCCGTTTTCGTCCATCCGGGCCGACTCGTCCTCCGCGTCGTGGACCACCGGTATGGCGGTGCGGAGAACGGAGCGCATGCTGCCCGCCGGCGCGCCGGCCTGGGCGGCGTTCCGGACACCGGCGCGCAGCGCTTCCTCAAAGGTGACGTACCTGGTCTTATAGTTGGGGGTTTCCGCGTTGGATATATTGTTCAGAATTGTCCGCTGCTTCACCCACTGAAAGTTGGCCGCACGTTCCAACATAATCATGGAGTTGGATGTAAAGAAATCTGACATGGTGCAATCCTCCATCCCGGCTAAAAAGCGCCTTTTGTGTCAAAAACTGCGCTGAATCAGCTCCCGTTTCAGGGGAAACGGGAACATTTTCTCCCCGGAGCGGGCGAAAACACCCCCTCCCCGTCCTCTCAACACCGATAAACAAGTGCATTCAGTATAATACATTTTGCTCTTTTGCGCAAGACAAAAATCAAAAATTGTCGAATTTATCTATAATCTGTCAATTTCGGCCGGTACTTTTTGATGGTTATCCAAAAATTTTTCCAAAAGCTGTCAAACCTTCCGGCAGGCAGCCCTTTCCTGCACCCCGCCGGGCCCGGGGAAGACAAAAGGAAAGCGTCCACGGCTCCATTCTATGAAGCCAGTGGACGCTCTATGACAATATGGCGGCCCGTTCCCCCTACTCCTTCCCGCCCGCGTCCCGCAGGACGTCCAGCAGGGCCAGGGGGGAAACCTCCTCGCCGGCAGCCTCCCGGTTGACCTCCGCCGCGATTTTCAGCTCGCTGCGAAGGATGGGCACGCTTTTCGGCGCCTGGATCGCCAGCCGTACCCGGCCGGCCTCCACGGACAGGACCGAAATTTCAATCTCGTCTCCAATGGTCAGGGATTCCCCCGCCTTCCGCTGAAGGATCAGCATGGGACGCCCCCCTTCCCGAATTCCGACAGAAGGTGGCGCATATGGTAATCCCCCGTCTCCAGAATGACCTGCATGGCCCTTCCGGTCCGGTCGTTGACGGCGATGGGACAGCGCAGGTTCACCGTGCTCTCCTCCACCGGACTGCGCACCACGCACAGCGCGTAAAAGCACAGCTCCTCGCTCCGCGCCGCGTCAAGAGAGCGCAGCTCCTCCGCCGTCAGGAGGGGGGCGTAATCCGGCTTCAGGGAAAAGGGATTCATGGCCACAAAGGCCAGATGAGGCGTGGACGCGCTCTGAAAGCAGAGCAGGCTCCCCTCGCTGCCCTGAAAGGGCAGGAGGCAGAATTCCTTCTCCTCCTCAAAGCCGAACAGTCCTCTCTCGAAGTGCAGCAGGTGCTCCTCCGGACATTCCACCTGGCCGAAATACTTGGTTTGCAGCAGCACGCGTTTTCCTCCCGCTTACGCCTTCACATCCACCGGCTCATAGTTGGGGTCGGCAGAGGGCGGAACATAGATGGGTCCGCCCACATATTTGACGATAACCTCCGGCCGCTGGGTCACGGTAAATTCAATGTCGCCGGGAGTGAACTCAAAGCTGCCTCCGCCGATCTTCCAGTCGAAATTCAGCTTATCCATCTCGTAGCGGATGTTCATCTCCCCCACATCCCAGGTGATCTCCGGACCCGTGGAAGGCAGAAACTGCAATCCCACGTCCTGCACGCCCTCCAGCAGAGAATCCCTGGAGAACCTGGTGATGACCTCCTCCCCCAGCTTGGTCTGCATCATCAGATTGCCCTGCTGGGCAAAGGTGGCGGTGGCGGTATAGGCCGCCTGCCGCCCCTTCTGAGCGTTCTGCTCCTGACTGCGGGCCAGAGTGGGGGTGATGGAATTGCGGGCCTCGAAGGTGTCAATATTAACCCGGATGGGACGACTCCTGATCTGGAGGCCGCCCTTGTCCCTGGAAATCTCCATCTCCGCCGTGCCCCTGGCATATTCCAGCTTGGCATTGGTGGTCTTCATCTCGATCTGAATCGGCACTGTGGTGATCTCAATCAGCGGTTTCATGGCGCAACGCGCACTCCCTTCTACTTATATTTCACCGGAATTCCCGTGAACACACAAATCAGTTCATATAATCAATCAAAGACTGGCTGAGCAGCTGGGTGCCTACCTTCAGCGCCGCGCTGTAGCAGTAGTAGTCCCAGGAGAACTCCGTGATGGCGTCCGCCAGGTCCACGTTCTCGATGTTTTCCCGCTCCTCCTGGAGATAGTCGCCCTGGAGCTTCAGACGGGCCTGGTTCTGCTGGAGGTAATGGGCTTTGGTCTCTATATCGGTGTAGCTGGCGTTGGTGCGGTCGGTGGCAGCCTGATATTTGTCCAGCAGCCGGTCGGCCTCCTCCTCCAGCTTCCTGGCCTCTTCCTCGTTTTTGGAAAACGCGCCGGTGGTGGGATCGCAGGCGCTGTAAATCTCTCCCAGACGCTTCATAATCATGGCGAGGTTCACCGGGTCGCCGTCCTCGTCGATGCCGTAGCCCAGCATATTGATGCCCGGAATGGAGCGGTCAAAGGCGGTGCCGTTGATGAGCTTGCCGTTCGCGTCCTCCTGGAGGCCCATGCCAAGGTCGATGTTCTCATACTCCGCGGACATCTCCTCCAGACGCTGCACGTCGGCGTTGTCCCTGTAATAGGCAGCCCATGCCCGATTGTAGGCATCGTCCGTTTCGTCTACATTCTTCGCCTTCTCCGGTACGCCGTATTTGTCCACAGCGCCCCACGCGTCGCCCGGCGGGTCCGAGGGCTTGCGATAAACAGCGGTATAGGCCGGATCATCCGCGTCCTTTTTCTGGTCCTTATAATAGTCGATCCACGCCTGTTCCACATCATTCGTGCTGGAAGCGGGCATTCCCTCGGGGACCTTCTTTTCCAGTTTCAATTGAATTGCAGCACCATTTCCATCACTGGCCCAGTCCGGGACATTCCCCCCAGGCGGGGTAGGAGGATTCCCTCCTCCGGCTTCCAGGTCCGCTTTCTGAGCTTTATAATACTCAATCCACGCCTGCTCATTGGGATCATCGCTGGTCTCAGGCATCCCCTCCGGGAGGTCCGCCTCTTCCCGCAGGCCGAGCGCATTCCCGTCCGCGTCCCTGGCCCAGTCGGGAATGTTCTTCGGGTCCGCCGGGTTGGGAATCAGTCCCGCGTTGACGTTCACGCCCCGGTAATACAGCGTCTTTCCGTCGTCGCTCCAGCTGAAGGGGGCGTTCATCTCGTCGTCGCCGGAGAAGACAAAGTGGTCGCCGAATTTGGCGCTGTTCATGGCCTGGATAACGGATTCGGCGGTGTCGTTGAGCACCTTGCCCAGATCGACGCGGGCTCCGGCGGTAGAGTCCTGACGGGCCCGGATGTCGGCCGCGTCGGCCTCGCTCTCCAGGTCCTTCTTAATCATGCCCATGGTGGCCCAGCCAATATTGAAGCGGCTGTAGGTGTCGCTGTTGTTGGCCTGGTAGTTGGCGTTGTCCACCATGGCCCGGCGAATCTTCCACGCCTGGGCGGCGGCGGTGGGGTCCGCCGCAAAGCTGTCAAACTGCCGGCCGGTGAGCACCCTGTTGCGGGCAACAGACACGTTGTATGTGGATTTCTGCAAATTATACCGGTAGGTATTCATGGCCATACCGGTGGTCACGCGCATACCCATAATATCAATCCTCCTTATTTATCAAACCGCAGTGCCGTTGATGAGCTTATCAAGCATGGAGTCGATGGTGGTCAGCAGGCGGCAGGCCGCGGAATAGGACTTGCTGAACTGCATCATACTGGTGGCTTCGTCGTTCAGGTCCACGCCGGACACGCTCTGCCGGTCGTTCTCCAGGCTCAGCGTCATGATCTGATAGTTGTTCATCTTGCCCTCGGTGATGTTCTGGTCGGTACCCAGAATGCCCTCGATGGTGGTGTACACCTCCCGGAAGGACCCCTTGAAGATCGGGTCCTTTGCAGCGGAATCGCCCTGCACATCCCTGGCGCTGTAATCGAGCTTCTTATCAAACAGGGTAATCATGTGCCGGATGTTGTCGTTGCGGCTGGAGTGCTTGATGACGGTGCCGTCCTCCCGGTAGCTGTCGGGCCGCTTGTCGTTGAGGACATTGACCGTCTCGGTGGCCCAGCCGTGGGAGACGGTAATATTTGAGGCGTTGATGCCGCTGGGATCATTGGTGTTGCCGTTGTTGCTGAACAGCACGCCGCCGTCATAGAACTCGTAGAGCGGGTCCTTCGCGCCCTTCTGCGCCAGGATATTCAGCATCTCGCTGGCCTGGCCGTACTCTTCCTCCGTGATAGTGCCATCGACCACATCCTGCAGGGTATACGGGACGCGCACATCCTCCATGACGGGGTTGCCGTTCGCATCCACCACAGGCTTGCCGTTTTCGTCCATCTTCTGCTGCTGGACGGATTTGGTGACATCCTTCACCGTAATGTCCTGCAAATTGCCATCTTTGTCGGTATACTTCACGGGATTGCCGTCTGTCCCTTTAAAGGTGTCCGTATCGGCAATCGTCCCCGCCGTAGCCTGATTCATCTGGTACACCGTCGTGGCCGGGAGCTGGTTGGCCTGGTTGAACTCCTCGGCAAACTGCCGGGCCAGACTGTCCAGCGCCTTCCGGTAGTAGGGGATGCCCCGCCTGGTGCTGGCGTCGGGGTCACCGCTCAGACGGGGCGGGTCCGCCGTCTTGCCGTCATCCCCTCTGTTCAGGTCCGCGTTGCTGGCGTACTCGCCCTCCTCGGTGAGCAGCTCCCGCTGGGACTGAATTTTGCCGTACAGCGTGGTGTCGTCCAGCTCCACCACCTCGCTCTTCTTGCTGACGGTGTTGGGATCGATCATCAGCCGGTCCCGGCGGTCCTTCAGAGGCTCCACCTGAAGGAGGAATTTGTCGTTCTCAAAGGTCGCCGCGTTATAGACGTAGTTGCCGTCGGCATCCTTCTCAGGGAGGCCCGTGACAGGGTCAGTCACGTAAAGATCGTTGGTGAACTCCGGTGGATCAATGGGTTTGCCATCCGGATCAACTTTATAGTATTTGCCGTTAGTCCTGATTTGCTCCTCTTCCACCGCCTTGACGGCAGCATCAATTATCTCCTGCTGCTCCTCTTTCAGCTGCTTTTTAGCTTCCTTTACCGCCCGGGCAGCAATGTCCGCCTCCCACTCCGCCTGGTGTAACTTGTTCGCCTCTGCTTTCCCCTCTGTTTCCGCCTGCTTAATCGCGGCCTCTTTATCTGTATCCGTTGCGTTCTCCGGCAGATTGTCCAGCGCTTTTTTTGTTGCTTTGGCGACTTCCTGCTCTTCCAGCTCCGACAGCCTCTTCGTCCAGAATTCGTTGTCTATGGGGTTGGCCTTTGCTATGTCGGCTTTTAAATTATCTGCCAGATCAGTAATGTCCTTCTCTGTAATGGGATTATCCTGCTCCGCCTGTTTTCTCGCCGCTTCCTTCTCCGCGTTGATCCTGACCGGATCATAATTCGGATTCATCAGCGGCTCCCTGTCCTGCACGCTCAGCTGCGCGCCGTAAATGCCGTCGATGAGCTTGATGGGCTTGCCGTCGGGGCCCCTGCTGTTGGCGATGGTGACGGTGAGCTTCTCCACCTCGGTAAACTGGTCGATGCGCTCCATGGAATACTCCACGTTGATGTGCATCAGCTCGCTGAGCTTATCCAGATCCAGGTTCCGCCGGTCCCGCAGCTCCAGGGCGGTGTCTCCGTAGATGGACGCGGTGCGGATCTGCTCGTTGAGGTCCCGGATGTCGTTGAGGAGCACGTTGGTCTCCTTGAGGGTCTGGGTAAACTCCTCCTCCTTGCCCTTAAAGACGCTCTCCAGCGCCTTGGCCGCCTCGTTGAAGAAGGTTGCCAGAGACTCCGCCTCGCCCCGGACCTGCCGGTCAAACTCCGCGGAGCCCACATTGCCGTGCAGCTTCTCCAGGGCTGTGACGAAGTTTTTCAGATTGGCCTGAATCACGCCGTAGCCCTCGTCCTTGTCGGTGCCCTTGTTCACCTCGTCGAGGGTGTGGCTGAGCTGGTAGAGTCCGTTATACTTCTCCGCGTTGGCGGCCAGATTGGTATTCTCATTGCGGTAGCGGATATCCAGGAAGGGGTCCCGCAGCTGGGTGCGGGTCTGGGCAAGGACGCCGTAGCCGATGTTCCGGTCGAACATGTTGGCGTACTTCCCCGCGCCGCTGGGATAGAGGCTCACCAGGTCCATCCGCTGGCGGGTATAGCCCGCGGTGTTGATGTTGGCAATATTATTGCCCGTCACGTTCAGCGACGCCTGGGAGGCGTAAATTCCCAGGCGGGCGGTTGTGAAGGAACTGAAAGTACCGAGAACAGCCATACTGTAGTTTCTCCTTTATTTATTCCAAAAAGTCCTCCGGGGCTCTTACGCCCGGAAATCCGACTGCCGGATGGAACGCTCCTCCGGCTGTATCTCATGAGCCTTCTGCAATTTCTCGATGGCATGCAGATTGCACTCCAGCGTATTGCGCGCCACGTTGGAGGCGGACTGGAACAGCTCGTATTTCCCCCGCAGCTTTTCCACGGCGGCCCTGACCTCCGCACGCACGTCATCCGGCGCGTGCGCGGCCAGCTCCCGCAGGGGCACCCCCGTAAGGCCCAGCTCCGCAAGCAGCTTCTCCCGCTTCTGGTCCAGACCCCGCAGGGACAGGCTCATCACCTGCTCCCGCTTCATGCACTCCTCCAGACCCTCCAGGTCGCTTTGCCCCACGGCCAGGGCCTTGGTCCGCTCCAGCCCGGTAAGCTCCTCCAGCTTTTCTCCCAGCGTGTCCAGCAGGGACAGATACTCCCCCCAGCTTCCGCCCGCCATCATTCGCCTTCCTCCATGAGCAGCAGCATCCGGGCCGCCGTCTCCCGCGGCTCGATCCGGTATTCGCCGGAGCTGACCTGACGGCGGAGCTCCTGAATCTTCCCGGTGGTGTTGTAAGTGCGCACCTGGTAAGACAGGCTGGCCACCATCTCCCGGAAGCGGTTTCCGTCCTGTCCGGCGGAAACGGCCACATGGTCATAGTGCCCCTCCCGCGCCTGCGTTCGGCGGTCCCCCGCCGCGCCCGTCAGGCGGGCGGCGTTCTTCTTCTGAACGGGCAAAAAGCCCTCGGTTCCTGTAATCAGCATAGCAACTGACCTCCCATCATCGTACCGGCCGAACCGGGCCGGCGCGCAGGCCATGTCATCCGGAAAGGCATAGACATCTTTGTACTTTTTTTATCGGTCCGGAAACAGAAAAAATAACGAGGCGGAAGAAAATTTTTGCAAAATCCTGGGGGGAGACGCCCCCCGGTCCGGTCCGTTTGTCGAAAAAAGAAAAAACTTTTGAAAAATTCCATTGCAAGCCGGACGCATTTCCGATATAATCATATAATGCGAGTATAACACGGGGCGCGCCGCCGCCCCCGGATGGAATGATAGGAGCTTTGATCGGTCTATGTTTGAAAAATGCAAAAAGGCAGACATTCAGGAAAAGTCGGGCGCCCTCATCTGTCAGGCCAGAGCCCGCGTAGGACGCTCCGGCGAGATCCTCCTGATTATTCCCCGCTCCGCCGTATACAAGGCCAACAGCAGCTACCGGGTGGTGTTTTACGACCCGGTGCTGGGACGCGTCACGTGCCGGTGCCGCCTGTCGGCGGCCCTGCCGCTGCCCGGCGGGGAGCTGTGCTCCCTGCGCTGCGAGGTGCAGGAGCAGCTGGCCCAGGACCAGCGCCGCCAGGATGTGAAAATCCCGCTGGGGCTGAGCATCATGCTCCATTCCACCTATCAGCCCGGCGACCCGGTGCGCCCCCCGGAGCTGGGCGTGCCCGCCACCATCGTCAACATCAGCGCCGGCGGCGTGTATCTGCGCACCGCCCTGCTGCTGGCCAGGGGCCGCCGGGTGTGGTTCGATTTCATGGAGACCGGCGAGAAGCTGACCCTCAACGCCCAGGTCCTCCGGTCGGAGGACGCCTCCCAGTCCCAGAATCAGATCCTCTACGGCTACGGCTGTAAATTTGTGAACATTCTGTCCCGTCAGGAGGCCGCCCTGCGCAGCTTCATCTTCCAGCAGCAGCGCCAGCAGCGCCAGCGGGGGGAATAACGCGGTGCGCAGTCTCTTCGCCGTGGAGAGCGCGGCGCAGCTTCATACATACCAGGCCATCGCGGCACGCCTCCGGCCCCGGCTGGAGGCGTATCTCCGCTTTCTGAGAGAATCCTGGGGCGTGCAGGAGCTTCCCGGGGCTGTCGTCTGGACGGGCCGGGAGGCGGCCACGGCGCTGCTCAGCGACATCCCCGTTCCCGCCTACACCAACGAACACCGGGTGGTCTTCTGCCCGGACCCGGCCGTCTGGCAGGATATCTGGCTGGAGCAGCTGGAGGGCCTGACCGGCGGGGAGGCGGAGGAGGTCCGCGCCTACTATGAGGCGGGTGTCAGCGACAACCGGCTGCTGGCCATTCTGGGCCACGAGCTGGCCCACCACATCGCGGCATTCCCTGATTTTGACGACGCCGGCGCACGGGAAACGGGCGTCTGGTTTGAAGAGGGCATGGTGGAGTACATCGGCCGCCGGTACTTCCTGACGGAGACGGAATTCGCTGCGGAGGCCCGAATCAACCGCCTGCTGACGGAGCTGTTGGAGAGCCGGTACGGCGGACGTCCTCTGGAGGACTTCGGCGCGGAAACCTACGAGGAGGGCTACGCAGGCATCTTCTTTGCATACTGGCGCAGCTTTCTGGCCGTGGAGGCGCTGGTCCGCCGTTTCGGCGGCGCGAAGGAGGTACTCCGCTCCTGCCGCGGGTGGCACAAAGCGGGCCGGACGCAAAGGCTGGAGGAATGGTTCGGTCTGTAAACGGGTCCCCCGCCGCGGACGGCAGGTCCGCGGCGGGGGACTGTTCTGTTTCTTTCGGGAAGAAAACGGGCGGGCGCAGAGGCCCGCCCCTGCTGCTTTTGAGGGAAGCTCCTGTGAGGCAAAACGCAGACTTTCCGAGGTTCTTTCTGATTCTTTTTCTTTCCCGGAAAAGAATGTGCGCCTGCGCCGCGCCTACCGCAGCGCGACCTCCACGCCCTCCAGGATGCTCCCCTCGCCGGGACGGTAGGTGAGAGTCACCCGGTCGCCCTCGCTGAGGATCACCGCCAGAGGCTGGTCCACGGCAGAAATGGTATAGAACATGTCGCTGCCAAGGAGTTTGATAAAATAGACCGTATTTCCGTCCAGCACGGCGGAGCGGATCTCGGCAACGGTTCCCTCCGCCTGCTCCGTTCCGGAGAGGACGGCGGAGCCGTCCACCACGCCGTTGCGGCTGAGCATATCCAGATAGTTCTGCTCGCACTGGGCCACGGTGTCGCCGGTGGCCACGATCTGGTACTGCTGGACGTTGACCATGGCGTACTTCTTCACCAGCTCGGCGGCGTCCTTCATGGCCATGAAGTAGGTAGGCTGCCCGCCCACGTTCAGCAGCAGGGGGAAGGTGGCCTGATACCGCAGATTTTGCAGCTCGCCGTTGGCGGAGGCCATGGCGGAATACTCGGTGGCCCCGGCGCAGGAGTAGAACCGGGACTCCTTGGTCCGCTGATTGGTCAGCAGGAAACCGATATTGGACTGGTCGCCGCCGGTGGAGGTAATGCCGGTATAGACGTACACGTCGTCCCCCAGAGCCAGATAGTTATAGTCGTCGGTCGTGACCGTCACGTCCCGCTGTCCGAAAATGGAGTTGAGAAAGCCGTTGTGATACATGCCGTAGTAGTCATACTGCTGGACGATGAGCCCGGCGGGATAGAGATTGTCCACCCAGGAGGGGACCTCCTCATAATACCGGCATTCGCCGGTGATGGCGTTGACCAGCACCGCGCCCTTTACATCCGTCCCGCCGAACAGGCCGATGGTCCTGATGATCCGGGGGCAGATCCAGTAGGGGGTGCCCTCCTCGTTGACCTCCATCACCGGCCGGGAGAACATGAAGGAGGGGAAGTTGAAGCGCAGGTGCCGGTAAAGGTTGCGGTTGAAGTGCTCGGCGTTGGTGTACCTGATCCCCTCCTCCAGCCGCACCAGCTCCACGTTCTGGGTGACCATGTCGATGAGAAGATAGGCGGGCAGGCCGTCGGAGCGGTTGGTGAACCACTTGACAAGGTCGGCGTACATGAGGGTGGCGATGCGCACGGGGCGGCCCCGGTAGTTGATCTGGGTGTAGTCGTCCACCACCTCAAACTGGCTGACCATATCGCTGAGCTCGCCCAGCTTCCGGTCGCCCAGACGCTCGGCGGAGTTTTTGTCCAGCATGGGAATCTGGTCATAGGAGATTTCGTCCACCTCGGCGGCGAAATCCCCGGCCTCGATGGGCAGCAGTTCGGAGTAGCTCTTCGCCCGGAAGATCACGCTGCCCACCAGGGTTCCCCCCAGCGCCAGCGCCAGCAGGACCACGGCAAGAATAACGGGAATCCTGCACTGCTTTTTCAGAAACCGGAAGTAGTTCCCCGCCCCCTGCTCCTGAAATCCGGAGGTCAGCACGGCGCAGATGCAGTAGACCACGCAGAGCAGCAGGGCGAAGGCGTAGAAGTCCGGAGACTGAAGATTCAGGGCCGGGAGCTCAAAGTAAAAATAGAGCAGTCCCACAAGCAGCGTAACGGCAATATTGATGGCCACCCTGGCGGCGGGGCTCTTCACCGCCTTCCTCGGCTTCTGCGGTTTTGGGGGCTGCTGCCGGGAGGGCGCGCCGCTGCTGAAGCCTTCCCACCGGAAGCCGCCGGCGTCCGTACCTGAAAATCCCATTTCTGTCTCCTTTCTTTACGGCGGCCCCAGAGGCCGCCTCCGCCGCTTCCTTATTCCTGATATGCCCCTCGCCGGGGCGGGTCTGTCCGGAACCTGTTATTCATTACCATTACCGGGGGATGCTGAATGGACGGGGAATTTTTCCGTCTGACAGGGAAATTCTCCGCAGCCGTCCTGCCGGGAAAAGCGGCGCAGGTATGGCGGGAAAACGGCCGGACGGACGGCTCCGCGGCACAAAAAACGCCCCGGAGCAGCAAAAAGGAAAATACTTCTGTATTTTACTCCTTCTCCCCCTCAATAGCAAGCTCATTTTTGTGAACATTCAAAACCACCTCCTGCCCGCCGGCAAAGCGGCCGGAGAGCATCCCCTCCGCCACCACGTCCTCCACATCCCGGCGAATGACCCGGCGCAGGGGCCGCGCCCCGTTGACAGGGTCGTGGCATTTCTCCGCCAGCCACTCCACCGCAGCGTCCTCCGCCCGGAGAGAGAGCCCCAGCGGCCGCATCCGCTCCGCCGTCTCCGCCAGCATCCGCCGGGCAACCTCCTTCAGATTTTCCCGGTCCAGCTGCCGGAATACGATGATGTCGTCTATCCGGTTGAGAAACTCCGGACGGAACGTCCTCTTCAGCTCATCGGTCACCAGCCGCCGGACCCGGTTATGCCGGACGGCGTCGCCGTCCTCCTCCCCGGCGAACCCCAGCGCGTGTCCGCCGGTAATCTGCCGCGCCCCGATGTTGCTGGTCATCACCACCACCGCGTTGCGGAAATCCGCCTTCCGCCCGTGGCTGTCCGTCAGACTCCCGTCCTCCAGAATCTGGAGCAGCAGATTCCACACCGAATGGTGGGCCTTCTCCATTTCATCGAACAGCACCACCGAATAGGGCCGCTTCCGGATCTTCTCCGTCAGCTGTCCCCCCTCCTCATGGCCCACATAGCCCGGCGGGGAGCCCACCAGCCGGCTGGCCGCGTGGGACTCGGCGTACTCCGACATATCAATGCGGATGAGCGCCTCCTCCTGCCCGAACATGGCCGAGGCCAGCGCCCGGCACAGCTCCGTCTTGCCCACGCCGCTGGGCCCCAGCAGCAGAAAGCTTCCCGTGGGCCGGTTCGGCTCCTTGAGCCCCACCCGCCCCCGGCGGATGGCCCGCGCAACAGCGGAAACCGCCTCGTCCTGGCCCACAAGCCGCCGCCGGAGCGTCTCCTCCAGTCCCAGCAGGCGCTCCCCCTCGTCCTGAGTCAGCCGCTGCACCGGGATGCCCGTCCATTCCGCAGCCACGGCGGCCACGTCCTCCTCCGCCACGGCGATCAGATCGTCGGTCCGCCCGTCGTTCCAGCGTTTGCGTGCCTCCTGGAGCTGCCCGGCGAAGTCCTCCTCCACGTCCCGCAGACGGGCCGCGCCCTCGTAATCCTGGCCCGCGATGGCCTCCTCCTTCTCCCGGCGGACGGATTCCACCCGCTCCTCCAGCGCCCGGAGGTCCGGGGAACGGGTCTCGCATTCCATCCGCACACGGGCGCAGGCCTCATCCATCAGGTCGATGGCCTTGTCCGGCAGATACCGGTCCGGCAGATACCGGCGGCTCAGCTCCACCGCGGCCTGGACCGCCCCGTCGCTGACGGCCAGCTTGTGGTGGGCCTCGTACCTGTCCCGCAGGCCCAGGAGAATTTCCACCGCCGCCGCCGGCGAGGGTTCCTCCACCGCCACCGGCTGGAAGCGCCGCTCCAGGGCCGCGTCCTTCTCGATATACCGCCGGTACTCGTCCCGTGTGGTGGCCCCGATGACCCGGATCTCCGAGCGGCTGAGGGCCGGCTTGAGGATGTTGGCCGCGTCCACCGCGCCCTCGGCGCTGCCCGCGCCCACGATGGTATGGAGCTCGTCAATAAAAAGGATCACGTTCCCCATCCGCCGGATCTCCGCCAGCGCGTTCTTCACCCGCTCCTCGAATTCCCCCCGGTATTTGGTGCCCGCCAGCATGGCGGCCAGGTCGATGGAGAGGATGGTCTTCCCCATCAGCTCCTCCGGCACGTCGCCGGCCACCACCCGCTGGGCCAGTCCTTCCGCCACGGCGGTCTTGCCCACGCCGGGCTCCCCCACCAGCACGGGGTTATTCTTGGTCCGGCGGGAGAGAATCCGGATGCACCGGGCAATCTCCCGCTCCCGGCCCACCACCGGGTCCAGCCGGCCCTCCCTGGCCAGGGTATTGAGGCTGCGGGTGAACTGCTCGAGGACCTTGGACCGGGGCGCTTCCTCCCGGCGGGGAGCGGCAATGCGGGTAGGCGCCTCCCGGGGCAGCCGCTGAACCACGCTCATACGCTGCAAAAGCGCCGCCTGGAGCCTGCGGGGATCCACTCCCACGGCGGAAAGCACCCGCATGGCCATGGTGCCGTTCTCCTTCAGGATGCCCAGCAGCAGATGCTCGGTACCCACATAGCCTCCGCCGGTGCGGACCGATTCCCCCACGGCGTTTTCAATGACCCGCTTGGCCCTGGGGGTCAGGCCCTGGGGCGGAGCCAGTCCGGCCAGCCCTGTGCCCACGATTTCCACAATGGCCTCTCTGGCCCGCTCCACCGTGACGGCCTGCTCCGTCAGACACCGGTGGGCCGCGCCGGCCTCCTCCCGCAGCAGGCCCAGCAGCAGATGCTCGCTGCCCACATAGCTATGGCCCAGTTCCTCCGCCGCCGCCTGCGCCAGCCGCAGCGCGTTCTGGGCCCTGGGCGTGAATCGGTTGTCATACATGATCTTTCCCATCCTTTGCGTGATGATACCCTCGTTCAGTATGCCCCTGGCGGCGGCTTTTACACATTTCTCCCCCGGCGGATGATTTTACCCTTGCTTTTTTGAAAGTTCATGTTACAATAGGGTTACCCATTTAAAGGAGGTAATCATTCATGGCTCATAAGATCACCGATGCTTGCGTCAAGTGCGGCAGCTGCGCCGAGGTCTGCCCCGTCAGTGCGATTTCCGAGGGCGACACCCAGTACATCATTGACGCCGATGCCTGCGTGGATTGCGGCACCTGCGTTGGCGAGTGCCCCAACGAGGCCATCGAGGCCGAGTAAGCGCAAGGATCCCCGTCCTCGGCCGAGGACGGGGATATTATTACCGTGCCAAACGAGGAGGGCCGGCATATGAAATCGACAGGAATCGTCAGGCGGATCGACGAGCTTGGCCGGATCGTTCTTCCCGCCGAGCTCCGCCGCACTCTGGACATCGGGGAGCGGGAAGAGCTGGAAATCTTTGTGGACGGGAACAGCATCGTCCTGCGGAAATACCGTCCCTCCTGCCTTTTCTGCGACAGCGTGCGGAACATATCCCGCTTCAAGGGCAAGAATATCTGCGCCCGGTGCCTGCGCCAGCTGCGGGAAACGCCGGGGGAATCCGGACTCTCTGAAAATGATTAAAGCTCTTAAAATGTATATACCGTTCCGGTAAAAATCCGCGCCGCAGGATACCTGCGGCGCGGTCCGTTATTTGTGCTTCCCCTGGAAAAACAGCGCCAGCGTGCCGGGGCCGGAGTGGTTGCCGATGACGGGCCCCACGTAATTAATAACCAGCCTGTCCACCCTGTATCTGGCCTGAATGGCCTCCGCCAGGCCTCTGGCCTCTTCCTCGCAGTCGCCGTGGCTGATGAACACCACCGAGGGATCCTCCACCAGCCGGTCCATCTGCTCCAGCAGCGCATGAACGGAGGCCTTCCGGCCCCGTACCCTGCTGACGGGAATCAAATGGCCCTCGCCGTCCACATGGAGCACCGGCTTCATCTGCAGCATGGTGCCCAGCAGCGCCGCCGCCGCGGACACCCGGCCGCCCCGCTTGAGATGATTGAGGTCGTCCACGGTAAACCAGTGGTCAATGTGGTCCTTCCGCTCCTCTACAAAATCCCGGACCTCCTCCAGCGTCTTTCCCTTCCGCTTCTCCTGCACCGCCAGATAAACCAGCAGCCCCTGTCCCAGGGAGGCGGCCCGGCTGTCGCAGACCAGCACCTTGCTGCCGGGATGGGCGGCCATGACGTCCCCGGCGGCGATACAGGCGGACTGGTAGGTGGTGGAAAGGCCCGAGGAGAAGGCGATGCACAGCACGTCCTTTCCCTGATCCGCCAGCTCCGTCATGGCCTCGGTGAAAACCGCCACGTTGATGGCGGAGGTGGTGCCCAGCGAACCGTTCCGCAGACGCTTATAAAAATCGCCCGGCTCGATGTCACGGCCGTCAAGATAGTTAAAATATTCCTTTCCCTCCATCACAAAGGACAGGGGAAGGACACTCAGCTCCAGCTCCGCCGCCATTTCGGCGGACAGATCGCAGCAGCTGTCGGTCAGAATCACGTAATCTCTCATATTGGCCCTCCTTTTGCCCGGAACAATGACAGGCCGCCGCCCACACCGCTCCAGCTTTTCTTCCCTATTATACCATATTTTTTCCGTGGCGCAAGAGGAAATGAGGAGGAGATCACGGAAATCCGCTCCCGGCGGCGCGGACGCTTTCTGCGCGCATGAACGGCGAACCGGAGCGGGGAGCCGTCATAGAAAAAATTTAAACTTTCCCCCGTTGCATCATATTCACAGATATGATACAATCAAAAATTATGATGAATGGAGAAGCGGAGGATATCCCATGCATACCCGTGACTTTCACAACCAAAGCCTGCTGCACATTTTTCTCAGTTATTTCAGGCCCCACCTGAAGCTGTTCCTGCTGGACATGGCCTGCGCCCTGATGATCTCCGTGGTGGACCTGGCCTTTCCGTACATTTCCCGGCTCTGCATGTACGAGTTGATCCCGGAAAGCAGGTACCAGGCGTTTTTTGCCGTCGTCGTGGTGCTGATCGCCGCCTATCTGCTGCGGGCGGCGCTGCGGTACACTGTCTGCTACTGGGGCCACACCTTCGGCGTGCTGGTGGAGGCCGACATCCGGCGGGATCTGTTCAGCCATTTGCAGACCCTGTCCTTCGGCTTTTATGACAAGAACCGCACCGGCCACCTGATGAGCCGGATGACGGCGGAGCTGTTCGACATCACGGAGCTGGCCCATCACGGGCCGGAGGACCTCTTCATCTCCGGCGTGACGGTCATTGGCGCTGTCGCCATCATGTTCACCATCCAGTGGCGGCTGGCCCTTGTGATGATGCTGCTGATCCCCGTGTTCCTGGTGGTGGCCAATCTCAACCGCCAGAACATGATGCGGGCCTCCAGGACCGTCAAGCAGAATATGGCCGGCATCAACGCCGACATCGAATCCAGCATTTCCGGCATGCGCACCGCCAAGGCCTTCTCCAACGAAAACGCGGAAAACGAGAAGTTTCTGGGGGCCAACGAGCGGTTCAAGACCTCCAAGAAGGAGCGCTACAAAGCCATGGCCTGGTTTATGAGCTCCATGGAGTTCTTCATGGGCATCATGCCGGTGGTGGTCATCGCCGTGGGCGGCTGGCTCATCATGGACGGGCAGATGAACTATGTGGACCTGATTACCTTCAGCCTGTATACCAGCACCTTTATCAACCCCATCCGCAAGCTCTCCAACCTGTCGGAAATGCTGGTGGACGGCATGGCGGGGCTCAGCCGGTTTGTGGACCTGATGCGTATCGAGCCCGACCTGAAGGACAGGCCGGACGCGGTGGAGCTGGGCCACGTGGAGGGCCGGATCGACGTGGAGGACGTGTCCTTCGCCTATGAACGGGACAACGCCGAGGTCCTCCATCACGTGTCCCTCCACGTCTCCCCCGGCGAGACCATCGCCGTGGTGGGCCCCTCCGGCGGCGGCAAGACCACGCTGTGCAGCCTGATTCCCCGGTTCTACGACGTGGGATCGGGCAGCATCCGGATCGACGGACTGGACGTGCGGGACGTGCGGCAGCAGAGCCTGCGGCGGAATATCGGCGTGGTGCAGCAGGACGTATTCCTCTTCGCCGCCAGCATCATGGAAAATATCCGCTACGGCCGCCCCGGAGCCACCGGGGACGAGGTCATCGCCGCCGCCAGGCGGGCGGAAATCTACGACGACATCATGGCCATGCCGGACGGCTTCGATACCTACGTGGGCGAGCGGGGCGTGCTTCTCTCCGGCGGACAGAAGCAGCGCATCTCCATTGCCAGGATCTTCCTGAAGGACCCGCCGGTGCTGATTCTGGACGAGGCCACCTCCGCGCTGGACAGCGTGACGGAAGCAAAAATCCAGCGGGCTTTTGACGAGCTGGCCCGCGGGCGCACCACGCTCATCATCGCCCACCGCCTGTCCACCGTCCGGGGGGCCAGCCGCATTCTGGTGGTCCGGGACGGTGTCATCAGCGAGGAGGGCACTCATCAGGAGCTGCTGGCGAAAGGCGGCGACTACGCCCAGCTGTACAACACGCAGAATTTACATGGATAAGACGGAAATGATAACCAGGATCGCCAGAGGAAGCGAAGACCGGCTGCTGCTGGCGAGAGTCTGGGATAAATACGAACAGACCCGGAGGAAAAACATCCCCGCCGTTACGGTTTTCCTCTCGCCCCGGGAACGGCAGCTGGCCCAGGCCCTGCTCAACGCCGCCGGGGTCCGGTCCGGCTATGTCTTCGACGGCGGCTATGAGGCGGCGGAGCGCGCGGTCCTGATTTTTCTCCCCGACTGGGCGGAGGCTCCCACCGGCGAAGAGCTGGTCTTCCTGCGGGCCGCCTTCCACGGGGAGGAAACGCCGACCCACCGGGATCTCCTGGGCAGCCTGATGGGACTGGGCGTCACACGGGAGCGGGTGGGGGACATTCTGGTGTCCCCCCACAGCGCGGACATCGCCGCCGCCCCCTCCCTCCGGGACTTTTTTCTCCGGGAGTGGGAGCAGGCGGGCCGGGTGAGGCTGACGGTGACGGAAATTTCCCGCGAGTCCCTTTGCATCCCCCCGGCACAGGTGAAAACCATCCGGGACACCGTATCCTCCCTGCGGCTGGACGCGGTGGCCGCCTCCGCCTTTTCCATCAGCCGGGGCCGGGCCGCAGAGCTGATCGCCGCAGGGCGGGTCAGTCTGGACCACGCGCCCTGCCTGAAAGGGGACAGGAGCGTGGAGGAGGGCGCGGTCCTGACGGTCCGCGGTCTGGGAAAGGCAAAGCTGACGGCCGTAGGCGGCCTGACAAAAAAGGGCAGGACCGGGATCACCATCGAGCGGTATATCTGATCCTGTGCCCCGACGGCAGCCGGGAGTCATAAATGTACCGTTCCCAATTTCTGTTTGCCTGCTTTTTCTTTCAGGAAAAGCAGGAGAAGGAGGCTCTGACGATGGAGCAGAAGAAAATTGACCGGATCAACGAATTGGCCCGGAAAGCGAAAAAGGAGCCCCTGACGGCGGCGGAAATCGAAGAAAGAGACCTTCTTCGGAGAGAATACATCGACTCCGTGGTGGGCAGTCTCAGGGTCCAGCTGGACAACACTTATACGGTAGACCGGCACGGCAATAAAACCAGGCTCCGGAAAAGGGAGGAAGCATAATGGCCGATTACTACGACAAGGACAAATTTACAGGGAACCGCAGGCCCTCCGGCGGGCAGACGCCGCCGCCCAGACGGCCCTACCAGACGCCGCCCGGCAGCTCCGGCCGGACGCCGTCCCAGAACAGCTCCGGCTGGTACAGCTGGCCGGCCATCATCATCCTTTTCGCCATCGGCGCATGGCCCATCGCCCTGGGGCTGCTGCTGTTCAACGTTTTCAGCGACAGCAGGAAGCAGAAGAGCTTTTCCCGCCAGAGCGAAAGCGAGGCCTGGAACGAGCAGGCCCACAGCGCCGTGGAGCGGGCCATGCGCAAGGCCGAGTCAAGAGTGGACCGGGCCGAAAACAAGGTGGACCGGGCCTTTAACCGGGCCGGGGAATCCGTGGACCAGGCCATAGAGCGGGCCATGGCGCAGATGGAGCGCACCCTGGACCGCACCGCCAGGCAGGTGGAGCACGCCGGAAAGCCCGGCCGGCGCGCCGCGTCCCCGCCGCCCAGGGAGAAAGCCGCCAGGCCGGTCAGGGAGAAGAAACAGAAGGCCAGACCCGCCGGGGTGCTGCTGCGGATCCTGGGGATCTTCGGGCTGTTCACCGGCTTCTGCATCGGGGCGGACTTCCTGGCCGACCTGCTCCAGGGGTATTCCCCCTACTTTGACGACCTTTTCGCCAGTCTGGGCTTTCTGGGCGCAGGCGGACTCATGTTCTTCCGGGGGCACTACCTCAACAAGATGAGCCGGCGCAGCCAGCGGTATATTCTGGCCATCGGCAACGTGGACGCCATGCCCATCAGCGAAATCGCCAAGCGGGTCAACCGCAGGCCGCAGCAGGCCGAAAAGGAGCTGCAAAAGCTCATTGACAAGGGCTATCTGGGGGAGGACGCCTACATCGACTACGAAAAGGGCTACTTCCTCCGCTTCGGGGCCACCCTGGAGGAGGAAGAGGAGGAGGAATCTCCCTTTGAGGAGACCCCCCCGCCCCAGCCCACGCCCAGAGAGGCACAGGAGGGCTATTCCGGCATCCTGCGGAACATCCGCCACGCCAACGACCGCATCGCCGATCCGGTGCTCAGCCGGAAGATCGACCGGCTGGAGCAGATCAGCAGCCTGATTTTTAAAGAAGTAGAGGAGCATCCGGAGAAGCGCAACTCCATTCACACCTTCTTTGATTACTACCTCCCCACCACCCAGAAGCTGCTGGACACCTACGCCGATTTTGAGGAGACCGGCGTGGAGGGCGAGAACCTGCGGGAGGCCAAGGAGCGCATCGAGCAGACCATGGACCTGATTGTGTCCGGCTTCGAGAACCAGCTGGATCAGCTCTACTCCTCCGACGCCATGGACGTGGCCAGCGACATCCGGGTCATGGAGGCCATGCTCAAACGGGACACCGCCTCGGTGGCCAGGGATTTCGGCTTCTCCGAGCCGTCCCGGGGCAAGTCCGGTACCGACGGAGACGGACAGGTCCAGTCCATGCAGTGACCGGGCTGAGAAAGGACGTGCGGCAATGAGAATTCTGTTTCTGGGCGACTCCATCACCGACGCCGGGCGCAACCGGGAGGACCCGGCCTCTCTGGGCTCCGGGTATCCCCTGCTGGTCAGCGCCCGGCTGTCCCTGGAGCAGCCGGGACGGTACGGGTTTCGCAACACCGGCGTGGGCGGGGACCGCAGCGTGGACATCTACGCCCGGATCAAGCGGGACTGCTGGAACCTGAAGCCGGATCTGCTCAGCCTGCTGGCGGGCATCAACGACGTGTGGCACGAGCTGGGGGACCGCAACGGCGTGGGCGCGGAGCGGTTCTACCGGATCTGCCGGATGCTGGCCGCGGACACGGTGGAGCGCCTGCCGGAGGTAAAGCTACTGCTGATGGAGCCCTTTGTCCTCCCCGGCACGGGCACCAGCGAAGACTGGGAGGCCTTCGCCAGGGAGATGCCCCTCCGGGCTCAGGCGGTCCGGGAAATCGCCGGAGAATTCGGAGGGCTGTACCTGCCCCTCCAGGCCCGGTTTGACGAGGCCTGCGCCCGCTGTCCGGCCGCTTACTGGCTGTCAGACGGCGTGCACCCCACCCCCGCCGGGCACCAGCTGATTGCCGACGCGTGGCTGTCCCTGTTTGAAAAATATGCCAATACGCTCTCCGGCTGAAAAGACCCTTGCAATTCAGCCGCCCAGCGGGTATAATAGGATCAGATTCCATCACCGGCGTTCGGCTGCGGCATGCCGGAGCCAAAAATCAGAAATCAGAAGGAGAATACATATGACAAAGAAACTGTTGTCCCTGTTACTGGCCCTGACGATGGCGCTGGGCCTGACCGTCTCCGCAGGCGCTGCGGAGTCCGCCCCGGAGGTGGAGGGCTCCAATGCCATTTCCATCCGCAGCGGCATGGGCGTGACCCGCGTGAACCAGAGCGTGGAGCTCTACCAGGAGGATACCGCCAGCGGACAGGTGGGCGACGCCCAGTCCCTGGCCGGCTACAACCAGGTTCCCTTCGGCACCACCATCACGGTGGGCAACGTGGGAACGGACGCCTCCGCCGTCTTCTACATTTACTGCCGCAGCTTTACCCGCCGCGCCGGCTCCACCATCACCCATGACGCCAGCGGCGCGGAAGTGGACATGCAGGGCAGGTACTTCGGCTACAGCACCGTGCAGTACCTGACCGACAAGGGCGCCGCCGGCGCGAAGAGCGCCGGGGAAGGCCTGTACTGGAACACCGACAGCGCCATCGACGGCTCCACCGCCCCGGACAGGGCGAAGGTCCTTCAGCCCGGCGAGAGCGTGACCTTCACCATGCCGGAGGACGGCGCGGACACCATCTTCCAGCTGTTTGTTGAGGTGTACTACGCCGGGGAGGAAATTACCGCCCGCCGCAGCCTGCCCCTCAAGTTCGCGCCTCCCGTCTCCGCCGAGCCCCGCCCCGCCGTACCCAGCTCCGCTTCCGTGATGGTCAACGGCACGAAGACCTCCTTTGACGCGTACAACATCGACGGCTCCAACTTCTTCAAGCTCCGGGATCTGGCCTATGTGCTCAACGGCACCCGCAAGCAGTTCCAGGTGGGCTGGGACGGCGCAGCCAACGCCATCTCCCTGACCGCCGGCGAGGCCTACACCCCCGTGGGCGGCGAGATGAGCGCCAAAGGCTCCGGAGAGCAGACCGCCAAACCCACCACCGCCAGGATCCTGCTCAACGGCAGCGAGATTTCCGTCACCGCATACGAGATCAACAACAACAACTATTTCAAGCTCCGGGACATCGGCTCCGCCTTTGACTTCGGCGTGGATTGGGATGACGCGGCCCGCACCATCTCCATCGACACAGCGAAGGGGTATACGCCCGGCTGAGTGAGCGCCTTCTCCAGAAGAGAGAAACGTTCGTAAAATGTTCCGGGAGTCTCTGCAAAACGGCGGAAGACTCCCGGAATTTTCTTCCAGAATACCGTCAATCGGGGCTTTTTTTACTTCGACTCCAAAAATGGCCGGTATGTCCTCCTGTTTATTTGTGCAAAAAATGGGATGAATGACGAAAACCGGGATTGAATTTCTGGATTGGCTATGATAAAATGCTACTTAGATGTGATGCCTGCAAGCTTTTGCAGCTTGATTTGTGAGCCACAGGTCTTGAACTGTCGGTAGCACAGGCCTCCGGAACGGGAGCGAATTCCCTCTTGACAGCCGCCTGCACGTCCCCCGCGGTTCCGCGGAAGACGGAGGCCGGAGACGGTTTTCCATATCTCCCATTATTTCGCGCCTGATCCTGCCGATATTATTAATAGGCCGTTTTCTGTCACGTAAGGTCCAGAAATGTGGGCTCCGGCATCGCAGGTCTCTGGAACGAACGGCTGCAGCACAAAATTCATACACAAAACCAATCGCTGGATGGCCGAAAGGAAAGGGGGTGAGGGCCATGGAGGCAGAGCGGAAGCGCACCGAGCGAGCGCGCCGGTGGTTCCGCTCCCAAAGTAGGCGCGCGCTCCTCTTTTCATGAGAGACATATGGCCGCTAAATTCTTTTCCTGGCGGCCACAAGAGACAGATCTGTCAGATACCAAGAAGTAGGAGAGAATTAAACCATGAAAAAGCAACTGATCGCCAAGCTGCTCGTGCTTGGTATGGTCCTGGCCATGCTGCCTGTCGCAGCCATGGCCGCCAACACCGGCGCCGCGAATTCCAACGAGACCTATGCCAACGACGTCTATGACTTCGGCTTTGTGTTCGACGACACCGTCAGCACTCCCGCTGAGACTCCCGAGGAGCCCGAGGAGCCTGAGGAGCCCGAGGTCACCCTGCCCGATGTCTCCGCTCCCGTTGAGGTCGAAGAGACCGTGAGCGCGGAAGACGCCGCCAACCTGGTCAAGGCCGCTGTTGAGGCCGATGTCGAGGTTCTGACCGTTACCGTTGAGACCAAGGTCGCTATGCCCGCCACCGCTCTGGCCGATCTGGCCGACGCCGGCAAGGGTTACGCTGTGACCACCTCCGCCGCTACCGTCACCGTCTCCAGCGAGGCCCTTGCCGCCATCGTCAAGGATGCTGAGACCGTGGAGATCAGCGCCGAGGCCAACGAGGACGGTACTGTCAGCATCGCCGTCCTGGCTGACGGCAAGGCCATCGAGGATATCCCCGGCGGTCTGGATGTTGTCATCCCCGTTACCATCGAGGCCGATGCCATCGGCAAGGTTGTCCTGGTGAAGGCTGACGGCACCGAGGTCGAGCTGGAGTACGAGGTCGTTGACGGCCAGCTGAAGGTCAACGTCACCGCTACCGGTTCCATCCGCGTTGACAAGAAGTAATTGCGCATACGCGTCCTCATGAAGGACGCATCATGGGAAAGAGGGGGCTTCGGCCCCCTCCTTCTCCCGGCGCTTCTCCCTCCGGAGGAACGCCGGGAGAAGGATGCCACAGAGAGGAAACGCAAGATGAGCCATAAAGTCGGATTGCCCGCGCCGGCCCTGCAGGCGTGGCAAACAGCCGGAACGGCGGTTCTGGCCGCATTTTTTTTCTTTGCCGTGTGCCTGAATGCGGCGTCCACGGTGAAGGCGGAGGCTGTGCTGCTGATCGTGTTGACACTTTCGGCAGTATTTTTATTTTATGCCAGGCTGCGGGATCGGATCAAACTGCCGGTTCTGGCGCTGGGCGCGCTGGTTGTATGGGACGGCGTGTCCCTTTTTTACGCTGCCTCCGGAAAGCTGGCGCTGTATGAATTTCTGAAGGTGCTGACGGCGTTCTGCATGGCGCTGCTGTTCCTCGCGTTCAGCGGCAGGCAGTCCCCTGACCGTCAGGCGGCCTCCGTCCTTGAGGGCTGTACTGCCATTGCCGGGCTGGTCAGCATTGATTTGCTCTCCACGCGGTTTATCAGCACAGCCGTTTTGTCGTTTTTGGGGCAATTTACGCCGGATTTTGAGTCCCTGGGCGTGGTGGAAGCCGGAATCCGCATGACTACCGTGTTCATGAATCCCAACGTGTTCGCGGGCTGCGCCGGTCTGGGCGTGCTGCTGAGTCTGGCGCTGGCCTCCTCCGCGGAAAGGCCGGGGGAGCGGGTGGCCCACCTGGTCTGCCTGTCGGTCAACGCGCTCTCCTTTGTGCTGGTGTTCAGTATGGGCGGATGCGCGGCGATCGTACCCGCCTTTCTGGCATTTCTGCTGCTGGAGCGGAAGGAGCGGCGGGCGGGACTGCTGCTTTTGATGGTGGAAACGCTGGTGGTGACGATGCTGGCGGCTTTCCCCGCCTCCGTAACGGGGCTGACCGTCTGGGACGGCGTCCAGCCGGTTCCCCTGCTGTGCATGTTCGGTGGCGCGGCGCTGCTGTGCGCGCTGGATCTGCTTCTGGGCAAGCGCATTCTCAGGCTGCTCAGCGGACATGGCCGGGCGGTCCTGATCCTGGCGGCGGTGGCAGCGGTGGGAGCGACGACGTTTTTTATCGCCGCTTTCCGGATGACGGACGGGGCCGGCCTTCAGGCCGGAGAATCCCTGCGCCGCGCCGCCTATCCCGAGCCGGGCGTCTATACCATGACGGCAGAGGCGAACGGTCCGGTTACAGTGACGGTGGAGAGCCAGAATCGGGCGGATACCATGATGCATACCAGCTCCGTACTCTACAGCGGAGAACTGGCGGAAGCGTCCTTCACCGTACCGGAGGACAGCCTGGTGGTTTATTTCAACTTTACCGCAGGCGCGGATCTCCGTCTGGAGAGGGCGGAGATCTCCGATGGAAGCAATGTCCTTTCCGTTCCGCTGCATTATAAGCTGCTCCCCGGATTCATCGCCAACCGGATGCAGGGCCTGTTCGCAAACCAGAACGCCATCCAGCGGCTGGTATTCTTTGAGGACGGCATGAAGCTGTTTGCCCGTTCTCCCGTGATCGGGCTGGGGCTGGGGGCGTTCTCCAACGCCGTGCGCAGCGTGCAGACCTTCTACTATGAGACCAAATATGTCCACAACCACTATATTCAGGCGCTGGTGGACACGGGGATCGTGGGACTGCTCCTGTTCCTGGCCGTGCTGGCGGTTTCGGCAGCGGCGGTCTGGCGGGGACGGCGGGCGGACAGGCCCCTGGCTCCCGCGCTGGGCGCGGCGCTGGTCTTCATGGCCTGCCATGGGGCAGTGGAGGTGGTCTTTTCCCACTTCTCCTATCTGCCTGTCGCCTTCGGCGTGTTCGCGGTGGTGAACCTCTCCTGCGGCGACGATCTTCCCCGCCCCGCCTGGGCGGAGCGGAAAATGGTCCGCAACGGCGTACTGCTGGGCATTTCCGCGCTGCTGGCAATATTTGGCGTGCTGCTCAACAACAACATCCGGGCGCAGAATCTGGCCTCTCAGACCGAGGCGCTCAGCGACCTGGAAAAGGCCGCCCGGCTGGACCCCTTCGAGAAGGCGGATCATATGCTCAGCTATGTGATGCGCTCCGCCCTCTCCGAGCAGGATGAGGCTGTGCGCCAGAAGGCGGCGGAATACGCCGCCCGGCTGGGACAGCTCAATTCCAATACGATCCCCATTCACCTGGCGGAATACTATTTCCATCTGGGCGACACGGAGCAGGGTTTCGCCATGGTGGAGAAATATGTCCGTTATCTGGCGGCGGACCAGAGCGCCTGGCAACGGGCCTTTGACCTGCTGGAGCGGTACGAGACGGGAGAGGAGACATACCGGGCGGGCGTGGCGCGGGTCGCCGGCCTGCTGGAGGCCTGGAACGGGGAGAACATGGGGACCATTACGCTGGCCCCCCAGACAGCGGAATTCATTTTCCGAATCTGTTCCTGACCGCAGGAACCGTTCCTGCCGGGCGGTCCTGCCCGAGCTTGCGTGACGGGAGTACGATATGATAAGAGAGAACCAACAGCTGCTCAACCGGCTGCATGTGCTCAGTGATGGAATCATCCTGTATGCCGCGCTGCCCGCCGCCTTCTGGATTCGCTTTTACCTTTTGCCGGGCGGGTTCATTTCGGTGCCTCTGGACCGGTATCTGATCCTGGGCGTGTTTTTGACGGCGGCGCAGCTGTTCACCTACGCGGCCTTCGGCCTGTATCAGTCCTTCCGGAGAATCCGGCTGCGGAAGGAGCTGGAGAAGCTGTGGCTGGCCACCGCTCTGGTCATGGCGATTCTGCTCAGCGCCCTGTTTGTCCAGCATTATATTAACTATTCCCGCCTGACCCTTGCCATATGGTCCGTGCTGAGTCTGGGAATCCTCAGCTGCAAGCGGTTTTTCCTGCGCCGGGCGCTGCGCTGTTTCCGCCAGAAGGGCTACAATCAGAAGCGGGTTCTGGTGCTGGGCTGCGGCGAGCTGGCCCAGACGTATCTGAAAACCATCCGGGGGAACCGGGAGCTGGGCTATCTGCCCGTCGGCTATATCGCCTCCCGGAAGGAAAATCTGAACCTGAAGCGGCTTGGCGGCTTTGAGGAGCTGGAGGAGCTTCTGGACATTCACCGCCCGGACGAGGTGGTTTCCGCCATCGGCACCGAGGACTACCAGCGGATGCCGGAGATCATCGCAGCCTGCGAAAAGACGGGCACGAAGCTGTCCATCATTCCCTTTTACGCCAAATACATGCCGTCCAATCCCCAGTTTGACGACCTGGAGGGCATTCCGCTGCTGAATCTCCGGCGTATCCCCCTGGATAACTGGGCCAACGCCTTCTGCAAGCGGACGATGGATATCGTGGGGTCCTCGCTGCTGATTCTTCTCACCTCGCCGGTGATGCTGCTGTGCGCGGCCGGCGTGAAGCTGACCTCCCCCGGCCCGGTGATCTTCAGACAGAAGCGGGTGGGGCGGAACAAAAAGACCTTCTATATGTACAAATTCCGCTCCATGCGCGTCAACGACGGCCAGGATACCCGCTGGAGCGCGGACCGGGACGAGCGGAAAACCCGATTCGGCGCTTTCATGCGCAAGTGCTCTCTGGACGAGCTCCCCCAGTTTTTCAACGTGCTCAGGGGGGACATGAGCCTGGTGGGCCCCCGCCCGGAAATTCCCTTTTATGTGGAACAGTTCAAGGAGGACGTGCCTCTCTACATGGTGAAGCATCAGGTCCGGCCCGGCATCACCGGCTGGGCCCAGGTCAACGGACTGCGGGGGGATACCTCCATCAGGGAGCGGGTGGAGCACGACATCTACTATATCGAACACTGGAGCCTGCTGTTTGACATCGAGATCCTGCTGATTACCGTCTTTGGAGGGAAATTTCTCAACAGCGAGGTGCTGGGCTGACTCCGCTCCGCCTCTCCGGATGCATGAAGGGAATACCATGGGAAACAAAGTACTGTTCACCGCCTCCACAAGCTCCCATATCCGCAACTTCCACCTGCCCTATCTTCGCGCCTTCCGGCAGCGGGGATGGACGGTCCATGTTGCCTGCGGCGGCTCTCAGGCCCCTGTTCCCTTTGCGGACGAGGTCACGGCGCTCCCTCTGGAAAAATCCATGGGCTCCCCCCGGAACTTCCAGGCGGCCGCCCTGCTCCGGGAGAAGATCCGGTCGGAGGAGTACGACCTCATCAGTACCCACACCTCTCTGGCCGCCTTTTTCACCCGAATGGCGCTGTGGGGGATGAAGCGCCGCCCAACCGTCATGAACATGTGTCACGGCTATCTCTTCGACGGCGACACGCCCCCTCTCCGGCGGCGGCTCCTTCTTACGGCGGAGCGCTGGACGGCGCCCCAGACGGATCTGCTGCTGACGATGAACCAGTGGGACTTTGACGCAGCCCGGCAATACCGGCTGGGCTGCAGAGTGGTACATATTCCCGGCGTCGGGGTGGATTTTTCCGGGCTCAGGGAGGCGGACGCCGGGTCGCTGCGGGCGGAATGGGAAATTCCGGAGGAGGCCTTCGTACTGCTGTACCCGGCGGAATTTTCCAGACGCAAGAGCCAGGAAGTGCTGATCCGGGCTATGAAGCATCTGCCGGAGGAAACGGTACTGGTCCTGGCCGGAGACGGGACGCTGCGGCAGGATTGCCGGACGCTGGCGGAAGAGCTGGGTCTGACCCGGCGGGTGATTTTCCCCGGTCACGTCTCCGACATGCCCCCCTGGTACGCCATGGCGGACGCGGCGGTCTCCGCCAGCCGGATCGAGGGCCTGCCCTTCAACATCATGGAGGCCATGTACGCGGGACTTCCCACAGCGGCCAGCGCCGTCAAGGGCCATACCGATCTGATTACGGACGGAGAGACGGGGCTGCTGTATCCCTACGGCGATGCCGCGGCCTGCGCCGCCCAGGTCCTTCGGCTGCTGGAATCGGCGGACCTGCGGAGGACGCTTGCCAGGCGGGCGGAGGAAGAGGCCGCCCAATACGCCGTCCAGCAGGTTTTCCCGGTTGTGTGGGCGCAGTACGCCTCGCTGATTGGAGAAAGAGCGCCCGTATCCTTATAAAAACCGGAAAAGCAGCGGGAGCTCCGCAGGCAATCGCCTCCGGAGCTCCACTGCATGTCATGATGAAATTATTCGGTTACTCCTGCGCCGCCTGGGCAGTCCCCTCCCGTGGTCCGTCTTCGCCTTCTTCCGGTTCCGGCTCCGGCAGGACCTCGTCCCGGCGCAGCTGGAGAAAGACGGTCAGTACCAGGGCGCAGCCCAGAAACACCGCCGGCCGCCCCAGACCGCCGTCGCCGTCCAACAGAACGGCCAGACAAAGCGGCACCGCCAGATCACCGAAAAAGACGAACCAGCGCAGCTTCCCCTCCCGCAGCGTGAGTCCCGAGAGCTGATAGAAGGAACAGGCAATCAAAGAGGCGGCCAATACGGCGGGATAGTAGCTGGCCAGCACCGGGTTGCACTCCTCCGGCAGATAAATCGCCAGCAGGAACAAAACGGAGAAAAGCATGGCGGGCAGCAGCTGGAAGGCACGGGGCGTGCTGCCCCTGCGCACGCAGGCGGCAAAGAGGAGCAGCCCCACCGTCGTGGCCGCGCCGGTCACGGCGGCGGCAATGGCCAGGGCGCCCCCGCCGGAGAGCAGAACAGCCCCCACAGCCACCAGAAAACTGCCGGCCACCAGGAAGGGCAGGCAGCGCTGCCCAAAGGGGGCGAGGCAGTTGAGATACGTGCGCTTTCCCCCCGGAAGCCGGAAGCAGAGGACCGCCTCCGCCACAGCCAGCAGCACGATCAGGACGGCCAGCAGCGTCCCCGGCAGATTCTGACGGGACAGCCCTGTGACCGGATCAAACCCGGATTTCAGCTGCCCCCATCGGAGGGACAGAAGCAGAAGGCCCTCCACCCACAGGCGCAGGCTTTTAAACCAGAAAGTATTTTTCATAACAGAGACTTCCTTTCTTGCCGTCCGCCGGGCGGCGGTACTCTTCATTATACCATGGGTTTTCCGATTTGTCATTCATTTTTTGGACAAGCAAAGAATATGCTGTGAGAGAAGGAGATGATCCCCATGAGAAAGGATATTGGACTGTCTTTACTCCTGATCTTTCTGATCTTTTTTCTCCCCTGGCTGTGGGGCGGTCCCCAGAAGGAACCTGCGCCGGAGCCCCCTCCGGCCTCCTCCTCCCCTCCGGAGCCGGACGAAACGGAGCCCACAGACGACGATCCTCTGCCGCAGCCGGAGGAAACGCCGTCCATCGATCAGACCTCGCCCCTGAACGTCCTCGTGGGCGGCAAATTGCAGCAGACGGACATGCAGACCTATCTTCTGGGCGTGGTACGGGCAGAGATGCCGGCTTCCTTTGAAGAGGAGGCCCTGAAGGCTCAGGCGGTGGCGGCCAGGACCTATATCCTCCATAAAATCGCGGGCGGCGGCAGCTCCAACCATCCCCAGGCCGACGCCTGCGACGACATCAACTGCTGTCAGGCCTACAAATCCCAGGAGGAGGCCGCCGGGGACTGGGGCGGAAAGGCTCCGGAATATGAGGAAAAAATCCGCCGGGCCGTCACGGGCACGGACGGAGAATGCATTCTCTACGGCGGCGCGCCGGTGCTGGCCGTGTTCCACTCCTCCTCCGTGGGAGCAACCCAGGACGTGCAGAACGTATGGAGCGCAAGCCTGCCCTACCTGCAAAGCGTGGAAACGCCGGAGGGTGAGGACACCGTTCCCGACTACCGCTCCACCGCCAGCTTTTCCGCCGGACAACTGCGGGAGAAGCTGCTTCAGGCGCTGCCGGACGCAAAGCTGGAGGGCAGCCCCTCCAACTGGTTTACCAATATCCAGCAGCAGTCCAGCGGAACGGTCACCGCTCTGTCCGTAGGCGGCGTGGAGGTGGGCGGCAACCGGCTCCGGACGATTCTGGATCTGCGCAGCGCCTGTTTCACCATATCCTTTGACGGCGACACGGTGACGTTTTCCGTTACCGGATACGGCCACGGGGTGGGCATGAGCCAGTACGGCGCTAACGTCATGGCAAAAAACGGCATGACCTACCGGGAAATTCTGGAATGGTACTACACCGGCACGGAGATAGGGCCCTTTTTCTGAAAAAGAGCTTTGGGAATACAGGGTTCTGTTCTCAAAGCGGCGCATTGCGGGGACGGCTCTGAAACGCAGAACCGCCCCCGCAATACAGTTTCCCATCATGGATTCCTTTTCCCGCAGCAAAAGGTCCCCGCTTTTGTTTTCCAGTACACAGAACAGGAGAAACCGAAATGCCGTTACCGGCAATACCGCTCCCACCAGCGCATGGCCGGCCGTTCTTCCATCTTGACCCTGCGGTCTCTCCGGAAGCAACCGGTGATTTCACAGCGCATTCCCCGCCGTATGCTTCCTTCAGTCCACGGGGGTGACAATGGGCTTGCCGTCCCGGTCAACCAGAACGGTCAGTCCGGTGCCGTTCGCCTTATTATGGGAACCCATCAGATAATTCACGCCGGTTTCCGTATCCACGATGATCTTTGCCACGTTCACAAGGCCCTGGTTATAGACCTCCACAAAACGCTCCTTTGCCATGTGCTCACCTCCCATTTTGTCGTCTGACAGTGCAGAGTATATCACAGAAGCGGGGCTTTGTGGCCCATATTTCCTGAATGAACAGAAAAACTTCCCGAATGGAATGAGAGGGAACCTTACCGGTTCCCTCCCATTTTTTTGCGAAGCTCCGCCTTTCCGGCCCGGGAAAGCAGGCACACGTGGCCGCCAACCCACAGCCTGTTCTGCTTCAGATCCACTGCCTCGATTTTATCCGCCGCCACCAGACAGGCCCGATGCGTGCGGATAAAGCGGCTGCCCAGCTGCGCTTCCAGCTCGTTCAGGCTGCCTGAAAAATCCATCCGGCTGCCGGACGTATGGAGAACGACATGGTGGGGCGTGGAGGCGGTCTCAAAAAAGAGAATGTCGCTCAGGAGGACATGGCGCACCATATCTCCCGTCCGCAGGGTGAACATCTCCGCCGGGTCCCGGCGCTGGACCAGCAGACGCGCGTGGATCTCCTCCAGACACCGTGATACCGCCGGCCCTGCCGGCTCCGGACCCTTGACGATATAGTCGAAGGCCTCCAGGTGATATTGGAAGGTGCGCCACGCCAGATCGCCATAGCCGGTGATGTAAACCAGCGTGCCATAGGGGTCCCGCTGCCGCAGCTCCCGTCCCAGCCGGAAGCCGTCCCATTCCCCGTCCTTCAGCTCCACGTCCAGAAAGTAAATCCCTCTTTTTTCCTTCTCCGCCGCATCCAGCAGCTCCCGTGGGCCGGAGGCGCTGCAAACCACCTTCATATCATAATCTTCCACAAAGATTTTCCACTCCAGGGCGGTCTGAATCTGGTGGCGGACGGCGTCCTCATCGTCGCAAATATAAATCCCAATCATGGCCGGCCCTCCACAGTCAGTTCCTGCACAAACACACCGTTCTCCCAGCTGGTACAGGTGGAAGCGCCGGGGTAATTCTCCACCATGCGCCGGTAGCCGGACAGACCCACTCCCCGGTCCGCCCCTTTGGTGGACCAGCCTTCACGCCACATCTTTTCCGGCTCAATCGTATTCCCATAGGGATTGGACACCCGGAGAAACAGCCGCCCGTCCTGCGCCAGCAGCACGATTTCCACCCAGGGCTGCTCCGTCTCCAGCGCGGCCTCCATGGCGTTGTCGGTCAGAATGCCCAGACAGCGGACAAAATCCCATACGTCCATATCCACCTCCGTCACCGGATAGAGCGCCTCCAGCCGGCACGCCACCCCCTTCTCTCCCATGACGGCGAGCTTGCTCAGAAGGAGGCTCCTGACTTCCGGAATCTGCAAATTCCCAATTTGAGCGGACGCCTGAATTTTCTTCCCCAGCCGCTGGTCAAACCCCGCGTCCAGCCGGGCCAGCGCGCGGCGCAGTCCCTCCAGCTCCCCCTCCTCCTGGAGGGACAGTCCCGCCAGAAGATTCTTACAGTCGTGGCGGAAGGCCCGCACCTCCCGGCGGATATCCTCCAGACTCTGTTCGTAGAGCCGCTGCTGGGCAATGACGTCCCGCTGCATCTGAATTCTCCGGGCGGCGTCGAAACGCTGGGCCAGGTAGATAATCAGCGCGGTCATCAGGGCGACCATTACCGCCATCAGCAGATAGTAAAACGGCAGGTATTGCGGCTGGACGACTCTTGCCAGAAAGAGAAACACCTCCATGGTGGCTTCCAGCGCAAACAGGAGAAGGGCTGTCCGCCACGATGCGGATTCGTTGTCCAGCAGCAGGCGAAACCACTTCCCGAACCGCAGCCTGTAAAGCAGCAGGGCGACGGCGATACTGCTGCCCACATGCAGGCAGAGCCCCGGAGCAAGGGCAATCGGAACCATCGAGGACAACGTGGCGTTAGCCACCTGGAAAACACCCGCCATACAGGTCGCGGCGAAGGCCTGCCAGAACTCCAGCCGCCACATCCGCCATACCCATATGGTGCACATGGCAAGACTGATAGAAGAAATGATATAATAATGGTATATTCCGGATGCCGAGACAGCATACAGTCCAGCAGAAATCAGGACTGCAAGGAGCGGGGACGGGAGCAGAAACAGCAGCTTTTTCAACTGTCTCCAGATCATCCGCTCATCCGTTACCACCATCAGATAAACCGCCATCACCAGGTGTCCTGTCAGCGTGTCCATAAATCCGATTAAAATATCACGGAACGAAAGCATACGCTCATGTCTCTTTTCTCATAGTATTCCGGGTCTTTACCGTCGATTAATCTGAGAAGCGGCAAAAAGGAGGCAGGAGAAAACCGTGCGCAGCGGGGCGGAGGACGCAGGCAGGGATGACAACAGCGCTGCGGACCGTTTTATCCGCCGGACTTTGCCGGTTCTCAGGTTATTTGACTGTGGCAGGGAAGTAAGATCAACCTGCAAAAGAGGGTACTGTCCGGGAGACATCCCAAACAGTACCCTCTTTACATGAATGTCACGCAAATCCCGGTTCTCAACCGTTTGCCGGCTGCCTGAAGTCGTGGGCTTCCTGCAGTACCATATCCTTGACCTTCATCAGGCGCGTGATATTGCCACGCTCGTTTTCGTCCAGCTTCATGGAAATATACCGGATCTTCTCCTGGAAGCCGGGGATCATCACATACTCCAGAGCGTTGACCCGCCGCCGGGTCTTCTCAATGTCCGCCGCCAGCAGCTGCATGGTCTTCTCCACCTCGGCCAGCTCCAGCATGTCACGGAACACGTTGGACAGCGCCTCCAGGGCGGCGTCCAGCTCACCGGAGGTCTGGGCAAAGCCGTAGGGATAAATTTCCGCCGGGTCCTCATTTCTGGTGTGGAAGGCGTAGCGGGGCACGTTGACGGACATGATATTCTGGAAGCTCATGTCCAGCTCCACGCTCTGCTTGGGATACAGCAGGGCCTGTTCCAGCATTTCCGGACTCATGAGAGCGGCGGCTACGGTAAAGGCCGCGTTGGCCTCCTCCAGTCCCTGCTCTACCTTCCTGCGCAGCGCGCGGTTACGCCGGACGATCTCCAGGAACTGCTTCATCAGCTCGTCCCGCTTATCCTTGAGGAGCTTGTGGCCCCGTGTGGCGGTCTTCAACCGGCCCTTCAGCCGGTTCAGCTCCATTCTGGTCGGGTTTATCGTTGCTGAGGCCATCTGTTCACCTCTTTCCTAAATATCGCACCGGGCTCAGTCCTTTTTCGGCAGGTACCTGTCGATCATATCCTGCTTGATGCGCTTGAGCTCGCTCCTGGGCAGGATGCTCAGCAGCTCCCAGCCAAGATCCAGGGTCTCAATGACGCTGCGGTTGGCCTCGTAACCCTGGGAGACATAGCGCTTCTCGAACTCGTCGGCGAACCTGGCGTACAGCAGATCCGTGGGGCTCAGGGCCGACTCGCCAAGGATGGTCATCAGCTCCTTGGCCTCCTTGCCGGAGGCGTAGGCGGCGAACAGCTGGTTCATGGTGGAGGCGTGGTCCTCTCTCGTCTTGCCCACGCCCACGCCCTTGTCCTTCAGACGGGACAGGGAGGGCAGCACGTCGATGGGAGGATTGACACCCCTGCGGTGCAGCTCCTGGGAGAGGATGATCTGCCCCTCGGTGATATACCCGGTCAGGTCGGGGATGGGGTGAGTCTTGTCGTTCTCCGGCATGGTCAGGATGGGGATCATGGTGATGGAGCCGGGCTTGCCCAGCTGCCGCCCCGCGCGTTCGTACATCTGAGCCAGGTCGGTATACAGATAGCCGGGATAGCCGCGGCGGCCGGGAACTTCCTTCTTGGCCGCGGAGACCTCACGCAGAGCCTCGGCGTAGTTGGTAATGTCGGTCAAAATGACCAGTACGTGCATATCCTTCTCGAAGGCCAGATACTCGGCGGCCGTCAGGGCCATACGGGGGGTGGAAATGCGCTCGACAGCCGGGTCGTTGGCCAGGTTGGTAAACAGCACGGTACGGTCGATGGCGCCGGTGCGCTTGAACTCGTTGACGAAGTACTCCGACTCCTCAAAGGTAATGCCGATGGCGGCGAACACCACGGCGAAGTTGGAGGCCGCGTCACCCAGCACTTTGGCCTGGCGGGCGATCTGGGCCGCCAGCTGAGCATGGGGCAGGCCGTTGCCGGAGAAGATGGGCAGCTTCTGGCCGCGAACCAGGGTGTTCAGCCCGTCGATGGCGCTGACGCCGGTCTGGATGAACTCGTTGGGGTAGTCACGGGCAGCCGGGTTGATGGGCTGGCCGTTGATGTCCAGACTCTTCTCGGGCAGGATGGCGGGACCCCCGTCGATAGGCTGCCCCATGCCGTTGAACACGCGGCCGAGCATGTCGCCGGACACCGCCAGCTCCAAGGGGTGCCCCAGGAAGCGGATCCTGGAGTCCCGCAGGTTGATGCCGGCGGAGGACTCAAAGAGCTGGACCACGGCCTTGTCACCGTTGACCTCCAGCACCTTGCAGCGGCGGATGCTGCCGTCGGAGAGCTCAATCTCCGCCAGCTCATCGTAGGTGACGCCGTCAACCTTTTCCACCACCATCAGAGGGCCGGAAATCTCGTGTATCGTCCGGTATTCCTTCATCATAACTGGTCACCCGCTTTCTCTGCGATCTCGGCGATCTCCCGCTCCATCTCTTCCGTGATGGCGGCGTACTCCTGGACGTACCTGTCGGCCTCCACAAACTTGGCGCGGCCGATCTTCTCCCTGGCGGGGATGTCCAGCATGGGGGCCAGAGGAGCGCCCTTGCCGATGGCGTCCCGGGCCAGCCTGTCAAACTCCAGGATCATGGCCAGCATCCGCATCTGGCGGTCATGACTGGAATAGCTGTCCACGTCCATAAAGGCGTTCTGCTGGAGGAAGTCCTCCCGGACCATCTTGGCCGTCTCCAGGGTCAGCTGGTCGTTGGGGGACAGGGAATCCTTACCAACCAGCTGGACGATCTCGTTGAGGTTATCCTCCTCCTGAAGCAGGCTCATGGCCTTGTTCCGGTTCTCCATGAAGGCGGGGCCGAAGTGCTCGTCAAACCAGGGCTTCATGGTGTCCAGGTACAGAGAATAGGAGTTCAGCCAGTTGATGGCGGGGAAGTGGCGGCGATAGGCCAGGGAGGCGTCCAGGGACCAGAACACCTTGACGATGCGCATGGTGCCCTGAGAAACGGGCTCGGACAGGTCGCCGCCCGGAGGCGACACGGCGCCCACGGCGGTCAGAGAACCCACGCGGTCCTCGCTGCCCATGCACTGCACCACGCCGGCCCGCTCATAGAACTGGGCCAGACGGGAGGCCAGGTAGGCGGGGTAGCCCTCTTCGCCGGGCATCTCCTCCAGACGGCCGGACATCTCACGCAGGGCCTCGGCCCACCGGGAGGTGGAGTCGGCGATGACGGCCACGGCGTAGCCCATGTCGCGGAAGTACT
>CAJULD010000006.1 GCA_910587505.1 uncultured Oscillospiraceae bacterium | reverse complement strand
CCGGCTTACCATCGTCATAATGTAGATATTTTCCCGTGTTTCTGTGCGGGGCTTGCACTCCAGGAACCAGTATAGTTCATCCATTTCCACAGTTTTTGCCCTGATTGTGGATATCGTTTCAGGTTTCTCCGCCCAAAATTTCGAGCATTTCTTCCATGCCTCTATCGTTTGTTTTCTCATATTCCTTATTATAGCATAACAGCTTTAGTTTGGACACTCCTTCCCGTCTACTTTTGTCGTATCGGTTTTTGCTCCGGCAGGTGCCACCGCTCTGCGGCGATTGCGGAAACGGCCCTGACTTTCGGAAGTCAGGGCCGCCGCCTCGCAGAGCGCACGATACACGGCCACAGGCCATGTATCGTGCGCTGTTAGTGTCACCCCAGCACTCCCGACAATACCAGACAGCAGGTCAGTTGTTTATGATTTTGTACAGCCGGTTGATGATCGCGCAGGCCTGCGCGCGGGTGACGGTCTTCTCACCGCTGTAGGAGCCGTCGGGCAGTCCGCTGATAATGCCGCGGTGCATACAGGAAAAGACATCGCTCCCAAACCTCAGCCATAGATTGGTAGCGGCGCTCCCTTCCCCGTTGTAGTCCGTTACTTCTCGCTTGAGATACTCATATTCCGCGGGCTTGACGCCCCCTTTCTCCCGATAGACGACCTGCTCCACCATGGAAGCCATAAAGAAGCGCGTCAGGGGGATATTGGCTGTGTTTTTATAATCGTTGGACCAGTCCTCCCAGATCTCCCGCAGGTAATGCAGAGGCATACATCCGCCCTTTCCGCTGTTGCCCAGCTTGAGGACGGCGACGTACCAGGGCTTTCCGGCACATTCCTCCTGCATTTCCTTGAGCTCATCGGGATAAAAGACCCGCTCCAGCATGAGGATAAACTGGGAAACGGTAACAGCCTCCTCCGGCCGGAAGGAGCCGTCCTGATACCCGGTTACCGCGCCCAGGGCCACGCTGCCGGCGATATCCTGATAGGCCCAGTGGCTGGCGGGCACGTCGGAAAAGCTGCCGCTGCTGATGGGCGTCGGGCGTCTTTCCGGCTCGCCGGTCACCGGAGAGGGGGAACCGTTGGCGGGCGTGGCGGTGACGCCGGAGGCGTCCAGGGAGTAGAAAACAGGGGCGGAGTTGTCGGTGGTGTACCAGACCACCTTGCCGTTATAATAGATGGGCTGGCAGTCGGAGAGTGGGGCGGCCTTGTTCACGGACTGAACGGGTCCCACGGAGCCGTCGGCGGAATATCTGGCATAGCGCAGACCCATATTGGGCCGGTCCTCCACCAGCAGGGTCTCGGTAGTCTCTCCCCGGGTGTTCCACAGGATCCAGCCGCCGTCAAGTCCCGTGGGCACCAGAAAGGGGGTGCTCTGATCCTCATATGTATTCGTGACATTGGTCAGCTGCCGGACCTGAAGGGCCGCGCCAGAGGCAAAATCCGACTTGGCAATGTAGGCCAGCTTCATCTGGGACGGGTCCGCCAGAATATTTCTCTGCTCGTAGGCGATCAGATATCCGGAGGAGGTCTCCGCCAGGCCGCCCAGCTGGGCGTTGGTCAGGTTGTCACCGGTCGCGCCTATGAAACGCCCGGTCTGGACGAGCACGGTCTGGTTGGAGGACATGCTCCCGCCTCCGGCTGCGCCGGGCATCTTATGGATGACCATCGCCCGGGGGTGGGCATCGCCGTGGTCCGCCGTGATGATGTTGCCCAGGGAGTCCACAATCACATACTGGTTGAAGGAGTGGGAGACGTAGTTGGTGTAGTCGCTGACGCCGCCGCTGGCCTCCGCCACCTGCATGTCGCTCTGCCGGACGGTGATGTTCATATTGGCCTGATGACTTGTGCCGCTGCTGTCCTTATACATGGTGTGGCAGGTGTGGATATAGAGCATCCCGCCGGACTCCGCGCAGCGGACAGCACCGCCGTTGAAGGGATCGACCGTGTTGGCCCCGTAAACGCTGGCCTGTCCCAGTCGGTTCCAGTTCTTGTCGTACTTGACCACCCGGACGACCTCCGTGCTGTCGCTCTCGTTGGGGTTGCGCTGGCCATAGATCAGAAAATTGTAGTCCTGCCCGGCGAAGAAACCGCCGCATCGGGGCAGCTCGATGGAGATGGAGCGACTGTTCAGCAGCTGGAAGGAGCTGCTGTAATCCTCCACGACATACTTGCTGCCGATGAGCTCCACCCGGGTCAGGCCTCCAGAGGGATTGGCGTACAGGAACGATTCTGTGGCCTTGCCGCTCATCTGATAATAATTTCGCAGGGCGTTGTCGGACGCCGTCGGGGTACCCGCCGCCCGGGCGGTGGCGGCCGGGCCCAGGATCAGCGCCAGGGCGCAGAGGATTGGCAGCAGTTTTTGGTAGAATCTGGTTTTCATGAGATAGCTCCTTTCTTTTTTGGAAAACACCATATACTGACGCTGTTCTCCATTATATTATATAAGTGCCCCGAAAGACCCATCTGGTTCGATTTTTCTCCTATAAATTTTCTCCTATAAATTATAAATGAGCAAATCAGAAAAATAAACAAAGGCAATCCTCAGTGGAGGTGGTAAGATGTGGGATGAAGTTACCACAAGACCACCAGCAAAAGAGGAATGCCTTATAATTGCCTTGCCATACTTGATTAACAAATGGAATAAAAACCGAGGCATCAAGCTCTTTATCATCTACGTTACAGTCCATGAGGCTCCCCGTATAAATCGGGATTTATTGGGCTGTTTTGAAAAAGTATAGCATAACAGGAACCGGCTTTCAAGAGGCATATTTCTTAATTCGGCATAGCGGGACGGCTGTCAATTCGACAGAGTTTTCCTGTGATACTTTACCCACAGGAGCATTTGCAGCGGGGGTCCAGTCCGTCTATCCGGACGGCGAGACCGATACGGCGGCAAAGCTTCCGGCCGGGCTCCAGCCCGGCGACACACTGGAGTTTCTCTGCGGCTACTACAGCTATGCCGGGGACTATCAGGACAGCTGCCGGCCGGGCGAGCCGCTGACCGTTACGGAGGATGGCCTGACCGTCAGCGACGTTCTTCTGGAGGGCCGCACCCGGGCATCCTACCGCTTTACCGACCTCTACAGCCAGCACTGCTGGACGGCGGTAATTCCGGAGGAATAACACTGGAAAACTCCGGGTTGCAGGAAGCGCGTCCGCATGGTACAATAGGGGACGAAACGCTGAAACGGAAAGGAGCGGATCATTTTGAAGCTGCTGATCGTGCGGCATGGCGACCCGGATTATGAGATCGACTCCCTGACGGAAAAGGGGTGGCGGGAGGCGGATTTTCTGGCCGGGCGTCTGGCGGAGATGGACGTGGCGGAATTCTACGTCTCCCCTCTGGGCCGGGCCAGGGATACCGCGTCGCTGACCCTGAAGCGTCTGGGCCGGACGGCGGTGGAATGCCCCTGGCTGCGGGAATTCCACGCCCCCATCCGCCGCCCCGACATCGGGGAAAAATACAACATCTGCTGGGACTGGCTGCCCCAGGACTGGATGACGGAGGAGCGGTACTTTCTGCCGGAGGCGTGGGCGGAAACGGAGATCATGCAGGAGGGGAACGTGGGCCGGGAGTACGCCCGGGTGGCGGAAAATCTGGACAATCTGCTGGCCGGCCACGGCTATAAGCGGCAGGGCCGCTGGTACGAGGCAGTCCGGCCCAACAACGACGCCCTGGTGTTCTTCTGCCACTTCGGCGTGGAGTGCGTGATGCTCAGCCACCTGCTCAACATCTCCCCCATGGCCCTCTGGCACGGAACCTGCGCCGCGCCCACCTCTGTGACCACCGTGGTAACGGAGGAGCGGCGGCCGGGAATCGCCTCCTTCCGCATGAGTGCCTTCGGCGACGTGTCCCACCTGTACCGCCACGGGGAGCCCCCGGCCTTTTCGGCACGGTTCCGGGAGTGCTATGGCAACGAATGGGAGCGGAGGGATTAGGGGAATCGCTCCGCCCGGCATCCCCCGATTATGAATCCCGGTTCTTAAGCAGGCTGCGCCGGAAAAATACGCTCTTTTCTCTTGCGCCGGCGGGAAACGGGGGCATAATGCACGAAAGTCTGAAGAAGGGAAAGTTTTATGTTGCGGAAAGAAGATATCATCCGCTTATTGGAGGAAGCGGCGCTTGACGCCGGGGAATACCGGGTGACGTCAGGCGCGGCCATGGTGCTGTATGGAATCAGAGATACCACGCGGGATATTGATCTGGGCTGTACCTCCTCGATGGCGGATAAGCTGGAGAAGGCAGGGTATCCCACGGAAGTCCTTCCCGATGGAAGCAGAAAAACGGTTTTCTCCGAAGCGGTCGAGATATTTGAAAACTGGCTGGAGGACCGGGTCGTCATATGGGAGGGGCTGCCGGTCGTCTCCATCGACGGATTGATCCTCATGAAGGAAAAGCCGGGGCGGGAAAAGGACCGGGAGGACCTCCGTCTGATCCGCCGGTTCCAAAACGGCAGGGCCGGAGGGAGGGGGATTTTTCCGCAGCCATACACTGACGCACGGGCTGCGGAAATTGACGCAGTATGGCGGGAAAAAGGCCGGCCAGACGGCGTGCTGCGATTGTGAATACAGGTTCTGAATCCACCGGAAACGTTTAGCCGCCGCGGCGCGGCGGCAGAGGAATAAGGAGGAATATCTATGGTAACGATCCGTATCGACGAAACAGGGTCCCCTGGCCGCATTGCGCCGGAGATCTACGGCCACTTTTCCGAACATCTGGGCCGGTGTATCTACGAGGGCATCTTTGTAAAGCCGGACAGCGGCATCCCGAATGTCAACGGGATGCGCGCCGATGTGGTGGAGGCCCTGAAGGAGATCCGGGTGCCGGTGCTGCGCTGGCCCGGCGGGTGCTTCGCCGACGAGTACCACTGGAAGGACGGCATCGGCCCCGCGGAGAACCGCAAGCGGATGGTCAACACCCACTGGGGCGGGCTGGTGGAGGACAATTCCTTTGGCACCCACGAGTATTTCGAGCTCTGCCGCCAGCTGGGGTGCAAGACCTATATCAACGGCAACGTGGGCAGCGGCACCGTCCAGGAGATGAGCGAGTGGGTGGAGTACATGACCTTCGACGGCGTGTCCCCCATGGCCCTGCTCCGGGAGGCCAATGGCCGGAAGGAGCCCTGGACGGTGGACTACTTCGGCGTGGGCAACGAGAACTGGGGCTGCGGCGGCAACATGACGCCGGCGTATTACGCCAACCTCTACCGGCAGTATCAGACCTATATCCGCCGCTATCACAACGCTTCCCCCATCCGGAAAATCTGCGGCGGGCCCAACGGGGATGACCGGAAGTGGACAAAGAAGGTGCTCAAGACCTGCTTCGCCCACCCTCATCCCGAGGATGCCCACGGGTATATGGACGGACTGAGCCTCCACTACTACGTCCATCCCGGCGGATGGCAGAACAGGGGCAGCGCCACGGTGTTCACCGAAGAGGAGTGGTATACCACTCTGGAGAAGGCCCTGTACATGGAAGATCTGATCCGCCTTCACGGGGACATCATGGACAGGTACGACCCGGAGAAGAAGATCGGCCTCATTGTGGACGAGTGGGGAACCTGGTACGAGGTGGAGCCGGGAACCAATCCGGGCTTCCTCTACCAGCAGAACACCATGCGGGACGCCCTGGTGGCGGCGGTGACGCTGAACATCTTCAACAACCACTGCGACCGGGTGAAAATGGCCTGCATCGCCCAGATGGTAAACGTGCTCCAGGCGGTGCTGCTCACCGAGGGAGAAAAGATGATTAAGACCCCCACCTGGCATGTGTTCCACATGTACCGGGATCACCAGGGAGCCCAGGCGCTGCCGGTGCAGGCCGAAGGCGTGGGGACCGTGGGCGGCGGGCAGATACCTGCGGTGCAGGTTTCCGCCTCCCGGATGGAAAGCGGGGAAATCACCGTAACGGCGGCCAATCTGTCCATGACGGAGAGCCAGACGGTGCGCCTGACCCTGACATCGGGGAAGCCGGAAAGGGTTTCCGGCACGCTGCTGGCCGGGGAGGCCCACGCCCACAACACCTTTGACGCGCCCGAGACCGTGAGGGAGCAGGCGCTGGCGGCGGCGCCGGACGGGGAAGGCGTGGAGTTCGTCCTGCCGCCCTGCAGCGTGGCGTCGGTGCGTCTGTCCTGATGGAGCGCCGGTGCCGGCGGTGCCTGCTGGAGGAGTTCGACGAGGCGGCGTACCTGCGCACGCTGAAGGCCCACATCGAGGCCACGCCGGAGAAGGAGCGCACGCCGGCGGAGGAATACGGCCGGCGGCTGGCGGCCTGTAAGGGCTGCGACTGTCTGGAGGCGGGAACCTGTACGGCCTGCGGGTGCTACGTGGAACTGCGGGCGGCCTCCCGGCGGGGAACCTGCCCTTATAAGAAGTGGTAAGCGGAGGCTCCGCGCAGGTCCCGAACGGCGGGGAGTGCGCGGGGCCTCCTGCAAAAAGACTGTCGCCGGTACCGGGGAAGCCGGTCCGGCGGGACAGGAGGAGAGAATGGATCTCAGGCAAACGGCGCTGGGAATCGAGCTGGGCTCGACCCGGATCAAGGCGGTTCTGATCGACCGGGACCACATGCCGGCGGCGTCCGGCAGCTACGACTGGGAAAACCGGCTGGCGGATGGAATCTGGACCTACTCCATGGAGGAAATCCATCGGGGGATCCAGGCCTGCTACGCCAGCCTGGCGGCGGATGTGCGGGAGAGGTACGGCCAGGACCTGACGGAAACAGGGGCCATCGGCGTCTCCGGCATGATGCACGGCTACCTGCCCTTTGACAGGGACGGGAAGGCGCTGACCGCCTTCCGTACCTGGCGGAACACCATAACCGGCCCGGCGGCGGCGGCGCTGACGGAACGCTTCGGCTTCAACATTCCCCAGCGGTGGAGCGTGGCCCACCTCTATCAGGCGGTCCTGAACGGGGAGGAGCATCTGCCCCGGCTGGATTATCTGACCACGCTGGCGGGATATATTCACTGGAGGCTCACCGGATGGAAGGCGGTGGGCGTGGGCGAGGCGTCGGGGATGTTCCCCATCGACAGCGGAAGGCTGGACTACGACGGGGACATGGTGGAAAAATTTGACGCCCTCCTCGCGGAAAAGGGTTTCATCTGGCGGATGCGGGACGTGTTCCCCCGTGTGCTCCCCGCCGGACAGGAGGCGGGGATCCTCACAGAGGAGGGGGCGCGGTTCCTGGACCCCACCGGAAAGCTGAAGGCGGGCATTCCCCTCTCGCCGCCGGAGGGAGACGCGGGCACCGGCATGGCGGCCACCAACTCCGTGCGGGTCCGTACAGGCAACGTGTCCGCCGGGACCAGCGACTTTGCCATGGTGGTGGTGGACCGGCCGCTGGGGGTCCACCGGGAGATTGACATGGTGACCACCCCGGCCGGAGCGCCGGTTGCCATGGTTCACTGCAACAACTGTACCAGCGATATCAACGCCTGGGTGGGGCTCCTTGGGGAGTTCGCCGGAGCGGTTGGGGCGGACATTGACAGAAACGGGCTGTACGACCTGCTGTTCCGCAAGGCGCTGGAGGGCGACGCGGACTGCGGCGGGCTGCTCAGCTACAATTACTTCTCCGGCGAGGGAGTCACGGACCTGGACGCGGGGCGGCCGGTCTTCCTCCGCTCGCCGTCGGCCCGCTTCACGCTGGCCAACTTCATGCGCGCCCATCTGCTCTCCGCGCTGGCCACGCTGAAAATCGGGCTGGACATCCTCACCGGGGAGGAGAAGGTGCAGATTGAAAGTCTCTGCGGCCACGGCGGCTATTTCAAGACCCCCGGCGTGGGACAGCGGATGCTGTCCGCGGCCGTGAGCGCGCCGGTGTCAGTGATGGAGACGGCGGGGGAGGGCGGACCTTACGGCATGGCCCTGCTGGCGGCCTACCGGATCTGGGCCGCGCCCGGCGAGAGACTGGAGGACTATCTGGAGCGGAAGGTCTTTGCGCGGGCGAAGGTGACCGGGCTGACGGCGGACGAAAGCGACGTTGCGGGCTTTGCAGGATTTCTGGAGCGCTACCGCCGGGCGCTGGCGGTGGAGCGGACGGCGGTGGAAACCGTGGAGGAATAAAGGCGTATGCTGGAAGAATTGAAAAGAGAAGTCTATGAGGCCAATATGGAGCTGCCCCGCCGGGGCCTGGTGACCTTCACCTGGGGCAACGCCAGCGGCATCGACCGGGGGCGGGGCCTGTTTGTAATCAAGCCCTCCGGCGTGGAGTATGAGGCGCTGCGTCCGGAGGACCTGGTGGTGATGGATCTGGAGGGGAAGCAGGCGGAGGGGACGCTGCGTCCCTCCTCCGACGCCAGGACCCATCTGGAGCTCTATCGGGAATTTCCGGATATTGGCGGCATCGTCCATACGCACAGTACCCATGCCGTGGCCTGGGCCCAGGCGGGCCGGGATATCCCCGCCTACGGCACCACCCACGCCGACTACTTCCACGGGCCCGTCCCCTGTGCCCGGAACCTGACGGCGGAGGAGATCGACGGGGACTATGAGGCCAACACCGGACGCGTGATCGTGGAGACCTTCCGCACCCGGGGGATTAACCCCGTCCACGTCCCCGCCGTCATCTGCCGCAGCCACGGGCCCTTCACCTGGGGCAGGGACGCCGCTCAGGCGGCGTATCACTCCGTGGTGCTGGAGGAGGTGGCGAAAATGGCCATGTTTACCGAGCTGATCCATCCCGAAGCGGAGCCCGCGCCCCGGCGCATTCAGGACCGGCACTTCCTCCGCAAGCACGGCCCCAACGCCTACTACGGACAGAAGGAATCCCGCGGCTGATTGACGGCAGTCTGCGCAGACGACCGTTTGCATATTGCGTTTTCGCTGCTTTCTGTTATAATGGATAGAGCGAGGCGGGAACGGACACAACGAGGTCAGAGGGGGGTTCTATGCGTACAACAAAGACAACCTGGCAAAATGCGCTGTATACCGGCGTCCTGTTGGCGGCGGTCTGCCTGCTGTTCCAGTGGTACTCCACGGCCAACAGCAGGCGGATCGAGAATCAGAACATGAGCTATGCCATGGATTCCGCCGGACAGACCGCCCAGAGAATTGAAAGCGAATTCAACAACGCCCTTTTACGGCTGCGAAACTACGCCTACCTGCTGGGCGCCAATCAGAGCCCCCCGGAGATCACGACTGCGCTGCTTCGGGGGATGGAGGAAAACGCGTCCTTCGACGCCGTGCGCTTCACCAATGCGGAGGGGCTCAATCTGGCCTCCAACGGCCAGACCAATGACAGCAGCGACCGGGAGTATTATATCAACGGGATGCAGGGAGAGAGCGGCGTGCAGGTGGTGCGCTCCCGGCTGACCGGCCAGATTATGACGGTGTTTTACGCCCCCGTGAAATACGACGGGGAGATCATCGGGATGCTGCTGGGTCTGTACTTCGCGGAGGACTACCTCCGCAACATGCTGTCCACCAGTTATTTCGGCGAGCCGGCGGACGTGTTCCTGTGCGCGCTGGACGGACAGATCATTGCCAGCTCCGACGAGGGCGAGTACGACCGGCCCCTGCCGGACATGCTCCGGGACTCCGGTCAGATCGATGAAAAGATCGCCGAAGACGTCTGGACGGCTTTCCGGAAGGGGACCGGCAGCGCGGGCTTCCTCTGCGCCAGGGACAGCCTTGTAGACAACCTGTGCGTGTTCCATCTTCCCAGCAGCGAGTACGTGCTGGTGCAGGCCTTCCCCCAGAGCGTGACCCGCGCCATGCTTCGGGAGGCCAACCACACGGGCATGGTTTTGCAGATAATCCTGATCGTCCTGTTTGTTGCGTACATCGTTGTGCTGGTAGTCCGGAGCCGGGCGCGGCGGAGGACGCTGGAAAAGCAGAATACTCAGTTCGGCTATGTGCTGGGCGGCCTGAACACCCTCTTTGCCTCCCGGTACCTGACGGTGGATCTGGAAAATGATACTTACTCCTACATGGCGGGCATCCGGCCGCTGAGCAGCAGCCTGGCCATGGAGGGCCCCTATGGCGACATCGTCCGCGTTCACGCGCAGGATATCATCGGAGAGGAGGGAAAGGAGCGGTTCCGGGAGATCTTCCGCTCGGACTCCATCGCGGAGATCCTCTCCAGGCAGGATACCTTTACCTATGAGTGCCATGTCTCCCGGAACGGGAAGGAGGACTGGGAGCATCTGATTGCGGTGTGCCTCCAGCGGAAAGAGGGGCGGGCCGTCCGGCTTCTGCTGGTGCGGCAGAATATCACGGAGCTGAAGCAGCGGGAGCTGCAAAGCAGGAAGGCGCTGTCCGTGATGAACCGCAAGGAGCGGCAGTACCGGATCGCCATCACCTCCACCGCCTTCTGTACCTTTGAATTCAATCTTACCCGCGACCTGATTGAGCAGGACGTGGTCCGCACCATCGACGGCCGGCCGGTCTCCGTTCTGGAACAGGTCGGGCTGTCGGTTCCCTGCTCCGCCTCGACCTGCTTTGAAAAGTGGAAGGACTTCATTATGGAGGAATCCCTGGAGGAGTATTGCGCGGCGGTCAGTCCGGAGCGGCTGCGGGAGCGCTTCGAGCAGGGGGAGCTGGAGATCAACGTGGACTACTGGGGCCGGATGGATGCGGGGCAGCCCATGTGCGTGCGGCAGACCTTCATCATGACCCGGGACGACAGCGAGGGGGACATCATGGTCATGGTGGTGTGCAAGGACATCACCGCCCTGGTCCGCAGGCAGCGGGAGCAGACCCAGGCCCTTCAGGACGCCCTGATGCAGGCCCAGCGGGCCAACCAGGCCAAGACCACCTTCCTCTCCAACATGTCCCACGATATCCGTACCCCCATGAACGCCATCATCGGCTTTACCACCATCGCCATCAGCCATATTGACAATAAGGACCAGGTACGGGACAGCCTTCAGAAGGTCCTCTCCTCCAGCAATCATCTCCTCAGCCTTATCAACGATATTCTGGACATGAGCCGCATTGAGAGCGGAAAGGTCCAGATCAAGGAGCAGGAGTGCAACATCTCCGAGCTGACCCACGATCTGGTGAATATCATCCAGCCCCAGGTGAAGGCCAAACAGCTGGAGCTGTTTATCGACACCTTCAACGTGAACAACGAGGACGTGATCGCCGACCCCCTGAAGCTCAATCAGGTATTCATCAATCTGCTGGGCAACGCCGTGAAGTACACCCCGGCAGGCGGAACCGTGAGCTTCCGCATCCAGCAGGAGACCACCTTCCACCGGGGCCGGGGGGACTATGTTTTCATTGTGAAGGACAACGGCATCGGCATGGCGCCCGACTTCGTGGAGCATATCTTCGAGCCCTTCGAGCGGGAATCCAGCACCACCAGGACCGGTATTCAGGGAACGGGACTGGGCATGGCCATCACCAAAAATATTGTGGAAATGATGGGCGGGACCATCACCGTCCGGAGCGAGAAGGGCAAGGGCAGCGAGTTCCGGGTGGAGCTGAGCCTGAAGATTCAGGACGTGGAGAAGAACGCACTGCAGATCCGGGAGCTGGAGGGCCTCCGGGCCATCGTGGTGGACGACGACTGCGACAGCTGCGAGAGCGTGACCCGGATGCTCCGGCAGATCGGGATGCGGGCGGAGTGGACCACCTCCGGCAAGGAGGCAGTGTACCGGGCGAAGAGCGCCCACAACGAGGGCGATTCCTACCACACCTACATCGTTGACTGGCAGATGCCGGATATGAGCGGAGTGGAGACCTGCCGGCGGATCCGCGCCGCCATCGGCCAGGAGGCCGCCATCATTATTCTGACCGCCTACGAATGGACGGACATCGAGGAGGAGGCCAGGGAGGCGGGCGTCACCGCCTTCTGCGCCAAGCCGCTGTTCATGTCTGATCTGAAGGCCGCTCTGCTGGCCGCCAATCATCTGGTTGATAAAGAGGAGGAGAGCCCCCTCTGGCGGCCGGCGGATTTCACCGGCAAGCGGGTTCTGCTGGTGGAGGACAACGAGCTCAACCGGGAGATCGCCGTGGCCATTCTGGAGGAGTCCGGCTTCGCCGTGGAGACCGCGCCGGACGGTACGGACGCGGTGGACATGGTCAGCCGGTCGGAGGAAGGGTACTACGACGCTGTCCTTATGGACGTGCAGATGCCGGTAATGGACGGCTACGAGGCCACCCGCACCATCCGCGCCCTGCCCCGGAAGGATGTGCGGGACCTCCCCATCATCGCTATGACGGCCAACGCCATGGAGGAGGACAGGGAGACCGCCCTGAAAAGCGGCATGAACGCCCATATTGCCAAGCCCCTGGACATCGCGCTGTTCCTGCATGTCCTGGGCAAATATCTGGGCGCCCATTGATACAAAGGAGCTCCTGCGGAGGGGGATTCCCCTCCGCAGGAGCTTCTTGCATGTCCCAAAAGTGGCTGCGCCGCTTTTGCGAACAAGTCCCGCTTCGCTCTGTGCGTGACTGATTCAGGGATACGCGCTAGGGGTTGGGGTCCGCTTCCTCCTCGTCTTCCGCCGGGTCCAGCAGCACGGGATAGACGGGGCCCAGATAGCCGCCCATGGCGTTCATCGCGCCGCCCAGAAGGAAAAGCCGCCGGTTCCGCTTTTCTTCCCGCCGGATGCTGTCCCCCTCCGGTTCCCCGTCCTCGGGAAGGAAGGGCGTATCCGTATTCCAATCCATCAACATCTTCTCTCACCTCGTCTATAGTTTATCTGCCGGCGCACTTTTTATCAGAGGAAATGATTTCTGCGGTATATCCCTCCGGTTTCGGCAGATACTATTGCCAGAAACTGATTACAAGGAGATGTACCATGGAAATTTCAAAGCAGGAATACCAAAAGTATGTCCAGGCACGGGCGAAAAGCTCGCCCATTGTCAAAAACTGCGTCCTGGCCTTTCTGTTTGGCGGCGGCATCTGCGTGCTGGGACAGGCGGTCATGGACGGCTGGACGGCGCTGGGACTGGAGAAGACCGACGCAGGGACGGCCACGTCCATCTGTCTGGTGTTTCTGTCTGTGCTGCTGACGGGACTGAACCTGTACAACAAGCTGGGCCGCTGGGGCGGAGCGGGGACGCTGGTGCCCATCACCGGCTTTGCCAACGCGGTGGCCTCCCCGGCCATCGACTTCAAAAGCGAGGGGCTGATTACCGGCATGGCGGCGAAAATGTTCACCGTGGCGGGACCGGTCATTGTTTTCGGTGTGGCTGCCAGCGTGGTTTACGGCGTAATCCTGATGCTTCTTTAAAAAAGGCCGCCCGTTCCTTCCGGGGAACGGGCGGCCTTTTTCGCGGCAGCCGGGCCTTGCTGCCGGACGCCCCCGGATACGGCCCGCGGGGCTCAGGGATGGATTTCTCCGGGAAAAGAAAAATTCTTCCTCGACATCCGCGGTGGGTCTGTGGTATACTGGGACTCACAATAAAGGCAAAAACGCGCCGCCCGGTTTTCCGGAAGCTCCTGCGGAGCAGTCTTCTGCATTCCCAGAAGTTCTTTTTGGTCCTTTTTCTTGAAAGAAAAAGGATGAATCCTGACAAACGGAGAGAACACAGCCATGGAATATAACAAATGGGTTGCCGATCTGGCGGTCGGCGACGAAATTGAGGGCTTTTACATTCTGAAAACCGCGCAGATCAAAACCTCCAACAGCGGTAAGCCCTTTCTGGCCGCCGCCGTGGCGGACCGCAGCGGGTCTATTGACGCCAAGTGCTGGGATTACGCCGGCCCGTTGGGCGCGCAGGAGGAGGGCTCCGTTATCAAGCTGCGGGGGACGGTGTCCGAATACCGGGGCACGTTGCAGCTGATCCTTTCCCGCCTCCGCCCGGTGCAGGCGGACGACCGGTATGATCTGGGCGAGCTGGTACCGGTGGCCCCCATCGACACGGACGCCGGCTGGCGGGAGCTGCTGGATATGGCGGAGGGCATCGGGGATGAGGACTACCGGGCGGTGTGCCAACGGGTGTTGGAGCAGTATGGCCCCCGGTTTCGCTCCCTCCCCGGCGGGAAGAGCATGCATCACAGCTTTGTGAGCGGCCTTCTGATGCACACGTTGTATATGGCCCGCATTGCAAAGCAGCTGGCAGAGGTCTACCCGGAGGTGGTGGACCGCGACCTGCTGGTGGCGGGGGTCATCCTGCACGACGTGGCCAAGTGCGATGAATTTGTGACCTCGCCTCTGGGGCTGGTAACGGAATACTCCGTCAAAGGGGAGCTGCTGGGCCATCTGGTCATGGGCGCCCAGGCGGTTGCTTCGGCGGCGGCGGAGCTGGGCATTCCGGAGGAAAAATCCGTTCTGCTTCAGCACATGCTCCTCTCCCACCACGGGGAGCCGGAGTTCGGGGCCGCCATGCGGCCCGTATGCGCGGAGAGCGAGCTGCTGAGCATGATCGACCTCATCGACAGCCGTATGGAGATTTACAGGGAAACGATGGAGGAAATGGAAGTGGGCTCCTTCAGCAAGCGGGTGTTCGCGCTGGACAGGAAAATTTACCGGCACAGATAGGGGGGCGGAGAGCGCATGCGTCTGGTCTCATGGAACGTCAACGGCCTGCGGGCCTGCATGAAAAAGGGATTTGTGGAATCCTGTCTGGCTCTGGGGGCGGACGTCTACTGCCTTCAGGAAACCAAAATCCAGGCCGGCCAGGTGGAGCTGGAGCTGCCTGGATACCACATGTACTGGAATTACGCCGATAAAAAGGGCTATTCCGGCACCGCCATTCTGACCCGCACGGAGCCGCTGGCGGTAACTTATGACTTCGGCGACGACGTTCACCGCCACGAGGGCCGGGTGATTACGGCGGAGTACGAGGACTTCTTTCTGGTCTGCTGCTACACGCCCAACGCCAGGCGGGAGCTGGTGCGGATCGACTACCGGATGATCTGGGAGGACGACTTCCGGCTCTACCTCTGCGAGCTGGACCGGAAGAAGCCGGTGGTCCTCTGCGGGGACCTGAACGTGGCCCATGAGGAGATCGACCTGAAAAATCCCGGCCCCAACCGGGGCAACGCGGGATTCTCCGACCAGGAGCGGGGGAAGATGACCGAGCTGCTGGAGGCGGGGTTCCTCGACAGCTTCCGGGAGCTGTACCCGGACAAAACGGGGGCCTACAGCTGGTGGAGCTACCAGTTCAACGCCCGGGCCAACAACGCGGGGTGGCGGATCGACTATTTCATTCTGTCCCGGCGGCTGCGGGAGCGTCTGGCGGGCGCGGACATCTTCCCGGAGATCATGGGCAGCGACCACTGCCCGGTGGGCCTTACGCTGAGCTGATTCTGCAGTCTGAGGAGAGACACGCCAGGGCGTGTCTCTCCCTTTGGAAATCTCCGGAAGCGTCCGGGATACAGCGAAGGATTATTCCGGAAATTTCTTTTTTTGATCCTTTTTCATGAAAAAGGATCAATCCGTTTAATGGAGGCGTCATCCTATGCATCGCGGGCAGACGTCCATGATCGAGGGGAACATCGGGCGGGGGCTGCTGTCCTTTGCGGTCCCCATTTTCCTGGGAAATCTGTTTCAGCAGCTCTACAATACCGCCGACACGCTGATTGTCGGAAATTTCATTGGGAAGGAAGCCCTGGCGGCGGTCAGCTCCTCCGGAAATCTGATTTTCATGCTGGTGGGCTTCCTCAGCGGTATGGCCATGGGCGCCGGCGTACTGATCTCCAAATATTACGGCGCGGGCGACCGGGAAAAGCTTCGCGTTGCCGTCCACACCGATCTGGCCTTCAGCCTGCTGGCGGGAGTGCTGCTGACCGTGGTGGGCGTGCTTCTGACGCCCCATATCCTTCGCTGGATGGGGACGCCGGAGAACGTCCTGCCCCAGTCCACCGCCTACTTCCGCACCTACTTTTACGGCAGCGTCGCCCTGTTTCTCTACAACGTCTCCACCGGCATCCTGCAGGCGGCAGGGGACAGCCGCCGCCCGCTCTGCTATCTTATCGTCTCTTCCCTGGTCAACGTGGCGCTGGACCTGCTGTTCGTGGGCGCGTTCCGCTGGGGCGTGGCCTCCGCTGCGGCGGCTACGGCCATCTCCCAGGCCGTGTCTGCCGTCCTCTGCCTGCACCGCCTGCTCCATACGGAGGAGGCGTACCGGGTGGAGCCGCGGCAGATCCGTCTGGATCGACCCATGCTGAAGCAGATTATCCGCTTTGGCCTGCCCTCCGGCGTACAAAACTCCGTCATCGGGTTTGCCAACGTCATTGTGCAGACAAATATCAACGCTTTCGGGGACAGCGCTATGGCGGGCTGCGGCTCCTACAGCAAGATCGAGGGCTTTGCCTTCCTGCCGGTGACCTGCTTTTCCATGGCCCTGGCTACCTTTGTCAGTCAGAATCTGGGCGCCCGGCAGCATGAGCGGGTGAAGCGGGGGGCCCGCTTCGGAGTGCTCTGCTCCATGATTTCGGCGGAGCTGATCGGTATTGTGGTCTGGCTGGCCGCGCCTTTTTTCATCCGCCTTTTCAACAGTGATCCGGAGATGGTATCCTATGGCGTCTGGCAGGCCCGTGTAATTTCCCTGTTTTACTGTCTTCTGGCGCTGAATCACTGCATGGCCGGCATTCTGCGGGGAGCCGGGAAGGCGATGGTTCCCATGGCCGTCATGCTGTTGTGCTGGTGCGTGATCCGGGTGAGCTACATCACCGTGGCCGTCAGGCTGTGGAAAACCATTCTGGTCGTATTCAGCGCCTATCCCCTGACCTGGACCGTCAGCGCCGTCATTTTTCTTGTTTATTACTTCAAAGCGGACTGGCTCCACAATTTTGACCGGCTGGACGAAGCCGGACGGGGCTGATACTTTTTCCGTCTCCGATGTTGCGCCGGGGACGGAAAGTGTGATACACTGAGAAAGGAAACGGAAGGAGGCGGTGATATGCATATTCCCGGCTGTCCGACGGCAGAGATGGAGCTGGCGGATTTCCGGCAGGCGCTGGAGGCCGCGCTGCGCCCCTGTCAGGATTATGATGTATCAAAATGGCTGTATGTGCCGAATACTTATCAGGAGTACCGTTACCTGCTGGGGACAAGGGGGGAGAGGCCGCTGCTCTGCATCGGGGTCAATCCCTCCACCGCCGTTCCCGGCAATCTGGACAACACGCTGAAAAGCGTGGAGCGGGTGGCGCTGCACAACGGATTTGACAGCTTCCTCATGTGCAACGTCTACGCCCAGCGGGCCACCCGGCCCGGCGACATGGAGCGGGAGCTGAATCCCCGGCTTCACGAAGAGAATCTGGCTGCCTTCGCCTATGCGCTGTCGCTGTCCGACGCCCCGGCGGTCTGGGCGGCCTGGGGAAACATCATCGAGCAGCGGCCGTATCTGCCCCGGTGCGTCCAGGATATGGCGGAGCTGGGACGGCGGTATGGGGCCCGGTGGTATACCGCCGGGGCGCGTTCCCGGCGGGGCCACCCCCATCACCCCCTGTACCTGCGTAAGGACAGCCTCCTGGACGCCTTCGATGTGGATGCCTACTGCGCCGCTCTGAGATGATTCCCGGCGGGAGCGCGGCTGAAAATACTTTTCCCCTTTTGTCATGAATTCTGATGATTGCCATAATTGAGGAACAGGTATAAGGAGTATGAAAAAGCATGGAACAGATCTATGTCACCGGACACCGGAATCCGGATACGGATTCCATCGTCTCCGCCATGGCCTACGCGGCGCTTCGCAACGCCACCGGCGAGCGTCAGTATACCGCCGCCCGGCTGGGCCATATCAGCGATGAAACCCGGCTGATCCTCAATCGCTTCAGCTTCGAGCCGCCTGTGCTGATCCAGAGTATGCACACGCAGGTGCTGGACCTGGACTACGACGTGCCGCCCATTCTCCACGAGGCGGTGACGGTTAACCGCGTCTGGTCCGCCATGGAGAAGGACAAGCATATCTCCGCCATCCCCATCACGGACGACGACGGACACCTGCGGGGCGTGATGACCGCCGGGGACATCGCCGCCTATGACATGGAGACCATCGGCAGGCCCGCGCTGCGGGACGTGCCGCTGTTCAACATCCTCAGCGTGCTGGAGGGCCAGCCGCTGGTGGAGGCGGCGGAGGCCGTCAACACCATCTCCGGCGAGGTCATTCTGGCCCTGCCCCAGTCCTCGGAGCTGCCCCCCTTCCGGCAGAAGGAGACGATCCTCATCTGCGGCAACCAGCCGGACATGCTGCGCCGGGCGGTGGAGTTCGGCGTGGCGTGCATCATCCTCTGTCAGGCGGAGCTGCCGGACGACGTGCGGGACATGGCGGGGAACACCTGCATCATCTCCACCCCCTATGACGGCTACCGCACCGTCCGCCGGATCTTCCAGGCCATTCCCGTGGGCCGCCTGGCCCAGCGGGAGAACGTCACCGCCTTTCACCTCACCGATTATATCGACGACGTGCAGGAGGTTGTGCTGAAAAGCCGGTACCGCAGTTATCCCATCCTGGACGGTCAGGAGCGGGTGGTGGGCTCCCTCTCCCGGTATCACCTTATCCGGCCCCGGCGCAAGCAGGTGGTGCTGGTGGACCACAACGAGGCGGCCCAGTCGGTGCCCGGTCTGGAGGAAACGGACATCCTGGCCATCATTGACCACCACCGGCTGGCGGATATTCAGACCAAGAATCCCATTTATTTCCGCAACGAGCCGGTGGGCAGCACCTGCACCATCGTGGCGGGCATGTACCAGGAGCGGGGATTGATGCCCTCGCCGAAGCTGGCGGGCCTGATGGCGGCGGCCATCGTTTCGGATACGGTCATGTTCAAATCCCCCACCTGCACGGAGCGGGACCGCCGCATGGCAGAGCGTCTGGCCCATATCGCGGACCTGTCCCTGGAGGAGCTGGGCCGGGAGATTTTCTCCGCGTCCACTCCGGAGGACAAGCCGGTGGAGCAGCTCCTGTTCACCGATTTCAAGGAATTTCATATTGCGGGCCACGACTTCGGCGTGGGGCAGATCACCTGCGTGGATTCCGAACGGCAGCTGCGGAGGAAGGAAGAATTCCTGCATCTGATGGAGACCACCAGGGCGGACCATGACTACAGCATGATCCTTCTGATGCTGACGGACGTGCTGCTGGAGGGCAGTAAGGTTTTGTGCGTCGGCGGGGAGGATACCTTCCAGCAGGCCTTCAATACCGAGCTGAAGGAGCACGAGGCGTTTTTGCCCCATGTGATGTCGAGGAAGAAGCAGATTATTCCCATGCTCTCGGCGCTTTGGGGGTAATTTTCACGCCCTCTGCACGCCTGCGCAGCTTTCCGCCGCCTTTTCCCTGCGGAAAAATCAGGCTCTGTCCCGGCAGGAAGAAAAAACGGAAGCGGCCCTCCGGACCGCAGATAAATAAAGAATGGAGCGTTCACGCCCGAAGGGCGTGAAGATAACCGCCATGGATGTTGTCAACAATAAAGAGGAAAAGCCCCTGGAGTTCTATCTGGAGAAATACCGGGAAATGGACCCCGCGGAGATGGCCGCCCGCTGCGGCCTCCCCTACGACGGCGCGGCCCGCACCATTACGATCACTCTTCTGGGAGAGCAGTTTCTGCTCTCCCACCCGGACTATACCGTCGTGGGCCCCGCGCCCCTGACCAACGCGGAGCGAATCCTGTTCCTCCGCTACCTTCTCGACGGACGGAAGGCCCAGAGTCTGGGCCAGTATCTCACCTATCGGGAGTTCCCCTGGGGGGAGGTCTACCTCCGCCAGTTTACCGGCCGGTGCATCAACCGCTTTGCCTTCTCCTACGGCGGCAGGCCGGACCTGCTGAGCAGGATTATGGAAAAGCTCCCTGCAAAAAAACTCTCCCGCAGCGACTGCGGCTGGGAACTGGAGCTGATGGAGGGCCTGTCCATCCAGTTTCTCCTGTGGGTGGGGGACGACGAGTTTCCGCCCAATGCCCAGATTCTCTTCTCCGACAACTTCCGCCACGCCTTCACGGCGGAGGATCTGGCCAACGTGGGGGATATCGTGCTGAACCGGATGAAGAGGATTGGCGCGGGATTGCGGTAAGGAGACGGTTACGAAGTGCGTCGAGTATTTTGCCGTCACGGTCCTCCTGGAATTTTTGGGCGCGGGGCCCGCTGGCCCGTCCGTGAACCGGCCGGATGCCGGAAAACGGGGACGGGGCCGGCAGCTGAAAATTTTCCGTAAAATCTTTGTGAAAGAACTTGCAATATCCGGCCGGATGGTGTATGATAGCCTCGTTGCCGGGAAGAGGGTCCCGGCGGCAAATCAAATAGGATTGGTAGAGTAAATATTGCGCGTAAAGTGGCAAGCGGCTGGGAAGTTGCCCTTGCACGAAAGGCCCCCGTGAAATAGGGCCTACGATGCAATATTGCATCCGCTACCGCGCGCGTTTCGGATGACTGACATATGCCAATCCCTGCCGCAGAAGGCGGCTTGGATCGGCATATTTTTTTATCCAGAGGAACCGTGCTGCAGCTCGACTTTACCTCCTAAACCCAGCCCCGCCGGGGCGGAAATTTAAGGAGGACACGCAAATGGAGCGTAACCCGAATCGGAAAACATCCCTCAAAAAGACCTTCTCCACCCAGAACCTGGTCATGATGGCGGCCCTCATCGCCATGCAGATCATCCTTGCCCGCTTTCTGAGCATCCAGGTCAGCGACACCCTGCGCATCAGCTTTGAGAGCATTCCCGTTATCCTGGCCGGCATGTGGCTGGGCCCCATCCCCGGCGCGATTGTAGCCGTCCTGGCCGACTTTCTTGGCACGATCCTCAGCGGCTACGGCACCTGGTTCCCGCCCCTGGTGCTGGGTCCCCTGGCCGTGGGTATTCTCAGCGGCGTGAGCACCAGATACATCTTCCGCAGCCCCCTGGCGGAGACCAGGGACACCTGGAAGGTGGCCGCGCTCGTCATTGTGGTGGGCATCCTGAACAGCTTCCTGTTCGGCCTCATCGGCAGCACCCTCTACAGCATCCTGGTGGCCGGCAACACGACCGCCTTCCCCGTCCTGCTGTGGACTAATCTGATCCAGCGCCTGGCGACAAAGCCCCTGACCATCGCCGTGAACGCCGTGGTGGTGACCATCGTCAACCGCGCGGTTTACAAGCCCGTGGTCAGTCACATTCTCTCCCGGGCATAATCCTTTCTCCGGAAAGGACTTTCACACGCCCTGCAAACCGCTGCTATTCCGCGTTTTCCGCGCGGCGGTGCCGGCACACTTCCCGTATAAAACATCAGAAATCAGGTAAAACCATATGACCTATGAAGAAGCGCTGAAATATATCCACTCCGTCAACTGGGTGGGCAGCAAGCTGGGCCTGGAGCGGACCCGGGAGCTGCTGAGCAGGCTGGGCAACCCCCACCAGGAGCTGAAGTTCATCCATATTGCCGGGACCAACGGCAAAGGCTCTACCGCCGCCATGCTCTCCTCCATTCTGGAGCACGCCGGATACCGGGTGGGCCTGTACACCTCCCCCTTCATCAACCGCTTCAACGAGCGGATACAGGTGAACGGGAAGCAGATTCCCGACGAGACGCTTGCGGAGCTGACCGAAGTAATCCGGCCTTACGCCGACGCCATGGAGGATTCTCCCACGGAGTTCGAGCTCATCACCGCTCTGGCCATGGAGTATTTCCTCCGGGAGCAGTGCGACATTGTGGTGCTGGAGGTGGGCATGGGCGGCGAGCTGGACTCCACCAACGTCATCGGCAGGCCGGAGGCGGCGGTCATTACCGCCATGGGCCTGGACCACGTGAAGGAGCTGGGCCCCACCATGGCGGATATCGCCCGGGCCAAGGCCGGGATCATCAAGCCAGGCGGCAGCGTGGTCAGCTACGGGGGCAACCCGGAGGCGGACGCGGTGTTTGAGCAGGTCTGCGGGGAGAAGGGCGCGGTTCTGTACCGGCCCGATTTCTCGAAGATCGTTCCCGGCGGGTTTGACCTGGACGGCCAGAGCTTTACCTGCGAGTCCTGCCCGGCGGAGCTGCGTATCCCTCTGGCGGGCCGCTATCAGCTCAATAACGCCGCCGTGGTGCTGGAGACGGTGAAGGTCCTGCGCCTGCAGGGCTGGAAGATCTCCGACGAGGCGGTGCACGCCGGCCTGCGGGCCACCCGCTGGCCCGCCCGCTTCGAGGTGCTGCGCCGGGACCCGGTGTTCATTGTGGACGGGGGCCACAACCCCCACGGCATCAGGGCCACTGCGGAGAGCCTTCAGCGCCTGTTCCCCGGCAGGAAGATCACCTTCGTCACCGGCGTCATGGCGGACAAGGACGTGGAGTCCATTCTGGGACTCATCGTCCCGCTGGCCTCGGAGTTCTTCACCGTCCGGCCCAACAATCCCCGGGCCATGCAGGCGGAGGAGCTGGCCCGGCGCATCCAGGCGCTGGGAGCGGCGGCAACCGCCTGCGCCAGCGTGGCGGACGGCGTGGCGAAGGCCGTCAGGGCCGCGGGAAAGGACGGCGTGGCCTGCGCCCTGGGATCCCTCTACATGAGCGGCGAGGTGCGGGAGTGCTTCTGAAAAGCAGGGGGGTCCTGTAGCCTTGCACAACGATATTGTTAAATTTTTGTCATTTTGACACTTGCAAAAAAAACCGGAATTTGATATACTTTTATCCGGAGAAATGGGGCGGAAACCGGCCTGTCAAAAAAGCCCTCCGCAGGCGTCAGGCCGCTGAAGGCGGCCCCGGCCCTGATTCCCCACGGGAGTTTGCCGCCCGCAGGCGGCAAATCCGGTCAAATCGCTTTTCCCGCGGCGGGGCCGCGGACATGGTTCTGTTATTGGCGCCGGGGGCGTGGACGATTGAAGCGCGGCGTCAAAATAAATTTTTCCCGGGGGTGGTGAAATATCCCGGGAAACAAGGAGGATTCCTATGGCAATCGAATTCAAGGACGGCAAGTATGTGGACCCGGTAACCGGGCGGGTGACCCTCGATCCCACCGAGTACAAGGACTGGCAGATCGCGGAGGAAGCGGAGCGCACGCTGCCCCCTGTGGAGGAATTCCGTGAGAAGCTGGGCCTTCTGCCCGACGAGATCATCCCCTACGGCAAGACCCCCAAGCTGGACTTTATCAAGATCATGAACCGCCTCAAGGACAAGCCCGACGGCAAGTTCATTGAGGTCACCGCCATCACCCCCACCCCCCTGGGCGAGGGGAAGAGCACCGTCTCCCTGGGCCTGGTAGAGGGTCTGGGCAAGATCGGCAAGAACGTGGGCGGCTGCCTGCGCCAGCCCTCCGGCGGACCCACCATGAACGTCAAGGGCACCGCCGCCGGCGGCGGCAACGCCCTGCTGATGCCCATGACCGAGTTCTCCCTGGGCCTCACCGGCGATATCAACGACATCATGAACGCCCACAACCTGGCCATGGTGGCCCTCAACGCCCGCATGCAGCACGAGCGCAACTATGACGACGAGCAGCTGGCCAAGCGGGGCCTGAAGCGTCTGGACATCGACCCGAAGCGGGTGGAGATGGGCTGGGTGCTGGACTTCTGCGCCCAGGGCCTGCGCAACATCATCATGGGCATCGGCGGCAGCAAGGACGGCTATCTGATGGAGAGCAAGTTCGGCATCGCCGTGGGCAGCGAGCTGATGGCGATCCTGGCCGTGGCCAAGGACCTGAAGGACCTGCGCGAGCGCATCGGCAAGATCGTTGTCGCCTACAACCGCAAGGGCGAGCCCGTGACCACCGAGGATCTGGAGGTGGCCGGCGCCATGACCGCCTGGATGCGTAACTGCATCAACCCCACCATGTGCTACACCGTGGAGCATCAGCCCATGCTGATCCACGCCGGCCCCTTCGCCAACATCGCCATCGGTCAGTCCTCCGTCATCGGCGACCGGCTGGCCCTGAAGCTGTTTGATTACCATGTTACCGAGTCCGGCTTTGCCGCCGACATCGGCTTTGAGAAGTTCTGGAACGTGAAGAGCCGCCTGAGTGGCCTGACCCCCAACGTGTCCGTGCTGGTAGCCACCATCCGCGCGCTGAAGATGCACGGCGGCGGCCCCACCGTGGTTGCCGGCCGTCCCCTGCCCGAGGAGTACACCAAGGAGAACCTGGAGCTGCTGGAGAAGGGCTGCGAGAACCTGTTCCACCACGTGGAGACCATTAAGAAGTCCGGCATCGTCCCCGTGGTCTGCATCAACCAGTTCTATACCGACACCGAGGCGGAGATCGCCCTGCTGCGGAAGCTGTGCGCCGAGAAGGGTGTCCGCTGCGCGCTGAGCAACCACTGGCGTCTGGGCGGCGAGGGCGCCATCGAGCTGGCCGAGACGGTTGTGGACGCCTGCCAGGAGTCCAACGAGATCAAGTTCCTGTATCCTCTGGAGATGCCCCTGCGGGAGCGGGTGGAGAAGATCGCCAGGGAGGTCTACGGGGCCGACGGCGTGGACTGGGCTCCCCTGGCGCTGGAGAAGGCCAGGCGGTTCGAGAGCGATCCCAAGTACGCCGACTACTGCACCATGATGGTCAAGACCCATCTGTCCCTGAGCCACGAGCCCAGCTGGAAGGGCGTGCCCAAGGGCTGGCGTCTGCCCATCCGGGACATCCTGGAGTACGGCGGAGCCAAGTTCCTGTGCCCCATGGCCGGTACCATCTCCATGATGCCCGGCACCAGCTCCGACCCGGCCTACCGCCGCGTCGATGTGGACACCGAGACGGGTAAGGTTTCCGGCCTGTTCTAAAAGGAATTTTTCCCGGTCGATACAGCGCATGCCGGGAAAGGATATAAGTGATGAAATGACCCGGCTCCTTTTGGAACTGCGCGCCGCAGGCTGGAGCGGGGGCGAAAATCAACGACTTTATCCTTCAGGCAGCGACTGGAGAAGAGCAGTATAAGCCTGAACCCGAGGAAAACCGATTGAAACCCGGCGGCGGGGTTCCGCCGCCGGGTTTTTCGTATCTGCCGCCGTTTGCGGTACTTTTTGTGTGAACAGAAAGTCACTGGGGAAACTGCGTTTCCTGAGAACCTTCCTGAATTGCGGGGATTATCTGTTTTGCGCCCAGGGCTCAGTCTGATTGGCCGCTCCGCCTGCCGTCCAGACTGAGCAGACTCCCCGGGGTGCGGGACTTACCTTAGCTCCATCATCAGAGATACCCCGAGTCGAACCCCTTCCCGGAAATTGGCGCAGTCGCGGACACGCTCGACTTTGCAGAGCGTGTCCCAGTGGCGCTCTATAAACGCCGCGCCCATGCCCTCCTCTGCGGCCTCCCAAAACGCCCGGTCCCTGAGCCGGAGGGAAAACGGCAGTTTTTCGCACGCCTGGTCAGGGGCCTAGTCCCCACTGTAGATTCTTTCTAAGATGCTCATGTTATGTACCTCCTTTTGAGCCGTCACCATTTGTGTCCCGCTTTTAGTACAGGCTCTAATAGTGACGTTATCAAGGTGTTTTTATGTTTTTAAAAGAATTATCTGGTCAAAGGCTCTGCGGGCTCCGGATACAACATAAAGAAACGCAGGATGAGCCTGGGGAAGTGATTTTTACAGGCAGGACCGCTGTCAGCGAAACAGAGCGGGGAAAGAAGACCACCACGTCCGAAAAAATTGCATTAATCTGCAAACACTATCATATCTCCGCCGACTATCTGCCGGGGCTGTCCGACTACCCGGCAGGCGGGTGCGAGCGGTGGACGGAGGACGGAGAATGATCCTGTATCATGCCATTCTCCCCGCGGAGAACCCCGCCAGAGCGGGGCAGTCCCTGAACGTCCTGCTGGTGGCGGAAAATACGTCCGACAGGGCTTTAACGCAGGCTGTCCGCTTTTATGGCAGTCTGGGACGGGAATGGCGGGAGCTTCTGGCGGAGGAGCGGGCGTTTCCGGCCCACAGCCACCCCCATTTCTACTTCAACATTCCGGCGGACCGGTTCTCGGAAACCTTCTGGGGCGAGGAAGTGGAGGAGCTGGCGCTGGCGGCGGGGATTGCACCTCCCGGCCCTGCGGAGCAGGGCGTGCTGGTATTTTTCGAGTAAGCTCCCCGGAAGGATTCAAAACAATACGGCGGGGTTCTCAGGGCGGCGAAGCCCCCTGAGCAACTTTTCGGGTACTTTTGTTTGTACAAAAAGTACCCGGGGGGTCTGGGCGTCAGGCCGCTCTCAGCGGCCCGACAGGCAAGAAGCCCCGAAATTGTCGAAAAGAAGAATTTCCCCCCGCGCCGGTCAGGCGCGAAGAAGAAAGGAGCAAAGCTATGGATTTTGCACAGGCATCCTGCACTGAATTTGTTACCGTTCTGGCCTCCAACGCCCCGGTCCCCGGCGGCGGCGGAGCCTCCGCCCTGGTGGGCGCCATTGGCACCGCGCTGGGCAACATGGTGGGTTCCCTCACCGTGGGCAAGAAGAAGTACGCCGACGTGGAGGAGGAGATCATCGCCCTGAAGGCGAAATGCGACCAGCTGCAAAAGGACCTGCTGGAGCAGATCGCCCTGGACGCCAAGGGGTTTGAGCCTCTGGCCAGGGCCTACGGCATCCCTAAGGACGACCCTGCCCGCGACAAGGTCCTGGAGGAGGCTACCATTGTTGCCTGCCAGGTGCCGGTCAGGATCATGGAGCTGTGCTGCGAGGCCCTGGAAGCCATCAGGGTCTTTGCCGAAAAGGGCAGCCGTCTGGCGGTCAGCGACGCGGGCTGCGGCGCGGTGTGCGTGAAGGCGGCTTTGCAGGCCGCCAGCCTGAACGTGTTTATCAACACCAAAACCCTGCAGAACCGGGAACTGGCCGGGGAGATGAACCGCAAATGCCTGGGGATGCTGGACAAATACTGCGCCATGGCGGACGGGATTTTTGAAACCGTCAGGGCGGGATTCTTTAAGTAGGGGCCGGCGCCCGCGTCGGCCCGTCCTATCATATCGGGAAACGGAAAGGAAATAAAAAACCATGGCAAAACAGCTTTTAGGAAAAGAAGTCAACGCCGCGCTGAACGCCCGGATCATCGCCGACTGCGAGGCGGTGAAGGCCAGGGGCGTCAATCCCACCCTGGCCATTGTCCGCTGCGGCGAGCGGCCCGACGATCTCAGCTATGAGCGGGGCGCCACCAGGCGGGCCGAGACCCTGGGCGTGGCGGTGGAGAAGTTCGTGCTCAGCGAGAACGTGAGCAGGGAGGAGCTCCTTAAGGTCATCGATGACATCAACGCCAACGACGGGATCCACGGCGTGCTCCTCTTCCGTCCTCTGCCCGCGCACCTCAAGGCGGATCAGGACGAAATCTGCAACCGCCTGGACCCCCGGAAGGACGTGGACGGCATGACCGACCTGTCTAACGCCGGCGTGTTCATGGGCAAGCAGCTGGGCTTCGCCCCCTGCACCCCCGCGGCCTGCATGGAGATCCTGGCCCACTACGGCATCGACTGCACCGGTAAGAAGGCCGTGGTCATCGGCCGCAGCCTGGTGGTAGGCAAGCCCCTGGGCATCATGCTCATGGGAAAGAACGCCACCGTCACCACCTGCCATACCCGCACCAGGGATGTGCCCGCCGTGGCGAAGGAGGCCGACATTCTGGTCTCCGCCGCCGGGGTGCTCAAGAGCCTGACCGGAGAGTATGTCCGTCCCGGCCAGATCGTTATCGACGTGTCCATCAACTGGGACGAGGCCAAAGGCGGCATCGCCGGCGACGCGGTGTACGAGGAGGTGGAGCCCATCGTGGAGGCCATCACGCCCGTACCCGGCGGCGTGGGCGCCGTCACTACCTCCGTGCTGATCGGGCACGTGGTGGAGGCGGCCAGGCGCACCCTTGGATGATGGGGGGCGGTCTGATTGGCAAACCAGAAAACCGGCTCCCTGGACAGAGTCAACGTCATCCGTCTTTTCCTGCTGGCCTCCTCGGCGGCCTTCCTGATCGGGGCCGTGGCGGCCCCCGACCGGGGACAGATGCTGCCGGGACTGGCCCAGATCCTCATGTCTCCGGCTCAGCTGACCAAGGATTACTTTGAAATCGGCAACATCTCCGGCACGTTTCTCAACGTCTCTCTGGTGGGCTGGGTGTGCGCGGCCATGACCTGCCTGCCCGGCGCGGCGGTAAGCGGACTGACCGTGGCCGCCTACTTCCTGACCACGGGGTTCTCCTTCTGGGGCATCAACTTTCTGAACATGTGGCCCTTCTTTCTGGGGGTCATGGTCCACGCCCTGGTACGGAAGGAGCCCTTCCCGAAGTATGTGAATCTGGCCATGTTCGCCACGGCCCTGTGCCCCCTGGCCAGCGAGCTGCTGCTGCGCTATCCCGGCGACGGGGAGGTCCGGGGGGTGACCCTGTCCGGCGTGGCCCTGATGCTGGTGGTGGGAATGCTCATCGGCTTTCTGACCCCGGCCATGGCGGCCCACTCTCCCAGCGTACACAAGGGGTACGATCTGTACTCCGCCGCCCTGCCCGGCGTGCTGCTGGGCCTGTTCGCGGTGGCGGCGCTGTACAGGAGCCTGGGTCACACGGTGCCGGAGATCCGGGCCACCCTGGGCGGCAGCCATCCGGAGGTGGTGGTGCCCTTCTGCGTGATCTTCTTCGCCCTGTGCGTCCTGGCGGGCTGGCGGCTGAACGAAAAGAGCTTCCGGGGCTATCTGGCCCTGCTTCGGGACACCGGCCATAAGTCGGACTTCGTGGCCAGATACGGCGCCGGGCTGGCCATCATGAACTTTGGCTTTTACGGGCTGATGATCGTGCTGTATTACATTCTGGTGGGCGGTTCCTTCAACTCCGTAACCCTGGGCATCATTTTCTGCATGGTGTGCTTCGGGGCCAACGGCGCTCACCCCGGCAACATCTGGCCCATTATGGTGGGCTACGTGCTTTTCTCTGTGGTCACAGTCCATTTCCTGGCGGGCAACTTCTGGATCAGCAACCAGGCCATCCTGGTGGGCCTCTGCTTTGCCAGCGGGCTGGCCCCCATCGCCGGGAACTACGGCTGGTGGGCGGGGGTGCTGGCCGGCGGGATGCACTACCTGCTGGTGACCTCCATTCCCGCCATCCACGGCGGCTTCAGCCTGTACAACGGCGGCTTTACCTCTCTGCTGGTGGCCGTCATTCTGGTTCCCCAGCTGGAGACCTTCTGCAGGACGAAGGAGCAGCGGCTGGCGAAGAAGTCCTGAGCAGATTTTCATTTCCATACAAGGAGCGATGCACCATGACCAAACAGACCATTCGCGCAGAAACAGCCGCACGGGTGAAGAACCTTTCTCCCGTCTACTGCAGGGAGGCGGACGAGGCCATTTGCCGCCGGGTTCTGCAATCAGAGCCCTATCAGAAGGCGAACACCGTCTTCTGCTATGTGGGGACGGAGCGGGAAATTGACACCATGGCCCTGCTCCGCGCCGCCCTGCGGGACGGCAAGCGTCTGGCGGTGCCGCTGTGCCTGCCGGAGAAGGGGCGCATGGAGGCGCGGCAGATTGCGGGGCTGGGGGATTTGGTCAGCGGCCGCTACGGCATCCTGGCCCCCAGGCTGGACTGTCCGGTGGTGGCTCCGGAGGAGCTGGAGCTGGTCATTGTTCCCTGCTGCACCGGCAACGCCAGGGGGCAGCGGCTGGGCTACGGCGGCGGGTACTATGACCGGTATCTGCCGGAGACCAGGTGCCCGGCCATGCTGCTGTGCCGGCACCAGCTGGAGCGGGAGGACATTCCAACGGAGGAGCACGACGTGCAGCTGGACTACTTCGTCACCGAGCGGGGCGTCGTGAAATGCAGGTGAAAGAGACGGGGAGGCCCGAGGCCTCCCCGTCTTTCATGTTTCTGTGCCCTCCGGCTCCGGATCTTCTGATACGAAAACGTCTTCGGCCTCGTGGAGCGCCTTGATCAGGGAAGCGGCTACCAGCGTCAGGACTGCGTCGTTCAGGTTGTGTACGGTGGAGGAGCCCCCCAGATCTTTTATCACCGTGTCCACCCGTCCAACCAGAGTTGCATAAGCCTTTCGGTATTGTTCCAGTTCCGTCATGATGAGTCTCCTAATCATTATGTGTATGTATGTTTTACCAGTATATCAGCGTCTATATGTACTATAGCACACAATTTGTAATTATACAAAGATATTTTGTAATTTTATAGATTGACTACACCTCTTCTGGAAATGGATACAATAAGAGCGACAGGAGGGGTGGATTATGCAGCTTATCTATGAATCCCATTATAAAAATCTGGGACAGAATATTGCTTTTTACCGGAAGCGCCGCGGCTGGACGCAATTAAGATTGTGCGAATTGGCAGATATAAGCCGTAATCATTTGAGCCACATTGAAAATGCCGACTGCGCGGTATCGCTGGACACCGTTTTCGCCATCGCCGAAGCGCTGGGCGTGGAGCCGTATAAGCTGTTTCAGAACAAGGAGTAGGCAAACATAACCAGTCCCTTTTCTGCATACCTTCCCAATATCTGCGGATACTATCCATGTTTTCCATGAGTTGCGAAATGATTTACCGGGTGTCTTTTCCGGAAGATATGGGAGGAATTGAGAATGAAAGCGACTGGTATTGTAAGAAGAATCGACGATTTGGGCAGAGTCGTCATTCCGAAGGAAATCAGAAGAACCATGCGTATCCGCGAGGGCGACCCGTCACAGATAATATTGGAGCCGTGGGAACGGTTCTGCGGCGGGATGCTGGAGCTGGAGAAACGGATGGGGTTTGGCACATAACTTCGTTATAAAAATTGCATTGTTTTTATAACAAAACAGTTGCTAAGTCGTTATAAAAAGTATATACTATTTATAACGAATCGAGGTGGTCAAATTGACGCGGCCTGATTACTTAAGACAAATACGGGAACGGATCGATCATGCGGAGGCTGGCACAGTCTTTATTCCCTCTGACTTTGCGGATATCGCGGAAGCGGCCAAGGTAAATATGTGCCTGAAACGGCTGAAAGAAAGCGGAGAGCTGACCAGTTTGAAACGCGGCGTCTACATGAAGCCCAGATACAGTGCTCTGCTGAATCAGCCGGTCCCGGCCCGCTCGGACGATGTAGCCAAAGCAATGGCCCGGAATTTTGGATGGACCATCGTTCCCTGCGGCGATACGGCGCTGAATCTGCTGGGGCTGTCCACGCAGATTCCGGCAGTATGGTCCTATGTCAGCGACGGGCCGTACAGAAGGTATACCGTAGATGGGATCAAGCTGCAATTCAAGCACACCGACCGAAAAAGTGAAATCATCGGGTTGTCGGAGAATACGGCCTTGGTGATCCAGGCGTTAAGAGCCATTGGAAAGGAAAACATTACGCAAAAGAATCTCAAAAAACTGTCAGGGAAATTGGACGAAAGCGAAAAATCCCGCTTGCTCTTGGAAGGGCAGCGGGCAGCGGCGTGGATCTATGAGGCAATCAAACGTATCTGCAAAGGAGAAAATCAATGAAAGAGATTGCTCTGCGAGAGAGAAAAGAGCGGGAGGAACTGTTCCTTGTTACGGCGAGAGAGATCGGTCTCCCAGAGGCAATGGTGGAAAAGGACTTCTGGGTCTGCCGGACGCTGGACTACCTGTTCCACGGCTGCCCCTGGGCAGAGCATCTGGCCTTCAAGGGCGGCACCAGTCTGTCCAAATGCTTCGGGTTGATCCAGCGGTTTTCCGAGGACATCGACCTGATCCTGGACTGGCGGCTGCTGGGGTATGAGAAGGACGAGCCCTGGGCGGGGCGGAGCAAGACCCGGCAGGACAAATTCAACAAGGAGGCCAACACCCGGACGGAGGGATTCCTGCGGGAGACCCTTTTGCCACAGCTGCAGGCGGACTTTGAGAAGCTGCTGGGTAATGAGTTTTTCCTCTGCATTGAGAAGGACGACCCGCAGACGGTGTGTTTCGGCTATCCCAGGTCGTTCCAGGAGGGGGCCATCCTGCCGGTGGTCCGGCTGGAAATCGGCGCACTGGCGGCGTGGACGCCCGCGGAACAGGTGGAAATTGCCAGCTACGCCGCCCAGCGGTATCCCCAGGTGTTTAAGCATCCTACGACCTCTATCCTCGCCGTGGCCCCGGAGCGTACCTTCTGGGAAAAGGTGACCATCCTGCACAAGGAGGCCTTCCGCACCAACGGAAGATTCCCCGCCCGCTATTCCCGGCACTATTACGACCTGTGGTGCATGGACAAGTCCCCGGTTAAGGCCGCGGCGTATGGGGACCTGGCGCTGCTGGAGCGGGTGGTGCGGTTCAAGGAGCGGTTTTATCCGGCGGGTTCGGCCCACTATGAGCTGGCAAAACCGGGCACCATGCGGCTGCTGCCGCCGGAGGAGTGCCTGCCCCTCCTGCGGGAGGATTACGGGCATATGAAGAATATGATTTTCGGGGAAACGCCGGAGTTTGAGGAGATTATGGAGTGCATGGAGCGGCTGGAGGAGGAGATTAATGGGGTGTGAGGGTGGCTCTTGACGATTAAAGCAAGTCCCTTGTTTTCCTCACCAGGTACGGCGGCAGGTTTGTGATCCCCCCATCCTGGCGATCCCCCCGCTTGGAGAAACGCAGGGCGTACTCCGGCTGGCGCTGGACGATGTATTGCCTGAAGGAGGGGGGCGGACTTGTCCTCGCCGCCCCTGGCCTCCACCGGAATGATCTCCGTCCCGTATTACAGCACGAAGTCGATCTCGCTGTTTTTGTCGGAGAAGTACCGGGGTTCCACCTCAAACTGGCCCCTAAGCTGCTGCAAAACGCAGTTTTCCGTCAGCGGCCCCTTGAAGTGGTAGTCGCTTTTCAGCAGGATGGCGCTGTTGTCCACCCCGGCCATATGCTTGAGCAGGCCAGTGTCAAAGACAAACAGCTTGAATGGATCCAGCTTGTCAAAGGCAGCCAGGGGGTGTTCCACTTTGGAGACGTTGTACACCCGGTTCCGCATCCCGGCAGACACCGGCCACTCGATGGCTTCCTCAAAGTTCCGGGCCCGACCACCCTCCCGGACGGCACCGTACATGAATTTCCCGTTTGCCCTGGCCAGCTGAGAGACGATGCTGCGGAACACCATGGGGATGCGTCCGCTGTTGACCTTGCTGTTGTGTTTGGAGAAGTCGTTCTCGTAGACCCGGATCAGCTCATTCTGGATCTCCTGGATCTGGCTGACTTTGGTCGGGTCCCTGTACTTCAGCCAGGAAGCCACGCACTCCGGCATCCCACCGATGATGAGGTAGTTGTTGTAAGCCTCTAATAGACGGCGATGGAAAATCTCCTCAACATGCCCACCGGACAGGATTTGGGCTGGGCCAGCAGGGTCCCCAGCAGGCTGCCCGCTGCAATGACGTGGTACTCGTTAGCCTTCTCCTTGAAGTATTTCAGGGCGTTCAGGGCCGAGGCACTCCTGGATCTCGTCAAAGATGATCAGCGTCTCCCCAGGCAGGATTTTCTCCCCGGCGATCAGGGACAGCAGTTCGATGATCCGCCGGGGATTTTTGTTTGTCTCAAAGATGGACTTCAGCTCGTCTTCCCCGTCAAAGTTACGGTCCTCGCTGGTTTTCCAGCGCTTCAGCGGCTCTAAAGCGTTGCGCCTCATAGGGTCACCATCCTTTTTAGAGGGGATGGAGATAGTGTAACACGTTTTTCTGAAAAGTTCCGACTGCAAAGCCACATTTATCATTGCGCCCTAACCGGCAGTGAACGCTACTTGCCCGCTTGTCAAAACGTATTTTTCAGGGTATAATAGGTCAAATAGAGGAGATCCATGTCAAAGAAAGCATAAACATGGATAGCTGGCGGAAACAGGAGAATTTTGAATGTAGTTGCTGAGATACACGGCACAAGGAGGCGGAGGCGATGTCCCTGGAGACCGAAATACAGCGTTTTTTGGATGACATCGCCCCCCCATATCCTGGCCCGCGGAGAGGATTATTATCGCTCCGGGCGGGTGGAAAGCATCGACTGGGAAGGAAACCACGTGACCGCCGAGGTTTCCGGCAGCGAAGAAGAACCCTACCTGGTAGAACTTGATTTTTCTGAAGATGGTGAGCTTGAGGACTGGTTCTGTGACTGTCCGTATGATTGGGGTCCTGTGTGCAAGCATACGGTGGCGGTGCTGCTGGCCATCCGGGCGGAATTGCCGGAGAAGAGTTCCAAAGGAGCGTCACCCGCTAAAGCGGATATCCTTCCTTTACTGAAAGGTGCCAAAAAGGAGCAGCTTGTTCAATTGATTCTGGAACACTGCCAAGATGACCATCGGTTTCAAAATCGGGTGTTGTCCGAACTGGGAGGAAGTGGGGAGCAGGAGCTGGCGGCTGTCAAAGCACTGATCAAAGCGTCCATCAGCTCCAATACACACCGGGGTTATATCGACATGCGGGGCTGTGACCATATCTGTGCCGATCTGGATGACGTTTTGGACCAGGCCCGCCGATGGATCAGGCAAAGGCAGTATGACCAGGCTCTGGATATTACACTGTTTGTTCTGCTCACCGCCATAAAGCTGGCCGGAGAAACAGACAGCGGCTCCGGATCTTTAAGTTGGACAGTAGACGCCGCGTTGGAGACAGTGAAACTTGCCGCCAATGGGCTGGTTCAGGAGAACGGTCCCCGCGAGGAGTTTGTCAGAAAAATTCTGAAAGCGGCGGAGGATTCGGCGTTTGATGGCTGGGACCATTGGAGGTATGACCTGCTTCAAAGAGCGGCGATATTAGCAAACCCGGAGAACGAAGAGGCGTTCTTCCATTTGCTGGACCGTCTGAGTGACCAGATTTGGGAGAATTTTCAGGATGCGCCCAGATACGGATACGCAGAAGAGGACAAAATAGCACGGTACTCCATCCTCTGTTCTTCCCGTGGGGCAGAAAATGCCAGGACGTATTTGGTGCAAAATCAGGAGGTGGATGAGCTTCGCGCGATTCTGGTACGGGAAAATATGGCGCGGGGAGACTACGCTTATGCGGAGTCTTTGTGCCGAGAGCGGCTAGAGAAAGATCAGGAGAAACCGTGGTTCCGGCCCAGCCAGTGGCAGTATCTGCTTTATGATATCTATCAGGATGGAGGACAGCCTGAGAAACAAATCTGCCAGGCCCGCAAATTAGCACTGCTGGGGGATCGGGATTTTTACCAGACCGCAAAGGAGCTGCTGACAAAGTCCGGACGCTGGCAGGAGGAATATCCCGGATTCCTGGCGGAGCTGAAAGCCGCACGGCCAGCTTATGAGTACATGGAAATTTTGAAACTGGAGGGCGAGGCGGCGCTGTTGATGGAGCAGGTGCGGCTTTATCCGGAAACCGTATTTCAATATGGTGGTACGCTGGCTCAGCCGTATGGAGAGGAAATTTTTGACCTGTGTGCCGCTGTGATCCAAGAGCGGGCGGAGCAGTCCAGCAATCGAAAGGAATACCAAGAGCTCTGCGCTTTGATTGAGTCGTTGGCGGGATTTGGGGGACACGCTGAGGCGTGGGCGCTGATTGCCAGGCTGCGGCAAGGTTATCCCCGACGCACGGCGCTGTTGGACGAGCTGGGAAATACGGAGCGGGCCATTACACAGAGGATGAAAGTCTCCACCCCTTAAAAACGCGATTAAACGTAATCCTTGGAATGGGGGATTGAGTTTTCGGCAATAGGATGATATCATGAACAGGAAATGATGATTATCGATTTCAATCAGCCGGTTGAAGTGAAGTGCACATATCAGCCGGGCACTTTGTTATGAGCTAAGAACACAGGTAACTGAGCGAACTGCCAAATTAGAGATTTCAAGCAGTTTTTGTTCATAAGAAGGGAAATTTACCATGCAGATCAATAAACATGGGTCATTTTATATTCGGAATGGCTGGCCAACGAAAATCATCGACGTTATGGATCCTCAAGACCGGAACAGTTATATCTTTTCACCCAATAACGAGCTTGCTGCAGTAGATCAAATTGGTGTCGGACGCGTGATGGTCAAAGCGCTGCGGTATTGGGCAGCAGTTTTAGGAATTACCATAGAAACCAAAACTCAGCAGGGAGTCCTGCATACACTTACCGGCTTCGGGGAAATGGTTGCACAATATGACCCATACTGCCAAAGAGCGGGTACCTTGTGGTTCCTGCACAGAAATTTGTCACGCAACATGGAAGAAGCTACCGCCTGGTCGTGGGCGTTCAATATGTACCCAGCAAAGTCGTTTACAAAGGACGAATTTGTTTCGGCATTTTACGCCTTTGTTCAAACACGCGGCGGGAAGTATGCGAAATCTGCTATAGAAAAGGAATTCGACTGTTTTAAAAATACCTATGTCAGCGACAAGACGTTCGACCTTGACAAGATTTTGGAGGAAGATACGATTCCCTTTTTCGCCCCGCTGAGGCTGCTGGAGTATGCCGGCGGTGGGCGTTTTGAAAAGAGGCGCATTTCAGCAAGAGATATCCCCATACATGTATTTTTCTACTGCATCCTCAAGGACAACGAGACGCACTTACAGACCAACGCACAGATTGGCATTGATACGCTGTTTGAAGAAATGAACCAGGTTGGGAAGTATATGAATCTTAGCTATTCCACTTTGCTGGAGCTTCTCCAGAAAAGTGAAAACCGCAAATGGATTGCTATTATGAACAACTTTGGGAGCAGGTATATAGAAATCAAGCGGAATGACGCGGCAGAACTTTTCATGGAATACTACAGGGAAGTAGAGGAGTAAGGGCCATGCCATACACCGATCTAATCCGGCAGGAAGGGGAATATACTTACTCTGCTAACATACAATTTGATATTGAAAATGACTATAAACTGGGGCGTTTTATTCCGAACGAAACTACAATTGGTCTATTGCGGGAGTACTTTATCGATATCTCCCGTGACAAGCCGAGCTGTCATTCACGCATATTATATGGCTCATATGGCACAGGGAAATCCCACTTTTTAACGGTGCTGAGTTTGCTTTTGGGTAAAGCGCATGTTGACGGGGAAGGTTACCGCCAGTTCATTTCGAGGATCTACGAACTGGACGAACACCTGGCCGCAGACATCGACGCATTTATTCAGGACAAAGCAAGGAAACCATTTTTAGTGGTTCCCATCGTGTTTGATTTTGAAGATTTTGACCGCTGCCTGTACTTCTCTTTGAAGAAGAAGCTGGACAGCATTGGGAAAAAGGTCAGCTTCAAAACTTTTTACGATCAGGCGGCATCGCTGGTTCAGCGGTGGAAAGCGAATCCGGAGTCGCAGAAGCGCCTCTCGAAAGCATGTAAAAAGGCAAAAATCACGATTTCTCAGTTAGAGGGAAAACTCGCCCAATTGAAGAAGGATGCGGAGCCCGTTTTTCAGCGCGTCTTTGCCGAAATGACATTTGGCGTAAAATACATCTATGAAGTCACAAACATTTTAGATACGATCAACCAGGCCAACCAGGCTCTGGAAAGTGAATACAAAGGAATTGTGTTTATTTTTGATGAGTTTGGACGGTATATTGAAGATAATATCAAAAAAATCAAAGTTAAGACCATTCAAGATTTGGCAGAGTTTTGCGACCATTGTCAGGGAAATCATCATATTATTTTGGTTTCCCATATGGAAATCAGCCAGTACACGCAAAAGCAGAGCAAAACTGTGGCAAATGAATGGAAAAAAGTTGAGGGCCGGTATAAGGCCACGCCAATCAATGACAAACAAGACCAATGCCTGTCGTTGATCCGGAATATCTTGATCAAGGAACCGGAGACCTGGGAGGCTTTTAAGAGCCGCCACCAGGTGGAATTGGACGGGATGTATGCAGAGGCATTGGACTTTAAAGCCTTTTTGGCAGATGTTGCCCGTGGGGAAAATCCACTTGAGGGAGGATTTCCGCTTCACCCGATTTCCCTGTATGCGCTGGACAAGCTTTCAAAAAAAGTCGCCCAGAATGAACGGACGTTTTTCACTTATTTGGCCAGTAAGGAGGATAGCAGCCTCTACCGGTTTCTGCTGAGGACTGATTTGAGGGAGTTCCACTTTGTGGGCATTGACGAAATATATGATTATTTCGAGCCGAACATAAAGGCTATCCAAAGCGATGCAGGCTATGAGTGGTACAGAGATTTGCAATCTGCTCTGGCAAAATGCCACAGAAGCGAATATGATAATGAACCGGAAGTAAAGCTCCTCAAGGTCATTTCAGTTATAGGTATCATCAATGATGCGAGCACTTTTCGCGCCAACAAATCCACGCTTTTAAGCGTGATCGACTGCCCAAAGGAGATTCTCTCCAATGCATTGGCAGGCCTTTGTGAAAGCAGGATCATAAAGTACTCCCGCTCTTATGACCGGTATGAATTTTACGAAGCAAGCGTATATGACGTAGAGACTATGATCGAGGAAAAAAGCCGGGAAATTAAGGATGAGGCAGTGATTCACACCTTAAATGAAGAATTCGTAGATTTTGCATTATACCCTTACCGATACAACAGGAGCTACAGGATTAATCGGGTCTTTGCCCCCGTTTATGCCGCCATCTCGGATGTTCTTGCCCGGAAAGTGCTCAGCAGCAATCTGGGCTCATATTACGATGGAATGCTGGTGATGGTTCTTGCAAGCGAAGATACCGACATACAGAGCATATGCGAAAAATCCCAGGAAATTGCGCGGTCGATCCTATTTGTAAACTTGGATTCTTCCTCTTTAAAAGCAGCCGTCAAAAAATATGTGGCGGTAGGATTCTTTGAAAGCCAGGGGGCTGAGTATGCAAAAAAGGACCCATCCTTTGAAAAAGAGCTTCGGTACTTTAAACGGGAACTGGCGGCGTCTATATTTTCCCTGCTGCATCGCTGGAAAAATACCTATGATGAAGGAACCCGTATTTTTATCAACGGCGAACACTGCGGCGATATCACATCGATGGCTTTACTGAGCGAACACGCCAGCAGAATTTGTGAAACCGTATTCCCCGACACACTGATTGTGAATAATGAATTGGTCAATAAAAATACGGTATCTGGCAGTATTTCCTCCGCCAAGAAAACTGTGATCGGCGGCATGCTGCGCGGGAAACGGGCAAATGAATATTATGGTGTAACCTATTTGTCTCCCGATTATATTGCGGTCAGGTCGGTTTTGATCAAAAACGGGTTTGTGTCCGGACTGGAGGATGAGCTGCAAAATGAGCTTCCTAACGGAAACCGCCCTCAAAACAGCGTCCGGCGCACAATCGAAATTTTCGTAAACAGAGCCAGGGATGGAACAGTTTTATTTGGGGAGCTATATTCCGCACTTAAAAATCCTCCGTATGGTCTGAGAGATGGATATATGTCCTTCTTATTCGCACATGTTCTGCTTCCTTACAGAAAATCACTGATTATTTCCAGTCACGATGTGGAGCAGGAGCTGACAGTAGAGCTGTTTGAAGAAATCATACGGCGTCCCAGCGATTATACGTTTACGATCGCCTCCTGGTCCGTTGAGCAGATCGATTATCTTAATGCGCTGGAACATATTTTCGCCGGCTATGTAAATGGGGGGGCGCTGAACCGGAACCGACTGAAAGCGATTTACGACGCGATGCTGGCCCACTATAAGAGCGTATCGAAGTTCGCACGGACGACGAACATCTATGTCTCCGAATCAACGCAAACTTATCGGAAGTTGATCGAGCGGACCAGCACAAACTACTCCGGTTTCCTATTCAGAAAAATGAAGGAGTTGGGGAGCGATTACGCGGAGATCATTGACGCTGTGAATCAAGCCAAAATAGACCTGGAGGGAGCAACCGAAGCGCTGGCCGGCAGCTTGACGGATGAAATCTGTACGATGCTCGGCAGTCCAAAATCCACGCCGCTGGGCACTCTGTTTAGAAACCAATATCATACCCGCTGGGCTGCCAAGAGGAAAAAATCGTTTGATTACTTTACCAACACGTTTTTAGAGTTTGCAAGTAACGTCCAAACTTCTGAGCGGGACTATGACCTTATGCTGCGTTTAGCGCGGGCGCTTACAGGCCTGGATTTGGTGTACTGGAACGATAATCATCGGACGGAATTCCTGGCACACTTTCGTGCAGTATACGAAAAGCTGCTCACATACGGCGAATCAGACGCTATTTCCGAACACGAGACAAAAATGACACTTATAACAGCGAACGGTCAGGAGAAATCGATCGTGTTTGACCGAGACGAATTGAGCAGCCTCAGTAAGACCGTAAAGAACAAGATAAATACAACGTTTGGAAACTACGGCTTGGCAATTTCTTATGATGAGAAGGTACAAATTTTGCTATCGCTGATTGAAGACCTTCTGGAAGGGAAATGAACATGGAGAAAGCTGTTTTTTGGTGTGGACATTGCAAAATACCGGTCATCGAAAATGAAGTTTGTCCGCTTTGCAGCAGCAGGGGCAGATTGATATCCTCAAATGGCATCTGTAATCCCGTATTTCACCAAGAGAGAAAACTGCTTTCTTCGATTTTGGGCAAGGACCTCCAAGATGCCGATGTTTGGTATCTTGGAAACAGCAGTTACTGGGTGAATGGAAAGCGCGTTAAACTACCCTATGTTGAGTTCTATAAAGAAAAAAAGCATTTGGTAATTGCAAACGATTTGAGAAGCCGGATCGTCTCTGACGATGTGATTCCAAATCAAAAACAGTTTCTTGCGGCAAATGAACGTTATTTGAAGGGCCTTATCTATGAAGCGGAGGCATATGTTACGGACCTGTCGGACGGCCTGGGTGGAACCACCGGTAAGCGATATATGCCCACAGTCTCGTTTTCAGGAGGAAAAGATTCCACGGTTGTAAGCCGAATCGTGCGCGATGCCTTGCAGAGTGAATCTGTTATCCACTATTTTGGCGATACCACACTGGAATTTCCCCATACATATGAGTATGTGGAAAAGCACTTTAGAAAAGAAAATCCATTTACACCTATGGTGCCAAGCGAAACTGATAACGATTTTTTCAAACTTTGCAACGTGTTTGGACCGCCCAGCAGGTTCGAAAGATGGTGCTGTACAATTTTTAAGACCAGCAATTTGAATGCAGAATATCAGAATTTAGATGGCAGCAGTTTGACCTTTTTAGGAATCCGTCACAGTGAATCTCGTGAGCGGCAAAACTATGAGCGCACGCAAGACCACTCCAAAATAGGCTCGCAAATCAACGCCATGCCGATCATCGAGTGGCGGGATTGCGATGTGTGGCTCTATATACTCTATAAGGGCTTATGTTTCAATGAGGTGTATCGTTGGGGGTATAAGCGCGTCGGTTGCTGGTGCTGCCCGAACAACTCCGACTGGTCGATGATGCTGACGGATATTTACTATCCGGAATTGGCATCAAAATGGAAGTCTGTGCTCTATGATTTCGCAATCAAGACGAAAAAAACGGATATAGAGGATTACGTAGAAAACGGCAAGTGGAAAACGCGTAAGGGAGCAAGCGGTTTGGAAACCCGGAATGTTTCCATAGCGGATACGCCTTGTAATTTATCTGACCGGGCGCGGAATGTGATTATTAAACGAAGGATCGGGCGGGATGTTTTGGAGTTGCTCAAACCCTTTGGCGAGTTGTCAGTGTTTGATCAAGAGAATACGTCCTGTATCACGGTCACGGAGCGGGAGTGCGTGGATGAATCAGGAGTGATATACTCCAAACGCAAAATCTGTGATTTCGTGATCACTTGGGGAACGACGGTTATTAAGGTACTGCCCGCAAAAGGTATAGATATTCAGCTGTTAGTAAATCGTCTGAAATGCCAGATGAGAAAATACCAATACTGCATTCGCTGTACCGCTTGTGACTCCATCTGCCCCCGCGGGGCGATCAACACGATTGTAGGCGGCGAACGCTATCTGGTAGATGGAAACCGCTGTACGCAAAATATGAATGCTTGTTCTAGATGCATCGCGAAATTCTATAATGGGTGCATTACCTGCCAGGTTCTGGCTGGCAAGAAAACAATAAATCCCTCCGAACAGGTCGATGCTTGATTAGAGGATTGAAATATGATTTATTTTGATAATGCTGCGACATCCAGACCCAAGCCGGAAGTTGTATATGAGGCATTTAATTCCTATATGAGAGAGATCGGAACAAGCCCCGGCCGCGGCAGCCATGAGTTAGCGATTCAAGCGTCCAGGATGCTTTACCAATCCAGGAAGACCCTGGCAGCTTTTTTTGGCGCAGACGATCCAGCAAATGTCATTTTTACAAAGAACTCTACAGAAGCGATAAACCTGTTTCTTCGCGGTTTCTTGTCGGCAAATGACCATGTGCTAATAAGTCCTTTTGAGCACAATGCAGTGCTTCGTCCTCTGCATCGCTTGAAGGAGCAGGGCGTCATCGGCTATACTGTCTTGCCGGAGGAAGTCTGTGGCTCAGATGAACCGAAACTGGAAGACTATATTACGCCAGATACAAAGATGATCGCTTTGACTCTAGCCAGCAATTTAACGGGACAGCTGGTGTTTCGCAGGCAGCTGGCAGAAGCGGCGCATCGTCATAATCTGTTTGTGTTTGTAGACGCCTCGCAAGGCGGGGGAAAACATCTTTTGCATATGCAGGCCGATGGTATAGACGCGCTTGCGTTTACAGGACACAAGGATCTGTTCGCAATGCCTGGCGTCGGAGGATTGATTACAGCAAGTCCCCTGCGTATTGCTCCATTAATACAGGGTGGGACGGGGATCCACGGGGAGAGCTATACAAATCCCGAAGCGTATCCAGATTCCTACGAAGCGGGCACCTTGAATATGCCGGCAATTTGGTCTCTTAAATGTTCCGCAGAGTACATTCTGGAGCACCAAGATAAAATGCGCAGGCAGGAGGCATTTTTACTTGACCGCTTGCTTAAAGGGCTTCGGCACATGGATCGGGTCATACTGTATAACGCGGACCATGCCCGTGTCTCGACACTGTGCTTTAATATAAAAGGCATAGCCTCCAGCGACGTTGTGCGATATCTTGACCAGCACAAAATATGCGTCCGGGGAGGAATGCACTGCGCGATACTTGCACACAAAGCGATTGGTACTGTGGAAACCGGCGCTGTGCGGGTAAGCATCAATTCTTTTAATACAGCGGAAGAAATCGACGAGTTTATTCGTGTGATAGGAGAAATCTGAGTGTATTTTGTGTTTTATAAAACCTCTGATGTATTTGCGGCGGAAGAGCGCATACAGGCAAAGGGCATACCGCTGGAGATTGTTCCGACCCCAGTGCAAGATAAAGCGTACTGCGGTGTATGCGTACAGGCCAGTGCTGATGATTTGGTGAGGGCACAGGCGGCTCTTGCAGGAATGGCGTATCAGCTGATTGCATGAGGTGAATTGGAATGGGATATGAAACGTTGGATATCCTGCGCAGTTACAAAACCAATAAGCATGATATCGTCCGCGAATTCTATGTTCCTATCCTCAAAGAATCTGTACTTTATAAGCGAGCGGTGGGATTTTTCTCTTCTACCGCACTAATTGAACTTTCTAAAGGGATTTCCGGCTTGATTAGGAACGGCGGCAAAATCAAATTCATTGTCTCCCCCTTACTTTCTGCAGAAGATATTGCGGCAATCCAACGGGGATATGATACACGAAAGGTGATTGAGGATTCTCTGCTCCGAGAATTTCATGAGCCGAGAGATGCCTCAGAAAAAGAGCGACTTAACTGGCTGGCTACGTTGGTCGCAAACGGAACACTGGAAATCAAAGTCGCGTTTACCCCTCCCCAAAATATAACCGGCATGTATCATGAGAAAATCGGTCTCTTATACGATGAGGCCGGAAATGGGGTGGCTTTTACCGGCTCCATGAATGAGACCGTTAATGCGTTTCACAACAACTATGAATCCATTGTGGTCTTTAATTCCCTCATAATGGCAGACCAACAGAGGGTGTTTGACTTAGAGCGGGATTTCGACTCCCTCTGGGCCAATAGAGAGCCGAGCATATCCGTGGTCGAATTCCCCGCTATCGTCAAAGACAAGTTAATTTCCTATCAAAGAGATACCATGAACTTGGCCTTGGACCAAATCGAGCTTGAAAATGCGCTAGAAATTGTGTCACCTGTTGCAGGAATTCCGTTGTTTCCCAAGGGAGTGTCCTTGCATCCATATCAAGTCGGCGCCATTGACCGATGGGCGGAAAATCATTACCAAGGTATCTTCGACATGGCAACAGGCACAGGAAAAACTTACACAGGATTAGGAGCAATTGTTCGTCTGTTTCATGACCGGAAACGCATGGCGACCATTATTGTCTGCCCCTATCAGCACTTGGTAGAGCAGTGGGTAGAGGACATTTTACGATTTAATATGCGGCCTACTATCGGCTACTCCGCGTCAAAGCAGAGGGATTGGAAGAAACGGCTTGCTAACGACATTTTTGACTTTAAGCTGGGCGTAATCGATGTGTTTTGCTTTGTGACAACGAATGCGACATATGCTTCAGACTACGTTCAGTCCCAGCTCGACAAACTGGGAAAGGATACCCTGTTGTTGGTCGATGAAGCCCATAATTTTGGGGCGCCCAATTTAGGCCGGATGCTGAATCCTAAATTTGCATACCGGCTGGCACTTTCGGCAACCCTTGAACGCTATGGTGATGATTTGGGCACACAGACGCTCTATCGCTACTTTGGAGAAAAATGTATCGAGTATGGGCTCGACCGTGCGATACGAGAGAATAAACTAACTCCATATTATTACTACCCCAAAGTTGTCTGTTTGACAAGCGGCGAGTTGCAGACGTATCGGGAGCTTTCCAAAAAAATTGCGAAGCAGTGTCACAAACAGGCTAACGGTACTTTTGAAGTCACAGAACTCGGAAAGAAGCTTCTGATTGAGCGGGCAAGGATTGTGGCGGGCGCATCCGGAAAGATTGAATTGCTGAGAAAGCTGATGGAACCTTATAAAAACGACGCACATATCCTTGTATATTGCGGCACGGCAAGAAGCGGCGATTTTTCCTCAGATAGCTCAGATAATGATGAAACGGGCGAGCGGCAGATTGTTTCTGTTTCCAAAATGTTGGGAATTGAGCTTGGAATGAAAGTGACGCATTTTACCTCCTCGGAATCCGCAGCAGAGCGGGAGCAAATCAAACGGCAATTTGCGGAAACCACCCCCTATCAAGTGATGGTCGCAATAAAATGCTTAGATGAAGGTGTCAATATTCCGACTATCCAAACGGCGTTTATTCTTGCCAGCAGTACGAATCCAAGGGAGTATATCCAGCGGCGGGGACGTGTGCTCAGAAAGTCTCCGGGAAAATCTTTCGCCACAATCTATGATTTCATCACCTTGCCAGTCCCTTTTTGTGATATAGACGCTGGCAGCGACACGGCGAAATTGGATTTATCTCTGGTGAGGAAGGAAGTCATCCGCATGAAGGAATTTGGAGAATTGTCGAAGAATCCCTCAGAGGCGGACAAGTTAGTCAAAGAACTGTCGGACGCATACGGATTAGATACCGTAAGAGAGGAGGATTATTTTGATGAGTGAACCGAAATTGGACGAGAGGAAGCTCAATCTGATTAAAGTGAAAGTGATTGAAATTGAAAAAAGCAACATCATCAATAAAGATCCTGGCGATACGATTATTGAAAACATCCGAAAATATATCGAAAAGGTGGTGGACGGAAAGTGCTGATCAAAAAGCTGATTTTTCACAATTTCAGGCAGTATATCGGGACCCAGGAGATATCCTTTTCTATAGACAAGGAGAAGAACGTAACCGTACTGATTGGTGTGAATACGTCCGGAAAAACCACCCTGATCCGTGCATTTGAATGGATACTATATAACAAAAATGAGTTTGACGACAAAATCCTGTTAAATAAAAATGTTGCCGACAATATGCAGGCCGGGGATACACAGGCCGTGCGGGGCACATTGGTTCTCGAACATAACGGCATAGAGTACGAAATTTCGCGCAAGCAAATTTATACCTCCACGGGCAGCAGTGTCCACCCGTCTTCAATGGAACCGAGCATCGTTTATCTCCAGCCTGATGGGCAGACCAGGACCAGAATCGGGAGTGAGTTTAGCGCAAATATTGAACGCATCCTTCCAAAGGCGCTGTCAAATTATTTTTTCTTCGGCGGCGAACGAATTGGCAGCATCAGCAGCCGGGAGGATATCGAGTCGTCTGTAAAAGGACTGATGGGATTGGACGTTCTTTACAATGCGATGGCCCATTTGCGCTCTGTCATCAATAAACTGAAAAAAAGCATGGATTTTTCTGGTGATCAGGAGGCGGCCGACACACAGAAAAAGCTGGAAGATGCCAACCGACGAAAAAAAGAATGTGAAGACAAGCTGGCGGACATAGGAGAGCAAATAGAGTACTATCAAGCGGAAAAAGAAAAATACGCGGCGTTGCTTCGTGCAAATGAGGAAACTGCCGAGAACCAACAGCGCAGGGAGCAATTGAACACGATCATCAAAAGCCTTACAAATCGGATTGAAAAGGACAAAAAAGACCTGGTTTCCCTGTTCAGCCGGAATGCGTTTGCCTTCTTCAGTCTGCCTCTCTTGCGGCAAGCGGCTGAATTGCTGAACCAGATGGGCGATGAGACGGAGAGCGTCCCGGAAATGTCCGGGGCGTCTATCGACTATATTTTAAAGCGCGGTATCTGCATTTGCGGAACATGTATTTCCGAAGGCTCGGCCGCTGAGAAACATTTGCTGGCCGAACGTGCCAAACAACCTCCGGAGTCCATTGGCAGCCTTTCAAGAAGATATCGGGAACAGGCTTTGGAGTATATTTCTTCTTCTGAGGACTACTATCGTTCCATCGACGAGGGATTTATGGCGTTACGGAACGATCAGCGGGAATTGAGTTTCCGAACAGACGAGCAAAAGGCACTGAATGAACGGCTGAAAGGCGCAAAGAGCGTTGCAGAGTTTGAAAAAAATTATCAAAACGCAGTAGAATGGCTGAAGGAATTTGAACGGCAAAAAACGGACCTCATCGAGACAATTGGCGCCTGCAAAAAAGACATCAGAAGCCTTGAAAATGCTTTAGACGTTTTTGGAAAAGCAAATCAGAAAAACGCAAAAATTAAACTGAATATCGAATATGCCAAAGCTGTCTTGGAATGGATCGAAGAGGCATATAAGACCCGTGAAAGCTCTGTGCGGGGAGAACTGGAGAAGCGGGTCAACGATAATTTCAGTTTGATGTACCACGGAAACAGGACCGTCACGATTGACGAAAAATATCGGGTCAAATACATCGATGTAACAACAGAAGAATCGGATGGGCTAAGAGTGGTAAAAAGTTTCGCCTTTGTCGCCGGCCTGGTAGATCTGGCGAAGGAGTCGCTTGCTTCCGGCAAAGCGAAGGAAGCGGACATTGGACCGCAATACTATCCCCTTGTGATGGACGCGCCGTTTTCAAATGTCGATGAGACCCACATAAAGAACATATCAAAGATTCTGCCTGTCTCAGCAGAGCAGGTCATCATCGCTGTCATGCAGAAGGATTGGGAACCCGCATCGGAGATTATGGCTCCTGTTGTAGGATGCTCTTATCGTATTGAGAAGGATCTGGATGCGGACGGAAAAGAGATCGATACCATAACACACATAAAGAGGGTGGCAAACGATGTTTGATAAGGATATGCAAATTCATGGAAAATATGCTACCTACTGGAAGGCCTTGACGCAGCTTCCCGGAAACGCTGTTGAGACGAGCAGTAATTTCAAAATATTTGAAAACTATATTCATGTCTATATGACCGCGCCGATTATCGGACTGCTGAATGGAAGAAAAGCGTATTTGGATCCTTCGGATGAGTCCAGGGATACCGCAGGTATGCTGGCGGAGGTCCAAATTAAAAACGCATCCAAATTGAAGTATATTTACCGCCTGATATTGCTGACAGACGACAGTGAGGGCCTGTCAAATGAGGAAAAAATAAACCGTGCCTTTCGGGACGGAGGCAATGAAGAGACCATCAAAAAGGGAATGGAATTCTATACCGCCTATTTCTTAGGTGGCTTAGAAGTGCTATACGAAACCTTTGTCCAAAATTGCGTAACAGACGATGACTTTATGATGAAGATGTTCGAATTTGTACGCGAGTTTAAGGATGAACAGTCCGTGGACGAGCTGTCAGTAGATATTGAAACTCTACTGAGAAGATAACATTAGAGGCGAGGTCAGCGATCAAAGGACGCTATTCCGTATTTTGATACACGAATGGAAAACGGCGTCCAATGTACAAATAGAAGAATATAAACTTTACGAGAGAGAAGGTATATGTTTATGGAAGCCGAGGCGAGACCGCTGCATTTCTTTGGCGAGTACAAGGAACTGGTCGTTCCCTTTTTTCAGAGAAGATATGTTTGGAAAAAAGACAATTGGAAGGAGCTTCTGCAAAATTTTGAGCAAAGCGCAACGCCTCCGTTTCTGGGTTCTGTGATACTGAAAGAGGAGTCGGGAAAGCAGTCTACCATTATCGATGGGCAGCAGCGGCTGACAACGATAACGATACTGGCCAAAGCGCTTTATGACTCTCTTTCAGCGGAGTGCAAAAGGCCAAACAGTGGCATTCGGAATAGTATTGAAAATTACTTGTTTTATCGGGATAATGCTGCCGACAATTTTGAAGAAAGTCAAATCCGCATCTGCCATTCACAAATTGATAAGCAGAAGTATGATCAGATCATCAGTGCGGGAATGCTGCCGCAATGTGGTGAGATCGACTTGGATACCATTAATGAGAGGTCTAGCCGGATCGAGCAGTGCTATCAGTTCTACCGGGAGGAGCTGCGGGACTGGAGCGACAACGATTTAAAACAGCTGTTCAATTCAATGTTTGACAAGGATAAAAAGGTCCTGGTCTTGATCGAGTTAAAGCAAGGAGACGTAAATGAACAGGTCATCTTTGATACGATCAACCGCGCGGGCGTTCACCTGAGTACGGCGGATATTATTAAGAATAATTTATACAAACATTTTCTGAGTACGGCCGGAGCAGATAGAAGCAGGCAAAAAAAAGTGACTGATATCTATGAAAAATGCTGGGATAAAATTTTCTACGATGAGCAGAAAACGGCACGTATATGGGAAAACGAACGTATATTTGGCAATGTAAAACATACTAATCTGGAATTCCTTTTATATTGCGTCGCTTGTATCAAGTGGGGCGAGGAAGGAGATATGTTCTCAAAGCTGGAAGATGTATATGAACGCAACACTCGGGGTATGGGGTATCATGAGCTTTTCAACCTGGCAATAGAAATCAAAGAATATGCGATTATTTTCAAAAAGTATGTTTTAGATTTCAAGAATTCCCTTGAAAGTGAAGATTCTACTGAATATTTTAAGTACAAAGAAAATGTTCGCCGATTGCTGCTTATCCTCCAGAGATTTGGTGTTCAAATGTTTTATCCGTATGTTATCAAGCGATTAAAAGAAGTTAACCAGGATGAATCGGATAAACAGTTGGCAAAAGACTTTTTAATTCTGGAGTCATTTGTTATCAGAAGAAAAGTATCTGCAAAAGGGACAAATGACTATACTAAAAAGTGCTATGAAATGATCAAAAACGGCATCCAATGCCTGATTTCCTCTGATTTGGCAAATCCAACCTCAAGCATATCAGATTTAGATATGGAACGGCGGCTGACTGATGTAAGCGGTGAGACCTCAAAAATGATCCTCTTCTGGATTGAGCTTCACAGAAGGGCTTGCAAAAACATAGATGTAGATGCCCTGGAATACAAATTTACATTGGAGCATATTATGCCGATAAAATGGAGCAAATATTGGTCTGATGTGCCAATCAAGGATCGGAATGTAATTTTGCCGCCAGATTCAAAGGAAGGAATACAATTACGTGATTCGGCTGTACATTCAATTGGTAATCAAACGCTCTTGATTAACAGTTTGAATGGGTCTTTGAAGAATGCGGCATTTTCTCTAAAGCTCGAGGGCGATGGGGCAAACCGCCCGGGATATCAACAAAATACGCTGCTCTTACTTACACGGGAGATTGTAGATCACGCAAAAAATGACCCAATTTGGGACGAAGTACATATTCAGCAGCGGCAAGCAGAATTATACAAAGAATTTATCGCTCTTTGGCCCTCTTTTTCGGAAGCACGTTCAACTCGGGCAGATTCTTCGTTGGAGGATAATGAAGATCCATTATTGGATAATTTTACCGAAGAGCAGCTGGCAGATGCGGCAGTTCTGCTGGATGCTGTTCCAATTGCTGCAAATCTCCCGGCAAGGGGGGATACGGAAATAGGCGGATTTTTGACGCAAGCGGAATTGATACAGTGTGTTAATGTTCAGAGAGAAACCATTAAACGATACATCCAAGAGGGAAGACTTGTTCCTGATCGCGTAGAACAATTAAGCGATAACCGAAATGTCAACTATTTCCTTGCAGAAAAGATTCCACAATATGCTGAACAGTTTGGCTGGACGGTTATTGATGAAAAAAATCGCAAGACAATATTTTTGGACATGGTCCGGAAAATGAGCATGAGCTATTCATATAAGCCGATTTTTTTAAAAGCTCTGCTGCAATACGCTGATGACGATGGGATTGTGAGCGTATGGTCGTTGGTATCATATTTTAGGCAGTTCTTTGATAACCGCCGCAAGGCAAATTTAATCGTAGAGAAACGGGATAGTGTCTATATGGATATGCAGATATCCGACGATGATATCCTATGCAATATTTTGGCTTATCCTTTTAAACGGTTTGCGGATATTGGAGCTGTTTCCTATGATAAGGACAGCCATGAAATCACAATTAACCAGCCTATGTGGGTTTCTTTTTCCGAGAATGAAAAAAAGGAAATTTTGGATGTGTGTAACCACAAACTCAAGGAGTATTTTTCCACCTTAGAAACGTAAACATGGTTACCGAACAAGGAACAAATTAGCTGCACTTCGACTGGTTTCTGGACTGTGCCGCCTCCTGCGTCTGGCTGAACGAGGATGGCGAGGAGGATATCCTTGCCCAAGTCGGAAAAGTGCAGGAACAGGGTGTATGATTGACACCCGGCGTCCCTTTTTACAGAAAACAAGGTGAATCTACAGCACCTGACAGGGGGCGAGAACTGCATAGAAAAGAAACTGTGCCGTTTTCGTTTCAATAGTCGCACCGTTCTCATCCCGGCATATATATTCAGACTGCTGCTGGACGAAGCCCCGCCAGCGGCGGGGCCGGGCCCTCACCGCCCAAGGGGCGGTGAGGGCGCAGGCATAGCGCAAATGTACATTTTGCGCGCCTGCAGGGGGTGATCCCCCTGTCCCATATGCCGCCTGCGGGCGGAGCCAGGGATAGAACGACAAAATGAACCCTGTGAATAAAGCAAACAAAAAAAGCAGAAAATAATACCAAATCAAATTGAGAAAGGAGATGCGGTAACCAGTTGGAGATCAATGTCAGAGATGGCAGGAAGATCGTGGAGGTTTGGCTGACAAATCAGGAAAAGCAGGATGAGTCACTGAGAGAACAGCTGAAAAACTTCTACCAACAGTATAGGGAAAAGAAATATATTGTGGCGGTATATATGTCAGGTGATCGAAATCTAACGGAGGAAACCAGTGCATTGCTGTGTTACAATCGGAAACGGTTGGCAGAGCAGGAGGTCCGGAGAAAGCGAATACGTACTCGTCAGCGGGCGGGAGCAAGGTAGAAACAGCAGGGGCGGAAGCAGCAAATTGCTCCCGCCTGATTTTTTCGGTTGATTTATCCGGAAAACTGTGATACAATATTATCTGATAAATGGAATAGCAAATAAGAATATATTGACAGGCAGAGAGGACAAACAATTGCTCGAACGTTTTAACATCGCCGGCTACTGCCGCATCTCCGTAGATGAGGAACTGGACCGGGACAATACCTCCATTGAGAACCAGAAGGCCATCATTGAGGACTTCTTGAAACAAAAATTTCCTGACTCCACCCTCACCTTCTACGAGGACCGGGACAAGTCCGGCTACACCTTCGAGCAGCGGGAGGGCTACCAGGCCATGCGCCGGGAGCTGATGGCCCATCAAAAGGACATACTCATCGTCAAGGACTTCTCCCGCTTCTCCCGGCGGAACAGCCGGGGACTGGTGGAGCTGGAAGACCTGCGGGACGCGGGTGTCCGCATCATCTCCATTGGGGATGGCATCGACTTCCCCAACGACGACGACTGGCTGAAAATTCAATTCCAGTTCCTCATCAACGAGATGCCGGTCACCGATACCTCGAAAAAGGTAAAATCCGTCATCAGACGCCGCCAGCAGGACGGCAAATGGATCTGCGCCGCCCCCTATGGCTACATTGTGAACAAGCGCCAGGAGTTCGAGGTCGTTCCCACCGAGGCGGAGATCATCCGGGAGATCTTCCGGCTGTACATCGACGGCTGGGGCTACAAGAAGATCGCCAACCATCTCACCGATGAGGGCGTCCCCACTCCCCGCATGGCGGAGCGCCAGCGCAAAGAGGCAGCGGGGGAGGAGTACAAGCGCCCGGTCAAGCCCGTCTGGGCCATCGTGACCGTGCAGGGCATCATCGACAATGACTTCTACATCGGCACCCTCCGCCAGGGGAAGTACACCCGGAAAAAAATCAACGGCAGGGAAGTCAAGCGGGACGAGCTGGATCACATCGTCATTGAGCACCATCACCAGGAAATCATCGACTATCGGACCTTTGCAACAGCAAAGGCCCTCCGAGACTCCCGCTCCACCGCCCACTACCGGGGGCAGAAAAAGTACGACAACACCTACTCCGGCTTCCTGGAGTGCGGCGACTGCGGCTCCCCCATGTTCGCCATGAGCCGTCGGGACATCAAGGACGCCTACCGCTGCGGCACCTACCACCGCCGGGGGCTGAAGGGGTGCACCAGCCACCACATCAGGGTGGACAAGCTGGATGAGCTGCTGAAGCTGTATGTTCAGAAGGTCAAGGACAACTCCGCCGCCATGCTGGACCGTCTCAACGCGGACCTTGAAAAAGAAGCGGAGAACGTGGCGGAAACCGAGAAGTCGGCGGAAAATCTGGAGGCGGTGCTGGCGGACCTCCAGGAGGAACTGAAAGCCACCAAGCGCCAACGCATCCGGGACATCATGAAGCACCCGGATCAGGAGGATACCCTGGAGGCCACCTACGACGAGCTGGAGAGCGACCTCCTGCGCCGGATGGAGGGCATCCAAAATCAGATTGCCATGACGGTAGACAAGCGGAATACCATCATCCAGGTCAATCGAGTGGCCAAGACGGCGCTGGAGGTCTTTGACGACATCCTGAACAAGCCCAGGCTGGACCGGAACGACCTCCAGCTGATGATCCAGAGGATCAAGGTCTATGAGGACCGCATAGAGATCCGGCTCAAAGCGGACATTGACAGCATCCTGCAAAGCGGCGCGCTCCCGGAGGAGAAGCCCGAGGCCGTGGCGGCCATGGCCCCTGTAGGGACGGATATCATCCGCCCGACGGCTGGGGGAGACGAAAACGACCGGGCGGCAGATTGCCGCCCCTACGAGATCCAGATCATTCAGGAGAGCGGCAAACACAACAACAAGATTTTCACTGTCAAAGTTATCAGCAACGGCGACCCGCTGGAGATTTACACCAGCCGGGAGGGCGAGGTCATTTTTAAGAAGTATTCCCTGATGGGCGGCCTGGACGACTTCGCGGCCCAGTTCTGCGAAACCCTGTCCAAGAGCTGCGGCGCGATCACCGCGGTGACGGACCGCGACTCCGTCATCGCGGTCGCCGGCGGCGGCAAGCGGGAGCTGATGGGCAAGCGCATCAGTCCCCAGCTGGAGCAGATTATGGAGGACCGGCGCATTTATCAGCACGCCGGCGAGGAGCGCAGCATCTTTGTCACCGAGTCCGGAGACAAATACCGGGCCGGCGTGGCCGCCCCCATTATTTCCGAGGGCGACGTGCTGGGGCTGGTGCTGTTCGTGGAGGACGGCGATACCATGGTCACCGGGGAAACCGAGTACAAGCTGGCCCAGACCATCGCGGCATTTCTGGGAAAGCACATGGAAAGTTGACAGCGAGAGGGCATGGCCGGTTTCCGCCGGTCATACCCTCTTCTCCGCTCTGTCAGCGGTTTTCTTTTACATACAGGCCCGCCGCCGCAAGCGGTCAGAAGCAGAAGGGCCGCCGGAAGCGCGGCTGCCCTTCTGCTTCTTTTTTCACGGGAAACCACCTTTACCATGACACAGTTTATTTATATGGATCCGGTTTTCATTTTTCATAAGATTTTGACGGTTGTATTTTTCCCGTGAATTTGCTATCCTAGAAGATGTCAGCCGAGTTTTTGTCCCGCCGCCCCGAAGGGGCGGCAAGAAAGAGAGAATCGCCATGGTAAAAATTTTGATTGTAGAAGACGAGAAGCCCATCGCGGACCTGCTGGACATGAGTCTGACCGCCGCAGGCTATTCCTGCGACTGCCTGGACAACGGAGCGGCCGCCGCCGACGTGCTGGAGGCCCGGCGGTACGACCTGATCCTTCTGGACGTGATGCTGCCGGGAATCGACGGATTTGAGCTGATGGAGTATCTGGCCCCGCTGGGCATCCCCGTAATCTTCATCACCGCCCGCAGCGCCGTCAAGGACCGCATTAAGGGACTGCGGCTGGGGGCCGACGATTATATCGTCAAACCCTTTGAAATTGCGGAGCTTCTGGCCCGGGTAGAGACCGTTCTGCGCCGCTATCACAAATCCGAAAGCCGGATCGTGGTGGACGACGTGGCGGTGGATACGCAGTCCAGGGTGGTCACCAGGGGCGGGGAGATCGTCCAGCTGACCGCGAAGGAGTACAATCTTCTGGTGCTGTTCCTGCAAAATAAGAATATCGCCCTTTTTCGCGAGACTATTTATGAACGGGTATGGGAAAATGAGTACATGGGCGACAGCCGCACCGTGGACCTCCACGTCCAGCGGCTGCGCAAAAAGCTTGGGTGGCAGGAGCGGATCGCCGCGGTCTACAAGGTGGGCTACCGTCTGGAGGTCAGCGAATGAAATTCGCATGGAAGGTGACCTTCGCCACGCTGTGCATTCTGCTGCTGTCCACCGGACTGGGCAGCTACCTTCTGATTTCTCTCTCCTTTCATTCCGCGCTGGAGAGGGAAATTATCGTCGCTCAGGAGGAGATGCAGATGCTCCGCCTGTCCTACGAGGCCGTCTGCGACGCCAGGGGCGTTACCCTGGAAAACATTGGCCAGCGGGGCCGCAGCCTGTCCCGGACGCTGAAGGAGGCCGCTTATTTCACCGACCACCAGATTCGGGTGACCACGCCGCCGGGAGAATCCGTGTACTCCACCCTGGAGTCCGACAGCGACCACGAGCTGCTGGAAAAGGTGGCCCGGCAGCGCTCCGGCTACGTCCTGCGGCAGGACGGGCAGCAGTATCTGCTCCACTGCGCGGGCCCCGTGGTTCTGCCGGACGGCATCCTGTATATGGAGACCGTCCGGGACGTCACCCGTCTGTTTACCGACCGGGAAACCCACTATCAGGTCTACCGCTGGATCGTTCTGCTGGTGGTGGGCGTCAGCAGCGCGGTGATGTTCGCACTGTCCTACTGGCTGACCACGCCCATCCGCAGCCTGGGCCGGGCGGCCAATCAGCTGGCCGGGGGCGACTACTCCACCAGGGCCCGCGTCATGGGGAACGACGAGATCGGGGAGCTGGCGGGGAATTTCAACCATATGGCGGACGCCATTGAGAAAAACATCCAGGAGCTGGAGGACGCCGCCCGGCGGCAGGAGGATTTTACCGGCAGCTTTGTCCATGAGCTGAAAACCCCGCTGACCTCCATCATCGGCTATGCGGACATGCTCCGCAGCCAGGAGCTGGACCGGGACATGCGCTTCAAGGCGGCCAGCTATATTTTTTCCGAGGGCAAGCGGCTGGAGAACCTCTCCCTGTCCCTGATGAATCTGCTGGTGGTGGGTCACAGCGAGGCGGAGGACGGGGTGGTAAACATGCGCAGGCTGTGCATCGAGGCCGCCCGGATCAGCCAGCCCGCCATGCGGGCCAGGGAGCTCTCCCTCACCGTGGAGGCGGAGGAGGGCAACATACGGGGCGACGCGGCGCTGTTGCAGACCCTGCTCCAGAATCTGCTGGACAACGCCCGGAAGGCGGCCGAGGGCGGCAGCCGGGTGACGCTGACCGGCCGGAAGGTGGAAGAGGGCTATGAAATGACGGTGGCGGACCAGGGCCGGGGCATCCCCGTCGGGGAGCTGGACAAAATCACCGAGCCGTTTTACATGGTGGACAAGTCCCGCTCCCGGGCCGAAGGCGGCGCGGGGCTGGGCCTGGCGCTGTGCAAGGAGATTGCGGAGCTTCACCGGGGGCGGCTGGGCTTTGAGAGCACGGAGGGCGTGGGCACCGTTGTCACCGTAACGCTGGGAGGTGTGGCCGATGCGTAAAACCGGAGCGGTGCTGGTTGCTGCGGCCCTGATCGCGGCGGCCTTTTTTCTGCCGGAGATCCTCTCCTCCTGGAACGACCGGCAGCTGCTGGACAACGTGTCCCTCCTCCCCCAGGACATCCAGCGGGAGGGATTTGCCGAAAGCGTGCAGCTGACCGTAGCGGAGAAGGTGCTGCTGCTGCGGGACGGGAGATTGACCGCCATGGACCTGAGCCGGGAAACGGTGGAGATCGTGGCCTCCGGTCCCGACGGCGGTTCCGGCAGCGTATCGGTTTTCATTTTCGACGGGGAATCGGAGGTGATTCTCGCGCCGGACGGATCTGCGGGGGGAGATGCCTACACCGAGGAGATTTTCCGCCTGTGGGATGACCGTCTGGCGGAGGTCCGGCAGGAGATTCTCAACCTGCAGGCTCTGGGCGGGCTGCCCATGCTGTGGGACAGCGGCAGCAGCCTCTCTTACACCGGCTATGGCGAGCGGCTGTATGTGGATCCGGATACCCGGATGAGCTTTCAGGTCTATCGCATCGCCCTTTCCAGCGGGCCCTATTCCGTGGAGCTGATGGTGGACGTCCAGACGGGGCGGATCCTGTCCTTCAGCCTGCAATGGGACCGGGACGGCTCGCCCAACTGGGGGATGCGGGACGCCTCCGGCTTTGGCGGTATATGGCGCAACTACTGGGAGATGGATTCCGTGGGCAGCGGCTGGTATAACAGCAACACCCGGAACATTCTTGAGCAGATCGCCCACACTCCCTGGAAGGACGGGGACTACGACGCCTACGGCCAGATTTTCTTTACCTACGACGGCCAGTCCATCTCCGTCCCCCTGGAAGGCAGGGGCGTCAATGGCCGGAACTTTATGCTGAACTGGAATTGCTGAACATGTTTCCATTCTTTTTTTGAAAGAAAGAGAAAAGAATTTCATGAAATGGGGAAGGGGACTGCTTTGCAAAAGAGAAGCGCGCATTCTATGAGAGGGAAGCGGCGGCGCAGGCGGCGCGGCGTCTATATTCCGCCCCTGCTGCCTGTGCTCCTGCTGGCCGCCGGGGCACTGCTGAGCTTCTGGCTTTTCCGCCGGGGCGGCGCAGCCGAAGTCCGGGACGGCCCATGGGGCGCCACCGGCATCCGGAACAGCGGGGAAGGGCGGATTTCCTGCCGCAGGACCCGGCTGGACGGGGACGCCCTTTACACCGGCGATCTGATCCTGGTCAACAACAGGGTCCTCTACCGCTTTCCGGAGGAGCAGCCCCTGACCTGCGTATTCGACGGCAAGAGCGACAGCTACTACGTGCGGGACAGGGAGGTGTTCCTGGACCCCACCGCCCTGGAGGCCCTCAACCGGATGATGGACGCGTTCCGGGCCCAGGGGGGCAGCAGAACCGTCAACGTGGTGGCGGGCTACCGCACCAGAGAGTTCCAGCAGCACCTCCTGGACCAGAGCGCCCGGCGCAACGGCGAGGACCACGCCCGGCGCTTCGTGGCCCAGCCTGGCGGCAGCGAGCACCACACGGGGCTGGTGGTGGACTTCTCCCTGCTCTTTGAGGACGGTACCAGCGCGGAGTACCGGGGTACGGGGGAATACGCCTGGATCAACAGTCACTGCCAGGACTATGGCTGGGTGGTTCGCTATGACACGGAGAAGGAGGACCTTACCGGCATCGGGGACGAGCCCTGGCACTTCCGCTATGTGGGCGTGCCCCACGCCACCGTGATGGCGGAGAAGGGCCTGTGCCTGGAGGAATATATCGACTATCTGCGGGAGTTCCCCTGGGACGGCCAGCATCTGACCGTGGAGTGCGCGGACGGGATGTATGAGATCTGGTACTGCGCCGGGACCGGGGCGTATCTGCCGGCAGAGGGAGAGTACGCCGTCTCCGGGAACAATGTGGACGGGGTGATCGTGACCTGCAGAACGGAGAATAAATAAGAAATTTTTGCCTGCCCCTGCATATGCCAAAGCGTCTGTGGCATCATGACCACCGCAGGATTACGGCAGAACCTGACAGAATATGCTGGAGGGAGGACCCGGCTCCGCCGGGTCCTCCCTCCTTATTATGCGCGGCTGAGTTATTCGCAGGCGTCCCAGGTGGTTTTCAGTTCGGACACCGCTTCCTCCCCGCTGCAAAAAACAGATTTTCCGAAAATGATAAGATTGCAATTTTTCTGCGGATACGGTACAATTATCATGTACGAATTACCATGGAAATGGAGCAGACAGGCATGTCACAAATCGATTATTCAGACATTGTTCAGAATCTCAACGGGAAGGTGGACGCGATTTACCGCCACAGCACCCTTCTGGAACGTTACTCCGCGATTCCCAGGGACTACGGCGAAGGGGTTGTGCTCACGGAGTCGGAGGCGCACACCCTGGGGTATGTATGCGAAATGGGGGAGACCACCGTCACCGATCTGGCGGGCTACAGCTTCCGGACCAAGGGCGCCATGTCCAAAATGCTGAAAAAACTGGAGGAGAAGGGCCTGGTCCGGCGGACGAAGCGGGAGGGCAACCGCAAGTCGATTTACGTCAGCCCCACCGGGGAGGGCCTGCGGGCCAACGCCGTCCATCAGGCCTATGACCGGGTGGCCATCAGCATCATGCTGGAGGCGCTGCTGAAGACCTGCAGCATGGAGGACATCGAAAGCTTCTATCGGGTCACGCAGGCCCGCATTGAGTACATTATCAGGGAGCACAGCGAATTGTCCAAATAATTTTATAGTTTCATGTGCAACAAAATTTGTCAAAATTTTTGTCGGTTTTTCATAAATTTTTCAGATGCTCCCCCTGATTTTCGACAAATCTATTGACACTCCCCTCTGCAAGTGGTAGCATCTGCCTGTAAATAGTTTCTAAAGAAACTATAATTGCTGCTGTTTGAGAGGAGAAATCTGTATGAGCAACGAAAAGAAGCAACAGGGTTTCGCAGAAACCTGTGGGGGCATCTTTGGCGCATGTCTGCCCCTGATCGTCATGCTGGGAAGCATCCTGGTCATGGCTGCCGTGGGAATGCGGTCCACCAAAAATTTCTGGGCCGCCGGATTTTTCGCGGTGATGACGGGCTTTCTGGTCTACAAGGACAAAAAGCGGTTCCAGGATGCCATTATCGAGGGCGCTACGGACCGGACCTTCGGATTCATGCTGTGCTGTTTCCTGATTGCCGGCGTCATGAGCAAGATCCTTACCTCGTCCCATCTGGTGTCCGGCCTGCTGTACGTGCTGGCCAAACTGCACGTCTCCGCCGGGTTGATTCCCATTCTCTGCTTTGTCATCTGCATGGTGCTGTCCACTGCCACCGGTTCGGCGGCGGGCGCCATGACCACTACCGCCCCCGTCATGCTCCCTCTGGCTTTTGAGATGGGATGCAATATCAATCTGGTCTGCGGCGCTATCCTGGCGGGAAGCTGCTTTGGCGACAACCTGGCACCGATCTCCGATACCACCATCGCCTCCTCCCTGTCTCAGGAGGTGGATGTGACGCGGGTCGTCAGAGCCCGCCTGAAGTACGCTCTGGTGGCCGGGGCCATATCCATTGTGCTGTACCTGGTATTCGGCTTTGTCATGGTGGGCGACGGCGTGGCCAACACCCTGACGGTGGACGGTACCTATGTCTCCAGCCTGGCCTTCCTGATCCTGCCGGTGCTGATCGTCGTCATCATGCTCCGGGGCGGCGGGCTGTTTACTGCCCTGCTGATCTCCGAGCTGCTGGGCCTTGTGATGCTGCTCCTGTTCGGCTTTGAGACTCCCGCCTCCCTGGTGGATGCCGACGGCCTGATCTACAACGCCTTTAACGGGATGATAAACTCCAGCATCTTTATCCTCTTTATCTTCATCATGGTCAGCATTGTCAAGAACGCCGGCGTACTGGACGCCCTGCTCAACTGGATGCGGAAGTTCGCCGGCAGCGAGCGCTCCGCCGAGATTGCCGGCGGCGCCATGGTCACTCTGATGAGCGTGGCCATCTCCAGCGGTACCTCCGCCATCGCCTTCTGCGGCCCCATCATCCGCCAGCTGATGCGTCCCTTCAAGGTGGACCGGGCCCGTTCCGCCAACATTCTGGACGGTCTGGGCTGCGGCATGGGTTATCTGGTTCCCACCAATCCCGGCTGCCTCCAGCTGGCCGGCTTTGCCGTGGCTGCCGGCGCGGTATCGGAGGGCTACAGCGCCATTTCCTTTGTCGGCTTTAATTTCCATTCCATGGCTCTGTTCGTAGTGTTCTGGATTGCTATCCTCACCGGCTGGGGCCGCACCCATGAAACAGACGAGGATCTGGCCCGGGACGGTATTGTTGTCGAAGAGGCGCCGGTCCGGTAAACGCAATTCCCCTGCCCCGTAAGTATATATCAATATCTATCAAGGTGATACAATGAAATACGATTTTGAAAAGGTGATCCGCCGGGAGGATACCGGCAGCTTCAAATGGAATGAAATCAGGCAGACTCTGGGACGCTACCCCGAGGGGGTCATCCCCTTTTCGGTGGCCGACATGGAGTTTGACATGGTTCCCGAGGTCCGGGAGGGTCTGAAGCGGTTTCTGGACGAGAACGTCCTGGGCTATGCCGTGATGACCGACGCCTACCGCCAGGCGGTGGTCTCCTGGGAGGAGCGCCGCCACGGCTGGAAGATTCAGCCGGAGTGGATTCGGGACACCCCGGGCGTCATCAACGCCTTCTTTACCGCGGTGAAGGCCTTCACCCGGCCCGGCGACGGCGTCATGCTCATGACCCCGGTCTACTACCCCATGTACTTTGCCATCTCCCGCCACGGCCGGACCCTGGTGGACAATCCCCTCATCCGCGAGGGGGACAGCTACCGCATCGACTTTGAGGACTTCCAGCGCAAGGCCGCCGACCCCAATACCAGGCTGCTGATTCTCTGCTCCCCCCATAATCCCAGCGGCCGGGTGTGGACGCGGGAGGAGCTGGAGCGGATCGGCCGGATCTGTGTGGACAACCACGTGCTGGTGGTGTCCGACGAGATTCACTGCGACCTGACGCTTCCCGGCCACAGGCATGTTCCCTTCGGTTCCATCAGCGGGGAATTCGCCATGAACAGCATCGTCTGCACCGCGCCCAGCAAGACCTTCAGTCTGGCCGGACTCCAGACCGCCAACGCTATCATTGCCAACGAATCCCTGCGTCAGACCTTCTACGCGGAACAGCAGAAGGACGACGGCAACCCCAAGTGCAACATGCTGGGGCTGGAGGCCTGCCGCCTGGCCTACACCTTCGGGGAGGCCTGGTTGGAGGAGTGCCTCCAGGTCATCGACACCAACCGCCGCCTGATTACCGATTTCCTGGCGCGGGAGTTCCCCCAGGTCCGGGTGATGCGGCTGGAGGGAACCTATCTGCTGTGGATCGACTTCAGCGCTCTGGGCATCGAGTGCCATGAGCTGGCCCGGATTCTGAAGGAGGAGGCTTTCCTCTTCCTGGATGAGGGGTACATCTTTGGCAGCGCCGGAGAGGGCTTCGAGCGGTGGAACCTGGCTGCGCCTGTCTCCTGTGTGGAGGCGGCGCTGGAGCGCATGAAGGTCCTGAAAAAGTACATTAAGAAACAGAGAGGAGTATCCCCTTGAAGAAAGTCATCCACACCGGCAGCGCGCCTGCCGCGATCGGCCCCTATTCACAGGCTGTTGAAGCAGGCGGCGTACTCTACATATCCGGTCAGCTGCCTGTCGATCCCGCCACGGGAGCCTTCGCGGGAGCGGATATCGCCTCCCAGACCCGGCAGTCCCTGGAAAACCTCCGGAATATTCTGGCTGCGGAGGGGCTGACGATGGACCACGTGGTCAAGACCACCGTGCTGTTGCAGCATATCTCCGATTTTGCCGCCATGAATGAGGTTTACGCCACCTTCTTTCAGGAGGACTGCCCGGCCAGGGCCGCCTTCGAGGTGGCTGCCCTTCCCAGGGGCGCTCTGGTGGAGATCGAGGCGGTCGCCGCCAGATGATTCTGGCAAAACGCCGGAGCGGCGGCAGCTGCCGCCGCTCCGTTCCCATGAGGAGGAACGCTCATGAACATACTGGAAATCCCCAGAATCCGGCTGGGTTACTACCCGACGCCGCTGGAGGCGCTGCCCCGTCTGAGCGCCGCCCACGGCGGGACGCCGGTCTATATCAAGCGGGACGACATGACCGGCCCCGCCACCGGCGGGAACAAGACCAGAAAGCTGGAGTATATCCTGCGGGAGGCCCTCGACCAGGGCTGTACCGCCATCCTGACCCTGGGCGGCCCCCAGACCAACCACGGCCGGACTACCGTAGCCGCCGCCATTCAGTGCGGTCTGAAGCCTGTTCTGGTGCTGGGCGGAAAGCGGCCCGACTATCTCTCCGGCAACCTGACCCTGGACGCTATGATGGGCGCTGAGCTGATCTTCTCGGAGGACCGGGAGGCGGCCGCCCGTCAGGTAATCGCCGACTATGAGCGCCGCGGAGAGAAAGTGTACTGCATGCCCCCGGGCGGGTCAAATTCCACCGGCGTACTGGGCTATATTATGATGATCCCCGAGCTGATGAAGCAGCTGGAGGAGCGGGACCTCCATCCCAGGTACCTGCTGTGCGCCGTCGGTTCTCAGGGCACGTATAACGGTCTTCTCCTGGGCGCCAGATATTTCCGGGCGCCGTTTGAAGTAATCGGCATTCCCGTGGCGCCCCTCGAGCCCCATCAGGCGGAAAAGATGGCCGCTTTCATGAACGAAGTAAGCCGCCGCTACGATATGGGGGTCACGATTGCCGCCGGGGACGTCAGGCTCTGCGCCGGCCCCGGGGACTGTCCCTATACCGGTCCCGCCTACAGCGTTCCCGACCCGGAGACCCGCAGGGCCATGCTGGAGCTGGCCCGGACGGAAGGCGTGATTCTGGACCCTGTCTATACCGGCAAAGCCTTCCGGGGGATGCTCGATCTTCTGGACCGGGGCGCGCTGGACGGCGGCGTGGTATTTCTGCACACCGGCGGAGCCGCCGCCGTGTGGACCCGGGAGCACCTGGACGCCGCGCAGAGCGATCTGCTGGCGAACTGCACCATCTGTGAACGATAAGGAGGATTTCACATGCTGAGACCATCTGACAAAGAGCTGATCCGGAAGCTGGAGCTGCCTTATCCCGCCGTGGCCATCAGGCTGCGGTTTGAGCGGCCCGATGTTCCCCACTATACCGGGGAGAAGCTGGCCTTCTGCCAGTACGTGAAGGTAGCGCAGGACACGGGCGGGCATTTTTATATTGATGTAAACGACGACGCCTGCTACGGCAAGCTGGCCATGGGCATGATCGACAAGCCGCCGGTTACCGCCAGCGGTCAGGCCGGCTATGACTTCGGGTGCTACAAGTCTCCCACGGGCTGCCAGCAGCTTTACCAGCGTCTGCCCATCCTGGAGCCTCATACGGTGAATTATGTGGAGTTCTGCCCGGCCCTGGACTGCGACTTTGACCCGGATCTGCTGTTCTTTATCGCCGGCCTGCCCCAGGCTGACATTCTGATGCGGGCCACCAGCTACATATCCGGCGACCTGTGGGAATCCAGGTCCTCTCCGGTAATCAGCTGTGCCTGGATGTATGCCTATCCCATTATTTCCGGTAAGGTTAATCATATCACCACCGGTTTTTACCACGGCCTAAAGCGCCGGAACGCCTATCCCGCCGGCCTGCGCATGATCTCCATCCCCTTCCGGAAGATGCCGGAGTTTTTCCAGGCCCTGGAGGAGATGGACTGGACTCTCATTGCTTTCCGGGAGGATGAAGAGAGCAGGGCGGAGCTCCGCCGCCGGATGGACCACTGGCAGGAGATGGCCGCCGCAACCGGCAGCCACGTGGACCTCCGTTAAAATTTGCAGAAAGCGGCTGCGTCACTTTTCTGACGCCCAAAAGCACGTACCGGTATATACCGGCACGTGCTTTTCTGTCGCTGCCTGCCGCGGTAAAAGCACGTGCCGTAAAATATGAAAAAACTTTTCCCGCGGGTTCAACTTTTTCGGCCTCTGGCGCATCTAATACTGTGAAAGACCCGATTGGAGGCATATCATATGGAATACGGAATTTGTATCCGCACAGCCGGCCGCATCAGCCGCCGGAGCAGAGAAGTCAGCCCGTGAGGCGGGCAGGCCAAATCATTGCCGAATATTTTGAGCAGGAAGGATAACGGGATGGAAGCGGCACAGGAACTTGCGCTGTTGATTGAAACCAATCAGGAGAAATATTATAAGGTTGCATTTTCCTATGTAAAAAACAGAGAAGATGCGCTGGACATTGTTCACAACGGGATTGTAAAGGCGCTGGAGTCCTTTCATACATTGCGAAACCCTGCGTATGCAAAGACCTGGTTTTATCGGATATTAATCAACGAAAGCATATCTTTTCTGCGCAAAACGGGAAAGGTCATACCGCTGGAAGATTTGCAGGCGCCGCAGCGTCCGCCTGCCGGGGATTCAACCGGTGTCCATAAGGACGAGTATATCGACCTGTATGCGGCGATCGACAGGCTGCCCCCGGATCTGAAAACCATTGTGATCCTCCGGTTTTTTGAGGACATGAAGTATGAAGAAATCGCTGAAATCACGTCCGTCAATCTGAACACGGTAAAATCCAGATTGCGCCGGGCGCTGGAACGTCTGAAACTGGATGTGGAGGTTTTGGAAGATGATTGACAAGAGGAGTTATGACAGCATTGAGATTCCGGACAATCTGAACGGGGTGGTCCGGGGGGCGATTGCCGAAGGGATGGCGCGGCGGCGCAGGAAGAGGATCGTGAATCTGGTCAGGAGCGCAGGGTCCATTGCCGCCGTATTCTCCCTCTGTGTGATTACGGCGCTGAACCTGTCGCCATCCTTTGCCTCAGCGGCCTGTGAGATTCCGGTAGTTGGAGATTTGTGCCGCGTGTTCCTGTTCCGGGAGTACCATGTGGAGGACGAAATGAAGTACGTTGACGCCAGAATTCCACAGATAGAGGGCACGGGGAAAACCGGGCTGGAGGACAGGGTAAACCAGGAGATCCAGAAGGTAATGCGCGACTGTCTGGCGGCAGGCGAGGAGAGAGCAAAGGACTATTACGACGCCTTTGTGGAAACCGGAGGAGACCCGGAGGATTTCAATCCCGTGTCCATTATGATTGACTATGAAACCAGGTATGTCAGCCCGGCATATCTGTCTTTTGTAGTGACGCAGTATGAGAGCAGATTCTCCGCCTACAGCGGCAGCCTCTACTACAACCTTGATCTGGACAGCGGCAGGATCATCACGCTGAAGGACTGGTTCGGCCCGGATTACCGGCGGATCGTGTCGGAAAGCATAGAAGCCACGATTGCGGGCTGGAGCGAAGAGCAGCGCAGCCTTCTGTGGGAGGATCTGTCTGTTATGGATCTGATTTCTGAGAATACAAATTTCTATCTCAACCAGGACGGACAGATCGTCGTGGTATTTGAAAAATATGAGGCCGCATGCGGAGCGGCGGGAGAACTGGAATTTACGATTCAACCGCCCGAATCATAAGCCTGTGTTGAAAAGCACACGACCCGCTTACCATCAGGGGTAAGCGGGTCGTGTCTCTGACTGGTCCGGGGACGGTCCCGCCGGTTATTTCGCCGTCTTTCTTACCAGCGCCTCATGCCCCACCGTCATGGCGGCCAGCAGGATTCCCAGATCGATGGGGAACACCCGGATCCCCACGCGCTCCGCCAGAATGCCCAGCAGGGGCGGCATCAGACAGGTCCCAAGGTAAGCGCTGGCCATCTGGATTCCGATAATGGCCTGGGACCTCCGGGCCCCGAAGTGCTCCGGCGTGGAGTGGATCAGACACGGGTACACCGGCGCGCACCCCAGACCCACCAGCACCAGCCCCGTCAGGGCCGCCCCCTCGCCCAGCGGCAGCAGCAGCGCCGCCACACCGGCGGCAATGACGCCGCAGCCCAGCCTCACCATCTGCCTGTCGCTGAGCTTCATGGTGATAAATCCGGACAGTCCCCGGCCTGCCGTGATGCCCAGAAAGAACACGCTGGCAAATCCCGCCGCGGTCTCCGCGTCCACGCCCCGGTTCAATACCAGGTAGCTGCTGGCCCACAGCCCCGCGGTCTGCTCCACGGCGCAGTAGCAGAAAAAGGTCAGCATGACCTCCCGCACGCCCCGCACCGCCAGAACCTGCCGCAGCCCCAGGGGCCTCTCCGGCTCCTCGCCGCTCTCCTGTCCCGGCCGCTTTTTCCACAGCCCCAGGCTTGCCAGCAGAATCACCGTCAGCCCCACCTGGAGAAAGGAGATCCACCGGTACCCCGTCTGCCAGCCCCGGCCGCCGGTCAGGGCGATTCCCATCACATAGGGCCCCACCGACGCGCCCACGCCCCACATGCAGTGGAGCCAGCTCATATGCCGGCTGGCGTAGTGCAGGGCCACGTAATTGTTCAGCGACGCGTCCACGCTTCCCGCCCCCAGCCCGTAGGGCACGGCCCACAGGCACAGCATCCGGAAGGACCCGCTCACAGAGAATCCGAACAGCGCCGCCGCCGTGACGGCCACGCTGATTGCCGTCACCTTCCCGGCCCCCAGCCGGCAGGTCAGCCGGTCGCTCATCAGGCTGGACACCACAGTGCCCAGCGCGATAATCACCGAAATAACCCCCGCGCAGGACACCGGCACCTCCAGCGCCCCGTACATGGAGGGCCAGGCCGCGCCCAGCAGGGCGTCCGGCAGGCCGAGGCTGATAAACGCCAGATAGATAACCGCCAACAGCAGGCCTGTCATGCCTTATACCTCCTCCCAGGGGTTCCCCGCCTGCGGCGTCTGTCCGCCGCGGCCATAGGGACTGCGTCCCATTCCCCGCTGGGCCTCCTCAAAATAAGCCAGATCGCACATGGTTTCGTAAGGAATCAGCCAGATATTCAGCAGACCGGCCGTCATGTTGGCCAGTATCTCCCACCCGATGAAGCTGAGGTCCAGAACGAACAGCTCCATCTTCATCCCCGCGGTCTGCCTGCAGCTCAGGGCAATGGCCTCTCCCGCCGAGAGAGATTCATCCGTCAGAATATTGTAGTAGGCAAACCGGTAGCGGTACCCCGCGATAATGCCGGGGATGACGAACAGCATGGACCACAGCAGAATCCGGACGGATATCTGTATCCAGCACCAGATCAGCTTTCCCGCGACGCCCAGTCCGTCGGCCAGGGAAGAGTACGGCATCTCCACTCCCTGCCGCACGCCCATGCAGTAGATGTAATACCCGCCGTTGAGCACCAGCGTCACCAGCGAAACCAGGGTGAAGAAAAAGGCCGACATCCCCGTGCTCTCCGGCGTGGAGAGGAGCAGCGCCTCCAGAGCCCCCAGGTTTCTGCTGGCCATCAGGGCATAGCACTGCCGTGCCAGCTCATAAGAATAGAACGGCGACCCTCCCTGGACCAGATCAACAACCCGCTGCAACACAAATCCGATTCCGATCACCATCGCAGTGACGATATAGGGATTCACCCTGGCTCCCCCCAGAATTGCCCTGGCTTCCGCCTTGATTTCCGCCCGATTTATCATTGAATTGTACCTCCAAAAACGGATTGTCCGCATTTTGCGTGATTTGTGGTTCATCATAACACATTTCCCGGGAAAATGCAACTGCTGGCATTTCCGGTATTTTGTGACAGAATGAATGGCCGATTTCCAGATTTTTGACCCATTCCAGCAAAAAAACTGCGTTTCCGCCGAAAATTTTCTGGACACGGCGGTCAAATGGGAGTATGATGATTGCGTATGACTTTGGGCGGAAGCCCGCATATCGTCAGAGCAGTTGACTATATGCCAGAAACGCAGAATTGATTCAGAGAGGTGAAAACATGGCACAGGCCTTTTTCGGCGGCATCCATCCCAACGACTGTAAAGCCGCCACCAACAAGAAGCCGGTCGAGACCCTCCCGCCTCCCCAGCGTGTGGTGATCCCCATGTCCCTGCACATCGGCGCGCCCTGCACGCCCTGCGTGGCGGTGGGCGACCAGGTAACGGTGGGCCAGAAGGTGGGGGACGCGCCGGCCTTCGTCTCCGCCCCCGTCCATGCCAGCATTTCCGGCAGGGTGGCGGCGGTGGAGCCCCGCATCCATTTTTCCGGCGTGCCGGTGATGAGCGTGGTGATTGAGAACGACTTCAACGACACACCCTGCCCCGGCCTTACTCCCGTCAAAGACCCGGACGCGCTCACGCCGGAGCAGATTTCCGCCCTGGTTAAGGAGGCGGGCATCGTGGGCATGGGCGGGGCCACCTTCCCCACCCACGTCAAGATCTCTTCCGGACTGGGCAAGGTGGACACCGTCATTGTCAACGCCAGCGAGTGCGAACCCTACATTACCAGCGACCACCGCATTCTGCTGGAGCACCCGGAGGAAGTGCTGGGGGGCGTACGGCTGCTGGCCCGGATCTTCGGCGTGGACCGGGTCCATATCGCCATCGAGGCCAACAAGGCCAACGCCGCCGAGATGCTCAGGCTGAAAATCGAGGAAGAAAAGGCTCCCGCTGTGGTGGACGTCCTCCGGACCCGCTACCCCCAGGGGGCGGAAAAGCAGCTCTGCCAATCCATTACCGGCCGTCAGGTGCCTCCCGGCGCCCTGCCCGCCTCCATCGGCTGCGCGGTGTTCAATATCGTCACCACCATGGCCATCCATACCGCCATCTATGGGGGCCGGCCGGTGACCCACCGGGTGGTCACCGTCTCCGGCTCCGGGGTCAACGAGCCGAAGAACCTCCTCTGCCCCATCGGCACGCCCATCAGCGACCTGCTGGACGCCTGCGGCGGGGTGAAGAAATCCACCTTCAAGATTCTCATGGGCGGACCCATGATGGGTCACTCCCAGTTTGATATGTCCGCCCCCATCGGCAAGGGTACCAACGCCATTCTGGCCTTCTGCGAAAAGGAGGAGCGCACCGTGGAGCACCCCGCCTGCATCCGCTGCGGCAAGTGCATCTCCGTGTGCCCCATGCATCTCCAGCCGGTATTTATGTACCAGTACGAGCAGGCCGGGATGCTCCCGGCGCTGGAGGAGGCCCATGTGCTTGACTGTATCGAATGCGGGGCCTGCACCTACATCTGTCCCGGCCGGCTCCATCTTGTGCAGGCCTTCCGGGCGGGTAAGCAGCTGATTAACAACGCCAGAGCCGCCGCAAAAGCGGCTGCCGCGGCCGCAGAAGAGAAAAAGAAGGAGGCGTAACCCATGGATTACAAGGATCTGAACCTGATCGGCTCCTCCTCCCCCCACATCCGCACCAAAGACGGCGCGGGCCACATTATGGGGGAGGTGCTGATCGCGCTGGTGCTGCCTCTGGCTTTCGCGGTATACAATTTCGGTCCCCGCGCCCTTGCCGTCACGGCGGTCAGCGTCGCCGGCTGCTGCGCCTTTGAGTGGCTTTACCGGATCATCCTGCGGAAAAACAACACTCTGGGCGACCTCAGCGCCGCCGTCACCGGCGTATTGATTTCCTTCGTCTGCCCCGTGACCATTCCCTACTGGATTTTGCTCATCGGCGATTTCTTCGCCATTGTGGTGGTCAAACAGCTTTTCGGCGGCGTGGGCAAGAACTTTCTCAACCCCGCGCTGGCGGCGCGGGCCTTCATGCTCTGCTGGGCCGGCGAGATGACCCGCTGGGTGGGGCCCCGCTCCTCTGTGGCCGTCACGGGAGCCATCGACGCCATGACCTATCCCACGCCCATGTCCTACCTCCACGAAAACAATCTGGCGGACCTGCAAAGCGTTTATGACCTCCCCAAGATGTTTGTGGGCCTCATTGGCGGCTCTCTGGGCGAGGTCAGCGCCATGCTGCTGATTCTGGGGGGACTGTTTCTGATCTGGCGGCGGGTCATCACCTGGTGTATTCCCGTCAGCTATATCGGCACGGTGGCGGCGCTGACCTTTCTCTTTCCCCGTGGCAACGACCCGGTACAGTGGATGCTGTACAACCTTTTGGGCGGCGGCCTGATGCTGGGGGCCTTCTTCATGGCCACCGATTACGTCACCTCCCCTGTCAGCCGCCCGGGTCAGGTGATCTTCGGCCTGGGCTGCGGACTCATCACAGTCTTCATCCGCTACTTCGGCTCCTACAACGAGGGCGTGTGCTACTCCATTCTGATTATGAATCTGACGGTCTGGATTATCGATAAGAGCATCAGGCCCCGCCGTTTCGGCGTCGTCAAAGAGAGGAAGCCCGTCAGGGCTCCCGAAAACAGAGGAAAGGAGGTCCCGAAGAAATGAGCAGAGAGAAGGAAGCCGCCGGACGGCGGCCCGGCGCGTCCCTTTCCATTGACCCCGGATATGTGGCCCGCATTGCCGGGGTCCTGCTGGGGATCTGTCTGATGACGGCCCTGCTTCTGGGCGTGGTCAACTCCGTCACCAGGCCCAGGATCGACGCCATCCAGGCGGAGAAGGTCCGCGCCGCCATGTCTCAGGTGCTGGCGGCGGACGAATATCTTCCCATCCGGCTGCAGAAGGATCTCCGGGGCGTGCAGTCCGTTTTTGAGGCCCGCGCCGGCGGCGGGACGCTGGGCTATGTCGTCCAGGTAACTGCCAACGGTTCTCAGGGCGAGATCCGGATGATGGTGGGCGTGGATGTTGACAACCGCGTCACCGGCGTATCCATAATCAGGCACAGTGAAACCCCGAATATCGGCACCAGGGTCGTGGCCGATCAGTCCGTCCTGGACCGATTTGTGGGCATGAGCCATGAAAACGGCGAGATCACGGTCAATTCCGGGAGCAACCGGTTTGACGGCATCTCCGGCGCGACGGTCAGCTCCAGGGGCGTGGCCGCCGGGGTCAACGCCGCGCTGGCCGCCGCTTTTGAAGCCGCGTCCGGGCTGGTTGAATAAGGAGGGCTGACACAATGAACGCAGGAAAGCAACTTAAGGATGGACTTCTGACCCAGAACCCGGTGCTGGTGCAGCTGCTGGGCATGTGCTCCACCCTGGCCATTACCACCACCATTGCCAACGGCATCGGCATGGGTCTCTCGGTGACCGTTATTCTGACCCTCTCCAATATCTTCATTTCTCTGCTCCGGAAGATCATTCCCGAGCAGGTCCGTATCGCCTGCTATATCGTGGTCATCGCGGGCTTTGTTACCATGGTGGACCTGCTGCTCCAGGCCTTTTTCCCCGACATCGCCGAAAGCCTGGGCGTGTTCATCCCCCTCATCGTGGTAAACTGCATCATTCTGGCCCGGGCCGAATCCTTTGCCAGCAGGAACCATCCTGTTGCCGCCGCCGTGGACGGCATCTGTCAGGGTCTGGGTTACACCCTGGTGCTGCTGGCCATGAGCGCCATCCGGGAGCTGCTGGGCTCCGGCGCGCTGGCCGGGAACCGGATCTTCCCCGCGGAGTACAGCGCCTCGCTGATTGCCCAGCCCGCAGGCGGCTTTCTGACGCTGGGCTGCCTCATCGCTCTGATGCAGTGGGCCCAGCGCAAGGTCAAGGGAGGAAAATAAGTCATGGAATGGACGACGTTACTTGACATCGCTCTGGGAGCGATTTTGATCAACAACTTTATTCTCGCGCAGTTTCTGGGCATCTGCCCCTTCATGGGCGTCAGCCGGAAGATGGACACCTCTGTCGGCATGGGCCTGGCGGTCATCTTCGTCATGGGGCTGGCTTCCGCTCTCTGCTATCCGGTGAACCTGCTGCTGGAGTCCCTGGAGCTGGGATACATGCAGACGGTGGCCTTTATCCTGGTGATTGCGGCGCTGGTGCAGCTGGTGGAGATGTTCCTGAAGAAGGCGGTTCCCACCCTGTATCAGGCGCTGGGCGTCTATCTGCCGCTGATTACCACCAACTGCGCCGTGCTGGGCGTGGTGCTGCTGAATGTGCAGAACAGCTACAATTTCATTGAGTCCGTGGTTTACGGCATCACCGGCGGCGCGGGCTTTCTGCTGGCCATTGTTCTGTTCTCCAGCATCCGGGAGCGTCTGGAATTTTCCGATCCTCCCAGGGCGTTTCAGGGCTTCCCGATCGCTTTGATTACGGCCGGTCTCATGGCGCTGTGCTTTATGGGCTTTTCCGGCCTTCAGATTCCCTGGTGAGGAGGTAACATGTGATGAATACAGTTTATGCTCTGCTGACCCTTGGCCTTCTGGGCGGCATCTTCGGACTGGTGCTGGCTCTGGCCTCCAGGGTGTTTGCGGTAAAGACCGATCCCCGGCTGGAACTGATTCTGGATTGCCTGCCGGGAGCCAACTGCGGCGGCTGCGGTTACCCCGGCTGCGCCGGCTGCGCGGCGGCCATTCTGGCCAAAGAGGCTCCCGTCAACGCCTGCCCCAGCTGCTCCGGCCTTCAGACCAGCCGCATTGCCGCCGTCATGGGGGTGGAGGTCAAGGCCCAGGAGCGCCGGGTGGCCTTTGTCCGCTGCTCCGGCGGCGACCGGGCCAGCCGGAAGTTTGAGCGCTACGTGGGCATCGAGGACTGCGTGGCCGCCATGAAGGTCTCCGGCAACGGCACCCTGGACTGTGCCTTTGGCTGTCTGGGCCGTGGGACCTGCGTCCGGGCCTGCAGGTTTGACGCCATCCATATCAACGCCCACGGCGTTGCCGAGGTGGACCAGGACAAGTGTACCCACTGCATGCAGTGCGCCAGGGCCTGTCCCCGCCACGTCATCACCGACGTACCCTATGCGGTGGACATCGTGGTCCCCTGCGCCAACCAGGAGAAGGGCGCGGTGGCCAAAGCGGACTGCTCCGTCAGCTGTATCGGCTGCCGCCTCTGCGAGCGCAACTGCCCCACGGGAGCCATTACCGTCAGGGACAACGTGGCCAGCATCGATTACAGCAAGTGTACCTCCTGCGGCGTCTGCGTGACGAAATGCCCCCGGAAGCTGATTACCGACATTCACGCCACCGGAAAGGTGGAGCCTGTGGTGCCCGCGGTGTAAAAGATACTGCCTTGCTGGTATACATACTTTTTCTTAAAAGAAAAAGTATCAAAAAGAATTTTAAGAAATGGTTATGACAAAATGTTCCACGTGAAACATTTTCTTCCCGATATGAGGAAAGGAGTTTCACGTGGAACATTTTGGTTTTTGCTTGCCGTTTTTCTCTCGTTATGGTATGATTGGGGGGCATGAAATGAGGTGAAGGCCATGGGGCCCTGTATCCGAGATAACTGCCCGGCGCAGTCCAGAAGCTGACAGCAGGCCGTTCCGGGGTTATTTTCTTCATAATTGCTGTCAGTTGACTGCGCCGGATCGTAGTACCAATCAATTTGTTACGAAAAGGAGCAGTTATAATGAACAACGGGCTACTGACCCAATGGCTGGCGGAGGAGCAGGCTGCCCATATCCACGGCTGGGACTTTTCCCATATCCGGGGCCGCTATCAGGAGGAGGACGACCTTCCATGGAGCTATGAAGATCTGGTCCGGCGGTATCTCCGCCCGGAGAGCCGGATTCTGGACATGGACACCGGCGGCGGAGAGTTTCTTCTCTCCCTGAAGCACCCCTGCCATCTGACCGGCGCCACGGAAGCTTATCCGCCCAACGTATCGCTCTGCCGGGACGTCCTCTCTCCTCTTGGAATTGATTTCCGGGAGGCGGAGGGCAACGGTCTCCTCCCCTTCCCCGATCAGCGCTTCAATCTGGTATTAAACCGTCACGGGGACTATCTGCCCGATGAGGTATTCCGCATTTTGAAGCCCGGCGGCCTTTTCCTGACGGAACAGGTTGGCCGGGAAAACGACCGGGATCTGGTGGAGCTTCTGCTGAATCCAGTCCCCCCTCTCCCCTTCCCCATGCAGTATCTGGAGGCCGCCAGAGAAGATCTGGAAACCTGCGGGTTTGCTGTTCTGGACGGGCAGGAGGCCTTCCGGCCCATTCGATTCCGGGATGTGGGTGCTCTGGTCTGGTTTGCCCGGATCATTGAGTGGGAGTTTCCCGGCTTCTCGGTGGAGAACTGTCTGGACGGTCTTTGCCGCGCCCAGGCCATGCTGGAGAGGGACGGCGTAATAGCGGGCACGATCCATCGGTATCTGCTTTTGGCGAGGAAGCCGGAACCGCTTCTCTGACAAAACAAAAGCATTACTGTCCGGTCAGTCCGGGGGATGTTTCACGTGAAACATCCCCCGGTTACTCTATTCCGCCTCGACTACGTACCGGCTGTGGGGCATATCCACGCCCCGGAAGTGCTTGACCCAGCTGTCCCGCTTTGTCATGCCGTTCCGGAGAGCGACCCGCTGGGACGCCCCGTTGGTATCCCGGATAATGGAACAGACCTCCTTTGCCTTCAGGACGTCAAAGGCATACCGCTTACAGCCCTGCGCCGCCTCCGTGGCATAGCCCTGATGCCAGAAAGCCCGCCGGAAAAGGTAGCCAATTTCCAGAACCTCTTCTTCTTTCCAGGGCTGTATGGTCAGCCCGCACTGTCCAATCATCTCATCCGTCTCCTTCAGGACCACTGCCCACAGGCCAAAGCCCGGCTTCCGGTAGCGCAGGAGCTGCCGGTCCAGCCACTCCTGTACCTCCTTATCCGTGAAAGCTCCCTCGTAGGCGTACATGACTTTCTCATCCTGCATGATCCGGCACAGCGCCGGATAGTCCTCCTGCGTCATCTGGCGGAGAATCAGCCGTTCTGTCTTAAGTACCATTTTACAACCCTTCCCTTCCTGAAAGCCATACCAACAGGCGAAGTGCGCAGGTTGACGGGAAAAATTTCCGTCTGGACGGGTGCTCCCGCCTGTTGATGCAGCTTCTGAATTATAACTGGAGGAATCAGTCTATCACCGGAGGGAGGACCATGTCAACCATTTTCTGTGTCAGAGAGAATGTTTCACGTGAAACACTTTTACCAGGAGCTGCGCCGGAGGCAAAAATTTCTATTTTCATAAAAAAATTTCTTTTTTCCTGTTGAAATGTAGTTTTTTTGTGATATACTACCATTACATAGAAAATGGGGCGGCGTACCCCTTTCCCGGAGGCGGTTTATGGGCAAAATTGTTACCATCGTGAATCAGAAGGGCGGCGTGGGAAAAACTACCACCTGCGTCAGCCTGACGGCCGCCCTGAAGGAAATGGGGCAGCGGGTCCTGCTGTGTGACTTTGACCCCCAGGCCAACGCCACCTCCGGCATGGGCGTGGACAAATCCCTGTCTCTGGGAATTTACGACGTTCTTCTCAACGCGGTGGAGCCGGAAAAACGGGTGGTCTCCACCCGGTACGGCGACGTGCTTCCCTCCTCCAAGGGACTGGCCGGGGCGGGAGTGGAGCTGGTGGGCATTGAAGACCGGGAACACCTGCTGCGGCGCGCGCTGGAAAAGCTGGCGCCCCGGTATGATTACATATTCGTGGACTGCCCGCCGTCTCTGGAGCTGCTGACGCTGAACGGCCTGTGCGCCGCAGACAGCGCCCTGGTGCCGGTGCAGAGCGAATATTTTGCCCTGGAGGGGCTCAGCGACCTGGTCTATACCATCCGGGCGGTGCGCCGGAGCCTGAATCCCCATCTGGAGCTGGAGGGCGTCCTGCTGACCATGTATGACAGCAGAACCAATCTGGCCATTCAGGTGGCGGAGGAGGTCAAGCGATTCTTCCCCGGCAAGGTGTACAGCACCGTCATTCCCCGGAATGTGCGGCTCAGCGAGGCGCCCAGCCACGGAAAGCCCATCAGCGCCTACGACAGGACCAGCCGGGGCTGCGAGGCCTATGCCGCGCTGGCAGAGGAATTTTTACGCAAGAATCAAAAATGAGAGTCTGTATTTACAGCCGGGGGATGCTGGACCGACGGCGTTCTGCGGCTATGAATGCAGGTTCTGAGCAGGAGAAGGAGGAACGCCTTTATGGCAAAAGAAAAAGGCATGGGCAAGGGGCTCAGCGCCCTGTTGGGAGAGGACTTTTCCGCTGATTTTTCCACGCCGTCCTCCACCCTCCCCCTCTCACAGATTGAGAGCTGCCAGAACCAGCCAAGAAAAAACTTTGACCGGAAAAGTCTGGAGGAGCTGGCGGATTCCATCCGGCAGCACGGGGTGATCCAGCCGCTGACTGTGCGGAAGCTGAGCAGCGGATACTATCAGATCATCGCCGGCGAGCGACGGTGGCGGGCCGCCCGGCTGGCAGGGCTGAGCGAGATTCCGGCCGTCATCATTGAGGCCGATGACCAGAAGGCCATGGAGCTGGCCATGATCGAAAATCTGCAGCGGGAGGACCTGAATCCCATTGAGGAAGCGGAGGGCTTTCGGACGCTGACCGAGACCTACGGCATGACTCAGGCGGAAGCGGCGGACAGCGTGGGAAAATCCCGCAGCGCCGTAACCAACGCCCTGCGGCTGCTGGATCTGTCTATTGGCATTCAGCGCATGGTGGAGGCGGGAGACCTGTCCGCCGGACATGCCAGGGCAATTTTGCCCCTCTCTCCCCCCCAGCGGACGAAGGTGGCGGAAGAGATTTCCAAAAAGCACCTCAGCGTGCGGCAGACGGAGCAGCTGGTCCGCCACATTCAGATTGAGGAGCGAAAGGGCTCAAAGGCGGCCGAAAAGAAAGAATTCCCTTCCGTGGATTACGCTGCCGAGGCGGCAAAATCCCTCTCCGCCCGGTTGGGCCGGGCCTGTCATATTTCTTCAGGAAAAAAGAAAGGGAAAATCGAGATCGAATACTATGGAGTAGATGATCTCAATGACCTGCTGGAGGCTCTGGAGAAACTGGGCAGGTAATTTATAGCGATCCTTTCAGCGCCTGGCTCGCCGAAAACGGGCCGCCGCAGGCGGCCCCACGGCACAGAAAGTACCTGCGGGGCGCGCAGCCCACGGAGGCAACGTAAAGAAAAAGCGAACGCGGCCCGCAGGGCTGCGGATTGAATTACCCGGCTGCCGCTCCGCGGCGGCAATAAAAAAGGAGGCTTCCCACTTGTTAGACATTCGATTCATCCGGGAGAACCCGGAAGCAGTCAGGGAAAATATCAAAAAGAAATTTCAGGATGAAAAGCTCCCCCTGGTGGACAAACTGCTGGACCTGGACGGGGAGAACAGACGGGCCATCACCGAGGCCAGCGAGCTGCGGGCCCGGAGAAACACCCTCAGCAAACAGGTAGGGGTGCTGATGGGCCAGGCAAAAAAGGACCCCTCCAGGCTGGAGGAAGCCGAGGCCGCCAAGGCGAAGGTCAAGGCCAACGCCGAGCGTCTGGCGGAACTGGAGAAACGGGAAACCGTGCTGGAGGCGGAGATTCACAAAATCCTGATGGTAATCCCCAACATCATCGATCCCTCCGTCCCCATCGGACCGGACGACAGCGCCAACGTGGAGCTGGAGCGGTTTGGAGAGCCGGTGACTCCCCCCTTTGCCATCCCCTATCACACCGAAATCATGGAGCGGTTCGACGGTATCGACATGGATGCCGCCGGACGGGTGGCAGGCAACGGCTTCTATTATCTCATGGGGGATATCGCCCGGCTTCATGAGGCGGTTCTGGCCTACGCCCGCGACTTTATGATCGGAAAGGGCTTCACCTACTGCATCCCGCCGTTTATGATCCACGGAAACGTGGTGGAGGGCGTCATGAGCCAGACGGACATGGATGCCATGATGTACAAAATCGAAGGAGAGGACCTGTACCTGATCGGCACCAGCGAGCACTCCATGATCGGCAAATTCATTGACCAGATCCTCCGGGAAGACCAGCTGCCCCAGACCCTGACCTCCTATTCCCCCTGCTTCCGGAAGGAAAAGGGGGCTCACGGCATCGAGGAGCGGGGCGTGTACCGCATCCACCAGTTTGAAAAGCAGGAAATGATCGTGGTCTGCCGTCCGGAGGAGTCCATGAACTGGTATGAAAAGCTGTGGCGGTACAGCGTGGAGCTGTTCCGGAGCCTGGATATCCCGGTGCGGCAGTTGGAGTGCTGCTCCGGCGACCTGGCCGACCTGAAGGTGAAGAGCTGCGACATCGAAGCCTGGAGTCCCAGACAGCAGAAATATTTTGAAGTCTGCTCCTGCACCAACATGGGGGACGCCCAGGCCCGGCGGCTGAAGATCCGGGTCAAGGGCGAGGATGGGAAAAACTATCTCCCCCATACCCTCAATAATACCGTCGTCGCGCCGCCCCGGATGTTGATTGCCTTCCTGGAAAACAACCTGCAGGCCGACGGCAGCATCCGCGTGCCGGAGGCTCTGCGTCCCTGCATGGGCGGCGCGGAACTGCTGGTCCCCAGGCATTGAGGAGGGAGGCTGCCGTCATGTGGGAAGAATTGGGGATCAGCGGCGGCACTGCGCTGATCGTCTTGATCGCACTGTACTATATCATTAAATGGGCCGTTAAAAACGGGATCAAAGAAGCCCATAGGGAAATAGACGGGGAAACCAAAAAAATGCAACCTTAGTTGCCGTAAAAAAGTTCTTTTTGATTCTTTTTCTTGCAAGAAAAAGAATGTATACCAAAATATAATATAAAGGAGAGCATGATATGAAAAAGTTCTGGAAAATTCTGGGCCTGGGCGCTCTGGCAGCTGGTCTGACGCCCTACAGGGTGGAGAAGGATGAGGAAACCGGTGTGAAAAGCTATCAGGCCCTCCTGTGGCGGATCACCAGCACTCCTGTCGGCGAGGACAAAAAACTCGACATCGGCATCAATCTGGGCGAAGGCACGCTGACCGCCATGCTGACGGGCATTGCCGGAAAGAAGGAGGAGCCCCATCTGTTCAGCGACGAGCTGAGCGTGGAGTACGTCAGCCCCGTGGATGCCACCGAAGAGGAAGTGGCCGCCGTCACCGGGCAGGCCGCCGCACCGGCAGAGCCGGAACCCCCGGAAGCACCTGAGGCCCCCGAGGCCCCCGAAGCGCCTGAAATTCCCGGGATCCCCGAAGTTCCGGAGATGCCAGAGACGCCCAGCGCTGAGTAGGAAACTGACTTCAGGAAATAAAGGAGCCGGCTGCAATGAAAAAGTTTTTGCAGGAATTTAAAGAGTTCGCCATGCGGGGCAACGTGATGGACCTGGCGGTAGGCGTCATCATCGGCGGCGCCTTCGGTACTATCACCACGTCGCTGATTAACGACATCCTGATGCCCGTTATCGGAATTTTTGTCAGCGAAGCCAGCTTCGCCGACCTGTCCGTGACAGCAGGCAGCGCGGTGATTGCTTACGGAAACTTTATCCAGGCAATCATCAACTTCCTCATTATGGCCTTTGTGGTGTTCTGTCTGGTGAAAACCGTCAACCGGCTCACCCGGAAGAAAGAGGAAGCGCCTCCTCCCCCGCCGCCTGCGGAGCCCTCCCATGAGGAAAAGCTGCTGACGGAGATCCGGGACCTGCTGAAAGAACAGAAGAAATGAACGAAACCCTGGAGCGGGGCCTGCCGCAGCTTGGGATGAGCGTCCAGCTCATCCCAAAGCTGACGGCGTTTGCCGGACTGGTTCTGGAGCGGAACCAGGTGATGAATCTGACCGCCATCACAGCGCCGAAGGACGTGGCGGCGCTGCACCTGCTGGACAGCCTGGCGATGGCGAAAACGGCGGGTCTGGAAAGTGGCTCGCTGGTGGACGTGGGATGCGGGGCGGGCTTTCCCGGTGTTCCGACTGCCATCGCGCGGCCGGAATTGAAGATCACGCTGCTGGACAGTCTGGGAAAACGGGTGGACTTTCTGCGGGAAGCCTGCCGGGCGCTGGAGCTGGAGAATACGGAGTGCATCCACGCCAGGGCGGAGGAGTTCGCCGGAGAACGGCGGGAAAGCTTCGACTGGGCGGTAAGCCGGGCCGTGGCCGCGCTGCCCATGCTCTGCGAGCTGTGCCTCCCGCTGGTAAAACCGGGCGGCACAATGCTGGCTATGAAGTCCGCCGGTTCAGAGGAAGAAATCAACAGCGCAAAGACAGCGATCGGCATTCTGGGCGGGAAAATTGAATGGGTCAGGGATTATACCGTGCCCACCACCGATGTGGTGCACCGGATCGTCTCCATCCGCAAAATCTCCCCCACGCCCAAAAAATATCCCAGACGGTTTGCACAAATCAAAAAGCAGCCTTTGTGAGACAGATTATGAGGAAGGGGGCGGTTCCAATGGGCCATACGGTGGCGGTGGTGTCCGGTAAGGGCGGCACCGGAAAAACTTCCTTTACTGCCAACGCAGGCATGGCGCTGGCGCAGCTGGGGCATCCTACACTATGTCTGGACTGCGACGTGGGCCTGCGAAATCTGGACATCGCTCTGGCTATGACGGACCGGGCCATGATGGATTTCACCGACGTAATGAGCGGACGCTGCTCCCTGGAGGAGGCGGCGGTCCGGCACCCGGAGCAGAAAAACCTCTTCCTGCTTACCGCTCCGGCCCGCTCCGGCGCGGCCGATATAGACCGGGCCGCATTCCGGGAATTGTTTCCCCAGATCAAAGAAAAATTTGACTACTGCCTGATCGACGCCCCGGCAGGACTGGGAAGCGGCTTCCAGCTGGCGCTGACCGGCGCCGACCGGGCGGTTGTGGTCACGACGACGGAAGCCAGCAGCCTGCGGGACGCCCAGCGGACCGTGATGGAGCTGCACTGGCTGGGGCGGGGACAGGTACACCTGGTAGTAAACCGCTGCAGGCGAAAGCTGCTGAAATCCCTGCACCAGACCATTGACGACGCCATTGACAGCGCGGGGCTTCCCCTTCTGGGCGTGATTCCGGAGGATGAAACCATGCCGCTCTACGCGGGCCGGGGCGTGCCTCTTCTGTGCACCGACAATAACTGTGCCGCAAAGGCGTATCGAAATATCGCAAAGCGTATGGATGGGCGGCGGGTCGCGCTCATGAAAATACGATAATGATATGTATAAATCATACCTGCTAATACTGCCTGTACCTTCAAGGCTGTTAAGATACAAAAAAGCGCGAAGAAAGGAAGGGGTACCATGTATATTGCTCTCATGTCCCATGACAACAAAAAGGATCTGATGGTCCAGTTCTGTACGGCCTACGCGGGAATCTTATCACAGCACAATCTCTGCGCCACCAGCACAACCGGCCAGATGGTGATGGAAGCCACGGGGCTGCATGTACACCGGTTCCTGACCTGCCAGCATGGCGGCAGTCAGCAGATCGGAGCGCGGATCGCCTACAACGAAATGGACATGGTTCTGTTCTTTGTAGACCCCAACGACTCCTCCATGGAGAAGGAGCTCCTGTATATTTCCCGGCTGTGCGACCAGAACAACATCCCCTTTGCATCCAACGTGGCCACAGCGGAAATGCTGGTGCTCGGCATGGACCGGGGAGACCTGGACTGGCGGAATATTGTCAATCCCAAGCAAAAATACAACCGGCAATAGGAATCTGTTGACTTTTGCAGATGAATGATTATAATACCAGATATCAGGGAACCTCTGAATAAACCCCCGCGTCCGTTTTCACGCCGGAAATCTCTGCTGACCTGCGTCAGAGAAGCCAGCCATCCGTCAGGAATCCTGCGCTTTTCTTTCCTGCCGGCGAAAATTTCTGACGTAAATCCGTACCCGATGATTTAATCAGAGCTTCCCTGGCATACCGTGAGGAGGGCGACAGAGTACCCCTTCCCGCCGGACAGAGAGGGCCGCCGGATATTTTCTCCGGGTGGAAGCGGCCTGCGGCTTACAGGCAGGGGGAACGACAGCGCCGGAGCGGGGACGGAGACGTCCGCGGTTTGTCCCGCCGCAGGGAAAGGGGACCAAAAGGGCTGCGCCGCAGGGGCGGCGGGGCCGAATGTGGGTGGCACCACGGAAGTATGACTGGTTCGTCATGCTCTCGTCCCGCTTGGACAGGGGACGGGAGCATTGTTTTTATTTACGGCCCACGGAGGGAAAAGACGCCCGGGACTGAAAGCCCCGGCAGTAAAGAAAAAACCGGCGCGCCCTTTGGGTATGGGAGAAGAAAAGGAGATTTATTATGAAGGTCCAACCAAGAACGCTGTCAGGCTTCATGGAGCTGCTGCCCCAGCAGCAGGTTCTTATGGAGGATGTGATGAAAACCCTGCGGGAAACCTATTCCCTCTACGGCTTCACGCCGCTGGACACGCCCATCATCGAGGCCAGCGAGGTGCTGCTGGCCAAGGGCGGCGGGGAGACGGAGAAACAGATCTACCGCTTCAGCAAGGGGGATAACGACCTGAGCCTGCGGTTCGATCTGACGGTGCCGCTGGCGAAGTACGTGGCGCTCCACTATGGGGAGCTGGCGTTCCCCTTCCGGCGGTATCAGATTGGGAAGGTCTATCGGGGAGAACGGGCACAGAGAGGACGGTTCCGTGAGTTCTATCAGGCCGACATCGATATGATCGGTGACGGAAAGCTGGACGTCTCCAACGAGGCGGAAATGCCTGCCATTATCTATCAGGTGTTTACGCGGTTGGGGCTGCGGAAGTTCCAGATCCGGGTGAACAACCGGAAGATTCTGAACGGCTTCTATGAGATGCTGGGGCTCCGCGGGCAGGCCGGGGACATTATGCGCACCGTGGACAAGCTGGAGAAAATCGGAGCGGAGAAGGTCAAGGGGCTGCTGGTGGAGCTGGGCGTGCCGGAGGAAAAGGCCGGGGAGATTCTTGCGTTCATTGGGATCAGGGGGTCCAATGCCCAGGTGCTGGAGGCTCTGGAGGCGTATCGGGGAAAGAACGGGCTGTTTGACCTGGGGCTGGACGAGCTGAAAACCGTAGTGAAGTATCTGGGCGGGTTTGGCGTGCCGGAGGAGAATTTCGCGGTGGACCTGACCATCGCCCGGGGGCTGGACTACTATACCGGGACGGTGTATGAGACCATGATGCTGGATCATCCGGAGATCGGATCCATCTGCTCCGGAGGGCGGTATGACAACCTGGCGGAATATTATACGGATAAAATACTGCCCGGTGTTGGAATCTCCATTGGATTGACCCGTCTGTTCTTTATTCTGAATGAACAGAAAATGCTTAACGGGGAGCGGAACACCGCGCCGGCGGACGTGCTGCTGCTGCCCATGGCGGAGGACCTCTCCCCTGCCGTGGAGCTGGCGACCCGGTTCCGGAATGCCGGGGTCAGGGTACAGCTGTATGGGGAACAGCGGAAGTTTAAGGCTAAAATGAATTATGCCGATAAAATCGGTGTGCCGTTCGTGGTGTTCCTGGGAGAGGACGAGGTACGGGACGGCGTGGTAGCCTGCAAGGATATGCGGTCCGGGGAGCAGACAAAGCTGGGGTTTGATGAGACGCTGGCGCGGGTGCGGGACGAACTGGCGAAAATGGAGGAAGGACGCGTGATCCTGGGGTAAGGTCCCCCCTGCCCCGGCGAATCGGATCTGTTTTCGTGGCGGAAGAATACCGTGGGAAACGATTGTCGGAAAAAATGATCCGGCATGGGGCGGTCACCCCGGTCATGAGCGGATTTATATTATGAGCGGTGAGATCGGGCTGTATGAAAAATACGGGTTTGTGAAGCCGGGCGATTATGAGACGATCTATGGGGACACGACCAGCTTTTTGTGATGAATATCGGACAAACTCTGATCAATCCTTAGATCTTTATATTAGAGTTATGAAAGGAGCTGCTATGACCAGGAAGTGGAAAATCGCACTGGGGGTATTAGCGGTGGTGGTCATCTTTTGCCTCTGGTATACCAGGCCAAGGAGCTTTGACGAGCTGGTCGGGGGTGAGGAATTTCAGAATTTCAGTATTATAACTCATACCACAGAGGCGAGTACCACCGAGCGTATTAAGGAGAGCTGGCAGTTTGATAGCCATGGCGAGTTCGGAGCGGAGCTGAGGGATATCCTCCAAAGCTGTGAATACAGGGTCAGCCTTAGAAGCCTGCTCCCCTTCCCTGACCCCGACCCGGTTTATGGAGATGATAACCTTACGGTCCTTCTCACGGCGGTGACGGGAACTGAAGAAGGCTTTACGTCGATATATTGCGGAACGGCGGCCACCTTCAGCAGCAATGGCAGGAGGATCCTTACGCAGGTACAGGACCCGGATATTTCATTGAAAATCCTGGCGTTCGTCCAGGAGCATGGTTGGATAACATCTTCAAGCAAGGAGTCGTAGGGCTATGACCAGGAAACGTAAAATCGCGCTGGGGGTATTAGCGGTGGTGGTCATCTTTTGCCTCTGGTATACCAGGCCAAGGAGCTTTGAGGAGCTGGTCTTGAGCGGGAAAATCGACAACATGGCCGCTTCGGCAGTGGTCACCGACTTTTCCAGCGGCCTGGCCGACATGAAATCGTGGGATATTGACAGCCACGAGGGGCGAGATACCGTCATTGAGGATATGGAGGCGATTCTGAATAGCTGCAAATACCGGGTCAGCCTGCGGAGCTTTTTCACATTTCTTGACAGCTTTCGCGGCAGCTATTCAATACCAGGGGATAAGGGCGATCCTTTTATCGTTTGGGGCGCTGTGCTGGAGGACGGCAACACAGTCTCCGCACAATACAGGGGATCAACTGTTTCGATCACGACGGACAACAGGATCATTAGGATCATTGCAAAAGCTACGGACAAGGAAATTGGAGATAAGCTGGCGGCATAGGAATTTGGATGGAGATAATAGCGGATAGTTATATTTTATTGAAATAATACATTGTAAAAAGAAAGGTGTTTGAACATGACGCAAAACAGAACCCATACCTGCAATGAGCTCCGGCTGGAGCACGTGGGGCAGAAGGTGAAGCTCTCCGGTTGGATGGAGAACGTAAGAGAAGTGGGGCAGAATTTCGCCTTTGTGATTCTGCGGGACTTCTATGGGACCACGCAGGTGGTCATTGAGACGGAGGAAATGATGAACGCCGTCCACGGGCTCAACAAGGAAACCGTGATTGCCGTGGACGGCGTGGTCCGGGAGAGGAGCAGCAAGAATCAGAATCTGCCCACCGGGGAAATCGAAGTCGTGCCGGAGAAGATCGAGGTACTGGGGAAGTGCCGGTACAACGAGCTGCCCTTCCAGATCAACCGGAGCCGGGAGGCGGACGAGACCACGCGGCTGAAGTACCGGTATCTGGATCTGAGAAATCCGGACGTTAAAAAGAACATTATTTTGCGGTGCAACGTGGTCTCTGCCCTGCGGGCCGCTATGACGGAGCATGGGTTTTTGGAGATCACCACGCCCATTCTGACGGCTTCTTCGCCGGAGGGGGCGAGGGACTATCTGGTTCCTGCCCGGAAGCATCCGGGGAAGTTCTACGCCCTGCCCCAGGCGCCCCAGCAGTTCAAGCAGCTGCTGATGGCCTCCGGGTTCGACCGGTACTTCCAGATCGCGCCCTGCTTCCGGGACGAGGACGCCCGGGGGGACCGTTCGCCGGGCGAGTTCTACCAGCTGGATATGGAAATGAGCTTCGCCACCCAGGACGACGTGTTTGGGATAATCGAGGACGTGTTCCCGCCCATTTTTGCCAGGTACGGCCTGTATAACGTGGCGTCCAGCGCGCCGTTCAAACGGATCGGGTTCGTGGAGGCTATGGAGACGTACGGGTCCGACAAGCCGGACCTGCGGATCGACCTGACGGTGCAGGACGCCACAGAGCTGCTGAGCGGGTGCGGGTTCGGCCCCTTCGAGGGCAATGTGGTCAAGGCCATCGTGGTCACCGATTTCACCGCGGCACGGAAGCAGATCGACAGGCTGTGCACCGACGTGGAAGTCCAGGCCGGCGAGAAGGCATACTGGTTCCGGCTGGACGAGAACGGCGAGATCGTTGGCGGCATCGCCAAATTTGTGGCGGACAAGAAGGAGGAAGTCGTTGCAAAACTGGGGCTGAAGCCGGGCTGCTTCGTGGGACTCACCACCGGGAAGAAGGGCGCGGCCCAGAAGACCGCCGGCGTGCTGCGGAACAAGCTGGGCCAGCTGTGCCCCAACCACTTCGACAAGGAGCGGTACGAGTTCTGCTGGATCGTGGACTTCCCCATGTACGAGATCGGCGAGGAATCCGGGGAGCTGGAGTTCTGCCACAATCCCTTCTCCATGCCCAACGGCGGGAAGGAGATTCTGGAAAAGGCCATTGCCGGAGAGGTAGACCCCCTGAGCATTACGGCGTACCAGTATGACCTGGTGTGCAACGGCGTGGAGCTTTCTTCCGGAGCGGTACGGAACCACGACCCGGAGATTATGATCAGGGCGTTCCAGATGGTACGGCTGGGCGAGGAAGATGTAAAGAGCAGGTTCCCGGCGATGTATAACGCGTTCTGCTATGGGGCCCCGCCCCATGCGGGGATTGCGCCGGGCGTGGACCGGATGGTCATGCTGCTGGCAGGCGAAGAGTCTATTCGGGAGATTATTCCATTCCCCATGAATAAGAATGCGCAGGATCTGATGATGGGGGCGCCTTCCTTTGTGGAGCAGAAGCAGCTGGACGAGCTGCATATCGCTGTTACGGAAAAAGAGGAGGAGTAATCTTCGCGCGCGAACGGGAAATTCTTCTCGAATCGGCCCGGGGCTATAGATTCTGCAACGGCCACATCAAGTGGCCGTCGCAGAATCGCTGCTTCTTTTCGCTTGCGCGAAAAGAAGGCCCCGCCGCCGGCGAGGCGGCAGAAAGGTTTTGCCAATGACAGAAAAATTATTTTATGAGGACCCCTTTTTGAGGGAGTTCACCGGTACCGTGCTGGACTGCCGGGAGGAAAAGGGGCAATGGATCGTGACGCTGGACCGCACCGCCTTCTATCCCGAAGGGGGCGGCCAGCCGGCGGACCATGGGACCCTGGAAAACAGAAAAGTTTTCGACACCAGGGAAAAAAATGGGGAAATTCTTCACTTCTGCGACGGGGCAGTACCGGTTGGCGAAACGGTAAAGGGCATCGTTGACTGGGAGAGAAGATTCGATTTTATGCAGCAGCACAGCGGAGAGCACATTGTCAGCGGGATTTTATGCGAAAAATTCGGCTGCGACAATGTGGGCTTTCATATCGGCCATGAGCTGGTGACCATCGACTTCAACGCGGAGTTATCCACAGAAGACGTGATTTTTGTGGAAAAGGCAGCCAATCAATACATCTGGGAGGACCGCCTTATTCAGATCGACTACCCCTCCCCCGCCGCGCTGGAGGCGCTGGCCTACCGGAGCAAGAAAGCGCTGTCGGGCCAGGTACGGATCGTCAGCTGGCCGGGGGCGGACTGCTGCGCCTGCTGCGGTACCCATGTGAAACGCAGCGGACAGGTGGGGATGATAAAGCTCATCTCCTGCCAGAAGTTCAGGGACGGCGTGCGGATCGAAATGGCCGCCGGCGGCCGGGCGCTGCGCTGGGTGAACCAGATTGCGGGACAGAACACGAAGGTGTCCCGACTGCTCTCCGCCAGACCGGGGGAAACGGCGGCGGCGGTGGAACGGCTGCAAAAGGAAATATATGCCCTGCAGAACCGGGCCTCGGAGCTGGAGGAAAGGGACTTCGCACGGAAGGCGGAGGAGCTGGCCGGAAAGGGCGACGTGCTGCTGCTGGAGGGGTCCATGTCCGGGGAATCCATGCGGAAGCTGTGCGGCCTGGTGAAGGACAGGTGCGGCGGACGGTGCGCGGTGTTCGCCGGAAGCGGCGGCGTGTATCAGTACGCCGTGGCACAAAACGGAGGAGACCTACGGGAGCTGGCCAGGCAGATCAACGGCAGCCTCCAGGGCCGGGGCGGCGGAAAGCCGGAGTTTATTCAGGGAAGCGTAAACGCCGGCGAGGAGCAGATACGGGAATTCTGGCAGACAGCCTTTTCTTTGTGAAAAGAGAAAAGGCTTGAAAGAAAAACATTTTGCGTAGGGGTATAAAAAATGAGGTATTTACAACAGGCTGTTATCATTGCCGTCGTTACCTTTACCGCTGAGATCGCCAGATATTTGATTCCCCTGCCGGTTCCCGCCAGCATCTATGGGCTGATTCTGCTGTTTATCCTGCTGAAAAGCGGACTTTTGAAGCTGGAGCAGATTGAGGACGTGGGCGGGCTGCTGCTGGAGCTGATGCCCCTGCTGCTGGTTCCGGCTTCCGTCAGCTTTCTGACTGTACTGGATACGATTCAGGAAATGCTGCTGCCCGTGCTGATTATGGGATTCATCGGGACAACCGTTGTCATGGTGGTCACCGGGTGCGTCTCCCAGCGGATGATCCACCGAAAGGAGAATGAGGAATGAAGGAAGTATTCGCGGCCTGCTCCTTCTTCGGACTGCTGCTGGCCATGGGCAGCTATCAGCTGGCAAGGATCATCAACAGGAAAATCGGAAAGGAAATCTGCAATCCCCTGCTGTTTGCCACTCTGTTTTGCGGCGCGGTCCTGCTGAGCACCGGGACGGATTACCAGGTGTTTTATGAAAACGGCGGACGGGTGCTGGAGTTCCTTCTGACGCCGGCCACCATCTGTCTGGCGATTCCCCTGTACAGGCAGTTTGAGCTGCTGAAGAAAAACGCGGGCGCCGTGCTGGCCGGGTGCGCGGCAGGCGTGATAGCCCATATGGCCGGATGCATATTGATGCTGTTCCTTTTCAAAATGGAAGCCCCGGAGTATATCTCCCTGCTCCCAAAATCCATCACTACCGCCATCGGAAAGGGTCTGAGCGAGGAACTGGGCGGCTATCCCGCCATTACCATGGCCACCATCATGCTGACAGGGCTGTTTGGGGCGGTGGCCGCTCCTCCCCTGCTCAGGCGTTTCGGCGTAACGGATCCTCTCAGTCAGGGGCTGGCCATCGGGACCTCCTCCCACGCGGCGGGAACATCCCGCGCGGTGGAGTTGGGCGAAATACAGGGAGCGGCCAGCTCCCTGGCTATCGTCGTCACCGGCCTGCTGACGGTAATCGCCGCGCCGGTACTGGCAGGATTGGCAGGATAGCTTAGAAAGGTTAAGACACCAGAAAACCCCGTCTTACGACGGGGCTTCCTGGTGTGTGTTGTGTGTGTTTTAGGAGGGAGAAATCGCATTGGGTGTTACCCCTTTGCTGATTATGATATTACCGTAGTTTTAAGAAGAAATCATGTACGCCATGTAAATAAATTGTGAACGATTTGACGATTTCAGGGGAATATCCGTCCTCCTGAGCGGCTATGAGCGGTTTTTCCGCCCTGAGTGACGGATAGCAGACCGTTTCAGAGTTCTGACGCGGATGAGATGCTTCCATGGGCTGTCTGTATCAGTTATTAATATTGGCGAAGAAGTAGGGAGAAAGCCCCGGAACCCAATTCCGGGGCTTTCTCCCTACTTCAGCTTCTGCCACTCTTCAACGGCCAGCTGGTCGCAGCGGTTGTTACAGGGATTCTCCGCGTGCCCCTTCACCCAGTGGGTGCGGACCTGATGGATCTCGCACAGGTTCAGCAGCGTCTCCCACAAATCGGGATTCAGGGCGGGTTTTTTATCGCTCTTAATCCAGCCCCTTGCCCGCCAGCCCTTCGCCCAGCCCCTGGAAAGCGCGTCGATGACATACCTGCTGTCAGAATAGAGCTCCACGATACAGGGCTCCTTCAGGGTTTGCAGGGCGCGGATCACGCCGGTCAGCTCCATACGGTTGTTGGTGGTGTTCTTTTCGCCGCCGGAGAGTTCCTTTGTGTGCTCCCCGTATTGCAGAATGGCTCCCCAGCCACCGGGGCCGGGATTTCCGGAGCAGGCTCCGTCGGTGTAGATGGTAACGGTTTTCATGGATTTGCTCCTGTTTTGGTATGATGTAAGCAGACTTGCTCAATCCTGTCGTGGCAGGCGCGGATGGAAACATTCAGCAGTGGCAGGTCAATGCCCTCACTGAGTACAGCCGCCCGGCCGGCCCGGACCGGCGAAAGCAGCTGGGCGCGGACGGTCCGGAGGGATGCGGCAGGCTCCCTATCTTCCAGAAGCTCCAGCATGGTTACGCCGTCCGGCAGAAGGGGACGGAAAATCATCCAGAGCCGCCGCCAGATCAGCGGGCGTCTGCTCGCGGGTGCAGAAGTCATTGATCTCCGATTGCAGGTCCAACAGAATGCCCGGCGTAAGAGCAGGAGGCGTTAAAGGTCATATATTTCATGGGAGCGTATTCCTCCGCAGTCCGCCAGACGGGCCCCCCAGCGCGGCGCAAGCCGTGCGGCCATAGACAGACCGCTTTTGACGGCGCAAAGCGGATGCTTTGCGCTAAGGCAGCCGCAACCATAAAAACCGCCAAATAGAAGCATGCACCTCAAAAACGGCCCGTAGGGCGGATAAAAAGTTTTTCTTTTGATTCTTTTCTTTGTTCACAAAGAAAAGAATGTATGCCTCTTACTCCTCCGCGCTCTCTTCGTTCTCCTCCTCCTGCTCCCGCTCAGCCAGAGCAATGGAAATCACCTGATCGTCCTCCTCCTTGAAGCGCATAACGATTACGCCCTGGGTGGAACGGCCGCAGGTTTTGATTGAATCTACGGCGGTGCGCAGCAGAATGCCCTTCTCCGTCAGGACCAGAAGGTCCTCGCTGCCGTCCACTACCTTGATGCCCACTACATTTCCGGTCTTTTCCGTCAGACCGTAATTTCTGATGCCAAGGCCGCCTCTGGCGGTAATCCGGTATTCCTCCACAGGGGTCTGCTTGCCGTAGCCCTTCTCGGTAATCGTCAGGACATTCTTACCGGGCAGCGCCCGGGCGGCGCCTACCACATAGTCGCCCTCCCGGAGCCGGATACCCCGGACGCCCATGGAGCCCCGGCCGGTGGGCCGGATGTCGGACTCGTCGAAGCAGATGGCGGAGCCGTCGTGGGTGGCAATGAGAATCTTCATATTGCCGTCGGTCTCCCGGACGGAGATCAGCTCGTCTCCCTCGTCCAGCGTCAGAGCCCGGATGCCGTTGCTGCGGAGATTCCGCAGCGATTCGCCGGGCAGACGCTTCACCGTGCCGTTGCGGGTCACCATGACCAGGAAGCGGTCGCCGGTGGAAATATCGTTGGTGGAGATCATGGCGCTGACCCGCTCGCCCGGCTCGATGGGCAGGATATTGACAATGTTGGTGCCCTTCGCCGTTTTGCCGGAGGCGGGAATCTGATACCCCTTGCGGCGGTACACCCGTCCCATATCGGTGAAGAAGAGAATATAGTCGTGGGTGGAGGCGGTGAACACCGTGTTCACCGTGTCCTCCTCCTTGGTGGACATGGATTTGTTCCCCTTGCCGCCCTTCCCCTGGATGCGGTACTCGCTGGCAGGCGTGCGCTTGATATATCCTCCGTTGGTGAGAGTATAGACGCACTGCTCCTCCTCTATCAGATCCTCCACATCCAGGTCGTCCTCGTCGAAGCCGATTTCCGTGACGCGGTCGTCGCCGTATTTGTTGGCAATCTCCTGAAGCTCGTCCTTCAGAACGCCCTTGAGGAGGTTTTCGTCAGCCAGAAGACTCTGGAAATAGGCAATGCGCTCCTCCAGCTCCCTGTATTCCGCCTCCAGCTTCTCCCGGTTCAGGCCCTGCAGCGCAATCAGGCGCATATCACAGATGGCCTGGGCCTGCACGTCGTCCAGGGAGAAACGGGTCATAAGGTTTTCCCTGGCGTTGTCATAGCTGGTGCGGATAATGCGGATAACCTCGTCGATGTTGTCCTGAGCTATCAGCAGGCCCTCGATCAGGTGAGCCCGCTCCTGCACCTTTTTCAGATCATATTTCGTGCGGCGGAGAATGACCTCCTCCTGATACTTCAGATACTCGTCAATAATATGGCGCAGAGAGAGAATCCGGGGCTGGGACTGATCGTCCACCAGCGCCAGCATATTGATGGCAAAGGTGGTTTGCAGCTGGGTCTGGGCAAAGAGCCGGTTGAGAACCACCTGGGGATTAGCGTCCCGCTTGAGCTCAATGACAATGCGCATGCCGTTGCGGTCCGTCTCGTCCCGGATGTCGGAGATGCCCTCCAGCCGCTTGTCCTCCACCTGGTCGGCCATGTTCCTGATGAGCATTCGCTTATTGACCTGATAGGGAATCTCAGTGACCACGATCCGGGTCCGGTTCTGTCCGAATTCCTCAAATTCCGCCCGGGCACGGACCCGGATATGACCCCGGCCGGTAGCATAGGCCTGCCGGATGCCGGCCCGGCCCATGATGATGCCCCTGGTGGGGAAGTCGGGCCCCTTGATGTACTCCATCAGGTCGCTGAGGGTGGCCTCCGGATCGTCCAGCACGTGGATGCACGCGCCAATCACCTCCCGGAGGTTGTGGGGCGGAATATTGGTGGCCATACCCACGGCAATGCCCACGGAGCCGTTTACCAGCAGATTGGGGAACCGGCTGGGCAGCACCCGCGGCTCCTTCCGGGATTCGTCAAAGTTGGGGTCCCAGTCCACCGTGTCCTTCTCGATGTCCCGGAGCATCTCGTTGGAGAGCTTGCTCAGGCGGGCCTCCGTATAACGGTAGGCCGCGGGTGGGTCGCCGTCCACGCTGCCGAAGTTTCCGTGTCCGTCCACCAGCAGGTAACGGGTGGAGAAGTCCTGCGCCAGACGGACCAGAGCGTCATAAACCGACTGGTCGCCGTGGGGGTGATACCGGCCCAGCACGTCGCCCACGCAGGTGGCGGATTTTTTGAAGGGCTTGTCAGAGGTCAGGTTGTCCTCATACATGGCGTAGAGGATGCGGCGGTGGACGGGCTTCAGACCGTCCCGGACGTCGGGCAGAGCCCGGCCCTTGATGACGGACATGGCGTACTCGATGAAGGACTGCTTCATCTCCGGCACCAGGGGGGTCGTGGTTATCTTCTGATCCGGGTAGCGGATCTCCTCCGGATCGTATTGGGGTTTCTTTGACATGTCTATTCTACCTCATAAATTCAGGATTCGTTCTCTTCCCGGCAGCCTCAGGACTAATAGTCCAGATTAACCGCCGTCTTGGCTTCTTTCTCAATAAACTCCTTGCGGGGCTCCACCTTCTCGCCCATGAGGAGGGTAAAGATGGCGTCCGCCTGGACGGCGTCGTCCAGCTCGATACGGCGCAGGGTGCGGCGCTCCGGGTCCATGGTGGTCTCCCAGAGCTCGTGGGGGTTCATCTCGCCAAGGCCCTTGAACCGGCTGATGTCAATTTTGGCGTTGGGATTGTCGCCCCGCATTTCGGAGGAAATCATATCCCGTTCCTCCTCGGAGAAGGCGAGGCGGGTGTTCTTCCCTCTCGTCAGCTTGAACAGGGGCGGAACAGCGGAGTAAACGTAGCCCTCCTCGATCAAAGGGCGCATGAAGCGGAAAAAGAAGGTCAGAAGCAGCGTGCGGATATGGCTGCCGTCCACGTCGGCATCGGCCATGATGATGACCTTGTGATAGCGAAGCTTATTGACGTCAAAGTCCTCCCCAATGCCTGCGCCAAGGGCGGTAATGACCGGCTGGAGCTTGTCGTTGCCGTACACCTTGTCCACCCGCGCCTTCTCCACGTTGAGCATTTTGCCCCACAGGGGAAGAATCGCCTGAAAGCGGGAATCCCGCCCCTGGGTGGCGGAGCCGCCTGCGCTGTCGCCCTCGACAATATAGATCTCCGTCAGCTCCGGATTATTTTCGTTGCAGTCCCGCAGTTTGTCCGGCATGGCCGCGCCGCCCAGGGCGGTCTTACGGCGAATGGATTCCCGCGCCTTCTTCGCCGCCTCCCTGGCCCGGTTAGCCATCATGGCCTTGTCCAGGATCAGGCGGGCTACTTTCGGGTTCTCCTCCAGATACTCCTCCAGCTTCTCTCCGACGATTGCCGCCGTCAGCGTTCGGATGGAGGCGTTGCCAAGCTTCGCCTTGGTTTGTCCCTCAAACTGCGCCTCGGTCAGCTTGACGGAGATGACGCAGGTCAGACCCTCCCGGCAGTCCTCGCCGGAGACCTTGTCGTCTCCTTTGATGATATTGTTTTTTTTGCCGTAGTTGTTCAGAACGGTGGTCAGGGCCCGCCTGAAGCCCTCCTCGTGCATGCCGCCCTCCGGCGTGCGCACATCGTTGGCAAAGGAGACGATATTCTCGTTGTAGTTGTCGTTATACTGCATGGCGATTTCGACAGAGGAATCGTCCTTCATGCCCCGCATATAGATTACGCCATCATGTATGGGGGTCTTATTCTGGTTCAGCCAGGTGACGTACTCCCGAATCCCGCCCTCGTAGCACATGGAGTCGGCGTCCTCGCGGCCGCTCCGCTTATCAAAGGTGCTGATTTTCAGCCCCGCGTTCAGAAACGCCTGCTGCTGCATCCGGGTATGGATGGTGTCATAGCTGTAGGAGGTTACGTCGAACATCTCCGGGTCCGGCTTGAAGGTGACCACGGTGCCGGTTTTGTCCGTCTCCCCAATTACCTGCATGGACTGGGTAATATCGCCCCGGGAGAACTTCATTTCAAAAATTTTCCCGTCCTTGTGAACCTGCACCTCCAGCCACTCGGAGAGAGCGTTGACCACGCTGGCGCCCACGCCGTGGAGTCCGCCGGATACCTTATAGCCGCCGCCGCCAAATTTGCCGCCGGCGTGCAGCACCGTGAACACCACCTCCAGCGCGGGCAGACCGGTCTGGGGCTGGATATCTACAGGAATCCCCCGGCCGTTGTCGGTGACGGTGATGGTGTCCCCTTCGTTAATGGTGACCGTAATCTCGTCGCAGAAGCCGGCAAGGGCCTCGTCGATGGAGTTATCTACGATTTCGTAAACCAGATGATGCAGCCCCGATTCACTGGTGGACCCGATATACATACCGGGCCGCTTCCGCACGGCTTCCAGTCCCTCCAGCACCTGGATCTCGCTGCCGCCATAGGCGTGCTCCACTTGGGTGACCGTTTCTTCGCCGCGTTCCATCGTTTGATTCAAATCAGACATATATTGTATTGACCTCCAGTCAGCAGATACGTTTGGATTCCAGCCGGCCGAGAAGTGTGGCCGGCGCCAGCGGGGAAATATATACGCGCTGCCAGCTCCCGCGGGGGCAGCAGACGACAAGAGATTTGGGAAGGTCGCCGCCGGCGGCTGTGACCATGCCCTCGTCCTCGGCAGCCTTCAGATATTCCCTGGTAGATTTCGCCGTTGTGGCGTTGTCGATGTCAAAGATTCCGACGATGTCGTCCGTCGGAACGGAAAGATTGCTGCCAATATGCAGATACATGGGAAAGACGTCCTCCATTCTTTACCGGACTACGCCGTTTTTGACCCGGTAAATATTTCCTTTCAGGAGGGAATGCAGCCGGTCCTCCTCGCAGCAGGTAATGAATACCTGCCCGCTGCCGATCCGGTTAAGGACGTACTCCTGCCGCTTCGGGTCCAGCTCGCTGAGCACGTCGTCCAAAAGGAGAATGGGATATTCGCCGATGATCTCCCTGTGAATCTCTCTGTCGGCCAGCTTGAGTGCCAGCGCCGCCGTCCGGGTCTGCCCCTGGGAGGCGTAGGAACGGGCGCTGAGCCCGTCGAGCGTCACCTCGATATCGTCCTTGTGGGGACCGGAGAGGCATTGGCGGCTGGATACCTCCGCATAGTGGTGCTCCCGCTGGTGCTCCAGCAGCTGAATGACCAGTAGCCTGTGATCGCCGAAAGGATCGGAGACCGTTTTGACGGTCCTGTACTGAATATCCAGCCGCTCTTTGCCGCCGGAGCATTCGCTGTGGGCCGCCGCCGCGCAGTCGGACAGCATCCTGACAAACCGGGCGCGGTAGTGAATCAGAATCGCGCCGGTTTCCGCCATACGGAGATTGAAATCCGGCAGCGTGGCAATCAGATCCGGCCGGTCCGCGCAGTCCCGGAGAATCCGGGTCTTATGCTCATGAAGACGCTGGTATTCCGCCAGAGCCGCGGCGTATCGGGGGCGAAGCTGGCAGAGGGAGGCGTCGATGAACCGGCGGCGGGCGGCGGCTCCCTCCCTGATGAGATGGAGGTCCTCCGGACAGAAAAAGACGGTGTTCAGCACGGCGCTCAGATCAGAGGCCATCCTGGCGGGTACCTGGTTGACCGTAATCCTCTTTTTTTTCCCGAAGCCCACGTCGATATGGCTGGTAAACTCTCTTCCTCTGGAGCAGACGGAGCCCTCCAGACGGAACCCCTCCTGCTCGAAGCGGATCAGTTCCCGGTCCGTCCTCGTTCGGTGGGACTTCCCGGTGGACAGACAGACCATGGCCTCCAGCAGGTTGGTTTTTCCCTGGGCGTTCTCGCCGCAGATGACGTTGCAGGTGGGATCGAAGCTCACTTCCTGACGGGCATAGTTCCGGAAGTCCTCCAGCATGATGTGGTCAAGTCGCATAGGCGGTTGCGTAGGTCTGGTTCTGGAAGGTGACGGTGTCGCCGGGGCGGAGCTTCCTGCCCCGCTGGAGGCAGACTTCTCCGTTGACCAGCACCTGACCGTCCTGAATCAGCTGCTTGGCCTCGCCGCCGGAGGAAACCAGGTTTCCCAGCTTCATCAGGTCCTGAAGACGGATAAAATCCGTGTTGATGGTAATTGTTTCCATAGAAAGTATACCCAATCAGTTATTTTTCAGCCGGACGGGCAAAACCATATAGAGGAACTTTTCTCCCTCTTCCGTGGGCAGGATGAGGCAGGGAGAGATGCTGGTATTCAGCTCCATACGGACGGTATCGGCGGGGGCGTATTTCAGGGCCTCCATCAGATAGCGGTTGTTAAAGCCGATGGTCAGGCCGCCGCCGTCGCCGTCGACGGGACAGATATCCGCTGCCTCGCCGTTGGTGGTCCGGGCGGAGATATTTACTTTACCGGCGTTGAAAATGCACTGGACAGGACTTTTCTGCTTTTCAGATATCACTACGGATACCCGGTCAACGGAGGTAATGAGTTTTTTTGTGTCCGCCGTAATGACGATGGGGTTTGTTCTGGAGATGGCGGCTTTGTAGTCAAGGAATTCCCCCTCCAGACGGCGGCAGATCAGCTGAGTCTGTCCGGCGTCGAAGAGGATGTGGCGGCTCCCCAGAATGATATTGGCTGTGCGGTCTGCGGCGTCGCAGATCTTCTCCACTTCGTTGAGGGCCGAGCCGGGAGCGACGAAGTGGAAGGTTCCGCCGTTGGATGAGGCAATCTGTTCTTTCCGGAGGGCCAGGCGGAAGCCGTCTACGCTGACGACGGTCAGGGTGTTGTCTCTGACTTCAAACAGGGAGCCGGTATGAATGGGCCGGGTTTCGTCAGAGGAGATGGCGAAGGAGGTTTCGTTAATCATGGCGCGGAGCGTTTGCTGTGAGATGCAGAATGAAAACCGGTTTTCTACCTCCGGGAGCTCCGGGTAGTCTTCGGCTGAGAGGGCGGTGATATCGTAGGCGGTATCGCCGCAGGTCAGGTGAACGTTTGTTCCGCCGTCGGAAGTAAAGGTGACGACGTCGTCCGGCATCCGGCGGATGATGTCGCCGAAGAGACGGGCGGACAGGACCAGCGCGCCGGGTTCCGTTACATCGGCCTCGCAGGTGGTACGGGTACCGGTCTGCATGTTGTAGCCGGAGACAGTTAATTGTGTATTGGCCTGCAGCAGCACGCCTTCCAGTGCGGGGATGGTGCTTTTAACGGCGACAGTACGGGAAGCGGTAGCGACAGCGGATTGTAAAAAAGATTTTTCACAGGAAAATTTCATAATGGGGGCGTCCTTTCAGTTTTTTGACGGTTAATGGCGTTTTGGCATATTGGGGATTTATAGAGAATATAATATTATTTTTTAGTGGAAGAAGCGGTAGGGCGAAAAAATGTGGATAATGGCGGGAAAGGGTTGGAAATGCTGGGAAAATTAACAATGATCCGGTTGTGGAAAATCCAGGGGGAAATAGCGGGAAATCCACAGAGGAAAAACGGGGGATGGATTTCCACAGCCCGTGTGGAAAAGGTAAGGTTTATTTTGTGGAAAACCTGGAGGAAAATGTGGAAAGCTGTCATGGGGAGCGAAGGCTTATTTGGTAGAATTGATGTTGGTTATGATGGCCTTTACCGTTTCTGCGAAGGCGTTGTCGTTTTTCATGCGGTTTTCTACTTTCGTGACGCCGTTGAGGGTGGTAGAGTGGTCCCGGCCGCCGAAGAGCTTGCCGGTTTCATCCAGGGACAGGCTGGTCATGCTGCGGATCAGGTACATGGCGATCTGACGGGCGTTGAGAATGTCTCTGCTGCGGGAGGGACCGCGGATCTGGTCCTCCTGTACCCGGAAATAGCGGCAGACTTCCTTGATGATGTTGTCCGGGGTGATAATGAATTCGTTGGAGCGGATCATATCCTGAATGGCCCGATCGACGGTGGCCTGATTGATTTCCATGTTCAGATCGTGAAAGGCTTTGATTTTATGCACGGTACCCTCCAGCTGGCGGACGTTGGAGGTGATTTTGTTGGCAATGTAGTTGGCCACTTCGTTACTGAGGATCAGACCGAGGTTGGCCGCCTTGTTTTTGACGATGGCAACTCTGGTTTCCAGGACAGGCTGCTGTACGTCGGCCATAAGGCCCCACTCGAAGCGGGTACGGAGCCGGTCGTCCAGAAGGGCCATCTCCTGAGGAGGACGGTCGGAGGTGAGGACGATCTGCTTCTTGCTCTCGTAAAGGGTGTTGAAGGTGTGGAAGAATTCGTTCTGCGTCTCCACCTTTCCGGCGACAAATTGGATGTCGTCCACCAGCATCAGGTCGGCTTCCCGGTATTTGACGCGGAACTCCCCGGCCTTGCCGGACCGCACGGCCTCCACAAAGGCGTTGATGAATTCGTCGCCTTTGATATAGAGGATTCTGGAGGAGGGGTTTTTCTGCCGGATGACGTGAGCGATGGCGTAGAGCAGATGGGTCTTGCCCAGACCGGAGCTGCCATAGATGAAGAGAGGATTGTAGTGCTGGCCGGGAGCGTCGGCCACGGCACGGGCGGCGGAGCAGGCCAGCTGATTGGAGGGGCCGACGACAAAGGTGTCGAAGGTGAATTCTCCGCTGTCCATGATGGAGGCGGGTTTCTGCTCCCTGTGGTGCTCCCGCCTGTGCAGGCCCTCGTCGTCCAGAAGGAGCACGGACATGTCGGAGGAAAAGATATCCTTCAGCCCCGCCTTGATGTTGGGGAGAAAACGGTCCTGAATGTTGGTACGTTTGAAGGCGTTGGGACAGTGGAGGATCAGTTCGTCTCCTTCCAGAGCGACAACCGTGGTTTCATCGAACCAGGTTTTAATGGTGGTTTCTGATAAATCCTCCCGAAGCCGGTCCAGGATCATGGACCAGATGTCAGAAACAGATTGCATAGAAGCTCTCCCTTTCTCTGTTCTCTGTGGATTTCCTTTTTCTCTCTTGTTTTCCCATGCTGTTTGAGGGCATGTATATCTGCATTATTATATCAAAAAATGGGTGAGATTGCAACAGACACATTTTAAATAAAGAGAGAAACACATAAAAAAGCGGGCAAGAAAGATCCGGGAAAGATTTTTTGATAAAGAAGGGGAAGGCCGAAAGCCTTCCCCTCCGTTCATTCTGTTTTTGCCGACCGCAGAGCCATAATGGCCGCCTGGTATCTGGGGATCAGGGCCATGGGTTCCTTTCCATCGGTGATGCCCAGCCGAATGGCTTCCTCCAGCTCCTTCCCGGCCCAGTCGGGAACGGATTGCCGGCTGAGATACTGGTTCAGCGAGTCATAGATCTCTTTGCCTGTCATATGCTCCTCCTCTCTGACCGTGGGCCGGATACAGGCTGTAACCAGCGTCCTGCTTCTGGTGCGCCGGTATACGCCGCCGCCGTTGGACTGGCTGCCTGCTTCGCCGGGGGAGGTGTTACCCTCGATGGCGGTAACGGTCTTTGCTGTCGTGCCGGTAAGAATGCCTGTGTGGCCAAAATTGTACAGCACGATATCTCCGGGCTGGGGCTCTGTGACGACATCCTGGGGACGGTTTTCCCTGTACCAGCGCAGCAGGGCAGAACAGCTGGCCGTTTTGAAGGGCAGCGGCGCGCCTGCCTGGGCAAAGCACCACTGAACGAACATCATGCACCAGGGCTGCCCGTTCAGGCCGTACCAGCGGCCATATCCGGTCTGGTTGCTCCCCGAAGGGGACTCCGTAACGCCGAGCTCTCCGGCGGCAATCTGCAAAATATTCCTATTCACTGCCGCCTCCTGCCGGGTCCGGCAGTTTGCTGCTTTGTGTGCCGAAATAAAAGGCGATGATGACCGCGTAAATGGTCATGAAGTCCTGGGAAACGGTTCCCTGCACGGCCATGGCGGCAAATACCGCCGTCAGCGCCAACGTGACCAGACTTTTGATGCTGAGCAGACTGCTCAGCCGTCTGAGTAAAGACTTGTCCACAGATCCTCCTCCTTCCCTTCTCAATGAAAATATTATCTGATTTATGCCGGACCTGTGCCTTTTCCCTGCCGCCGCTTTCAGACGTCGATGTCAATCTGAAACGTGCCGCTGCCCTCTGCGCGGGTGGAGGAATAGGTGGCGTAAATGTTGAATTTTACAAGCAGATGCCCGTTCTCCCGGTCCAGTACCGCTTCCACAGGGCGCACCTGGGCGGTCAGACCGCTATAATAGGCGCGTCCGTTTCCGCTGACGGCGGGAGAATCGCTGCTGATACCCGGCAGCTCCCCTGTCACGCCGAAAATGGAGACGCCGCTTTTGATATGGGCGGGAACGAGATTTCCGTCTCCGGCCACTCTGACGTCCCCGGCGGCGTAGGTCCCGGCAGCGGCGGCGGTCTGTTCCACCGCGCCGGGGGTAATGACCGCCGCTTGCCGGACGGGGATGGCTCCGGTGATTTTTTTCCCGCCCGCATAGGCGGTTTTCCCGCTGAGGACATCGTCAGGGGCCGCCGTGGCGTCGGAGGTATCCGTGCCGGACGGAAGATTCAGGATGCGCTCCGGGAATCGGGATGCCGGAATCGAAGCGGCGGAACCCTCCCTGCTCCGGATGGCTCCGGCGATGCTTTGAAAAAGCGTCCGCAGCTCCATTAATATGCCTCCTCAATGGCGCTGGTAACAGCGGCACGGATGGCCGCGTCTACCTGCGCCATGGTAACGGCGGAGCCGGCGTCCTGCTTACCCGCCAGCGCCTGCCGGAGCATCTCCAGAAGATGACGCAGTCCCTCCGCGTCCAGATATTTTGCCATTGCCTGCTTCCTCGCTTTCCTGTCCATGATGGGAGATCAGGCGGTCAGGGCGGCGTCAATCTCCTCGTTGGTGATCGTCTGGATTTCAAACAGCTGTCCCAGCGCGTCCCAGCTCTCGCCGTCCCAGGCGTAGTTCATCCCCGTGTCCTCCGCGTTCCACACGTCGCCGGCAGAGTTGCTCCGGGCGGGGAGAGCGGAAAAGGAGGGGACGCTGCCCCTGTACCTGTAAATGCCGGTAATGTCGCTTTTCAGGGCCACGTCCGGCTTTCCGGTCACGTTTTCCCAGGCTACCGCGTCCGCGGTGCCGCCGCCGGTGGCGGACAGAACCCCGTCCGTCACCGCCAGACCGGTCCCCACCTTTACGCCGCCCAGGGTCCCGGCGGTGGCGGCGGGCAGCGTGTAGTTCTCCAGTCTGTCCAGCTTTGCCTTGTCCGCGGCGGTGTAATCGTTGGTGGAGAGACCCTTGCCCTCCGCCTTGTCCACCTTGCCGCTGAGCAGGCTTCTGATCTTGCCCCATACGTAGAGCAGACCGTTGGTGTCCAGATACTTGCTCATTTCAAAAGTGCCTCCAGTTCCAAATTTGTCAGTGCCGCCACCGGCGGGGGAATTTTACCAATGGCGTCGGTCAGGCCGGTAATGGCCCCCATGGGATGCTGATCCGGGTCCTCCCGGTGGACGAGCCGCCGGTGATCCGCCATGCCGCCGGGCTTTTCCTCCGGGTACCCTCCGAAGAGAGCATCCGCCACAAAGGTGGGGTACGTCCGGGATTTGACCACCCGGTCTCCCGCGCTCCAGCGCAGCTCGCAGCAGCCGTACCCCGTCCATGCGGTGTCGGCGCCGGTGACGGGCCAGACGGCCGCGCCCTCCTCCATTTCCAGCGTGACGGCATAGGCCGCCGCGCCGCCGGGGGGACGGCAGAGCAGCTGGGCGCGCCCCTCTCCGAATTCCGCCGCCCAGAGGGCGGTTTCCGGGAACGCCAGCTCGCGGGCCAGATGTTCCCCCTGCTTGCCCAGATACAGCGTTCCCGGTCCGGTTACAACGGTTCGCACATATATGAACCTCCTCGTATAATAAGATTTGCAGATAATTTTAAGTGCATCTGTTTAGTAC